>JBCCWC010000097.1:0-49961 GCA_039194325.1 Myxococcota bacterium
GCCCGATCCCCGACTCCGACGGCGACGGCATCCTCGACCCCGACGACCGCTGCCCCGACACCCCGGGCGTCGCTGCCTACCAGGGCTGCCCGATCCCCGACTCCGACGGCGACGGCATCCTCGACCCCGACGACCGCTGCCCCGACGAGCCCGAGAAGGAGAACAACTACCAAGACGAGGACGGCTGCCCCGACGAGGTGCCCGCAGAGGCCCAGATCTTCGACGGGGTGATCGAGGGGATCTTCTTCGACACCGCCAAGTCGACCATCAAGGCCAAGTCGCGGCCCAAGCTCGACCGAGCGGTGGCGGTGCTCAAGCAGTATCCCGACCTGCGGATCGAGATCGCCGGACACACCGACAGCCAAGGTGACGATACGTCCAACCTGGAGCTTTCCCGCGAGCGCGCCGAGGCGGTCAAGGCCTACCTCACCGACCGGGGAATCGACGGCTCCCGGATCCGCACCCGCGGGGCCGGCGAGACCGAGCCTATCGCTGACAACGCCACCAAGAAGGGCCGAGCCCAGAACCGACGGATCGAGTTCCACCGGATCGACCGCTGATCCACCGCTGATCCACCGCTGATCCACCGCTGATCCACCGCACCGGCCTACGAGCCCAAGACCCCAAGACCCCAAGAATCCAAGAATCCAAGAATCCAAGAATCCAAGGACCAAAGACATGACCATTCGACAACGACGATGGATCCTCCCCAGCGGCGCGCTCACGATGCTCTGGGCGGCCGGTTGCGCCGATCCCTGTGTAGACGATGGACTCTCGCAGGATCCCCAGCCCGGCTGCCCCGTGGCCACCGGCGACGACAGCACCGCCGGCGCCGACCCGTCCACGACCGACGACCCACCCTCCCCCACCACCACCACCGGCCCATCTACCGCCACCGCGGGAGACGAAACCGGTCCGGATGAGGGCTGCAGCAACGGGATCCAGGATGGTGACGAGACCGACGTCGACTGCGGCGGCTCCTGCCCCGACCGATGCGACGACGGCGAGGGCTGCAGCATCGACGACGACTGCCTGTCCGAGCAGTGCGGCGACGACCTGACCTGCACCCCTCCGCCCGCGGGCTGCCGCGACGGCGTGCTCAACGGCGACGAGACCGACATCGACTGCGGCGGCTCCTGCCCGGGCTGCGAGGACGGCCAAAGCTGCAACGAGGGCTCCGACTGCCTCTCGACGATCTGCGATGCCGGCGTCTGCGTGAGCCCCAGCTGCCGCGACGGCGTGCTCAACGGCGACGAGACCGACGTCGACTGCGGCGGCTCCTGCCCGGGCTGTGAAAATGGCCAGATGTGCAACGAAAATGCCGACTGCCTCTCGATGGTCTGCGACGGGGGCACGTGCGGCGATGAGCCCACGCTGTGGTGCCTCGACGCCGATGGTGACAACTTCGGCGACCCCGACGACTGCATCCTGTCGAGCGAGCCGGTGGACGGTCGCGTCCCCAACGCAGACGACTGCGACGACGGCAGCGCCACCACCTTCCCCGGCGCCGCCATCAACGAGCCCGACATGCCCGACCTGTGCCGGCGAGACGACGACGGCGATGGCTACGGCGACGAAGACCCCGGCCCTGGGATCGACGCGGGCACCGACTGTGACGATAACCAGGCACAAACCTTCCCCGGCGCCGCCTTCAACGAGCTCGACATGTCCAACGCGTGCCGACGAGACATCGACGGGGACGGCTGGGGCGAGGCCGATCCGACGGAAGGGGGTGGGGGCGGGTTCGTCCCCGGCGCCGACTGCTACGACGGCAACAACGCGCTGAATCCCGAAGCGCTGGCGCTGACCGCCTTCTTGCCCTACCTCGGCGCCCCGGATGCCGATCGCACCATCGTGACCATGAATACCCCTCCCATCGAGCCGGCAATCCCGCTGGTGTTCGAGGATCTGGCCACGCTGGACTTGACGGGGCTCCCGTCCGTCAACATCGTGACGTCGACCATCAGCGGCAACGGCGACATCATCGGCAATGACACCAGCTCGGAGCAGCTCTACACCATCAGCTACGACCTCATGACGTGCGGGATGGACCTGACGGCGACGGTCACCCCTGCCGCGGGGAGCTATGACGATGGAGTGCAGGAGCTCGACAATCTGATCTGTGGCATCGAGTTCGGTCCTGATGGAAACCTCTACGGGATCAACTACATGAACCAGCTCGTTGTCCTCGACCCGGTGACCGGTCTGATCATCGACGCAGACACCAGGACTCTCACGATCCCGGTCGACTCGTGCGGCATGGCCTTCGACTGCCGTGAGAACCGGCTCTTGTTCGCCAACGGGCTCGATCAAAACATCTACGCCATTCCCGAGGCCGAGTTCGCCCCGGGGGCCGACGACATGATCGATCCCACGCTGGTCGCCGAGCTCGACCCCATGGTTCTCAGCGGCGAGCTGAGCTGGCTGCCCACCGGCCTCGAGTACGACCCCACCACCCAGCGGGCGTGGCTGTCGACCGGCATCAACCTCTACAGCATCGGCATCGACGGCGGCATGCCGTTGGTCGACAGCTTCGGGGCCTTCCCCGGAGCCAACGAGGTCTCCAACCTGCAATACCTCCCGATCTGCCCGTAGCTCCGCGCCGTTCGCTCGGGGGATCGCGGTCGCGGGGGCCGGCGCTCGACGCCGGCCCCCGCAGGCCCGTTTTGGAGATGGGTCCCCTACTGATCGAAGCCAGGAAGCTGGTAGCCACTGCCCGGGACAACCTCATCGAAGCTCGACATCTCGTCACCCAGTCGAACTTCGTCGAAGAACAGCTCGCGCTCGTCCGCGCTGTCCTGCCAGTCTTTGGGCCCGATGAGCCCGACCCTGGTGTGGAAAGGAAACTCGGAGCCGTTCTCCACCGTAGTTCCCTGGTAGTCGACGTACTGGGTCCACTCGGTATCATCACGGAGCTTGTGCCATAGCTGGACGAAGCCATCATCGTCATTATCGAACGCGGCGTGCACGACGAACTCGTTCCATGTGCCGGGCTCCATGGGCCACGTTTGTGCAGAGAGGCCGAATCGAGAGGAAGTCCTCCATTGGTGCCCGTTGAGGCTGACAGTGAACTGAGGCGGCGTACCCGGGGGCCCGTGATAATTGACCGCACCGATTGAGCTGTCCCCCGGAGCCCAGTCCTCGGGCACATAGATCGCCCACCCCATCCATACCGGCTCACCCTCGGCGAGGTGTACGAGCTCCCGATTCAAGAAGTACGCGCGCACTTTATGGTGACACGTGTTGTTGTTCCCCCACGGCCAGTCCTCCCGCACCTTGGTCCGTATAGCGTAATCTCCATAGGCTCCCGCCACCAGATCGAACGACATAGCCTCTTCGGCATGCATGACACACAGATACGGGGTCAGCCCATCGCGGGGCTCCTCGGGAGCCTGTGCGGCACCAGTCTCGGCGTCGACGTGCCACAATAGGTGCCCTTCCTGCTCGATCGGAGGATCGTCCTCATCTCCCGACGAGCCGCTTTCTCCGGCTCCCCCCTCACTTCCACGATCGGCACTCCCCGGGTCAGCACCGCCCGAGGTCGGGCCCGCATCTTCGCCTCCCGCCGCGCCGTCGTTCGAGGTGGAGTGGCCGGAGTGGCCGGAGTGGCCCGGCTCCATATCTCCGTCGGCCTCGCTCGTCCCCCCCGTAGAGGTAGCCGTGTCCGTCGTGCTCGAGCTCTGCGCTCCCGGATCACAGCCGACGACGACGCTCAGCAGTTCCGCTATCACCCAGCGTTGCCATCGGCGCGCTTTCGTTTGGTCATCCATAGGCTCTCCCGCCGCTCCAAGTTACGAGCCCAGCGACTTCGATCATCGGATTACTCAACAATTTTGGTAGCCGAGAGCCCGTCGATTTCAGCACAAAGGAGAGGCCGGCGCTTGGCGCCGACCCCCGCCCCCGCACCCTACCGCGGCGTGCCGTCCTCCACCGCCGGGCCCCTCAACCCAGCGGAATTGGCCCGCTGCAATACCCTGGCTCGCCAAACGACTCGACGTCGTCCAAACCCATCACGTTGCACAGCGACACGAGCAGATCGTTGACGTTGCGATCGCCCGCGTCGAGCATGCGACCGCCGCGAACACCGAGGTTGCTGCCGCCGAACACGGCCCAAGGAACGTTGTGCTCGCCGTGCTCCTCACCGTCGGAAATATCGCTCCCCCAAGCGATGACGGTGTTGTCGAGCAAGGTGCCGTCCTCGTCCGGCACGGCCTGCAGCTCCCCGAGCAGGTGGGCAACCATCGCCGAGTACCACTCGCTGATCGCGATGTACGGCTCGTCGCCTCCCGGCTCGCCGTTGCTCGCGTAGTGCGAGAGGTGATGATGCCCCCCGGAGATCCCGAGCTGCTCGGGGACCCGCCCGCCGTGCGCCTGCCCCAGCTGGAGGGTGGCGACCCGGGTCAAGTCACAGGCGAAGGCCAGCCGGGTCAGCGCGATGTGGTCACGCAGTGAACGCTCGTAGTTGGCGTTGCTGCCGTCCTCCGCGACCAGATCGGACAGCGGCTCGCAGTAGGCCCCGTCGACCGAGCCGCTGAGCCCCCGCTCGATCTCGCGGATCCCCTCGCAGTGGGCCTCGAGGCGCTCTCGGTCCCGCGCGCCGAGCTCCTGCCGCAGCGCACAGACGTCCTCCCCCACCAGGTCGAGCACGCTCAGGCGACGCGCCAGCCGTCGCTGCGCCTCCTCGGCCGCGGCCCCCCCCTCGCCGCCCAAGAGCGGAGCAAACAGGTTGGCGTAGGCGGTGGCCGGCACCTGCTCGGGGGTCAGCGCCACACCGCCCGCACCGAACGAGATCCGCCCGTACACGTTGGTGTCGTGGATCCCCGCGCCGAGCTGGAGCGAGCGCAGCGGCGTCTGGTCTCCGAGCCTCCCGGCGACGAATTGATCGACCGACTCTCCGCTTGGCCAGCCGCTGCCGACCACTGGGCGCCCGGTAAACGCGATCCCCGACCCGAGGCCGTGCTTGGTGGTGCTGAAGGAGCACGCCTGCATGACCTCGTGGTGGAGTCGATCGAAGAGGATCATCTGATCACGAAAGGGCGTAAGCGGCGCGGCGATCCGGTGCAGCTCGAAGTCCTCGTCGGTGTTGCGGGACGCCCACTGGCCCCGACGGTGACCGTTGCCATGGAACACCAAGAGCAGCCGCGCCCGCGAGGTGGTAGCCCCCCGAGCGTCGAGCCGGTGCACAAAGGGGGCCGCGACCGCGAGCAGGCCGGCATTGAGCAGGAATCGACGACGACGCATGACGGGAATGGGCATGACGGGATCTCGTGCTAGGGCTTGAAACGGTCGAGAAACAGCTCGGACCCCACGAGCCCGAGGGTGAGAGTCTTCAGCTCGCGCCCGCTGTCTACGAAGCGCTCCACGAGCCGGTCGATCTCGGGCAGATCGTCTTCGAGCTCGCGCCGGCCGAGGACATAACGAGCGTACTGCCGCGCGAAGCACCCGTGCGTGACCTCGCTGGCTGCGAGCCGCTCGGCCAGCTCGCGACCCCCCACGAAGGATCCGTCTTGCGAGCCGGCCCCGAGCAGATCCCCCTGGGCGTCGACCGGGTGCCCGTCCTCCTCGGTCCGGTACCGGCCGAGACCATCGTACTGCTCGAGCCCGAAGCCAATGGGATCGATGTACTGGTGACACGCACGGCAGGACTCCCGCTCCACGTGCAGCTCGAACTTCTCCCGCGTGGTCGCGTCGGCGTCCGCGACGTCCTCGGGCAGCATCAGCATGTCCTCCGGCGGCGGCCCCAGCTCGATGCACAGCAGTCGCTCAAGCACGAAGTTGCCGCGATGGACGGGCTTGGTCCCCGACACGGGCGACGAGTAGGCGAGGAAGCCCGGCTGGGTGAGCAGGCCCGCACGCTCGCTGGCCGGCAGCGCCGTCGGCACCGAGGCATCGTCGGCGGTCACCCCGTAGATCGACGCCAGGCGCGGGCCGAACAGCGAGTACGGGGCCGTCAGCAGCTCGTCGAGGGTGCCCTCGCCGTCGAAGACCACGTGGGCCACGAAGTCGCGCATCTCCTGCTGCATGGCCGCGAGCAGCTCGGGGTCGAACTCGGGATGCTCTTGAGGATCCTTGTCGATCAAGCGGTACTTGGGGTGATCGAATAGCTGCTCGAAGAACTGGACGAGCCCGTCCCGCGCTCGAGGGCTCTGCAACATCCGCTCGGCTTGGGCGAGGATCTGCTCGCGGGTCGCGAGGGCTCCCGCCTCCGCCGCCGCGAGCAGCGGCTCGTCGGGCATCGTGGCCCACAGGGTGAACGACAGCTGCGAGGCCATCTGATACTGCGCGAGCGACGAATCCGCTTGCTGGCCGATCAAGGTCTCGTCCCGATAGAGGAACGCGGGCGACAGCAGCATCGCCTGGAGCATGGAGCTCAGGCTCTCCTCCACGGTGTACTCCTGGCGGGACGACGCGAACGCGCCGGCGTAGCGGTCGAGCTCCTCACCGGTGATCGGGCGGCGGAACATCCGGGTCCCGAGCTCCTCGAGCAGGCCCTCCACGCAAGCGTGGACCTGGCCGTCTTGGTCCCACGCACAGGGATACAGCGCGGCGATGTCGAGCGATGCCTGCTCGGCGACCTGGTCGATGACCGCGAGGTACTTTTGCAAGAACGCCCGGTCGGCCCACAGATCCTCGTAGGCGTTGTAAAATGCCCCGACCTGGGGATCGAGCTCGAGACCCGCGATCGCGACCCCCGAGATCGCGACCCCCGAGGTCCCGAATAGATCGTGCAAGACGTTGTCGAGCTCGATACGGGTCAAGCGTCGAAGCCGTCCGGGGGCCCCGGTATGCTCCCGATCCTCGTCGCCTTCGGCTCCGCCGTCGGCCCCGTCCCCAACGTCATCCTCGGCCACCTGACCCGACGGTGGCTGTGCGAACCCCGAGTAACAGCCCGCGACCGCAGCGGGGCTCAGCAACACCCCGGACATGAGCACGGCCCGCTGCCCCGCACGACTCAACCGACTCGACGAAGCGACTGGCATCAGCCCACCAGTCGATCAGGTTGGGAATTCGGCTCAGGTTTTTCGACCCGGTGCTGATGCGACCCAGCGACCAAGCGACCAAGCGACGAGGGCGCAAGCTACGCGCCCTGGGTGCTCTTCACTCCACCGGGCACTCGACGTCGAGCTCCACCGATCTCATACCCTTCGAAGGCTCGTTGGGTCCGAGCTGCCACGAGGTGTTGCGCCCCCAGCACCAAAGCCGCCCTTGACCCGAGCCGCGCTCAGGGGTCAGCTACGGCAGAGTGTTGGCTCGCTCATTGCGGGGGACACCACACGTCGAGCTCGACCACCACCGTCACTTCACCGGTCGACGTGGGTCCAAGCTCCCGATGGCTGTTGTCTCCCCAGCACCACAGCCGCCCCGACTCGGCACGCCCACACAAGTGAGCCTGCCCCAGCGCGATTTCGACGATCGTCTCGGGCAGCTCTTCGATGATCTGGACCGGCGTAGGCTGCACCAGCTTGACGTTATTGTCGACGTCCGTACCCAACCAGCGGCCTGCACGTCCACCCCAGCACCATACGGTGCCATCGTCCAGGAGCGCACAGGTGGTATCTCCACGCGCGCTCATCATCGCTACGCGACCGGGCAACGCCCGTTCCAATGGGGTGGGGATCTGCCGGCTGTCGTTGGAGTTGTCGCCATCGCCGATCTGCCCCTGATTCCCCCGTCCCCAACATTCCACCGTAGCGCCGTCGTCGACCGCAACGCAGTTGTGGTTGTTTCCGGCCACCAGCAGGCCGGCCTCGCCAGACAAAGGCACCAGCACGGGCTCGGCCGTCGACGCATTGCTCAGTTCCTGGCCCAATTGGCCGTAGTTATCGCGCCCCCAGCACCACACCTCCCCGTCTGCGAGCGCACAGCTATGGTTGACCCCCGCGGCGAGTTGGGCGACAGGGTTCATCGCCGAGAGGTTGGACAGGTCGACCTCGACGGGCTGGTCGCCACCACCTCCCAACTCCTGATTGTTGCCCGATCCCAAGCAACGCACGCTCGCAATCATCGCATCCCCAACGCAGGTGTGCTCTGCACTTTGTGCGAAAGCCCCGTGGACCCCGTCGACCGGCAGCCGGTACGGCTCCATCTCGTCGGGCCAGTCACCCGGCGTGGTGATCTGCCTGTGGTTGTTGTAACCCCAGCACCACAGCGTGCCATCGGAGCCACGAGCGCATGTGCCATTGTTGCTGGCAAACACCTCGTCGGCCAGGACTTCGCCCGGGATCACCACGAGCTGCGGGTGCATCTCAGACCCATCACCGGACCCCTGGCCCAGTTGCCCGAGACTATTGTCCCCCCAGCACACCACGCGGCGGTCGGTCCGAACCACGCAGACGTGATTGAAACCGGTCGCTAACGATTGCGTGCACGGACAGGGATAGTCACCGCACTCGCTGCCCGTGGTCGACGAGCTGCCGTCGCTGCCCGAAAGCGTGTCCGACGTGCTCCCGCCCGAAGAAGGCGACCCATCACTCGAGGACGAAAAAGACGCGGCCCCGCCCGAGGACGACGAGGAGGCCGTGTCGACCGGCATACCGATGCATTCGCCGACGTACGGATCGGGCACGCCACGCTCGTGCCAGCGATAACCGTGGCCACACGTCGTATCCGGGAGTGCGCAGTAGCCCGGCTCTAGGCACAGCCCCGCCAGGCCATCGAGCGTGCACTGCGAGTCATCGTCGCAGGAGAACGTGCCGATCCGTACACACGCCACCAGCAGGACACACGCCACGGGCAGGCCCAGGCCCATGCCCGTGGCACCGTTCCTCCAGCACCCCCGTCTCCCTCGGCCGTGCAGCCGCACCACGTGCAAGTGTGGAACAATCAGGCCGCGAAATCATCCCAGCCCGTCGATCCCGACCTAAACACGGTCCTGTTGAACGACACCGCCCCACCAACTCGCCGCTTCCAGCGCTGGCAACCCGCGGGTATGGCACCGTCACATCGACCAACGATCTCACTGGTGCTCGTGCCTACCTCGGGATCAGCAAATCGGACCTCCCCGCCCACGTCCGCGCCCGATCGATGGTCATCTTCGCGCGCGTCGTGGCGGTGTACTCGTTGTCGACACCGCGACATCGGTACCGTCGGTCTGACCGCAACGATCCCGCACAAGGCCCGCGCCAGCTCAAAACCAAAGCTGCGCCTGCAGGTCCCCCCCCTGGCTCAGACACTGCCCCCCCGCGGTCCCCAGGTCGCACCGATACCGCAGCTGCACCTTCGCGTGGTCTCCGAAGATGTAGACATTGAACCCCGGCTCGAGGGGTACGTGGACCTCGGTCTCTCCTTCCAGACGCAGCGCGCCCCCCCGCATCGCCAGCTCGAGCCGCTGCCGGACCAGCACCCCCGACAGCTGTCCATAGGCTCCCCAGGCATGCGAGCGAGGCCCCGGCTGCTCCTGGCTCCGACGCCAGAACCCCTCACCCAACGCCATGATCCGCCAGCCTTGCAGGGTCACGTCTCCACCCACGACCACCGTGCGAAGATCGGGCAGCGGCGTGTCGACCGACATGCCGGTCATCGGGTCGAAGATCGTGTCGACTCGGGAGATCTCGTTGGTCGCGGCATTGGCCCCGAAGGCCAAGCGAAAGGGCAGGTCGCCCTCGGCGTTGGCCGCGGTGGTCTGCGACAACGCCACGCGCCCCAGCGGCGCCCCCACCAGCCGCGCGGTGACGAGCGGCTGCGGGTTGCGAGGCGCCGACAAGTCGACTCCCTCGCCGTTGAGCACCCCCACGTAGTACTCCATGCGCCCGTCGAAAGGCCGGCCAAAGACGGTCACGCCAACGTCGCGATCCACTCGAAACGCGTCGAGCACCGGACCACGATCGGGTAGCACCTGAAAGGGCAAGTTGATGAGGAACGACCGGGTAAACCACGGACGGTACTGACCGGCGAGGATCGCAAAGGCAGGGTGAATGTTGACAGTGGCGTTGGCATCGAGCAGCCGAACTCCACCGGCGAACTCGGTCAGGATCTGCCAGGTCACGCGCTCGCCCCACAGGTGACCGTGGATCAGGGTACGGGCGAGCCGAAGCGAGAACCCGGGGTCGATCTCGTCGTCCTGCTCGTCGACGACAACGCGCATCTGACCGAGGATCCCCAGCGCCGCGCCAAAGCGGCCGTTGGCCGAGTCGATCCCAAAGCCCTCGCGAAGCGAGGCGCGCCCCCGCGGCGCCCCCGACTCCTCCACCGTGGCCGGCGCACCCGGCAGAGGCTCGGCCGCAGGATCGGGCGGGGGGCCAAAGTCCGAGAGTCCGGCGTCGGACGACGACTCGACCGGGACCGGCTCGAGCAGGCTCGCCATGGTGACCATGACGAGGGCGCACGCCAAGCTCATCGAGCAGCATGCTACCGTGCCTGGCCCAGCGCGACTACTGAGCACCGCCCGTAGACAAGGCCGTCAGGGCGCACCATGACCCTACCGCAACCGCTGCTGTAGAAGCGCGATCATGGTCGGAGCCATGGGTTCGAATACCCGGGAATAGACGTCCTCCAGATCGAGCGGGTAGAAGACCCGACCCACCTGGTAACGAGCCCGCCCCTTCAAGTGAAACAGATGGAGCATCTTGAAATCCACCACGTCGGCGATGGTACGAGCGGCGGTCGGACAACCCAGCACCCCCTCGACCACGGCCATCTGCCGCAGCAGGCGGGCGACCGAGTCGTCGTGGTGCACCAGGTCGTCGAGGATCTGGAGGGCCAGCAGGTCGTAGAGGTCGCCGCGACCCATGCTCCAGTCGGTCTGCGGCTCTTCCTTGTCGGCCAGCGTGGCCAGGGAGAACGCCTCGCGGGTATCGAGGCCGAGCGTCGTTAGCAGGGCGTCGAGCACCTCCGGGCCTCCCTCCCCCTCGGTAAGCCCCAGCGCTCGGGAGTACTCGGGGCGCCAGCGCGCCTCGCCCTTGCGCACGTAGTAGGCATGGAGCAGCGCCTCCCGCCGCTTCGGATAGCCGGGGTTGTTGCGCAGCCGCTGGAAGGCCCCCCGAGCGGTCGCGCTGCCGATCGCGATGTTGGACAGGATGAGCTCGGCCCCGAAGGCATGATGGGCGATACGGCGCTTGCTCCCGCGGCGGAGGGGCTCGTCACGCCAGCGTAGGAACTCGAAGCGCTCCGAGCCCCCCTCGCCGGCCATGATCTCGCGGATCCGCAGCAGGTGGCGGGTATCGAGCGCCTCGCCCTGCGGGCCCGGAGCGATATTGTCGCCGAAGACCCCGGTCCACTCCAGATTCGTCCCCCACACGGGGCGAGCATCGGTGCTGCCGTGGCACTCCACGCAAGAGGGATCGTTGCGGGTCAGCGTGGGCTGCTCGCCGCTAAAGTCGAACACCGAGAATTCCCAGCGACCGGTGGCCTCATGCAGCTCGGCGACGTCGAGCACGTCGTACTTTGGATCGTCGGCCTTGGTGCCGACGTTGAGCAAAAAGTGACCATCGGAACCGAACAGGACGATCCGCGGAAACTCCAGGTTGGACTGTCCGGTCGCCCGGGTATGCTCGACGAGGGAAAAATTGTTGCGATAGTGCTCGGGGAAATAGCCGAGCAGCTCGTCGATGCTGTCGATGCCGTGGTCGCGTATGAACCGATCCAGCCCTTCCACCGTCATCTGCGGCGTCATCTGCGGCGTCATCTGCGGCGTCATCTGCGGCGAGCCGGCGGCCGGCGGCGGATCCAGCCCCTCCACCGGCGTCAGCACGTCGAACGCAGAAGCGGGGCACAGGTGACGCCCGGAGACCACGCCGCCACTACTGACGAGCTGCTGCTCGACGCGACGCCTCTCGGCCAAAAGAGCGCCGCGGCTCGACTCGGCCGCCGACAAGTTCTCCTCGGGCCAAGACAGGGCCACGCCCAGCCCGACGACCCCGGTCAGCATCAAGGCTCGCAGTCCGTTGCGACGAGCCGGGTGATTCGAAGACGAGCTGGACATGGCAATCAACCTCACGACCTATCTCACGACCTACACCGAGCAACCGGCGGAGCCCGCCTGGGCCTCGTCGACGAAGCACTGATCACAGCCCGCCGAGTACAGCGGGTGCGAGGGTGGGCAGTCGTTGCTCGGGGGCGGCTCCGGATCCGGCTCGGGGTCTAGCCCGGGGTCCACCGGGCCGGGGTCCACCGGGCCAGGATCGGCCGGCTCAGGCTCATCGTCACAACCCCCTCGATACTCGCAGTCCTGGGCGGACACGCCGGGCTGCCAGCTGCGGGTGAACTCGAGCATGGCCGACTTCACCGAGTCGTCCAGATCACCCGCATACTTGTCGATCGCACCATCGCCCATATAGAGGCCCACATACGCCATGATGTCGTCGGTGGACAGGCCGCAGCCAAAGCCGGTGTTGAGCAGCTGTAGCGGATCGGAGCCCTTGGCCATGCTGGCCTCGTTGCGGGTCACGATGCCGTCCCCGTTGGTGTTGAGCAGGTTGACCAGCTCGATGCCCTTTTGCTCCCCGATCAACGCGCTGAAGTAGACTTCCGCGTCCTCGACCGTCATCGAGGGGTTGATCCCTGGCGGAGCCCCCTGGTACCCGGCCATCGCCTGGAACTCGTCGTCGATCTCGATGCCGAGGTTGAACTCGATGTCGATGATCGCCTCAGCGGCGTTGTCCGGGTCGCTACAGATGCTGGCATTGCTGACGAACGTGCCCGCGGCGTTCAAGCAGCCGGTGTCGTTCCCCAGGTAGGACACACAGACCGTGTCGCACCAATCCTGGGTAAACTCGGTGCGGCGCCCCGAGATGACATGGGACGGGTTGTCGCTGCTGAAGCACGATCCACCGTTCGCGGGGGGTGCTCCGCCGCCGTCGCCCGACGGCCCGTCGCCACCGTCCTGGCATCCGGCCGAGACCGCCTGGTTCTCGTCGACATAACAAAACTCACCGCACGAGTAGGGGTGGCTCGGCGGACAGGATTGAGCCGCCTCGGAGACGTTGGTGACCGCCAACCACGCGATCGCGGGCAACACCGCAATACCAAGATAGAGCTTCGTGCGCGTAGCTCGTTTTCTCTCATTGTTCATGATGACTTCTGCTTTCGGACGTGAATGAACTATCGGATCCTCGCCGAGGGACATGGCGAGGACCGTCCAGTCAAGGCCAGTCAAGGCCAGTCAAGAAGAGAACGGGCACCCACCCGCTCGCGAGCACGCTCGGAAGTTCCCTCGGTTGTTAACGATTCTATGCCCGACTCACGGTGAAAACCGATAATATTCAACAATTTGGTGCTTTAACCGCGTCTCATGAAAGCACCGTATCATAAATATGGTATCGTTTCCACATCGAAAAATCGATAATTTCCGCGAAAAACACTACGAAATTTACCCAAACAAAGCATCAACTACGAGCGGCTACGCCTCACGACGAGCCGCGTTCGCGACGGCGCTGCGCGTATCGGACGACGTAGGCGACTTGCTCGGGAGTCTCTGGCCCGCAGCCGCGGATCTCCCGGAATCGACGGACCGCCGCCAGCGGCTCGGTGCCTCGCCGCACCAGCATGCACGAGGCAAAGACCCCCGCTCGCCCACAGCCCGCCCCGCAGTGGACGTAGACCTTGTGCCCGGCCACCAGGGCGCGCTCGGCTGCGTCGAGGGCCACCTCGAAGGCCGCGTCGTCGGGCGGCGCCTCGTAGTCGACGACGTCCACGAGGGAAAAGCCCTCCCCGAAGCGGGCCGTCGCCTCCTCGACGTAGGTGGGCACACGATACGCGTCCCCGGCCAGATCGATCCGAGGCACCAGGCACAGCACGTGGGCCACCCCATAGGCGGCCAGAGCGTCGAGCTCCCCCGCGAGCTTGGTGATGCGCCCAGGCTGCGGACCGACGAGCAGCTGCCCCGATACCCCCGGGACCGGCACCTCGACCATCTGGAAGACGACCTTCCCCGCGTCGTCTTCCAGGGTCACGATGGCGTCTGGGTCGGGGGCACCGGGCGATGCGTGGGCGAGCCGGGCGATGTCGGGGTCGTGCTGCCCGAGCGCTCGCAGCTCGTCGCGCACGGCGGCAGGAGGCAAGAGGGCCAGGTGTGCGTCGTCGAGCATCGGTCGACTCTACCGTCTATGACCCCCGTCCATAACCCATCTCGACCCTCGGGTCGTGAGCCAGCGCCGGTCGCCAGCAGCCCGAGCCATGGCAGGGCGACGACATCACGTGCGGATCGTCGAGATCACATCGGCCTCGGTCACGCGCCCGAGCACGCGTAGCTTCCGCTCGAACGCCTCGCGCGCCCGCCGAAGGCGGCTCTTGACCGTGCCCAGCGGTACCTCGATCACATCGGCGATCTCCCGCGTGGACAACTCGTTCCAGTAGTGCAGCTCCAGCACGAGCTGTAGATCGACCGGCAGCTCTCGTAGCGCGCAGAGCACCTCGAGCTCGCGATCCCGCCGGCCCATCAGGCTGGCCGCCGACGTGCCCATGTCGTGCACCGATGGCAGATCACCCGGCAGCTCTTCGAGCGAGCGCCCCTGCTTTCGAAAGTGATCGTAGAGCTTGTTCCGAGCCATGCGCAGCAAGTAGGCCTCGAAGTTCACGCAGTCCCGGAGCTGCTCGCGATGCTCGACGCAGGCCAGCATGGTCTGCTGCACGACCTCTCCGGTCTCGTCGCCTACCTTGTTGAACAAGAATCGGTAAAGCCGGGGAAACACGCTCCGTAGCAGGCGATCGCCCGCCTGCTCGTCCCCCTCGCACCAAGCCCCAAGTAGCGCGGCGTCGTCATCCATGGCGCTCCCACGATGCCCCGACCTCGTCGTCGTCGACAAGCCACGTCACCGCAGACCCGCCGGCCGGCCGCCCGATGTCCGACGCGAGGTTCCCGCCAACGCGGATCCGCCCGCCGTGATCATTTTTCGTGATCCACCCCGGAAGGCGGAGCGTCTGGGAGGCTGACGACGACCGAATCACGAGGAATCATGAAGACCATCGCGACCATCGCCGGCATCGCGGGCATCCTGACCTTCGCCGCCACTACGACATGGCTGGCATCGACCCAGGGCGCGAACGCACCCGACCCTCTAGCAGACTCTCTAGCAGACGAGCATACGAGCGCTCACCACCCGCGCAAGCGCTCGGCCGTCGCCTCGCGGTACGCGACGAGCGTCCACCGAAGCGCGCGCGCGTCGTCCCCGGCCACGCCGCCGTCCCTCGCCGCGGTCGCGCCCGCTCCCGCCGATGAACCCCTCGGGGGACCGGACCAGCCCGAGCCATCGCGACCACCGTCAGAATACGAACACGCCCAGTTCCAGCTGCTCGAGACGGTGATGGGAGACGAGGCCCGCGACACCCGGTGGGCGCCCCAGGCCGAGCAAGAGATCGCCCAGCTCGCACGCAACGTACTGCCCGAGGGCGTCTCGCTCTCGACCCACTGCGGCTCGACCCTGTGCCGGCTCGAGCTCGACACCCGCGACGAAGCAGAGCGCGACGCCGCCGTAGACGTGCTCCCCCAGGCGATCCCGTGGCCCTCCCGGGGGGTCTACCGCGCGGACGAGCACGATCCCAACCGCCTCGTCGCCTTCGCCTCCCGCGAGGGGTACGGGCTCGCCGAGCCGGTGAGCCCCTAGCGACACGCCAAACGATCACCGAGCCGCCGCGGCTCGACCCACGACCTCGGATCGGGTCCACCGACCTCGATCCCAGACCGTCAAACCCAGACCGTCAAACCCAGACCATCAAAACCAGAAGAGAAAGGACCCTCCATGAAGAACACCATCTTGCTCCTTGCCTCGTGCCTGCTCGTCATCCCGGCCTCCGCCTCGGCCGCAGACAGCAAGACCTACAGCCCGGTCGGGTGCCACTCCAACCAGGACACGCTCACGAACTCCTTCTCGCGCGTCTACAACAGCTCCTCGACCAGCTCGATCTCCGCAACTTGCCCCGTCATCAACGACTCCATGGGGCAGCCCATCACCGACTCTTGGGCGCGGGTCTACGACTCGAGCGCCAGCGAAGACATCTGCTGCACCATCCGCTCGTACTCCCAGTCGGGCCCGAGCGTGGTCGGCTCGTGGAACACCACCTGTAGCTCCAACGAGGGCGAGCAGGTGCTCAATACCGGAGCCGTCGGGGGCTCGGGAGAAAACCGCATGTACTCCATGCAGTGCTCGCTGCCTCCCAGGGAAGACGGAGATCGTACGTACCTGTTCGCGTACCACGTGCAAGAAGGGAACTGAGCTATCGATGCCGAGGCCGGCTCGGGATCCGCGACGGCTGTCGCGCCCGGCCTCGGTCTTGCCCAAGCGGCACCCAGGATGGACGAAACCCGGGGGTTTCTTGGGAGCGATCTACAGACCACCGGCACACCTGGCCGAGACCGATGACATGCTGAGCGAAGGCCCGCGAGCCGGCCACTTTTGGCCTTGCTTCGCCTGATGGCGCCTTTGCATACTCCGGCTCATGCCGCAGCCCCCCCGAGTCTCGTCGATACGCATGATCACGGTGAGCGCGAGCCTATGGGGGCTCGCGCTCACCGGATGTCCCGGAGACGACATCTCCCTGGCCACCGAGTCCGGCTCGACCTCAGTCGCCACAGGAGGCGGGACCCTGTGTACACCCGGCCAGCAGGTGAGCTGCGGCTGCCCGGGCGGTGGCAGCGGAGCCCAGGTCTGCGCGTCCGATGGCAACTCGTTTGGCGAGTGCATGTGCGCCCCTGCGCTGGACTCCACCTCCACCACCGACAGCGATCCCGACACCACCACCGGCTCGACCAGCGGTCCCAGCGGCAGCAGCAGCAGCAGCGACAGCAGCTCGAGCGAAGACGACGACACCAGCAGCAGCTCGTCGGAGGGGAGCTCGTCGACCACCGGCGACTGCGTGCCTCCCTGCGAGCCCGACCAGGTCTGCGAGATGGGCGTGTGCATCGACGTCGTGTGCGGGATCGAAGGCAGCTACGATCCCTGCCTGTTTGCCGAGTGCCCGATGGGCTCGGTGTGCCTGCTCGACGTCGTCGCCGACCCCACCATCACCTTTTGTGCCGTGGAGGGCTGCGCCGACGCCTGTGATTGCCCCGAGGCGCCAGCGGGCTTCGACGCCGATTGTGAAGATCTGCTCGGGATGGGGGTGGGCTACTGCCACATCGACTGCGGCGCGAACGATGCGTGCCCGATGGGCATGGAGTGCTTCTCCGGGGCCTGCGCGTGGACGGTGGAGTACGGCGACTGCTGCCTGGACAACGGCACCCCGGGCTGCGACGACGCGGTGTGCGAGGCGACCGTGTGTGCCGCCGACGCCGATTGCTGCAACACCGGGTGGGATCCCGACTGCGCCGCGCTGGCGACCCAGGCGTGCCCGGATCTGTGCCTACCTCCGGACGTGGTGCCGCAGTACGGTGACTGCGTCAACGGGCTCAGCTGCGACGCCGGCCAGAGCTGCATCACGGGCCCCGAGGTCGGCTTCTGCGGCATCGTAGGCTGCCTCAACGACGCGGAGTGTCAGCCGGCGCCGCTCACCGGCAACGCCCCCGCCGCTTGCCTGCCGATCCTCCCCATGGACGACGCGTGTGCGCTCGATTGCTCGGCCGGACAGACCTGCCCCGACGGCATGGTCTGCTTCGATAGTGCAGTGTGCGTATGGGAGGAGATCCCGCCCCCGCCGCCAGAAGTGCCCGCCTACGGCGACTGCATCGACAATCCGCAGAGCACCTGCCAGCCTGGCGAGACCCTGTGCCTCACCGACGACGCAATGGCGCCCACTGGCGGCGCGTGCTCGCAGGCTTGCGTCGACGTGATGGATTGCCTCACCGCTCCTCCCACCGGCGCCGCCCCGGTCACGTGCGGCGACCTCGATGGCGGCGGCAACGAGTGCTACCTCGACTGCGCGGGCGGGCAGGCCTGCCCCGACGGCATGGCCTGCACACCGATCGGCGGAGGCTCGGCCTGCCTATGGCCCGAGCTCGGTCTCATCCTCGACGAGGATTTCGAGTTCGGCGCGCTACGCCCGGGCTGGACGGTCATCGACGTCGACGGCAACACCCCCAACCCCACGGTCGACTTCGTGACCGATGCGTTCGTGGTCACGGACGAGTCCGAGGCAGGCATCAACTATGCGGCCTATAGCACCTCGTGGTACTCGCCCGTCGGCCAGGCCGACGACTGGCTGGTCACCCCCCAGATCACCCTGGGCCCCGCCTCCGTCCTGTCGTGGCAGGCGGTGGCCCCCGATCCCATGTTCCCCGACGGCTACGAGGTGCGGATCTCCACCGCGGGCCCGACGGTCGCCGACTTGTTGGCCAACCCCGTGCTGCTCGACGTGCCGGCCGAGGCCGATGCCTACACCCCGCGCAGCGTCGACCTGGCCCTGGCGGGGTACGCCAACCAAAGCGTGTATCTGGCCTTCCGCAACAACTCCAACGATCAGTTCTTGCTGCTCATCGACGACATCGAGGTCACGCAGTAGCGCTCGGCTCGTGCATACGAGGCAGTGGGTTCCGTGACCCGCCGAAGCACCAAGGGCTCACGATGAAGCCAACGCCGACCTTGGCGACGACTCACTCCGGCTCGTGCACAACAGACGAAGTCGCCGCGCGATCATGAGCCGGTCTCGGCCAGGGTCACCGAGCGAAGGTGCGCGCGGAGGTGCTCGTGGGCAAGGGCAGCGAAGCGCTCGGGCATCTCGTCGTGCACGAAGGTGCGCCCGCCCGCGATCTCGACCAGCTGAGCCGGGCCCGCGAACTGGTCGACCATGGCGCGGGCCTTGTCGATCGGGAAGAAGCCGTCGTCGCTGCCCCAGATGAGCAGCGTGGGGGCGGTGAGCTGGGCGTGGATCCGCTCGAGTCCGTCGAAGTCACTCAGCTCGATCGAACGCAGCATGCGGAGCTGCTGCTCCATCACCCCGGGACGCCGCAGCGGCTCGACCATCAGGCGACCGAACTCGCCGTCGGCGTAGTCGGGATCGACAAAGCAAGAGCCGAACAGCAGCCGCGAGCGCAGCAGCCAGCGCGTGCTCAGCACCCGGCGCCACACCCAGGCGGGCATGCGGTTGGCGATCTCGAACGAGTAGAGCAGCAAGGAGCGGTAGTGCGGGATCTCGGTGCCGCTGAGCACCAAGGCTTGCACGCGATCGCCCAGGCTCGCCGCCAGGTAGCGCGCGATGGCGCCCCCCGAATCGTGGCCCACGAGCGACAAGCGGCGCAGCCCGAGCTCGTCGACGGCCCGCCGGAGGGTCTGGGCGTGCGCGTGGATCCCAAAGGGCGCGTCGTCCCCGGTGCGCGTGTGCCCCGTTCCCGGGAGATCGATGAGGTGGCAGGTGTAGTGGGGCGCCAGCTCGTGCACCACGTCGCGCCAGGTGGCCGACGTCAGCGGCCAGCCGTGCACGAACACCAGATCGGGTCCGGAGCCGAAGCGGCGGTACGCCAGCCGGCTGTGGCCCACGTCGAGCCAGCGGGAGGGAGGGGTGGTGAAGGCCTTGGCGATCGAATGCATGGCGGTTCCTCGGATTCGAGGGACAGCGTGCAGCAACGCGCGCGAGGCAGCCATTACCTCGGAGGTAAGGAGGCGCGAGCACTTCGTGCCGGTGGCCGACTGCGGCGACATGCCGTGGACCGACGCCCTGCCCGAGCTCGAGCGCGGGTATATCTGCGACGATCCGGCGTGGGAGCGGCAAGCGGGCCACGACGTGGTGCACCACTTCACCACCGCCTTCTTGCGCGCGACGCTGCTCGACGAGCCCGCCGCCCACGAAGCCCTCGCGCCGGTGCACTACCAGACCCCGACCACCCCGGCGCTCGTCTACGAGGCGGTCGGCTTGTAGGGGCACGGGACCACCGAGCGACGATGCCCCCCGCCCGTCACGCACAGTCCAGCGCGATCTCGATGCTCTCGATCTCACCGGCGAGCAACCGCTCACACGACCGCCCACTGAAGGTCAGCACCTCGTCCGTGTATTGCCAGCCTTCCCCGGTGCCGCGATCGCGAGGGATCGGATCGGCCCCATCGAACATCACGCGCACCCGTGAGAGC
Organism: Myxococcota bacterium; assembly: GCA_039194325.1. Lineage (GTDB taxonomy): Bacteria > Myxococcota_A > Polyangia > Nannocystales > Nannocystaceae > Paraliomyxa. The sequence continues at coordinate 19,932 of JBCCWC010000097.1, forward strand.
TCGGCCTCGATCGTCAGGGGATACTGGCAGCCGAGCACCTGCACGACGCGCTCGAGCACGTCCCCGAGGTCGTCGAGGCCGGCGAGGTGGTAGGCGACGTCGGAGGAGGCCGGGACGCCGCCCGCTTCGCCGAGCGCTTGCAGCACGCCGGTGTCCTCGCGGCCGCCGAAGCCGACGACGACGGTGCGGACGTCGTGGCGCAGCAGCGTCTGCACATCGGCGATGGCGGCGGCGCCAGACCCCGCGCAGCCGGCGTGGCGTCCGTCGGAGATCAGCACGACATGGTGCTTGCCCGTGAGGCCGGCGAAGGGTTCCTCGTCGACGATCTGCTGGATCGCCCCGGCGAGGTTGGTGCCGCAGGGCTCGCCGGGATGGTAGGGGTCGTCGTCGTCGAGGGCCTGGGTCAGCAGCCACTCGATGCGTTCCTCCTGCCCGGCACGAACGGGAATCGCGATCGGATCCAGCTGGCAGGCGGAGACGTTGCTGCGACCAGGAAACAGGGACAGACCCCAGCGAAGGTTGGCCCGCGGCTCACGCACGACGTCGGTGACCGCCTCCACGGCGCGGGACCACTTGCTGCGCTCACCGACGAGCGAGGCCATCGAGCACGAGCGGTCGAGCGCGACCAAGGCGTTGGAGGTGCGGTTGCGAACCGAGAAGGCCGGGGCCTCGCACAGGTCGGTCGGGTCGCAGGTGAGCACGGCCGACTCCCCCGCCCGCTCGGCGCAGGGCTGCACGACGGGCGAGCGACCACAGGCCATCGTGCAGAGCACGAGTACGGCCATGGCGACGAAGACACGGGTCATGAGGGCCTGGCTAGCCTACCGGGTCATCGCCGAGTTCGACACGCGGTTCATCCCACCAAGAGGGTCGAGCACCCAGCGCCGACAAAGCGCTCATCACGCAAGGACGAGAGAAGGCGAGCCCCTCCGGCTCGACCTCGGAATACGACCTTCCTGTGGGGTCTAAGGGGCATGACCCTGTGCGCCCCCCCCAGGTTCCCCAAAGCTTTGCTCGCATGGCGGCTCACGCCCAGCGCCCTGGTGCTCGGGTGCGGGGGTGGAGGTGAGCAGACCACCACCCAGGGAGCCGACGACGGGATCAATACCTTGACGGCGTCGGACACGGAGATGGGGGACGGGACGACCGGCGTCGACTCGACCAGCACCGGAGCCGACGAGACGGCGGAATGTCCCGAGGCACAACAGTGCGACGCGGAGTGCTGCGACCAAGGGTACAGCTGTGTCGATGGCACGTGCGTGATCGCCTGCGCCGACCAGCGTGATCCCTGCGGCGAAGCACAGATCTGTTGCGCCGAAGCAGACGTGTGCTGGTTCGGTGACTGCGTCACCCCCGGGGCCCCATGCGCGGTCTCGGGGTGTGCCACCCAGCCCATCATGGACACCTGCGACATCGACGAGATCTGCGAGCCCACGATCGGCGCGTGCGTGCCCAGCCAGATGGTGGGCGAGTGCACCTACGAGCCGCCCGCGGCCCAGTTCGACCCGACGCCGCTGTTCTCCTGGGGGCAGCGTCGGGAGCGAGCGTGCACGGTCGATGCCGACTGCCAGACCTCGGAGGTGTGCATGGCCGGTGTCTGCGAAGTGACCTGGACCCACCGCGTGCCCACCACCGAGCCCGACTTCTCCCAGGTGATGTCGGTCCCCGCGGTCGTCGACCTCGACCAGGACTGCGTACCGGAGCTTATCTTCAACACCTACGCGCCGGGCAACCTCGACAGTGGCCTGCTGCGGGTGATCCGAGGCGACGACGGCACCGACGTATGGACGTTCGACGATCCGGCGCACCGACTCGACGGGGGGTCGAGTCCCGCGGTCGGTGACCTCGACGGCGACGGCACCCCGGAGATCGTAGCCAAGGGCACCGGCAGCTTCCTCGTGGCGGTGGCGGCCGACGGCTCGCTGCTATGGGAATCCGACTCATTCCAGGGCAACACCTCGCGGGGCTCGGCCGCCATCGCCAACATCGACGCCGAGGGCCTGGCCGAGGTGATCTATGGCGCGGCCGTCTACGACGCCAACGGCGCGCGGGTATGGGAGGGCAACGCGGGCGTCGGGATCAACGGCAGCGGTCCGCTCTCCTGCGTCGCCGATCTCGACGACGACGGCCGCCCTGAGCTCATCGCGGGCGACACCGCCTACACCTTCTCGGGCTCGGTCGCCGGAGGCAACTTCGACGGGTCATCGCTTTGGCAGGGCAGCCTGCCGGGCGACGGGTTCTGCGGGATCGCAGACTTCACCGGCGATGGGGCGCCCGAGGTGGCGCTGGTGGCCTCGGGCACGATCTACGTGCTCGAGGGCCCCACCGGGGCCGTGCTCGCCGAGGTGGACATCCCCGGCGGGGGTAACGGCGGCGCGCCCAACATCGCCGACTTCGATGGGGATGGGACTCCCGACATCGGCACCGCCGGCGCCAGCCGCTACGTGGTGGTGGGCTACGACGGCGACGACACCCTCGAGATCTTCTGGCAGGCCCAGACCGAGGACGACTCGTCCAACCGCACGGGCTCGTCGGTGTTCGACTTCGACGGCGACGGCCGCAGCGAGGTCGTCTACAACGACGAGGAGTTCCTGCGGATCTACCCCGGGGTGGAGCCCGATTGCGATCTGCCCGTGCCGGGACCGGCCTGCGACGGGGTCATGACCGACGACGAGCTGGTGTTCCGAGACCTCAGCTCCTCACGCACCGACACCGAGTATCCCGTGGTCGCCGACGTCGACGGCGATTTCAAGGCCGAGCTCATCATCATCAACAACAACGAGGCAGGGCACCTCGATCCCAACCTCATCACCGACGCGGGGATCGAGGTGTGGGACGACCGGCTCGACAACTGGGTGGCCACGCGCCCGGTGTGGAATCAACACAGCTATCACGTGACCAATGTGGGCACGGTGGGCGAGATCCCCATGGTGGAGGACGCCAGCTGGACGGCGAACTACAACGGCTACCGGCGCAACGCCCAAGGCGATCTGGCCACGCTGTGCGCACCCGACTTGGTGCCCTACGGGCTCGATAACGACTCGATGCAGTGCCCCGACCTGGCGTTGTCGGTGTTCGTGCTCAACCAGGGCTGCCTGGGCGTGGGGCCCGGGGTCAACGTGGCGTTCTACGAGCAGGATCTGGGGCTGTTGGGCGTGGTGCAGACCACCGCCGCGCTGCCGGCGGGCGGCTCGGAGCTCGTCACCCTCGACGTCCCCTTCGACGCACAGAGCGTGTCTGTGGTGACGGCGGTGGTGGACGACGACGGATCGGGGATGAGCGCGCTCAACGAGTGCGCGGAGGACAACAACGAGTCCGATCCGCTGGAGGCATGCCAACAGATCGGATGAGGGCAGCACCGGGACCGGGAGGCGGACTCGAGCACCCGGCGCAGCAGCCTATTGCCGCCTGCTTCGTGGACCGGGTGCGGCGCCGTCGTGGGCCGCAATGAGAGCGGCCACGCCGACATGCTCGACCAGCCAGGTCTCAGTCTCGGCGCGCTGGGCCTTCCAAGCGTCACCGAGCGCGGCGTAGGCGGTGCGGGCCTGCTGCGCCAGGGTGCGGGCGCGAGGGCGGTCGCGCCCCTGGGCGGCGGGGACGGTCCAAAGAGCGCGGGCGAGGGCGAAGCGGGTCTCGGCGAGCTCGGCGGGGTCGACCGCGTCGGAGTTGCGGATGGCCAAGGCTCGCTCGAGGACCGGGAGGGCATCGACGGGCCTGCCAAGACCCAGCAGCGCCGCGCCAAGCCCGGTGAGCGGGTAGGCGATGTAGGGATGCTCGGGGCCCAACGCTCTTTTCATGACGCCCAGCGCTCGCTCGTACAGCGCCTGGGCCTCCTCGTACTTGCCCTGCGACTTGACCACGCGGCCCAGGTTGTTCAACGAGCTGGCCACGTCGGGGTGATCGCGACCAAACGCCCGCTCCATGATGGCCAGCGCTCGTTCGTGAAAGTCCTGGGCCTCCTCGTGCTTGCCCTGCAGATCCGCCCCGAACCCCAGGTTGCTGAGCAAGCGCGCCACCTCGGGGTGCTCGGGGCCCAACGCCTCCTCCCGGATACCCAGCGCCCGCTCGTACAGCGCCCGGGCCTGCTCGTACTTGCCCTGTGAATGCGCCACGTTGCCCAAGCCGTGGAGCGATGACGCCACTTCGGGGTGGTCGGGACCCAACGCCTCCTCCCGGATACCCAGCGCTCGCTCGTGAAGCTCCCGGGCCTGCTCGTACTCGGCCTGCCGATGCGCCACGCGGCCCAGGCTGTCGAACGATGTCGCCACCTCGGGATGCGCGGCACCCAACGCCTCCTCCCGAATGGCCAGCGCTCGCTCGTACAGCTCCCGGGCCTGCTCGTACCTGCCCTCCAACTTCGCCACGTGGCCCAAGCTGTCGAGCGATGCCGCCACCTTGGGGTGGCCGGGACCCAACGTTTTCTCTCTTATCGCCAGCGCGCGCTCGTAGAACTCGCGGGCCTGTTCGTACTCCCCCTGCGAGTACGCCGCGTCACCCAAGCCTTCGAGCGAGAGCGCCACAAATGGGTGGTCGGGGTCCAACGACTTCTCGCTGATGGCCAGCGCTCGCTCGTTGAGCTCGCGGACCTCCTCGTACTTACCCTGCGAGTTCGCCACGTCGCTCAAAAAGTTGAGCGTGAACGCCACATGGGGGTGGTCGGGGCCCAGCGCCTCCTGCCGAATGGCCAGCGCTCGCTCGTTGAACTCGCGGGCCTCCTCGTAATTGCCCCGCCGATACGCCACGCGCCCCAAGTTGGTGAGCGAGATCGCCACGGTGGGGTGATCCGCGCCCAACGCGTTCTCCCAGATGACCCGCGACCGCTCGTACAACTTCGAGGCTTTGTCGTACTCGGCCTTCGACTTCGCGACGATGCCCAGGCTATTGAGCGACGTCGCCACGTCGGGGTGATCGGGACCCAACACCTTCTCCCTGATGGCCAGCGCTCGCCGGTGAAAATCGCGGGCCTCCTCGTACTTCCCCTGCCAGTACGCGACCGAGCCCAGGCTGTCGAGCGAGAGCGCCACGTCGGGGTGGTCGGAACCCAACGCCCTTTGTCGAATGGCCAGCGCTCGCCCGCACAGATCGCGGGCCTCCTCGTACTTGCCCTCCGAATCCGCGACCTTGCCCAGGCTGTCGAGGTACCCCGCGCGAGCATCGTCTGTCCCCGCCGCCCACGAGAGCGGCTGTGCATGCTCGGCCCACCCGCGAGCCTCTTCATGGCGGACCAGCAAGTCCCCCAACACGAGCATCAGAGCGGTCGAGACGTCGGCGGCCTCGGCCTTCATGGTGTGGGTCACCGCGACCTGGTAGGCCCGCCGCAAGACCTCGACCGCCCCCTCGTAGTCCCCCATGTTGATGCGCAGGCGTCCCTGTTGCTGCCACGCACGGGCCATCAACGGCGCGTAGTCCAGCGCCCTCCCCTCGTCCACCACCTCGTCCGCAAGCCGCAGCCCTTCTTCGTACCTCCCCGCTGCTTGCTTGGCCTTCGCCTCCACCAAGATCTCATCCAGCACCGCCACCTGCTCGACCACCGCCGGATCCTCCGGCGGCGGCACCTCGGCCCGCAGCGCCTCAAGATCCCGGCACCACGAGAGCCCCGGCAGGCTCGTCACCGCCTGCACCGCGCGCTCCGCCACCGTCGCGTCCGCACGCCCCAGCTCTCCCACCGTCGCTCTGAGATATTGCCACCGCTGGTGCAGGCAACCCATGCGCAGGCTCATCTCCTCCTCGCTCTGCTCGCCTCGTGAGTGCGTCGCCTCGCAGGCGTCGGTGTGCTCGGCGGCCCATGCATCGGCGTACCCGTCCAGTTGCGGCTCCACCCGCTCCCACGTGCCGGCGGCATAGGGCAGCTGGGTACCGAGGATCGCCGCCTTCACCTCCTGCCGACGCGCGTCGTCCCACACCCCCGCGAGCTGCTTGCGCGCGCCGGTACAGCGCTCGAGCATCTCCAGCGTCCACATGGCCCCTAGCCCGCCGCCGATCGCCAGCAACCCCACGCCTGCGACCACTGCGATCCCTCGCCGACGTCGCGGAGCCGCCACGCCCCGCAGCGCCTCGAGCAGCGCCTCCATCGACGGCCATCGCTCCCCCGGAGCCGTCGCCAGCCCCCGCAGCAGCACCCGGCGCAGCGCCTGCGGTACGTCGCTGCCCGCAGGGGCCGGCCGCACCACGCCATTGCACATCGACGCGAACAGATCCGGCAGTAGGTCGCCCTCGTACGGCCGCTCGCCGTACAGCACCTCGTAGAGCGTCACACAGAAGCTGAACTGGTCGCTGCGCGGATCCGTCGGCTCCCCACCCATCTGCTCGGGAGCCATGTAGGCCGGCGTGCCGAGCACCATCCCCGTTTGGGTCAGATCGCTACGCGATGGCATCTGCGCGTAGATGTCGCGGCGTAGCTTCTGGAGCGTCGCGCTCGGGTCATCGGCGGCTTCATCCTCCTTCAGCCGCACCATCCCGAAATCCAGCACCCGCGCCCGCCCCTTGTCGTCGATCATCGCGTTGCCGGGCTTGAAGTCGCGGTGCACCAGCCCCTGCTCATGGGCGGCCACCAACCCGGCCCCCAGCTGCCCGAACAGCTCCACGCACGCGCGCCACCCCGGCCGGGGCTGCCGGTTCATCCAGTCGCGCACGGTCTTGCCCTTGACCAGCTCCATGGCCACGAACGTCTGCCCGTCGACCTCCCCCACCTCATAGACCTGCACCACGTTGGGATGCGACAGCTTCGCCATCGCCTGTGCCTCCCGCCGCAGCCGCAGCCGGTGCCGCTCGTCGAGCGCCCGGCGTAGCACCTTGAGCGCCACCGCCCGATCGAGCTGCCGGTCGTACGCCCGCAGCACCACCCCGACGCCGCCTCGCCCCAACACATCGAGCACCACGTAGCGCCCTAGCTCCCGTAGCCTCGCCGACCACTCGAGCGACGCGCCGTACACTCGCGCCGGCCCCACCGCATCGACCGCGTTCCCGGCCGAACTCGGCCGCTTCGGCTCGTCCGTCTCCCCCTCCTCGGCGAGCCGTGAGACCGCCTCGCTTGCCTGCCACTTGCCTGACTCGCCGGGCAGCTCCGTGCTCACCTCACCGGGTGCCGGTTGCCCTTCGACCTCCCCCTCCACCCGGGCTCGCTCCGGCGCTCGCTCCATGACTTCGCTCACCTGCTTGTCCTCGCTCGCCCGGCGCTCGCTCCTAAGTTTTTGCTCGATCCGCGGGCCTCAGCAAGACGGAACCTCCTACGCCCTCTTGGACGCCTCTGGGTGCCACCACAAGCCCCACCGTCGAGTCACAGTCCCGTTCGACCCCAGGCGGTCGCGCAAGGCGATGGCGAGACGCTCGGCGGATGTCGGGCGCGCGGTGATCAGCCCGAACTTTGCGTGGACCCACGCGGATCCGCTGCCCGCTCGGCGCGCTCTACATCCGTCCACTGGCGTCGGATCGTGGCTTCATCGTCGGGCGAGATCTCGGCGTCGGTCCCCTCGATGAGCGCAAGGGCCCGCTCGAGGTAGGCCCGGGCCGCCCCGAAGCGCCCGTGCTCGATGTCCAGGGAGATCAGGTTGATGAGCGGGGTCAGCACGCCGGGATGCTCGGGTCCCAGGGTGCGCTCGCGAACATCGAGCGCGCGCAACAAGAGCACGCGGGCTTGTGTGTGGTCTCCCATGCGGCGCAGCAACATCCCCAGGTTGTTGCACGCCAGCGAGATCCAGGGATGATCGGGGCCCTGGATCGACTCGAGGCGCCCGATCCCTCGCCGATACGCGTCACGAGCCGCGGCGAGCTGCCCGTCGTCGTCGAGTGCACTGGCATACTGGAGGTGCGCCATCGCCGTCTCGATATGCGTCGGGCCATGGACCACCTGCGAGATCTCGAGCGCCTCGGCAAAGAGGGGCAACGCATCACCCGACCGCTGCTGCAACAACAGCGCGTTCCCCAGGTTCCCGAGGGTGGAAATCAGCCGAGGGCTGTGGGGGCCCAAGACCGCCCGCTCGATCTCGAGGCACCGGCGAAGCTCGCGCTCAGCCTCGAGGCCGTCGCCGCTACGCCCCCACGCGTTGCCCAGCAAGCACCGAGCGCGGGCCTCGAGCAGGGGGTGCTCGCCGCGATGAGACTCGAGGTTCACGATCGCATCTTCGAGCAACGAGAGCGCCTGGTGGTGCTGGCCCTTCGCCGATCGCAGCCCTCCTTCGAGGATATCGAGCCGAACCAAGCGATCCAGATGCCCCGGAGCTCGTGACATCCGCTGCGACACCGCTCGCCCGTGGCGTACCCACTCCAGGCCGTCGTCGAGGCGCTGGAGCTCGTTCCCCACCAGATGCGAGACTTCCACCGCCGCCTCGAAGGCGGTGGTGTCCATTCGCTCGACCCGCGCGCCAAAGTACGCCCGCTCCAGGCGAGCCTCGGCCTGCGCATAGCGCCCCTGCTTGGCGTCGAGCATGCCCAGCCAATACTCGGCGCGGAGGCGAAGCGACGGATCCGTCAACTCTGCCACCCGCTGGCGTAACAACATCGCCACCGACTCGGCTTGGCTCAGCTGTTCGGCATCGACGAGCGCCTGTAGCTCGGCCAGCACCGTGCCCTGGAGCGAGTCCTTGGATGTACGATGCGCGTCGACAGGCTCGCGGCCGAGACACGCGCCCCCCGGCTCGAGGCTCGCCAACGACTCCAGCGCTCCCCGATCGGCGGAGGCCTGCCCGCGCACGAGCTGACACGACGACTCGTCGCGAGCCCGCACATCGCCGACGACCCCCAAGCCCAGGCACCCCAGCACCAAGCCCCCCAGCAACGCCAGCCCGCCCCTATGCGGAAGACACTCGGCCCGCTCCATCGCCTCGATGAGCGCCCCCATCGACGGCCACCGCAGCGAGGGCTGCATGCTCAACCCGCGACGGATCAATGGCCACCACCGAGCCCACACCGGATCGACCGGCCGCATGCCGTCGAGCGCCTCGATCTGCGCCTCGGTCGGCGCCAAGCGATCAAAGGGGTGACGACCCAGGATCACCTCGGCCGCCATGACGCAGTACCCGAACTGATCCGATCGCTCGGAGGGCGCGGCCCCCTCGAGCTGCTCCGGGGCCATATAGGCCGGCGTTCCCACAACGCTCCCCTGCTCGGTCAGCCGCTCGTCGAGCTCGCACGCACCGAGGTACGTCAACCCCGCCGAAGCCGACCATCGGGTCGTCGACGGCATGGAGCGAGTGGTCCCCTGGGCCAGCCCAAAGTCCACGAGGCGCGCCCGCCCGTCATCGCCGAGCAAGACGTTGCTCGGCTTGATGTCACGGTGCACGAGCCCCTCGTGGTGCGCCGCCGCCAAGCCTCGCCCTACCTGCAGCAAGGCCTCGCGGAGGTCGCGAGACTCGTTGGACTTCCGCCGCAGGCGCAGGCGCAGATCCTCACCGGGCACGTACTCCATGGCGATGTACATGCGCGCGTCGACGCTCCCGACCTCGAACACCTGAACGACGTTGGGGTGGGAGAGCCGGGCGAGCGCCTGGGCTTCGCGCCGTAGTCGCCTCGATTCCTCGGCGCTGCGAGAGTGGCGAACGAGCTTGACCGCCAGTGATCGATCGAGCGCCGGATCCTGCGCGAGGAACACCACCCCCATGCCTCCCTGACCCAGGCGACGCACCAGCGAAAAACGAGCGATCCGCTCGGGGAAGACACCGGCGTGTCGATCCACGAGTGCACGAGTGGGGCCAGCAACCCACTCGATCTCTCGGGTCTCCGACCATTCGTGCACCGACGACCCCATCCCCGGTTCTAGTGTTTCGAGCGAGAAGACCGGCTCAAAACAGTGGGCATGGACATACGACTCGGCCTTCGTTGTCAGTGACGAGCCTGTGGCGTGAGCGAGCTTGCACGATCGACAGCCGCGCGAGGACGCCTGTCGAGGTGTACGAGATCACACCGAGCAAGTCCCCGTCACGACGGTCGTTCACTCGTGGCATCGCGCATGCAAAAGCGTGCGGCATGCATACGCCCCCATTCTTCATTCGTTCCGGGTCCTTGCGATCCCCCGGGCTCGCGCTCGCACTGTGTGCGGTGCTCGGCTGTAGTGACTCCGAGGGCGACCCGCCCATGGACACGGACATCGCGAGCGATACGGGCACGGAGCCGACCGAGACGGACGCGGACATGCTGGACACAGGAAGAACCTCGGCTGAGGCCAGAGCGTTTGCCACCCGATCGCGCTTTGGCGATCCTGCCGTCCATGCACGAGGCGATCGAGCGACGCGAGGCCGGCCTTTTGACCTACGGCATCACGCCGCCGAAGCGATCGTACGCCGAAGACCGACGCCGAGCGGTCGCGCGGCGCCAGACCGAGCGGATAGGCGGGCTGCCGGTCGACGGCCTGGTGGTCTACGACATCCAAGACGAGTCCGACCGCACCTCGCAGGCCCGGCCCTTTCCCTTCATCCAGACGATCGACCCGGTCGAGTATGCCTACGACGATCTGCGCGGGGTCACCGTGCCCAAGATCGTCTATCGCTGCGTAGGGCCGCTGACGGAGTCCGCCCTCGACCAGAGCCTGCGGCGCCTCGAGCAAGAGCGGGGCCTGTGCGTGATGGTCGGCGCCGCGTCGAGCCGCCAGCGCACGCGAACGCGACTGGCCGACGCCTATGCCTGGCGGCAGCGCAGCTTCGGCCGGGTGCCCCTGGGCGGCGTGCTGATCGCCGAGCGTCACCAAAGCCGGCAAGGCGAGGACCTCCGCGTGATGCGCAAGGTCGACGCCGGCTGCTCGTTCTTCGTGACGCAGGCGGTCTACTCGGTGGTGGCCAGCAAGAACGTGCTCAGTGATCTGCACTACCGCTGCCTCGCGCAGGAGCGTCCCGTGCCGCCGATCCTGGTGACCCTGAGCCCCTGTGGCTCAACCAAGACGATGGAGTTCATGCGTTGGCTGGGGATCTCGGTGCCACGCTGGCTGGAGAACGAGCTGCTCCACGCCCCCGACATCCTCGATACGTCGATCGATCTGTGCACCGACATTCTGGCCGACTTGGTGCAGTTCGCCGCGGGCAAGGGCATCCCCCTGGGCTGCAACGTAGAGAGCGTGTCGCTGCGCAAGGCGGAGATCGAGGCCTCGGTGGAGCTGGTCCACCGCGCGCGCTCGATCCTGCGCGGAGGGAGAACGGCGCGATAGCGCGCCCGCGGCCGCCTCGGTCGAATGACCGAGGCCCACGCGTGCAAAATCGGCTGGTTGACGGATGGTCGCGTGTAGGGTTGTCGATCACATTGAGATGGGAGGAATCGCGACTATGTATGGCGAGCACTATCAGGTCTATGGGGCGACCCAGTGTCCGAATTGTAACCAGGTCCACGCGCCGACCCACCAGATCCCGGAAACCCAGCGCAGTCGTTTTCGGCTCATGCAGCTGATGTCGGAGATGTCCACGACCGTCACGGCCGGGAACGCCCCGGTCATCAGCGGCGGGGCCAAGCAGAAGTTCATGGTCGGTCTACTGATAAGCGGCAACGACATCATCGTGGCCGCATCCGGCGGGGGCTACCGGACGGGGGCCTTCGTGAATGCAGCGGCCGCCAAGGGGTATGCGGTCTGTCCTCCTCGTAGCGCGACCGAGGGGGTCAACCTATCGGTGGTGGATCGAGTCATCCCCTCCGATCAATATGCGGGCTGCCAGGCCGATGGCGCGTCTCCTGCCGGTGCCTGCGCGGCGCCCCGACTCATCCAGTATGCGCTCTCGCAGCCCGGGATGGCCGCCAATCGGGCCAACTGGGAGATGTCCGAGATCATGTATCAGCCCAACACCGGGCGTCGCGCGAAAGACAACCTGGTCTGGGTGCACGGCCTGAGCGCTCCTCACTGTGCCACCTGCGAGAACTTGGTGCCGCTGCTGATGTGCCCCGATACCTGAGGTGCTCGAGCCGCTCGGGCACGCACGGCACGCGTCAGGCCGAGGCCGGGGTCGCCGACTTGCGCACGGTGGCGACGAAGGGCGCGAGCCCCCCGGGGGTCGACCCCCCGAGACGCTCGCGCCTGGTCTCTTTTCCCCGCGTCTTCGGGCAGTCCCTACTCCCCCCCTACTGGGCGAAGGCGAAGAAGTGGACCGGCTGCGGGTACGCGGTGCTCGACGAGCCGTTGCCGGGGACCACGTCAGTCACGCAGGGGAAGCCAGGGATCCCCGAGGCAGCGTCCTAGTTGGCCCCGGGCGGGAGCGGAGTGACACAATCGCCGATGATGAAGTCGTCGAGGAACCAGCCCTGCTCGGCGCTGCAGCAGGAGTCGATCGTGTCGTACTCGAAGCGCAGGTTGCCCGTCTGGCCGACGAGCGCCGTGGTGTCCAGCACGATCGAGTCCCAGTCGTCGCCGGGCCGGCTGGTCATGTTGAAGGTGCAGAACGCCTGCGTGTTGACGCCCGCGTTGCAGTCGACGAGCACGGTGGGCGCGGTCCCGTCGGCGGGCTCGAACACGATCCGCTTGCGGTCGTAGGTGCTACCGCCCTCGTCCACGTGCCACGAGCGGAACGAGAGCGCCTCGTCGAGGGTCACCGGGCCCAGCAGGGCATCCGAGTCCTCGTTGTCGTTGCCGGGGTAGGGCTGAACCCGGTTGCCGTCGGTGCCCAGGACCTGCGAGCCGAAGGGGACCGGCGACAGGCTGCTCGGCGCCGACGCGGTGTACAGCCCCCAGTCGCCGGTGGTCTCCAGCAGCAGGCTCGGACCCTCGCCGAAGTCCTCGTCGAAGTCCTCGATGGGCTCGCAGGTCTCGCACGCGCCCAGGCTCTCCACGCTCACCCCGGCCGCGGCCGCCTCGCACTCGTTGTCGTAGGTCTGCCCGTCGCAGCCGCACACGGGCTCGATGGCGTTGGCCTCGCAGCCCAGCGGGAAGGGGAAGCACAGGCCCGCAGCCTGGTCACCGCAGGCCGCCTCCTCGACGTGGAAGCACCAGCTATCGGCGGCACAGTCCGCATTGTCGCTACACGCGGTGGGGTACAGATCGAAGTAGTAGGGCTGGCACGCCTCCATCGGGATATCGTCATACTCGGGGCCCCAGTACCAGGTGGCGTCTTGCGTGTCGTTGTTCCAGCGACCCACCCCGGAGTAGCCGACCTCGTCCACCCAATACGAGCCGTTCGCCGGCCCGTCGTAGAACACCGGGATCGTGCCCCAGTTCAGGCCCGACTCGGCCGAGACCTCGAAAGCCTCGAAGCCGGGCACCACCCCCACCAGCGACTGGAAGGCCGGACCGGTACCGTCGTACTGGGCCACGACCACCTCGCCCAGCCCCAGCGAGAACCCGGGACCGGCGTCACCGGGGGCCCAGCCGATGTAGCTCTGCGCCACCGGATCCCAGCCCCAGATCGCGGTCGGCGTGCCGCCGAGCCGATCGTAGACGTCTTGCGCGTTTTGAGGGCCACCCAGCATGCACAGGCCAAACTTGTTGAAGCCCGCGAAGATCTCCTCGGTGGTCTTCATGACCATGGTCGAGGACTGGAGCACGCCTCCGTTGCCCAGCACGGCCACGCGATAGAAGTAGTTGGGGGTCGCCACCGACTGGCTGGCCGCTCCAGCATCGACTAGCGAAGTCGCGCCCGGCGCGACCACCAGCTCGTCGACCATCGGGCTCTGCGGCCCGTCGATCCCGATCTCGAGCAGCGCGCCCGCATTCGACGAGCGATAGACCACGAAGTCCGTGCCGCCGATGATGTTGGACGCCGACCAGTCGAGGACCACGTCGTCACCAGAAACGCTGATCTCGATGCTGAAGCCCGGGATCGCGCCATCGCGGTCGAGGTTCGCCAGCTCGTCGGCGGCCGCACCGGGCCGAGCATCGTCACCCTCGTCGGCCAGCTCGAGCTCGGGACCGTGGCTCTCGGTGGCGCACGCCGACGCGGCGGCGGCGGTGGCAAGCATGGCTGCAACTTTGATCCACTTGTTCGACTGTCGTGTTTGCATGACTACGTCCTCTTGTCGTTGTTCGAAGGGGGGGCGGATCGAGCCCTGCGGCGCGATACCGGTCCGAACTGCTGGCGCCGCCCGGGGGCGCCAGGGTCATGTCGAGGCCCAAGCTCGCGCGTTCACGAGCTTCGGCGGTTTGTGGTCACGAGTGCACCCCCGCGCGAAACGACCATCGTCCCGCGCCCTGGCCCAAGGCTCGCGTCCTTGCGATCGCGCGTGAGCGCGACCCCCCTATCGAAGTCGGGGGCTCCCCAAACCGGGGAGACGAGGGCTTCGGTGCACGTCAGTTCTGACGTTTCCTCGACGATGAGGTTGCAGCGCCAGTCACCTAAATTACGAGCGCTCACAATCGTCGGCCCGCATCGCCGACTCACGTCCTGCGACCGAACCGGCCCGCCGGTCGCCTAGCGAGCCGACGTCCCCCCGCGTTGGACCCATGAACGTCGAGAAGCGCTCACCCCCACGTCCGCGAGGCGTGCAGCGCCAGCCCCGAGGCGATCGACATCAACTCGTCTCCCCCGCTGAGCTTGTCCGCGCCAAAGCGCGATTCGAACTCCCGACGGACCGCAGGAACGAACGCGGTCCCGCCGGTCATGAATACGCGATCGACCTGCCCGGGCTCGACGCCGGCACGAGCCAGGGTCTGGTCCAGAGCCTCGGCGATGGCGGCGACTTGCTCGGCGATCCAACCCTCGAATTGGTCTCGCTGCACCTGGGTGTCGATCTTCACCGGGCCATCCTCATAGCAAAATCGGCTTACGGCCTCCGACGAGAGCGCGATCTTGAGCCGCTCGACCGCCTTGTGGAGGTCAAACCCCTGGTTGTTGTCGATCACGTGAATGAGCGCCTCGATCGCCTCGGGCTCCCGAGCCAGCCGATGCAGACGCTGGAGCTCGGCCTGGGTGCGCTTGCCCTTGAGGAACGACAGGTGATGCCAGCGGGCGAGCTTGTAGTAGTACGAGCGCGGAATGGCCAGCTCGCGCCCCATGTCCACATAGGTCGAGCCACGCCCCAGGTGCGGGCACACCAGGTGCTCGATGATCGCCGCGTCGAGATCGTCACCGGCCATCGCGACGCCCCCGGTGGCCACGATGTCGTCGATCCGCTCGCTGTCTCGGTCGGGCCGCGGCCTCAGGCGCATCAGGCAATAGTCGGTGGTGCCGCCCCCGAAGTCGGCCACCAGGGCCAGCTCGGGTCGCTCGAGCCCACGCTCGTAGTGATAGGCGGCGGCGATCGGCTCCAGCTCGAAGCGGATCTCTTCGAAACCCGCCTCGAGCGCGGCGGCCTCCAGGCGGGCCCGGGCCTGCTCGTTGGCCTGCTCGTCCTCGGCCCCCGCGAAGCGCACGGGTCGGCCCAGCATGGCGTAGCCCGCCGCGACCCCGCGCTGCCGCTCGAAGTGACGGCGCAGCCGAAACAAGAACAGCGTGAGCATGTCGTCGAGGCTGACCGCGTGGTGACCTATCTGGGTGCGCCCCAACGACCCGCTGGTCAGGTGGGTCTTGAACGACTGCACCAGGCGGCCCTCGCCCAGCGCGTCGAGGTAGGCCTCGATGGCCTCGACCCCCGCATAGAACTGGATCGGCAGCCGCACCTCCTGCTCGTCGGGATCGAAGAACAGCAGGCTGCGGTAGCTGTTGGTGCTCGCGCCTAGCAGCGAGAAGTCGAGCAGCTGTACGCCCGCATCGCTCGCGAACGCCAGCACCGAGTTGGACGTACCGAAGTCGATGCCGACGTGAACGCGCACAGGCTCGGTCATGAGAACGACGAGCCTACACCTGGCCCCGCCGCGACTGGCGCTACGGTCGGCCGTGGCGCCCGGGCCACCGGCTCACACCAAGACCCACAGTGAACGGAGGCTTCCGCGGGCCCACCGCTCGGACGGAACGGTCCGTTCCCCTGCTCTCGTGACCACGCGGGCTTAACCCCACGCGCGCACGATCGGCCCGCCTCTTGCACTACCATCTGCATTCGGTGGGCCTGGTAGGCCACGACCCTCGCATCATGACCGCCTCGATCCGTCACCGCCGCCGCAACCGTCTTGGCCGTCTTGGCCGCAGCACTCCTCAGAGTCCTCTGGCCACGGCCGTGCTTGCTGGGCTCGTATGCGTCGGGTGTGCGCCCGGCGACGAGGGCGACCCGAGCGCGGGCGGATCGGACGAGACCGCCACGGCCGGCGAGGATGCCCCGCGCCTGGGGGCCTGCTTTTTGCCCACCAACATCGACCAGGCCGACCTCGAGGCGGCGTACCAGATCTGGAAGGACGACCTGGTCACCACCGAGGGCGCCGGAGGATTCCGTCGCGTTCGTCGACCGGACACCCCCGACGGCCCGCCCAACTCCACGGTCTCCGAGGGGATCGCCTACGGCATGCTGATGGCGGTCTACATGGACGACCAGCCCCTGTTCGACGACCTGTGGCAGTACTCGCAGCTGTGGGTCAACCACCACGGCCTGATGATGTGGGAGATCGATCCAACGGGCACCCAGGCCTGCCCCCGACTCGACCCCGAGCTCAACTGCGGCGCCTCCACCGACTCCGACGAGGACATCGCGTGGGCCCTCTTGGTCGCCGAGCGGACCTGGGGCGGGCAGGGCAGCCTCGACGAGCCCTACGGCGTGCTCGCCCGCCGTCAGATCGAGACGATCTTCGAGTGGGAGGTCGACCACGCCTTCTCCGTGCTCAAGCCCGGAGACAGCTGGGGCGGCTACACGCAGACCAACCCCTCGTACTTTGCCCCGGCCTACTATCGCGTGTTCGGGGAGGTCACCGACAACGTCGAGGGCTGGCAGGCGGTGATCGACACGAGCTACCAGGTCATCGAGAACTCGCTGAGCGAGACCAACGGCAACATCGACAACGGCCTGGTGCCGGCGTGGTGCGACTTCGAGGGCACCCCGCGGCCGCCGATGCCCCACGACCCCACCCAGATCCCCGACGACAACTGGCAGTACGACTCTGCGCGGATCCCATTTCGGATCGGCCAGGACTGGTGTGACCACGAGGAGCCGCGCGCCAAGGCCTACCTCGATCGGATCAACGGGTTCTACACCGGGATCGGGGTCGACGACATCGTCGACGGCTACGCACTCGACGGGACCCCGCAGCCCGACGAGCGCTCGGCCAACCCGGGCGACTCGGCGGTGTTCATCGGCTGCGCCGGCGTGGGCGCGATGGCCGATCCCGAGCACCAGGCGTTCGTCGAGCGCGCCTACGAGCGGGTCGCCGGGCTCGACCTGCTGACCCGCAGCCGCTACTACCAGCGCTCCTGGACCGTGCTGTCGCTGCTGATGATGAGCGGGCGGATCACCACGAACCTCCCGTGAGGCGGGACCGCTCGCGCTCGCGCCCGAGTCGACGACGGCGCGTCGCTCGACCGCAGCAAGCACGAGGGGCCCGCCTGCGCGGGTCCGACTCGAGGACTACTCCGCGGCCTTCTCCACCACGAACTCGACTCGACGGTTGCGCTCGTGGCACTCGTCGGTGTCTTCGCTGCACACGGGCTCGGCCTCGCCGGCGCCTCGCGAGTCGATCGTCTGACTTACCCCGCGCTCGCGAAGGGCCGCGACCACGGCCGCGGCTCGCCGCTCGGAGAGGTCTTGGTTGAGCTTTTGACCGCCG
Organism: Myxococcota bacterium; assembly: GCA_039194325.1. Taxonomy (GTDB): domain Bacteria; phylum Myxococcota_A; class Polyangia; order Nannocystales; family Nannocystaceae; genus Paraliomyxa. The sequence continues at coordinate 37,456 of JBCCWC010000097.1, forward strand.
CTAGCGTCGGTATGGCCGATCACGTGCAGCGTCGAAAACTCGGTGTGGTTGGCCAAGGCCTGCGCGATATGATCGAGGATCTCGTTCGAGTCGGCTAAGATCTCCTCACTATTATGAGCAAAGAGGATCTTCTGATCGATGGTGAGGTGGTCGCCTTCGATGTGGACGTCGCTGGGATCCTCGACGGGAGCGGGCTCGGCTTCCGCCTCCGCGACCGGCTCGGGAGCGGGCTCGGGCTCGGCAGGGGCGGCAGGGGCGGGCTTGCATGCCGACAGCCCCATCAAGAGGGCAGCGATCGCAACGGCGGCATCGAGAGTGTGTCGCATGACCCCTGAGTACCGAAGAATCGGATGCATGTCGCCACCTTCGCTCGGTGCAAAAGTGGGGCATCTTGCCCCATGGCTTCATAGAAGCTACCCCGTGAACCTACCCCAGCGTCCAGCGCATGGCCTCAGCCTTTATCGGCGCCGCAGCAGCGCTTGTACTTCTTGCCGCTCCCGCACGGGCACGGCCCCTTGCGCCGGGGTGCAGTGGGGTCGACGCTGGTGCTCCCCCTCGGGTGGTCGTGCTTGCGTCGCGGCTCGATGAGCATCACGGCCTCACGCCGCTTCCACTCGTCGGCGGGATCGAGGTAGCGGGCGGGCAGATAAAAATCGCGAGCCTCGGCCTTGACCACCCACGGTAGCCACATCAGCAAGTGCACCAGGGTATCGACATCGTGCAGCCCCAAGGGCATCGACAGCAGCACGGACACCGCCACCTCGTCGGGAAACTCGGCGAGGGCACGCTCCTTGTTGGGCAGGCCCTTGCTGATCTGCTCGAGCACCTTGTGCGCCGTCTCGGACACCGCCTCGCGTAGGGGCTCGGGCGCCTCGCATGCCGTGTCGTAGCCCGCGCTGAACACCTTGCGCAGCGCGGCCGCAAGCGGCTCTTCTCCTGGCGGCTCCGGCCGCGCGAGCACCTTGCGGACCTCCGCGCGAAGCCGGCGGTGCCGCAGGCCGATGGCGCTCAGCCCCAGCCCGAACGACATCGAGGTGTTGGGGGTACCCGCCTCGGCCCAGCTCTTCTTGAGGTCCGGTAGCAGCACGCGCGGGATCTTGCTCGCCACCCAAGCCCCTCGCGCGGCAAACGAGGTCACCCCCAGACGAGTGAGCACCCACGGCAACAGCTCGGCACGCTGGCCCACGTACTCGGGACTCATCGCCTCGACCCGATCGAACACATCGGTGAGAAACCGAGGCCCGTCGGCGGCGAGCAGCAGCGCAAAGTGGGCCATGGACCAGGTCGAGTTCCAGTACACCCGCAGCGCCGTGGCGTGGCGTGGCGCCGTCAGCCGGCGGGCGCGCTCGAGCCGGCCATAGGCCTCCGTCGACGTGGCGACCGCGCTGACGAGCGCATGGAAGTACTCGGGGTAGAGCAATGGGGCGAGCCCTACGAGCTCGTCGAATTCCTCGCGGCTGAGTCGGTCGCCTGCATCGAGCACCTTGCGGACCAGCCGGCGGCAGTGGCTCGTGCTCGTCTCGGCCTCGTCGATGGCCCGCCGCAGCCCCTCGATGTGCCGGCTGAGCGTATCGAGCCGCCGACGCGTGACCCGCGGCTGACCGTCTCCGGGTCGCATGCCCTTGCCCAGGCAGGTGACGAATGCACCATCGCGCGCGACGATGATGAACGGCCCCTGCTCGGGATCATCGAGCGAGATCGCCACCCGCTCGACCGCGTCGGGCAAGTCGAGCTTCGAGAGCACATACCGCACCAGCTCGCTGTCGTGATAGAGCGCGAGCGCCAGCTCGGCGTGGGTGCGCTCGAGACGTTCGATCCGGGTGAGGAAGTGCGTGTCGTGAGCCACCATGCGCGGCAAACCCACCACCAGAGTAGCGGTGCCCCTACATCGCTGGCCACCGCACAACGCCCGATCCCTATCGTCTCACCTCGCGTTCCTCCCGATGCCGCCTACAGGACATCAATAACTGCGATAGATTCACCCGTGTCCCAGCCACCGACGCGCCGCACTCAGTGGGTCGAGCTCGACATCCTCCGGGGTCTCGCGGGCATCATCATGGTCTACAACCATGCCGCCGCCCGCTGGCTCGACGAGGTCCAGCGCCAGGATCCGCTCAGCGGGGCCCTGTTCCTCATCGGCAGCTACGCCCCGGTGGTCTTCTTCGCCACCACCGGCATCGGCTATGGGATCCAGTCCGAGCTGCCGCGCAAGCGAGCCGGGCACGCGTTCGGGTTCGTACGCAAGGTCGTGATCCTCTTGGTGGCCGACGCGCTCTTGTGGCTCGGTCGTGACATCTGGATCGGCCTGGACTTCTTGGGCTTCATCGCGCTGTCGATGCTGATCCTCGAGCCGGTCCGGCGCCACCGCATGGGCTGGGTCTGGCCGCTGGTCGGCGTGGTCGTGGTGGCCGGCCTGCGCTACGGGCTCGCCCCTGCGCTGGTGCCCCCCCCGGCCCCGGGGCAGCCGGCCGGGCTGGTCCACTGGCTGGCCGGCGTGGCCTCCCCTCCCGGCTTCTCGTATCCGATCTTGCCCTGGATAGGCTACACCCTCGCCGGCTTCTCGGTGGGCGTGCTGATGCAGCGCCTGCCGGAGTTCATCGTGGCCCGCCGCCGGCTGCTCGCGCTCACCCTGGTCGGGCTGGGTGTCTTGGGCTGTGCCGTCCTATGGTGGCTGACGCTCCGGGGGCGCCGGCCTGATGCGCTGGGGTACCGTCAACAAGCTCTTCTTCGTCTCGGGCTTCGTCGCGCTCACCCTGGGCGCGGGGCTCTCGCTGTTGGCCGCCCCTTCGGCACGGCTGGGCCGCCTGCTCAGCTTGCGGGGGATCAGCAGCCTGGCGCTGGTCCCCTTGCACTACGCGGTCATCGCCGTCGTCCTCGACGCTCTGGACACTCGAGCGCTGACCCCCGCCGCGTTCGCCCTGATGAGCACGGGCGCCGTCATCATCAGCCTCGCCGCCGCCCGCAGCTGGGATCGCGTGGCCAAGGCCCTCGTGCCTCGTGCGTGGGCGTGGAGCGTGTTGATGCTGGTCACCGCCGCGGCGCTCGTCAGCAAGCTGCTGCTCACCGATGCTCTGTTGCTGACCCTGGCCTGCGCCCTGGGGCAGCTGGCCCTTTGCTGCTTGCTCATCGTGGAGCGGCGACCCCGGGCGTGAGCGGGCCCGCACGGTCACGCCGCCATGTCGCCCATGACCTTCTTGTAAAAATCGCGGGCACGGAACCGGCCTAGCCACGACTGGACATTGGGGTGGTCATCGACCGGCACCCCGCAGATCGTCCCGTAGTTGACCCCGTGGCCGACGATGAGGTCGGTCAGCGAGAAGACCTCGCCCAGCAGGTACGGGCGCGAGGTCAGCCGCGTGTCGAGCAGGCCGATGAGCACCTGGAGCTCGGCGGCGCTGTGCTCCGCCAGCGCCCGATTGTGGAGCTCCGCGGGCACCCGATCGCTCGAGGCGTAGTTGAGGCGCTGAAACACGCCGGCGAAGGTCACGTAGGTCCACGTCGACCACGACAGCGCCTCGAGACGCTGCGGGGCATCGGCGGCGGGCCAGATCCCGCGCTTGACCCCGAAGCGATCGCCCAGCCACTGCATGATCGCCAGCGCCTCGAACATCGGCGTGCCGTCGACGACCAGCGTAGGGACCTTGCCGTTCGGGTTGAGGGCGAGGAACTCGGGTCGGCGTTGGTCGCCAGCTTCGAGATCCACGTGGACCACCTCGTGCGGGATCTCGAGCTCGGCCAGGGCCTGACGCACCGGGATCGCGCTCGACATGGGGGATGCATAAAGAACGATGGACATCTGGTCGGTTGCGGGCATGGGCCGGACCCTACAGACAAATGAGGACAGGTTCGGTCCTCAATCGATCGTACAATCGACCGGCGATGCTTGAGACCTCGGCCCGGCTCCTGCGCCTGCTCGCGCTGCTTCAGGCGCGCGCGTTCTGGTCGGGGGCCGATCTCGCCGAGCAGCTCCGGGTCACCGAGCGAACGATCCGACGCGATGTCGATCGCCTGCGGAGCCTGGGCTACCCCGTGCACTCGAGCGTCGGCGTGGCCGGGGGCTACCAGCTCGGCGCGGGCGCATCGCTGCCGCCGCTGTTGCTCGAGGACGACGAGGCCCTCGCCGTCGCGCTGGGCCTGCGCACCGCGGCCGCCGGCACCGTGGCCGGCGTGGAAGAAGCGGCGTTGCGCGCCCTCGCGAAGCTCGAGCAGGTCCTGCCGAAGCGAGTACGTCGCAGGGTCAAGGCGCTGCACGAGGCGGTGGCGCCGCTTTACTCCACGGGACCGCGCGTGCGCCCCGAGGTCTTGTCGGCCCTCGCGGCCGCCTGCCGCCACCGCGAGTGCGCCACGTTTGGGTACCGCGACCGAGAGGGGCGCGTCACCACTCGGAGGACCGAGCCCCATGGCCTCGTGCACACCGGCTCGCGCTGGTACCTCGCGGCATGGGACGAGGATCGCGACGACTGGCGTACGTTTCGCGTCGATCGCATCCAGGTCGATCGCATCCAGGTCGATCGCATCCAGGGCGCCGTCACCACCGGGCCTCGCTTCGTGCCCCGCGACATCCCCGAGGACGACGTCGCGGCCTACGTGTCCCGGTCGGTGGCGTCACGACCCTACACGTACCGCGCGCGCGTGCTCTTCCATGCTCCGATCTCCCGCGTCCGCGAGCGCGTGCCCCCGCTCGCGGGCTACTTGCGCCGCGTTGGCAACGACCAGTGCCGCCTCGAGATAGGGAGCGCCTCGCTGGGAGCGCTCGCCGTACACCTAGCGCTCGTCGGCGAAGACTTCGAGGTCGAGGACCCACCCGAGCTCATCGACCACGTTCGCAAGCTCGCCACCCGCTTGCGCCGAGCCACTCGACGCAAGTCGTAAAGCGGGTCGCTTCATACACCTCGTCGCCCCTCGGCTCGCACCACCGACCCCGTCCCGGTGTGACCGTCCCTCCACCCCAGAGCCGTGGTGCCCCCGAACGACTGGAGCATCAGGGCTCATCGCCGAGATCACGCGGTAGCAAGCGACTGAGCGTCAGCTCGAGCCGACTGGCAACCAGCGCCATCACACTGTCCAGCTCACCGGCGTCGGGGCCCAGCCGCCGGGCCAGCTCGGTGCGGGTCTGCTCCAGCAGATCGGCCCGCGCACGACTCAGCCAGCGGTTGACGGTCATCCGATGCACACCATACATGGTGGCCACCCGCCCTTGGCCGACTCGCTCGACCAGACAAAGGCGCAGCACGTTGCGCGCGCGGGCCGACAGCCCCGTCAGCCCGGCCACGAATGCCTCCCGAAAGTGCGTACGATAGCGCTCTTTGAGGAACTGCAGCTCGGGATCCTCGTGCAGCCCCTCGAGCCGGGCCGGGTCCACGTCGCTGCACTTGTCGGCCCGGCGCCGGTCGGTCTTGCCCCCATCGATGTACACCCGCCGGGCGGTCACCGCCACCCACAGGCGCAGCGGACCCCGCCCCCCGTAGTCGAGGATCTTGGGAGCCGCACCGGTGAAGAGCTTGGTGCGCAACAGCTGCCTCAAGTCGTCCGCACTGGCGACCCCCTCGTCGTGTCGAGGTAGCCCCCGACGTAGCTCCGAGCCGAACGCCCCCTCGAAGGCCTCGATCGCACCGGGAACACCGTGGCCACAAGCAAACGCCAGCAACAGATCTTCGAGCAGGAGCAACCCTGCCCCGGGCCCGGCCGGTGGCCACTTGCTCGCCACGAACTGGCCGAACGCCTCCGGCTCTACATCGAGCTGGGACCATCGTGTACGCGCCCGCCCAAAATCCTCGGCAACGCTCGCCGTGACTTGCCGGTCAGCTCGGCCCGCCAATGCAGCCCGAACGAACGCCTCGGTCCCCGAGTCCACAAAGGAGAGCTTATGCTATCAATGCCTCGATTTGGGGTGCCTGGACGAGAACACGCTCGTGGAATTCGCGGTCGGCACCCTGGCCGACGACGAGCGCCAACGCGTCGAGCACCATGTCGACGAGTGCGATCATTGCATGACTCTGCTGGCCGACGTGGCTCAGCTCGCCGCCCCCACCCGACCAACGCCAACGCACCTTCACCGGGGCGGCGACCGCCTCGGTCGCTACGTGCTGCTGCGCGAGGTGGGGCGCGGCGGCATGGGCATGGTCTTCGCCGCCTACGACCCCGAGCTCGATCGTCAGGTCGCGCTGAAGATCCTGCGAGATCCGGCCGGAGACCATCGGGATCCCTGCGCGGCACACGACCGGCTGGCCCGCGAGGCCAAGACGATGGCCAAGCTCTCCCATCCTCACATCGTGCCCGTATTCGACGTGGGTCAGGCCCCCCTGCCCGGCGAGACCGAGCCGGTGCTCTTCGTGGCCATGGAGCTCGTCGAGGGCCAAACCCTCCGTACATGGCGCTCGCCGACACGCCGCTGGGACGAGTACGTCCGGCTCTTCGTACAGTGCGGGCGAGGTCTTGCCGCCGCCCACGACGCGGGGATCGTGCACCGTGACTTCAAGCCGGACAACGTGCTCGTCGATGCGCAGGGCCGCGCTCGGGTCACCGACTTTGGGCTGGCTCGACGGCTAGAGCACTCCGACGAACGGCCTCCGCTCGCCACCGGACCGTCGAACCGGTCGGGCCCCGACGGAGCCACCGTTCACACCGAGCACGGACAGTTGGTGGGCACCCCGGCCTATATGGCTCCCGAGCAATTCTCGACAGAGCCCGCGACCCCCGCTGTCGATCAGTTCGCGTTCTGCGTGTCGATGTACGAGGCGCTCTACGGCGTCCGCCCGTTCGAAGGCCAGACCTTCGAGTTGCTACGCGAAGCGATCCAGCACGATCTTCCCCGCGAGCCCCCCACGACCGGCGGCCCGTCTCCACCATGGCTACGCCGCGTTGTGATGCGAGGGCTAGCCAAGCGCCCCGAAGATCGACACCCGTCGATGGACGCGCTGGTCACCACCCTCGAGCGGGGCCTCGAGCGGCAGGCTCGCTACCGACGCCTGGCCGCCGGGGTCGGGCTACTGACGCTGCTGACCGCAGGTGCCTATACGGCGGGTGTCCAACGCAGCGAGCCGACCCCGTGCCCCCAGGACCCGACCTGGCTCGCCGACGTGTGGGATCCGAGCGTCAGAGCGCGGGTGCTCGACGCGCTCACGGCGGTCGAGCGCCCCTACGCCCCTGCGGTAGGGGCCTACGTGGCCGACACCCTCGATGCCTGGGCCAACGGCTGGATCGACGCACGCCTCGATGCTTGCCAGGCCACCCGGGTTCGCGCCGAGCAGTCACCCACGATGATGGATCGACGGATCCGGTGCCTGGAGCGACGCCGCCACGAGGTCAGGGCCCTAGTCCAGACGCTGACCGATGCCGACCAAGACATGCTCGACCGCGCCGCCACGATGCTGTCCGCGGTCGTCTCCCCCCGCATCTGCGCAGACGTCGAGATGCTGTCCGCCATGGTGCCCCCGCCCGAGGATCCCCGGATCCGAGCCCGGGTCGAGCACCTACACGAGCGCCTCGATGCGGCGGCCGCGGCCGAATCTGCCGGCCGCCATGCGTCGGGCCTGCGGATCACCGACGAGATCGCGCCCGAGGTCGACTCGCTCGATCACGCGCCGCTCCGCGCCGCGTGGGCCTACCGACGAGGCCGCCTGCTCGCCGACGCCGGAGACTACGAGCACGCCGAGCGGCAGCTGGCCGAGGCGATCCAAGCCGCCGTGGCCGGGGGCGACCTACGAGCATTGGCCGAGGCTGCGGGAGTCCACGGATTCGTGCTGGGCCTGCAACAAGGGGAACATCAGCGGGGCCTCGACGCCGTCGCCATGGGTCGAGCTGCCGCCGGGCGCCTCACCGACGTCGCCCTCAGCGCGCGCCTGCTGTCCTACGAAGGTCAGATCCTCGGGAGTACCGGAGATCTCAGCCTGGCTCGGCAGACGCTCGAGCGGGCCGAGCAGATCCTGCTGGATCACGACGAGGCCACCGCCCACGACCTGGCCACCGTCTCGGCCAACCTGGGCAACATCCTCGCCAAGCTGGGTCACTATGCGCTCGCCGAGACCCGCTACCGCCGCACGATGGAGGTAGACCGCGCCACGTACGGCCTCGAGCACCCCGCGGTCGCCAGGATCATGGGCAACCTCGCCAACGTGCTCGCGGCGCTCGGTCGCTTCGACGAGTCGGTGCAGATGGCCGAGCAGGCCCTGCAGATCCGCGAGACCCACCTCGGACCCGAGCACCCCGAGGTGGCCGAGACCCTCAACAACCTGGGGGTGATCCACACCTACCGCGGGCGCCACGACCTGGCCCTGCCCCCGCTGCAGCGCGCCCTCGAGATCCGACAACGTGCCTTGGGATCCGAGCACCCCGTCGTGGCCGCCACCCTCAACAACATCGGGCTGAGCCAGGTCGAGACAGACCGCTTCGCGGAGGCCGAGACCACCCTAGAGCGCGCCCATGCCCTCGGCCTGGCCGCGCTAGGACCCGAGCACACCAACGTACTCATGACGGAGTACAACCTGGGCCGAGCGGCCGCCGGCCGGGGCGATCATGCGCTGGCCGTCGAGCGCCTCGCTCACGTGCTCGAAGGGCGGGTGCGTGTACTCGGGCCCGAGCACCCGCACGTAGGCTCGTGCGCAGACGCGCTAGCCTCCAGCCTCTGGGCGCTCGGGCGCCACGAGCACGCGCGCGCCCACTGGGCTCGCGCCGCGCAGGTGCTCGCGGCCGCCGAGCGCTGGGACGACTATGCCGACAGCCGGCTGGCCCTGGCCGAGGCCATGGGATCGGAGGGCCCATCGATCGCTCGCGAAGCCCTCGCTCAGCTGCAGCAAGCCGGTATCACTGACGCACAGGCGCCCATACGACGGTGGCTGTCCGAATACGACCCACCGTAATCCACCCCAGCACCGTCACACTTATCAGGCCCGACAAAGATTCCCCCGAGATCCCGGATCGAGAGTGCTGCAGCCTCGCGCGACGTGTCGTCTTCCCCCATGAGCCCCGACGGGCTCGATGGAGTCGATGATGCACGAGCACGTACGAACCCCCCTTCGACGCTCTTTGACCACCCTGGGCCTGGCCGGCCTGGCCAGCCTGGCCGCGTGTTACTCCGGCTACGAGGGTCGCGACGTCGGCGACTATGACCGCGGCGGCGCCACCCCGGGACGATGGCAGCTCACCCCCGAGGTCGCCAATCACTCCCAGCAGGTCTCGGTGGCGATCCACGGCTCGCCAGGGGGCAGCCACAAGCCCTCCAACTGCACCGGTAACTTCACCCCGGGCGCTCAGATCCTCGAGGACTACATCCGCGACCACTTCGATGGGGTCGAATACATCGGCGGCTACAGCTGCCGCCCCATCTCCCACAAGCCCGAGAATCCGACCTCCATCCACGGCCTCGGTCGCGCGCTGGACATCCACATGGGCTGTCCTACCTGTGCGGCCAACAACGCCGACGGCGACATCCTCGCCCACTGGCTCATCCTGCATGCGGAGGAGATCGGGATCCAGCGGATCATCTGGGATCTGTCCAGCTGGAGCTCCACCGGCATGAGCCAAACCAGGCCCTACAACGGTGCACACTCGCACAACGACCACCTCCACGTGGAGATCAACCTCCCCGCCGCCGCAATGCAGACCCCGTGGTTCACCGAGCAGGGCTACGAGCCTCCACCCGATCTTCCCGACGGGCCCCTCGATCCCTGCGGGGACGTCGACGAGGTGGGCCGCTGCGACGGCAATACGCTGGTCCGCTGCGACGACGATACCTATCTACGAGTCCAGGACTGCGGTCCCGATGCGACCTGCGGCACCCACCCGGCGGTCCCTCATAGGATCTGCAAGACGACCAGCCGCAAGGACTTGGTCGCCCTCCCGGATGGTAGCGGCTACTGGCTGACCGCCGCCGATGGTGGTGTGTTCGCGCTGGGCGACGCTCCGTTCCATGGCTCGGTCCCCGGCCTTCCGGATCTCCAGCTTGCCGCGCGGGTGGTGGGCATGGCCGCGGACGCAAGCCGCGGCTATTGGCTGGTGGCCGAGGACGGAGGCGTCTTCGCCTTCGGCGGGGTCGGCTTCTACGGCTCGATGGCGGGGCAGCCTATCGGCGCCCCCGTGGTAGGCATCGAGGCGACTCCCAACGGTGACGGCTACTGGCTGGTCTCCGAGGATGGGGGAATCTTCGCCTTCGGCGGCGCCGGCTTCCACGGCTCGCTCCCCGGGATCCCCGATCTTCACCTGGCCGCCCCGATCGTGGCCATGGCCTCGACCCGCGCTGGCAACGGCTACTGGCTAGTCGGTGCCGACGGCGGTCTATTCGGCTTCAACGCGCCGTTCCACGGCTCGCTGCCCGGCAACTTCGGATCGATCGACAGCGAGATCGTCGATCTCGCGGCGTCGGTCGACGGAGGCTACTGGATGGCCGCGGCCGACGGGCGGGTCTTCGCCTTCGGCCCCGCCGACAACCACGGCGGCGTGCAGCACCTGCCCCTGGCCGCCCCGATCGTAGGGATCGAAGCCAGCCCCTCCGGCCGCGGCTACTGGCTGGTCGGGGCCGATGGCGGCGTGTTCTCGCTAGGCGATGCCGCCTTCCACGGCACCGCGCTGGAAGATGCCCCTCAGCCCAACGACTGACGGCTCACCGTCGTCATGCGCAACAGCCTCCGCGCCCAGGCCGGGGGAATGAACAAGAGGTAGAAGCAGGCCATCTGCAGCGAGAAGTAGATGAGCTGCTCCATGGTCACGGCCACTACCAGGTGAAGGCCGAGACCGAGAACGAAGGCCAGGGGTCGGAGGCGGCGCAGGGCGAACAACAGGGGAGCGAGCAGCTCGAACCAAAGGGCGAGCTGTTGCTGCACGTCCCAGGCCCAGTGGGGGAGCGTACGTACCATCCAGGCGGCGGCGTCGGTCATGTAAAAGCCCTGAACCTGCATCCACAGCACATCCTGGCCACCCCACCAGTCGCCGTGGATCGCCTTGCACAGGCCGGAGGCGCCGTACATGGTCACGACCAACAGCTGGAGCATGCGCGTGGGCCAAGCCCGCTGGCGTTCGCCAGTCTCGTCCGCGCCAGTCTCGTCCGCGCCAGTCTCGTCCGCGCCGACCGATCGTGTCGCGGGGGCGATCGCCAACACGAACAAGCCGATCACGTAGAGGCGATTGAGCGTAAAGGACGAGATCGGATCGACCTGCATCGCATAGACAGCCCCGGCCAGGAGCACCCACACCACCACGCGACGGGCGTAGCCGAAGATGTAGGCCAGGAGGCTGGCGAAGAACAGCGGACCGACGAGGTAGAGGGCCGCCTCGGGCAATAGAGGCAGCTGCGGCGAGTTGACGGGGTCGAGGTGGACCGAGGGATGGTAGCCGGCCGCCGTCGACCACTCGGTCGCGTGGAGGGCCCAGGCGCCGAAGTAGACGAGCATGGTCAACGCGAACGCCTTGCCAAAGAGCGCCAGGGGGGCCGCATCGATCTCGCCGTGCCAAAACTCGGCCCAGCGCGCGCGCAGTCCGGTCACCGCCCGGGCTCCTGCGCCGCTGGCTCCACGAGTAGCTCGCTGCGACGGTAGCTGGCGATCACCCGGCGGCGCTCGGGCGGGACCTCGGCCCAGGCGGGGTGGCGCCAGCCGGCCGACGGAGGACGCTCGGGATCGGGAAAGCTCCATGTCCGCCCCAGACGGATCGCCTCGGGCGGCGGCGCTTCGGGGTGGAGCTGCGCATGGCGACGCAGGATCCAGCGCGCCATGTCCTGGGTCCGGGCGCCCGCCTGAGCCCGCCACACGCTGAGCAGCCGATGCATCCGCGTGCGTCGCCCGAAGGGCTGCAGGGGGAACAGCTCCGCCTGGTCGAGGGTCTGCCAGCGCTCGTGGCCGGGGTAGCGGACCTGGACATAGTAGCTGTCCCAACCTTCGGGCTTGTAGGTGAACAAGCACGCGATGTTGCTCAGCTTGGACAGCCACGAGGGCAACCCGGGCAGCGGCGCGGGGTGGACCGTGGCGCGCAGAACCACGGGCACCAGCAACAGCAGGCAAAAGCTCGCGACCGCGAGGCGGTGGGTCCAGGGCACAGGGGTGCTCATGGTGACGGCATCAGCTTAGGAGCATCCCGAGGAGCGCGCGTAATTACCCGAGCGCGTAATTACCCGAGCGCGTAATTACCCGAGCGCGTAATTACCCGAGCGCGCATGACATGAGCGACAACGAGCTCGCACCTTGTCGGGCCCCACCGCTCCGGCCACCCGGTAGGCTTGTCCCCCGCGCCATCGGCGGGTTAGCATGCGCGCATGAGCAGCTCTCGGCGCCGTTTGACCTTCATTGTTGGAACCAGCTTACTCGCCGCCCCCACGATCGGCGCGGCCGGCTGCACGAGCGACAGCGGATCGAACCGCGACGAGGCTGGACCCTCCGCACTCGCGCAGAACAACGCGGCGCGGCCCGAGCCCGGGACGGTCCGGGTCAACCCGATCCCCACCGAGCCCGTCCCGTCCGAGCCCGAGCCCGCCCGGGTCAACCCGATCCCCACCGAGCCCGTCCCGTCCGAGCCCGAGC
>JBCCWC010000098.1:0-49888 GCA_039194325.1 Myxococcota bacterium
CCCACCTCGAGATCTTCGGCGGGCTCGGGCGTGCTGCCGAAGGTGCTGGGATCCGCCAGTGGGATGAGCCCCCCGACCGAGGAGACGAGCTGCTCGGTTCCGAAGGGCAGCTTGAGGTAGTCGTCGGCGTGGGTCTTGAGGTTGCGATGCTGATCGAAGACGTCGGTGGAGACGTCCGAGGCGTACATCACCAGCGGGATGTACTTGGTCTCGTCGCTGCGCCGGAGCTTGTTGCAGACCGAGAAGCCCGAGACATTGGGCAGCTCGACCCGCAGGAAGATGATGTCGGGGGTCGCCGAGCGGGCGAGGTTCATCGCCTCCGAGGCGTCTTGTGTTGCGGTGAACTCGAACCCATAGGGGGCAAGGGCGCCGCGGATGCTCGCGTTGGCGGCCTCGTCGGCATCGATGATCAGCGCGGAAAACACGGGGGGGAGACTAACGTCTCGCTGTGGCCGAGACCAGCCCCCGCCGGGGCGCCCAAGTCCGCGTCTTCGTGCCCCTTTCGGCCGTCGGCGGGCCGATCGGGGGCAGGGTTGGGGCAGGGGCGGGGTCGAGCTCAGCGGCCATCGAGACGGGCTGCAAACTTGAGCAGCAGGGCGTAGTCGGGTCGCTGTGGATCGACCGCGACGGGGCCGGGAGGCCGGGCCGGGGCGCCCTCGAGCACCAGCATGTGGGCGACGCCACCCAGCTGGAACGACAGTACGGGTTGCCCTGCCTCGTCGTGATGCAGGTGGTAGGAGCGACCCGAGTGTTCGAACGACTTGCCGCGGGGCGAGAAGACCCGGGCGGGAAGTTGCTGGTCGACCACGTGCTTGCCACTGGGGAGCTGATAGCGGAGCCGGGCCGCGGGGGGGCGGGCGTCGGACTCGCTGCGGTCCACGCTGGCCCCGACCAGCTGCAGACCGGGGGTTGCATCACGGCCTTGCGCTACCTGCACTGCGAACCCGACCTGGGGCTCGAGGTCGGCGAGCGCGCGCATCACGTCTTCGTCCCCGTGGAGACTGGCTTCGGCCCCGGGGAGGATCGCGCTCCCCAGGCCGTAGCCGGGGCTCGGTGATGCGGTGGGACTTTGCTGACCCTCCGGCGTGACGACGCCTTCTTTGGCCATGAAGAACAGGGCCACCGCGACCGCGCCTGCGGGGACCATGATGAGGCCGCCGCGACCGAGCTCGCGCAGTCGAGACCAGATCTTCGTGCCCAGGCCCGGGGGGGCGCTCGCGGTGGCCTCGGCGGCTCGCTCGCGATCGATCTGGTCCAGGCCCAGCAGTATCTTGGCGCGCAGGGCTTGCGGTGCGACCTCGCGTTCCATCGCCTGCAGGGTCGCACGCACCCAGGCCTGCTCCGGTTCCGCCGCATCGCGGTCCTCGAAGTCCTCGAGGTGGGCGGCCACCTGCTCTGGTTCCGGTTCGTTGAGCTCGCTGTCCATGTAGGGCTGTAGCAGCCCGGCGACGTCCGAGCACTCGGAGTGAATTTCCTTCAAGCTCATGCGGTGCCTCGCTTGTTGCGATAGCTTTCCAGGTCGACGGTTTTGTCCTCGCCCGAGCGGGTTCGGGGCAGGGCGTCGTTCGGCTCGATAAGGCCCAGCTCGATGGCGTGATCCTTGAGCAGCTTGGCCAGCAGGCGTCGCCCCCGGTAGATCCGGCTCATCACGGTGCCGATCGGGCACTCCATGATCTCCGCGATCTCCTTGTAGGCCAGGCCCTCGAGGTCGGCAAGCATCACGGCGGTGCGGTAGTCCTCGGGTATCGCCTTGAGCGCGGCATAGATCCGCTCACGGGTCACCCGCTGGCTGGTCGCCGCCTCCGGCCCGGGAAGCTGGGGAGCCGTGCGGGCGATGGCGGCGTCGGTGCCCAGCGCATTGAGCTGGGCCTCGAGATCATGGCGAGCGGAGCGGCGTCGGTTGCCGCGGTGGTAGCGGTTGATGAACGTATTGCGCAGGATCGTGAACAGCCAGGCCTTGATGCTCGTGCCCGCCTTGAAGGTGTGCCAAAAGCGGTAGGCGCGGACGAAGGCATCCTGGACGAGATCCTCGGCCTCGGCGGGATTGCGGGTCAGACGGAGGGCCGATCCGTAGATCGCGTCGAGCTGGGGGAGGGCAACTTGTTCAAACTCCTGCCGTGCGGCTTTGTTCATCGTCGTCAGTGCCCGGCTACTCCGGCCCCCGCGGCATTATTCCGCGAGGAATGTCCCGCCGGACCACCTTATTCAAATTGCTCGTGATTTCGATGGTTTGGCCCGGCGACCGAGCGTCGAGGTCAGTGCGATGAGCGCGCGGAAGGCCGGGGCTTATCCTCCGGCCGATGGCGGACTATCGAAGCCCCCTGGCCACCCGGTATGCCACGGCGGCCATGATCGCCAACTTTAGCGATCGGCGCCGGGTGTTGCTGTGGCGAGATCTGTGGATCGCGCTGGCGCGGGCCGAGCAGGCCCTGGGCGTGCCGGTCAGCGATGCCCAAGTCGAGGCGCTGGTGGCCCATCGGGACGAGCTGGATCTGGCGCGGGTCGCCGAGCTCGAGGCCGAGCTTCGTCATGACGTGATGGCCCATGTGCGCCACTACGGGGAGCGGGTGGGTCCCGACGCAGAGAAGATCATCCACCTGGGGGCGACCAGCTGCTACGTGGCCGACAACGCCGAGCTGGTGATGATCCGGGATGGGCTCGGCCTGCTCATGGACCGGCTGGTCACCGTCATCGAGCAGCTCGCTTCGTTTGCCCGGGAGCATCGGGCGCGGCCCACGTTGGCGTATACTCACTTTCAGCCGGCGCAGCTGACCACGGTGGGCAAGCGCGCATGCTTGTGGGTGCAGGATCTGGCGTTCGATCTGGAGACCCTCGACGGGTTGCTCCATCGCCTGCCGTTTCGCGGGGTCAAGGGCACGACCGGCACGCAGGCCTCGTTCCTCGCCCTGTTCGGCGGTGATCATGACAAGGTGAGGCAGCTCGATCGCCAGGTCTCGGCTGCGTTCGGCTTTCCGGGCTCGGTGTCCGTCAGCGGGCAGACCTATCCGCGCAAGTTCGACACCTGGGTGGTCTCGGCGCTGGCCGACGTGTGCGGGTCGGCGGCCAAGCTCGCGGCCGATGTCCGGTTGCTCGCCCACAAGCGTGAGGTCGAAGAGCCCTTTGGTCGCAATCAGGTGGGATCGTCGGCGATGGCCTACAAGCGCAACCCCATGCGCTGCGAGCGGATCGGCGGCCTGGCCCGGTTCGTAGACTCGCTGGCCAGCAGTCCCCGGCAGACCCACGCCAACCAGTGGTTCGAGCGGACCCTCGACGACAGCGCCAACCGTCGTCTCGTGATCACCGAGTCGTTCTTGGCCACCGACGCGGTGCTCAACCTGCTGGCCGACGTGACCGCGGGGCTCGTGGTGCACCCGGCCGTGGTGCGAGCCAACCTCGAGCAGGAGTTGCCCTTCATGGCCACCGAGAACGTCATCATGGCGGGGGTGCGCGGGGGCAAGAGCCGCCAGGAGCTCCACGAGCGGATCCGGGTGCACAGCCACGAGACGGCGCGGCGCATGAAGGAACAAGCGGCGCCCAACGATCTGCTCGCGCGCATGCGGGCCGACGATCTGCTGGGCTCCTTCGTCAGCGACGAGGTGCTCGAGCCATCCGCGTACGTGGGCCGGTCGCCGCAGCAGGTCGACGAGTTCCTCGCGGAGGTCATCGAGCCACTGCTGGAGCTTCATGCCGAGCGACGCGGGCGGTTCCAGCCGCGAGTGGCGGTATGAGGGGTCTATCTATGCCGAGGCCGGCTCGGGATGCGCGACTGCGTCGCGCCCGGCCTCGGTCTTGCGCAAGCGGCACCCAGGAGGGACGAACCGGGGGGTTCTTGGGAGGGGCGTTCGACGGCGTGCATGATGGTGCTGCGGCGGCGTGGACGCGGGAATAGCCCGTCCGAGCGGGGCGTCGACGAGCTCCTCTATTGTCGAGGAGGGTGCACAGGCCCTACCGCGACGGGAATCGCAAGTGCGCGTGGAAGCTCGGGGGTGGCCTGGGACGTAGCTTGGCCAACATGCGACGCCGGGTCTTGTTCACTGCCGTTTGTTGCTCGTTGCTCGCCGTGGGGGCCTCCTCCGCCGTGGCGGGATCGACGACGCAGGTGCGGTCCTCGGAGCTGGCGGGCGCCCGCCCGGCCGTCGGGCGCATCGGACCGGTCGGGTCGGTGAGCTCGCCCCGAGGGGGTCCCCATGTGGGGAGCCACGGAGCCACGATCATCGTGGATGCGCACGGCTTGCTGGTGGCCGAGCGGAATGCTGGCGCGGTCGTTCGCAGCGATCGTCAGGGCAACCCGGTGGCGCGCCTGCCCCTGACGCAGGGGCTGGGCGAGCTGGTGCACGACGGGGCGGGCATGGTCTTCGTGGCCGATCGCCGAGCGGATCGCGTGGTGCGACTGAGCCCCGGGGATGCCCGCGGTCAGGGGCTGGGCGAAGCCGGCTCGGTGACGATCGCCGAGCCTCACGGCCTGGCGTTGACGCCGGATGGTCGAACCTTGCTGGTCACTAGCGTCGCCGACCACCAGTTAGTGGCCGTCGATACCCAAGACCTCCAGGTGCGGTGGAGGGTCACCCTGCAGGCCGAGCCGCGAGGGGTGGCGGTGTCCAGCGACGGGCGGCAGGCCGTGGTCGGCTTCTTGGCCTCGGGCGCGCTGGCCACCGTCGAGCTGACCTCGGCGGGCCAGCGGGTGCGATGGCAGAGTCTCGACCCCCGGGATCACATCATCATCGACGAGGCGGACGGAGAGGACGAGGAGTTCTTCTCGCCCTCGGCCCAGCTCCACGAGGCCCGAAGCCGCTTCCAGGTGCCCTCCGACACCGGGCGTCGGCAGGCTCGCAACGTCTATGCGGTCGGCTTCATCGGGGATGATCTGGCGGTGGCGCCCCATCAGCTGGCCACGCCCCAGATGAAGCGCCGGCCCCAAGAGGACAACGAGGACAGCTATGGAGGCGGGGTGGAGTCGATTCCCCCGCTCGTGCATCGCCTGGCCACCGTGGCGGGGGCCGGGACCGCGGCGCCGCGGGTGTCCTTCGATCCTGTCGAGATCCACCAGCCACGGGCGCTGGCCTATCAGGCGCACGAGGACGTGCTGTACCTGGGCGGCTATGGCGACGACCGTGTCGTGGCCGTGTTCGATGCTTCGCAGCAGGCCCCCTACGTGCGCTGGGTCGTGAGTACCCCCGCGCGCGACGGTGGGTGTGGCGTCGATGGGCTGGCCGTCGATGGTCACGAGGTCTTCGTTCACTGCGAGCTGACCCGTCGCGTGCTCCGGCTCGATGTGGCGGGCTTGCGATCGGGGACCGTCCGCGAAGCCGAGGCCTGGCACACCGGCTCCGAGCTGGCCGCGAGCCTGCGCCCCGAGTTGGTCGAGCACGGCGCGGAGCTGTTTCGTCGGGGGCGGGATCATCGACTCTCCGACGCAGGCGTGATGGCGTGCGCCTCGTGTCATCCCGAGGGGCGTAGCGACGGCCTGACCTGGCGCTTGGGCAAGTCGATCCTCCAGACTCCGATGCTCGCGGGCCGGGTGGTCGGGACCGCGCCCTACAAGTGGAATGGTCAGGATCCGAGCCTTCGCGACAGTATTCACCACACGATCGGGCGCTTGGGGGGCTCGCCCGAGCGGCTCTCCCGTCGCGATCTCGACGGACTGATGGCCTACATCAGCGCGATGTCCCCTCCCCGCTCGCCCTCGGTGGACGATCCAGATGCCGTGGCGCGCGGACGGGCGCTATTTGCCAACGATGCGCTGGCCTGTGATGTCTGCCACTCCGGAGACCAGTACACCGATGGGGCTCAGTATCCGCTCTACGGCCGCATGGTCACCAACGACACCCCGTCGCTGGTCGGGTTGGCCCACACCGCACCGTACTACCACGACGGCAGTGCCGAAGATCTCCGCGCGTTGCTGACCGACAAGGGCAGCGTGCACGAGATGGCCGATCTGAGCTCGCTCGACGAGGCGGGCATCGCCGATCTCAGTGCCTACCTGCGGAGCCTCTAGATCCAGGTTGGCTTCAGGCGCGCACCGTTTTGTTCGAGGAGACTCATCATGAAGCATCGTGACTTGTTGCCTTCGCTGCGTTCACCGCGTTCGGCTCGCTCGTGGCTCGGCCTGAGCCTGCTTGGCCTGAGCCTGCTCGATCTAGGGGGCTGTGCCAACCAGCCGGGGCCAGCCCTCGAGCCTCGGGCCGTGGCCGTGTCCCCTGGCGAGATGATCACCGTCCCGACCCCGGCGGTCGCCGAGCGGACCGAGCCGGTGCTCCGGCTCGACCGTCAGCTGCATGTCGCGCCGATGCGCGAGGTGGTGCTCGACCCCCGAGCCGAGGCCGCGCTCACCCTCGACATCGACGGAGGGGTGAGGCTGTGGACACAGCTTCGCTCGGCCGACGCCCGCGCGCCGCTCTTCATGCCCGCACACGAGCCGGGCTGGATGTCGCTGGCTCGGTCCGAGGGGGGCCTGGTGGCGGGCTTTGTCGACACGGCGGGCGGCGCTCGCGTGGTCGAGGTCGAGATCGACGGCGCAGGGGCGCAGATGTCCACGTTGTTCGAGATCCCGACCACCGATCCCCTCTTCGAGCTCCATGTGCTCGACGGCGGCGCACGGATCCTCGTGCTGGGCATCGACCATCGGGTGCGGCTCTATGATCGCGAGGGCACCGAGATCTCCGTGCTCGAGCCCGCGGGGTTCGTGCCGTGGCAGCTGCGGGTCCAGCAGCCCATGGGGGAGCCGCCGGCCATCGTGGCGGTGTTGGCTGGGCCCACGCGAGTCCAGCGGATCACCCTGGATGGAGATCGACTCGCGCTTGTGGGCGAGCCGCGGACGGTGGAGATCGACCAGGGGCCCAATCGCAATGATCTCTCGCTTTCGCCCGATGGGCGCACCGTGGTCGCCATGCGCCGGCCCAAGGCTCGGAGCACGCGCCTGACCTTCGAGCTGGTCGATCTTCCGACCGACGCACGGCGGCTCGTCGCGGCACAGGTAGACTCTCGCGATCGCCCGCGGGTGCTGCTGGTCGACGGTGAGCGGGCCCTGCTCGAGAGCGGCACTGGTCGCGGATTTTGGCTCGATCTGTCGGCCGCGGTGCCGTGGACCGTGGGGACCAGCCGGGAACAAACCGAAGATCTACCCGCCACCGCCATGCCCGAGATCGGCCTGGCAGGCTCGACGACCGCGCGGCGCATGCACGTGACCATGGTCGGAGGGGTACGGGCCTTGACGGCGGCGCACGAGCTCATCGTCGATCCGATCCACGAGGATCGCCACACGCGGCTGGGAGCCAAGCCGCTTCGTCCCGGCGCGGTCGCGCTGGATCCCTCGGGAACGCGGGTGGCCTGGAGCGCCGGAGATTCGATCGTGATCGACGACGGGGTGGCGGCCGATACGCTGCACACGGTGCCCTGCCCGGTGGCGCAACCGGTCGAGCTGGCCTTTGTCGGTGAGGATCGTCTGCTGGTCTTGGGTCACGATGGTCGGGCCAAGATCATCGAGGATGCGCAGGGCCAGGTGGTGTCGAGTACTCGGCTGCCCGTGGGGTGGGGTCTGGCCGAGGCGGGGTTCTTGCGAGGCGAGCACTTCGACGAGGGCACCCTGGCCCTGATGACCCACCGGCCCAAGGATCCGATCCACGTGGTGGACGTGGTGGGGGGTGACTTCGCCGAGCCCCGCGACGTGCCGCGCTGGCAGCGGACGCAGTGGCCCTCGATGGGGATCCGGGCTCGGGATGCGCGAGGGGTGCTCGATGCGCTGGGTTTCGATGCGCTGGCGCCCGAGTCGGTGGGCGCGCTGGTCGAGGATCACGGAGGGCACTATCTGGTGGCCGACTCGACGAGCCTGCCCACGCTCCACTGGATCAGCGACGAAGGTGCCCGCGCCTTTGCCCTGCGGGGGGGACTCGTCCGGCAGCTGCTCCCCGCTCCAAAAGGGACGAAGGTCGCCGTGTTTCAGCGGATCGATCGTTCGGAGCGCCTCTCGGGGGTCACAGGTGGCACCCCGGCCGTAGTTAGCGTGTACGACGTGGAGACCGAGCAGCGGCTGTGGTCGCGCTCCATCGAAGGGGTTGCCGATCTGGAGTGGGACCACGCGGGGGAGCGGCTCGCCGTGGCGGCCCACGATGGAGGGTACGTACTCGAAGCGAGCACGGGGGCGCAGGTACTCGTACGCCGCCACCGGGGCCTGCAGGCGATCGAGGGCGAAGATCCGGGGCGGGCAGGGGTGGGCCCATCAGTCGGCCCATCAGTCGGCCAGTAGGCGGGGCTGCCCGTGCCTCGTCGTGCCACTCGACCTCAGCGCCGAGGTCGGAACGACAGGCCGTCGGGGTGCTCCCGCACGTCGACGTCGAAGATCCGACCGAGGAGATCGGCGGTGAGGATCTGCGCGGCCGGTCCGCTGTGGTGCTCGCCGTCGAGGCTCTCGCCCAGGCACACCGCCTGATCGGCATAGCGGCGAGCGAGTTCCAGCTCGTGCATCGCGAGGACGACGGAGCAGCCGTCGGCGGCCAGATCGCGGCACAGCGCGAGAAAGCGCAGCGCATGCCCGATGTCCAGCGCGGTGGTGGGCTCATCGAGCAGCAAGAGCGGCGCTCCGGTGGCCAGCAGCCGGGCCAACATCACTCGCTGACGCTCGCCTCCGCTGAGCGTGGAGATCCGGCGTCCGACCAGGTCGTGGGCCTGGACCCGGGCGAGGGCTTGGTCGACGTGCATGTCATCGTCGGCGCCGGGGCCTCGCCAGCGTGACCGGTAGGGGCTCCGACCCAGCATCACCAGCTGGCGCACCTCGAGGTCGTGATAGAGCGCGGTGATCTGCGGCAGGTAGGCGATCTGGGTGGCGCGCTCACGAGGGGACAGGGCGTGCAGGGGGCGGCTGCCCCATTGGATCTCGCCTTCGTCGGGCGGGCGCAGCCCGGCGAGGCAGCGCAGCAGGGTGCTCTTGCCGCTGCCGTTGGGTCCGACCAGCGCCCAGACCTCGCCCGGGTTCACCCGCAGATCGATCCCGCGAAACAGCCAGCGCGCGGGGGGGCCGGCCACATGTCCGCCGAGGCCGTGGACGTGGAGCGTCACCGGGGTCGATCCCTTCGCCGCAGCAGCCACAAGAAGAACGGGGCGCCGGCCAGGCTCGTCAGCGCCCCTGGAGGGATCAGGGCGTCGTGGATCGAGCGCGAGAGGATATCGACCCACAGCAGGGCAAATGCTCCGCCGAGCGCCGAGAGGGGCAAGAGTCGACCGTGGCCCGGTCCGCCCAGCAAGCGCACCACGTGGGGGACGACCAGGCCGATGAACCCGATCACGCCGCTGAGCGCCGTGGCGGCTCCGACCATCAAGGCAACCGCCAACAGGGCGAGTCGTTGGGTGCGGACGAGGTCGACGCCGAGTGAGGCGGCGGTGTCTCGACCGAGCTGAAGGGCGTCCAGATCGAGCCGTAGCCACACGCTCAGGGCGATCCCGGCGAGCACCGGCAGCAGGGCACCCGCAAGGTGCGACCAGCTGCGGCCTTCGAGGCTGCCCATCAGCCAGCGGACCACCTTGATGCCCAGATCCCAGCGCTCGGTGTCGAGCGCGAGCATGAGGGTCGTGAGCGCACCGCTCATGGCGCTCAGGGCGATTCCCGATAGCAGCAGGGTGGTGACGTCGTGGTGGTCCCGGGTCAGGGCCATCAGCACCAGGAGCACGAGGCTCGCGCCGGCGGCGGCCAGGACGGGGACGACCGCGACGCCGTAGGCATCGAGGCCGAGCGTGAAGCCCAGCACGGCCAGGGTCGCCGCCCCGGCGCTGACCCCCAAGACCCCCGGCTCCGCCATGGGGTTGCGAAACAGGCCCTGGGTGATCGCTCCCGCGACGCCGAGCGCGGCCCCCAAGAGCGCCGCCAACAGCGAGCGGGGCAGGCGGAGATCCCACACGAGTGCGTCGAGCGTGGGCGGGAGCGCAGGGCTCGGCCTCCCGAGGTGAGCGGCGAGGATCTGGAGGGCCTCGGTCGGGCCCACCTGCCCGGGGCCGACGGTCAGCGCCAGCAGCAGGGAGGCCAGGGCCAGCAGGCCGAGACCGAGCCCGATGAGCGTTGGCTTCACGGCGAGTCTTTCGGTCGAGCCTCGCGCAGTCGCTGCACCACGTCGAGCATGCCGGCGCCGGTGCTGTAAAGCGATCGCGAAGGGATCCCGATCACCGCGCCCTCTCGCGCGGCCCGGGTCGCGCGGATCCCCGGCCGCGCGGCGATCGTGGCGGCGGCTCGGGAGCAGTCGGTGTCGCCGCAGGGCACCACGATGACCTCGGGATCCCAGGCGAGCAGCTGCTCCACGCCGATCTGGAGGTGCCCGCGGCGGCCTTCGAGGGTGGGCACGTTGCGGTAGCCGGCGGCGGTGGCGGCGTCGTCGAAGGTGGTGCCGGCCCCGGGCACGCTGCCCTCGTTCCAGCTGACGACCCGAGGGCCGACCTCGGCGGTCATCGTGAGCGCGGCGAGCCGAGCGTCGAAGTCGGCCACGAGTCGTTCCCCGGCCTCGGAACACTCGACCGCGCCAGCGATCGCCCTGACGTTGGCGCGGTAGTCGGCAAAGCCATCGAACGTCTCCAACACCACGGTGCGTAGGCCGGCTTGCTCGAGGAGCCGTCGGGTCTCGGCGGCGGTGAACGAGGCGACGATGACGAGGTTGGGGGCCAGGGCGAGCAGGGCCTCGCTGGTACCTGCCGCACGAGGGAGCGAGGCGGGCCACTGTTGGGCGACGCGGCAGTAGCGGGCGTCGTCGGCCATGGCGCTGACGGCCACCACCACGTCGTGGGCGGGCGGCCCAAGGTCCCAGAGCACCTCGTCGCTCAAGACGGTCTGGGAGGCGACCCGCAAGGTCGATGGATCGACCGTCGTGGGCCGGCCCTGCTGCCCGCACGCCAGCGCGGGCAGGCCTAGGCCCATCGACAGGACCTCGCGTCGGATCCACCGCCTCCGCCTCTGCCTCCGTTTCATGGTGCGGCCTTCCGAGCGCCGAGCGCGTCGAGGTCAAAGCCTCCGGCGTTGCCTTGGCACCACGTCTGGGTGCCGTAGTGCTCGGCGGTGCGATCGACGAGGCGAACGTAGCGAGCTTCGGGCAGCCCCACGTCGGCGAGATCGAACGCATCACCGCCTGCGGCGGCCAGATCGGTATTGGTATCGGTATCGAGGTCGAGGTCGGTCGCCGAAACCACCGGGCGCAGGCCGGCGCAGCCCTCGGGATCGTCGAGGGTGGGATCGCAATCGAAGGCGTACCAGCCCACGCCGTCGTCGCTGACCAGGACCTGCGCGGGCTCGATGAAGGTTTGGGCGCCCGCCACGAAGGCGTTCTCGAACACGACGAAGTCCGGTCCCGGACCGTCGATGGGCCAAGGTTCGGAGAAGTGCAGGGTGATCGAGCCTCCGCAGCCCAGCGAGGCGACGTGGGTGCCCCCCATGGTCTGCCCCCCTCCCTGGGGAGGTCCCAGCACGATGTCGGGCATGGCGTCGTGGCCGAACGAGACTCCCTCGGCCGGCTCGAAGTGCTCGACGCAATCGGCAAAGGGATCGCGGCGTTCCGGGGTGTTCGCCGGGCAGATCCCCTCGACGGGATCGATGAGATCGGCGTCCGCCTCGTCACTCCCCAGTGGATCGGTGCACGAGGCGAGTCCCAGGCCGAAGCCGGCGAGCCGGCGCAGGAGTACACGGGGAGATCTCATGGGATCGCCACCATGCTGTAGGGGGGAAGCCCCGTCGTGATGGGCCCGGCCACCACCGAGGGCCCATCGTCACCCACCTCGAATAGCCAAAGGCCGGGCGCGTTGGTGCGGGTACTCCCGTACCATAGGTGATCGCCCACCAACTCGAGGCTCCGCTCGACCGAGTCGAACCCGTTGGCGAAGGGCTCGGGCGTGGCCGGCTCGTGTCCGTCCAGGCCCACGCGGTACAGGCGGACCTGCGAGAAGTCCCGATCATAGGCGGCGAGGTACGCCTGCTCGCCCTGCTCGTCCACGTCGAATGCCTGGGGCGAGAGGCGATCGTCGATGTCGACCTCGGCGAAGCGCTCGGGAGGCACGGCCCAGTGGCGATGACCGGTGCCCAAGTTTATGCGCTCGATCCCGCGGCTGAGCGCCAGCACGGTGAGGCCCCGTGCGTCGGCGGGATCGCGTCGCAGCTGGCGTACCCACTCGCCCAGCAGCGGGAGCCCCTCGGCCTCGGGGGTCTCGGGCACTAGATCGATCGCCTCGCGTTGCTTCGGATCCACCACGATCAGGTGATCGGTGCCCGAGGGGACGAACCCGGGCCCCAGCCGCTGGGCGGTGACCATCACCAGATCTCCGCAGGTCACGGCCAGGCTGAGTTCGGGGTTGCCGTCGTCGTCGGCGAAATTCGACAGGTCGATCCGGGCTCGCTCGGCCTCCGCCGGGGGGCGGTCGAGATCCAGGACGCGCAGGGCGGGCTCGGCAAAGAGCGTGATGTAGGCCAGACCATCGGGGCCGATGGTCGCGGCGTGAGGGTTACTGCTCGTGGCGGTGGTCGGCGCGAGCCCGTGCTGACCCACCAACGACCATTCCTGCGTGCGAAGCACGTCGAGCCGATCGTGCTGATGGCGGTGGACCATGAGCAGGCGGTCACCATGGGCAAAGGGTACCGCGTCGGTGGATCCCTCGGCGACGTCGACTTCCGCCGTCTGTTCGTGCACGTCGATCACCGTCAGCGAACCGGTGGCGAAGTCGGTGGTGGTCAGCGCCAGCCTCGAGGGCTCGGGTGGATCGAGCTGACAGGGTCCGTCGGGGACTCGCCAGCCGGGAGGCACGGCATCACCATCGACCTCGATGATCGGGAGGGACGACGTACCATGCTCGGCGGGAGCGCAGGCACTCGCCGCGAGCCCGAGGAGCCCAACGAGCCCGAACATACGGGCGATAGGGGCGAGGGAGCTCATGACCGTCGGCCTCCCAGCTCGATGCGCAGTGAGCCCCACAAACTCCGGCCGGGCAGCGGGTAGCCGATGAAATCGGCGACCGGCATGCTCTGGGGTCGCGCCTGACCGACGGGCAGCGTCACGATGGCCGTGCGCACGTCGAGGAGGTTGCGGATCTCCACCGCGAGGTGGACGCGCTGGTCCAGGTGTAGCTCGCCCCCGACCCCTTGCAGCACGCGGGGAGGGAGCGCCAGGCGTCCCGAGGGGTCGAGCCACGTATCGCTGAGCACGTCGACGGTATAGAGCACACGGGGTTCCACGGGGATCGTTCCCCACCACCACGTTCGTCCGGCAGTCACGCGGGCGAACAGCTCGTGGCGGGGCCGGCCTCGTAGCGCCTGCCCTCGCTGCGCCGGATCTTCAGCGTCGTTGCGCGAGTCCAGCAACGTATAGTTGGTGTGCAGCGTCAGCCACCGTCGGGCCGGGACGAGGGCCATCGCGGCCTCTAGGCCGCGGATCCGGGCTCCCGCGAGATTCTCGACCCGGACGCGCGAGCCCGCGGGGACCCAATAGATGAGATCCCGGCTCCACGTGCCGAATCCAGCGAGCTGGGCATAGAGGTTCAGTGCGCTCCACTGGCGATCGAGCAGCACGCCCCCGTCGATCGACTGGCCACGC
Organism: Myxococcota bacterium; assembly: GCA_039194325.1. Lineage (GTDB taxonomy): Bacteria > Myxococcota_A > Polyangia > Nannocystales > Nannocystaceae > Paraliomyxa. The sequence goes on from JBCCWC010000098.1 coordinate 13,548, forward strand.
TCGGGTCGCAGACCTTCGTTGCCCACCTGGTAGCCGCGGTCGCCGAACAGCTCGTGGAGGGTCGGCGGTCGGAAGTATCGACCGCCGCTGGCGCGGAGCTCGATGCCGGGCGCGAGCCGGAGCCGGGTGCCCAGGCGGGGCGCGATGCCTAGCGTGTCGGTGTCTCGACCGGCGTCGTTCTGCTCGCCGGTCCCGGCGGGGGTCGCGAAGCGACTGACCAGGCCGTCGACGCGGAACACGGGGACGACCAGCCAGCGGTCATCGAACAGGAACTGCTCCAGCTGAACGCCGGTTCCCCAGCTCAGGCGAGAGCGACGAGCGTCGCCGCTGGTCGCCGCTGTCGGTGCTCGCTCGTCGACGTCGATCCACTCCGTGCGTTGGTCGGCCACCAAGCCCAGGTAGGCCCCCTGCCAAAGGGGCAGCCGCAGTCGGGCAGAGAGGTAGAGATCGGCGCCTCGGAGCCGTTGGTCGTCGACGGCCAACCCTACTTCGTTGCCTGGATCCACGAAGCGTTGCTGGAGCAGCCCGAGCCCGGCCCGCCACTCCAGGCGCCCTCCAGGCCCGCCCAAGCCGTAGCTGCGGAGGCTGGCGATGGTGCGCGACAGCATGGTCCCCAGCCGGGCGCGGCGAGCCTGGGCCGTCGCGGGCCCGGGGATGCCCTGATCCTTGTAGTGCAGCAGCTCCATCAGCGACACGCGCCACGGCCCGCGCCGGTGGTCGAAGCGGGCCTGGAGCGTCACGCGGTCGTAGTCGTTGTTGGTGCGGCGAACGGTGCGATCGTCACCCGCCAGGGCGGGGGTACGGCCGTCGTCTACGAAGGAGAAGTCGCCGGTCGCGCCGGCGTAGCCCGCGGTGATCGAGCCGGCGCTGCGATCCCTGCGACCCAGGGGGCCCCGCAGCGACAGGCGGGACTCTCGGGCGCCGAACGAGCCGAAGCCGCCGTGGAGCGTTAGCCCGGCTCGCCGCCAGGCGGGGCGGCTGACCAGATCGATAGCGCCTCCGATGGCGGCGCTCCCGAACGCGACCGGGACGTGGCCTCGGTAGATCTCGACGCGGCTGAGCCCGTCCAGCGGCAGGCTGCTCAGATCGACGAGCCCGGCCACGCTATCGGTCAGCGGGACGCCATCGAGGAACAGGGCGACCTGCTGGGGGCTGCTGCCCCGGAGTGAGACGGCGCTGAATTGCCCCAGGCCGCCCACCGAGCGCACGGTCGCTCCGGGGGTGCGCGCGATGACCTCGGGGAGTCCGTCGGCCGGCCGGGTCCCCGGTTCGTGGTCGAGATCGACGGCGGTCGCAAAGCCCGGGCTCTTGGCGTCGAGATCTCGCTGAGCGTCGAGGGGATCGCGTCGCGAGGGGGTATCGACCACCGTTCGATAGGGGTCTTGGGTCGTCACCGACTCTGGGGCCGGTGATGCGGCCGGTGACGGCGATGGCGTCGGTGCTTCGGGTTCGCGGACCAAAGCCGTCGAGCGGCACGTCATCGAGCGGTCGTCCTCCACCACTGGCGGGGGGCAGGGCGGGGGGCAGAGCGCGGGTGAGACCGCGGGACGGACGAGGGCCGACGTGGCGATCGCCGCAGCTTGGGCTGGCGTGAGCAAGATGGCGAGTTGACTCCCGTCTCACCGTCTCGAAGAACGACGTGTCGACGTAGGTTTCCTGGCTCTCGGATCGTTCTTGAATGCGCCTTCCCGGAGTCGTCCTCCAGTGGCCCGTGCATCCTTCGTCCCCGATTACAGTGGCGGGAGCCGCGTCGGCTTTTGCACCGAGCTTCCCTCGACGACGACACTTGAACGCCGGCGACCGTGGTCGGCCGAGCGCTGACCGTCGTCACCATCGGTCACGTCCTCGTTGTCAGAGAGCAGTGCCTCCTTTTTTCCTTCTGCTCGAGCCGGTGTCAAGCAGGCTCGGGGTCCGGGCGCTCGGGAAACGGCGCGGTGGCCACCTCGGGGAGTTTTGGGGTAGCATCGTCCGCCCGGATCCAACCATGCTCGATTTTCCGATCGGAGAGCTCATCACCCCCGAGGAGCAGGTCGCGGTGGCCCGCGCCGTGGCGATCATGGCGTCGCGTGACGATCAGGTCTCCGACAGCGAGCGCCACTTCGTCGAGGAGCTGATGGGGCAGATGATGCTGCTGCCCGAAGAGCGCGATCAGGTTCGCAAGGAATTCTCTGATCCCGGTGACCTGCTCGAGGTGGCGCATGCGGTCAAACACCGCGAAGCCCGCATCTTCCTTTATTACCAGGCCGTGTGTGCCGCGATGGCGGACAACAAGCTGGTCGAGGGGGAGCTCGACGCGCTGCTGCAACTGGCCGAGGTGTTCCAGTTCCACCCCGAGACGGCCAAGCGCTTCATTCGTTGGGTTCAGGACAGTCTCGAGCTGCGCGAGCGCGGGCAGCAGATCCTCGTCGAGATGTAGGGGCCCACAACTGGGCCCCAGATGTAGGCCCCAGATGTAGGTCGCGTGGCCACCGTATCCGCGGTAATGCCGCGCTCGTGGGCCTTGGACTTGTGGGCCTTACCGCGAACACCGCGTGCCGGGCTGGGCGACTTGCGCAACAGCGCTGTGGTCCTCATACTCCGCGCTTCATGGCACGCGTCACGGTCGAAGATTGCCTTGCCCGGGTCCCCAACCGGTTTGCGCTGACCATTCTCGCGTCGCGTCGTGCTCGCTCCCTGAGCGAGGGGCGTGGTCGGGCGATGGTCGAGTGCGACAATAAGGAAGGGGTGACCGCGCTGCGAGAGATCAGTGCGGATCGCGTGCGCTACAAGGAAGACGTGGCGGGCACGATGGTCGACTTCATCGAGGAGCAGCGTCGGCAGCTTCGCGTGACCACCGGCGAGCACACGTTCCTCGAGGCGGCGTCCTTGCGCGCACTCGAAGATGACGACCTCGACGACGACGATGACGGTGACGACGGCGACGACATCGAAGAGCTTCAGGCCGATCCCGAGGCCCTCAACAAGCAGGCCAAGAAGAGCGCCGAAGGCGAGGAAGACGCCGACAGCGACGGGGAGAGCGAGGAGCCCGAGGACTCCGAGTTCACGGCCGACGAAGACGCCGAGTTCGACGGCGACGACGTTCCCGAGGGCGAGGATGGTGCCGAAGACGACTCGGCGTGAAGCGCTGGGTTCGCTCATCGGTGTCGCTTGCGGGCTCGCCGTGGTCGGGGCGTGCGGAGATCGTGCTCCTCCCGCGGTGTGGCCTCGGCCCACGCCGCCATCGCTGGCCCATCCGGTAGGTTCGTCGTCGACGAAGGCCCGGCCGGCCGAGCCATACGACGACGGGGTGCACGACGACGGGGTGCACGACGAGTCCGTATCGCGGAGCTTGGACGTTGGACACGATGCGGGTCAACGACGCGAGCCGGACCGTCGTTGACCCGCGGCTCGAGTGCATGCTCGTCGAGAGCTTCGGCTGACCACCGCGGGGGTTCACCACGGGAGGCCGGGGTCTGGTAAACCTCCCCGTCGGATGAGCACGCCTCCGTTCCGTAAGGTTCTCGTGGCCAACCGTGGCGAGATCGCCCGTCGCGTCTTTCGTACTTGTCGCGAGCACGGCATCGCCACGGTCGCGGTGTACAGCGAAGCGGATCGCGGTGCGCCGCATGTGCTCGATGCCGACGAAGCCTACTGCATCGGGCCCGCACCCGCTCGCGATAGCTATCTGGTGGCGGAGCGGATCATCGAGGTCGCGCGTCGCTCCGGGGCCGAGGCGATCCACCCCGGCTATGGCTTCCTCAGCGAGCAAGCCGCGTTCGTGCGGGCGTGTGACGAGGCGGGGGTGGTCTTCGTGGGACCGCCGGGGCTGGCGATGGAGGTCATGGGCGACAAGGTCGCCGCGCGTCGAGCGATGATCGAGGCGGGCGTACCCGTGGTCCCCGGGGTCGAGGACGTGACCGACGCGGGGGCTGCACAGCGGGCGGCCGAAGCGATCGGATTTCCCGTGATGGTCAAGGCGTCGGCGGGCGGCGGCGGCAAGGGCATGCGGGTCGTCCATGAGCCCTCGGCGCTTTCCCGGGCGTTCGAGGCGGCGGCCCGCGAGGCGCAGGCGGCCTTCGGAGACGGGCGGATCTTCATGGAACGGGCGGTGATGAAGGCCCGTCACGTGGAGATCCAGCTGATGGCCGACGCCCACGGTGAAGTGGTCTATCTCGGCGAGCGCGATTGCTCGGTGCAGCGGCGCCATCAAAAGGTCATCGAAGAATCGCCGTCGCCGAGCGCTCAGATGACGCCGTCGGTGCGGGCGCAGATGGGGGAGGTCGCGGTGCGAGCGGCTCGAGCCGTCGGCTATCGCAGCGCCGGCACGGTCGAGTTCCTGTTCGAAGAGACCGACGACGGCCCCCGGTTCTACTTCCTCGAGATGAACACCCGCCTGCAGGTGGAGCACCCGGTCACCGAGGCGATCACCGGGCGCGATCTGGTCCTGGATCAGCTGCGGGTGGCGGCGGGTCAGCCGCTGGGCTACGGCCAAGACGACGTCGTATTGAGGGGGCACGCGATCGAGTGTCGGGTCTATGCCGAGGATCCCGTCTCCTTCCTGCCTCGGCCGGGGCCGGTCGAGCGCGTGCGATGGCCCCAGGGGTCGATGCTTCGTATCGACGCGGCGGTGAGCGACGGCAGTGAGGTCTCGACCTTCTACGATCCGATGATCGCCAAGGTGACCGCGTGGGGCCCGGACCGAGCCGCCGCGTTGGCTCGGATGCGGGCGGCCCTCCAGGACACGGTGCTCTTGGGGATTCCCACGAACATTCCGCTTCATCTTCGGGTTCTCACCGAGCCCGACTTTGTCGATGGTCGCGCGGTGACCACCCGCTACCTCGATCTCCACCCCGAGGTGCTCGCGCCCCACGAGATCGAGTCGGACGATCCCCGGCGACTCGCGGTCGCCGCCGCGACCGCGGTGGCAGCGGCTCGATCGATGCAGATCGTGACCTCCGTGGAGGGAGGGGGTCTCGATGAGGGGCGCGCGTGGCGAGAATCCGCCCGCTGGCGGGGCTAGTCCGCTGGCGGGGCTAGTACGGAGTACTGGGACTCGGTGCCGGCACGGAGCACTGGTGCCTCGTACCTAAATTTCTCATCGCGGGCGGCTCGCTGCACAGGGCCGGCGAGCGTCCTCACCCCGGGCTCTGCCGAAAGTGATCGGGGAACTCGTGGGTCGCGATGCGGGCATGGTAACGTGCTCTCCCGGGTGCGGCGAGTGAATCGCCGCGCAACGCATTGCGACGAAGGACCGCAGCATGCAACCCGGGAACCAGCGTACAAAATTCATCTTCGTCACGGGGGGGGTGACCTCCTCGCTGGGTAAGGGGCTATGCGCGGCCTCGATTGGGGCGTTGCTTGAGAATCGCGGGCTCAACATTGGTCTGCAGAAGCTCGACCCCTATCTCAATGTCGATCCGGGCACGATGAACCCGACCCAGCACGGGGAGGTCTTCGTCACCGACGATGGGGCGGAGACCGACCTCGATCTGGGGCACTACGAGCGCTTCGTGTCGCATCGCATGTCGCGGCACAGCAACTTCACGTCGGGGCAGATCTACGATGCGGTCATTCGCAAGGAGCGTCGAGGGGAGTACCTCGGCCAGACGGTCCAGGTCATTCCCCATGTGACCAACGAGATCAAGGACTGCATCCTGCTCGCCGCGCGAGGGCTCGATCTGCTCATCGTGGAGATCGGCGGGACGGTGGGCGACATCGAGAGCTTGCCCTTCTTGGAGGCGATAAGGCAGCTGCGGCTGCAGGTGGGGCGCGAGAACGCGGTGTTCGTGCACCTGACGCTGCTGCCCTACCTGGCCACGGCCGGAGAGGTGAAGACCAAGCCGACCCAGCACTCGGTCATGAAGATGCGCGAGATCGGCATCCAGCCCGACATTTTGGTGTGTCGGGCTGAGCGCCCGGTAACCCGCCCGGTGCGGGAGAAGATCGCGCTGTTCACCAATGTGGACTTCGACGCGGTGGTCTCCCTTCAGGATCTGGACACGATCTACCAGGTGCCGCTGTCGCTGCGCGAGACGGGCATGGACGACAAGATCTGCGCGCTGCTCAACATCTGGACTCGGGAGCCTCAGCTCGAGCAGTGGGAGCGGATCGTCGACACGCTGCGATCACCGCGGCAGACGGTGCGGATCGCGATGGTCGGCAAGTATGTCGACCTGGCCGAGTCCTACAAGAGCCTCAGTGAGGCCCTCGTCCATGGGGGGCTCGCGCACGGAGCGGCGGTGGAGATAAGCTACGTCGACGCCGAGGAGATCGCTCGTCGCGGGCCCGACAAGCTGCTCGCTGGTTATGCCGGGATCCTCGTCCCGGGGGGCTTTGGGCAGCGCGGCAGCGAGGGCAAGATCGAGGCGATCCGATGGGCCCGTGAAGGGGGGATGCCTTTTTTGGGCATCTGCCTGGGCATGCAGATGGCGGTGGTCGAGTTCGCCCGCAACGTGGCGGGGCAGGTCGAGGCGGGCAGCGGCGAGTTTTCTCCCGACGCGTCGGTCAAGGTCATCGATCTGATGGACGAGCAGCAAGACGTCCAGGACAAGGGCGGGACGATGCGCCTGGGCGCCTACCCGTGCGAGCTGGTCCCCAAGTCTCTCGCGGCCCGCGTGTATGGCGAGACGAGCATCTCCGAGCGTCATCGCCATCGCTACGAGTTCAACAACGCGTACCGTGAGCAGCTACAGGAGGCTGGGCTGGTACTCTCGGGACTGTCGCCCGACGGCACGTTGGTGGAGATGGTCGAGCTGCCGACCCAGGTGCACCCTTTCTTTCTCGGTTGTCAATTCCATCCCGAGTTTCGTAGTCGTCCTACCGCCCCCCACCCGTTGTTCTCTGCCTACATCGGCGCGGCGCTGGACTACGTTCGCGAGCACGCGTGAGTCCGGCGCCGCTTCGGGCTCGCGGGTCCGGGGGCGCGAAACGGACCCAGACGCCCGTGGCGAACCCTCGGGAGCCGCAACACACCCCGCGGCCCGTGCCTTCGTCGCTGGTCAGTCGACGACCCCCGGTCAACGCCCTCTTCGCGTGTCGGAACGGGCCGCGCTGATGGCGTTGACGATCGCGCGAGGTTTGACCAGGGTAGGCCTGCCTCGTCAGGATCGGCTTTGGCCCCGCCGTGGTCGGGGTGGTATCGTGGATCCGAACAGCATGCCCAGGAGCCGATCCCAATCATGGCGTTGAATATGCGGCAAGAGCTGCGGATGAGTCAGCAGCTCGTGATGACGCCGCAGCTGCAGCAGGCGATCAAGCTGCTACAGCTTTCACGGATCGAGCTTCAAGACCTCGTACGCGGAGAGCTCCTCGAAAACCCCCTGCTCGACGAGTCTCAAGAGCTGGGCTCGGGTGGCGACGAGCCCGTCTCGTCGGTGGAGATGCAAGACAGCCTCGAGATGAATCGGGGCCAGGACGGCAACACCGAGCAGACCACCCAGCAGGCCGAGCAGCAGGCGCAGGCCGAGCTCAAGGTCGACGATGGTCCCAAGGACAACTTCGACTGGGAGGCGTACCTCGAGAACAACAGCTACGCGCCGTCGACCGGGCCCGGGGTTCGGGTCGACAACGACGAGATGCCCTCGCTCGAGGCCACCGCGTCGCGTCCCGAGACCCTGGCCGAGCACCTCGAGTGGCAGGTGCGGCTGACCAACTTCACGCTGGTCGAGGAGGAGATCGCCGAGTACGTGATCCAGAGCCTCACCGGGGCCGGTTACCTGCGCGACGTCTCGGTGCCTCAGATCGCCCGACGGGCTGGCTACTCGGTCATGCGGGTCGAGCAGGTGCTGCGCAAGATCCAGAGCCTCGATCCGATCTCGGTCGCGGCGCGCAACCTGGCCGAGGCCCTGTGGATCCAGACGGGCCATCCCGACGCACCGATCGAGGATCCCCTCGTTCGCGGGATCATCTGTAAGCATCTGGACAAGCTGGAGCGCAACGCCTATCAGGCGGTGGCGCGAGACATGGACGAGCCCCTCGAGGAGGTCTTCGAGGCCGCCAAGGTCATCATGACCCTCGAGCCGCGTCCGGCCCGGGCCTATGCCTCCGAAGAGCCTCACTATATCGTCCCCGACGTCTACATCCAGAAGATCGGCGACGAGTACGTGGTCACCCTCAACGATGACGGGCTGCCCAAGCTCAAGATCAGCGGCTTCTACCGCGGGGCGATGGGCACCAACCGCGAGGCCAAGGAGTACATTACCGAGCGCTTGCGCTCGGCGCAGTGGCTCATTCGGTCCATTCAGCAGCGACAGCGCACGATCCTCAAGGTTGCCAAGAGCATCTTGAAGTTCCAGCGTGAGTTCTTCGACAAGGGCGTCGAATTCCTCCGTCCGCTCATCCTCAAGGATGTCGCAGAGGACATTCAGATGCACGAGTCCACGGTCAGCCGCGTGACCACCAACAAGTACGTCCACACGCCGCAGGGGATCTTCGAGCTCAAGTACTTCTTCAACGCCGGAATCAGCCGCAGCAACGGCGAGGAGCTCGCCTCCGAAGCGGTCAAGACCAAGATCAAGCAGCTGATCGATCACGAGGAGGCGCGCCGCCCCTACAGCGATCAAAAGCTGGTCGAACTGCTCAAGGGTGACGGGATCGACATCGCTCGTCGCACCGTGGCCAAGTACCGCGAGCAGCTGGGGATCCTCTCGTCCAGCAAGCGGCGCCGGCTTTTCTGAGTCCCGTAAGGCCGGTACGCTCCGGCAGAGCAAGGCGAGGCAGGCGAAGCGATGCGCAGAGAGCTGTCGGTCGACGTCGGGACGCTGCTGGAGGACGGTGAGGCCGCGGGTCTGCACCTCACCCGCCATTCCGACTGGGGGGGGCTGGACCGCATCGTCACCCGGCCGCGGATCCAAAAACCTGGCCTTGCGCTGTCGGGGTTCGTCAAGCACGTCTACGCCGATCGCTTGCAGGTGCTGGGCCTCACCGAGATCGACTACCTGCTCTCGGCGCCGCCCGAGCAGGTCAAGGCGGGCCTGGCCGCGTATGCGGCCAAGGACGTGTGCGCCATGGTCGTCACCCGAGGTCTGGAGCCTCCCGAGTCGTTGGTGGAGGTCGCGCGCAGCCATGGGATCCCCCTGTTCGGCACCTCGTTGCTCACGAGCACGTTCATCTCTCGGGTCACCCGGCGGCTGGAGGATCTGCTCTCGCCGACCGCCAACATCCACGGGGTGCTGGTCGACGTGCTGGGGGTGGGACTGCTGCTCATCGGTCGCAGCGGAGTGGGCAAGAGCGAGGCGGCGCTCGATCTGGTGCTCAAGGGGCACCGGCTGGTGGCCGACGATCTGGTGGAGGTCACCGTGCGGCCTCCCGACACGGTGTGGGGGGCAGCCACCGAGCTGCACCAACACCACATGGAGATCCGAGGGATGGGGATCCTCAACATCACGCACCTGTTCGGCGTGGCCGCGGTGCGTGACAACAAGAAGATCGAGGTCGTGGTCGAGCTCTCCGACGTCGAAGAGGGCGACTACGACCGGCTGGGGACCGAGTCGCAGGTCTGGCCTATCCTCTCGGTCGACGTTCCGCTGGTGCGGATCCCCCTGCGGCCCGGCCGCAATATCGCCTCCCTCATCGAGGTGGTGGCGCGCAACCAGCTGCTCAAGTTTCGTGGCCACGACTCGGCCCGTGAGTTCCAGGAGAAAGTCAACGCTCGCATCAAGGCGAGCCTGGGCGATCTCCCTGGGGGCACGCCCGAGTCGGTGTCCACCGCTACCAGTCAGCCAATACCTGTGACGGAGGTCGAGTAAGTGGACCTACTGGTCATCTCGGGTCTCAGCGGCGGAGGCAAGTCCACCGCCCTGCGTGCCCTCGAAGACGTGGGGATGTACTGCACCGATAACGTGCCTGTTCCCCTGGTGCCCAACTTGGTCGAGATGGTGCGGGGAACCGACCCGTCTCGGCCCGTAGCCGTGGGCGTCGATGCTCGCGATGCGCAGTACCTGGAGCGCTTTGCCGAGGTCTACCGGCAATTGCTCGACGGGGGGCTCAAGGTCGAGGTGCTCTTCATCGAGGCCGACAGCTCGGCGCTCGTGCGACGGTACACGACCACGCGGCGCCTGCACCCGATGGGTCAGCTTCCCGAGGCCATCGAGCGGGAGCGGGATCTGCTGACGCCTATTCGCGAGGTGGCGGCGCTGACCATCGACACGACCAACCTCAATGCCCGCCAGTTGCGGCAGATGGTGCGCGACCGCTATGGAGGCGGAGATCGCCTGCGGGTCGCGCTCGTGTCGTTCGGGTTTCGCGAGGGGGTGCCCGCCGAGGCCGACGTGGTGCTCGATGCCCGTTTCTTGGGGAACCCCTTCGAGAAGGACGAGCTGCGGCCGCTGTCGGGCTTGCACGAGCCCGTCGCTCGCTACGTGCTCGAGCAGCCCGACGCGCAGGCCCTGCTCGGGCACGCCGAGTCGCTCGTGCGCTTCATGGTCCCGCGGGTCGTGGCCGAGGGGCGCTCCTACCTGACGGTTGCATTGGGGTGCACCGGGGGACAGCACCGGTCCGTTGCGTTGGTGGAGGCGCTCAAGGAGCGGCTCGCCGGGGGAGCGGGCGGTGAGGGGCTCGATGCGCGGCTGGTCGTGCGGCACCGCGACGTGGGGCACAAGGCATGAGCGGAGCGACGGGAGCGGACCCGGCCCGGGTCGGAGTGGTACTGGTCGGGCACGGGCGCACCGCCAGCGAGCTGCTCGCGGCGGCCACCGGGATCGTGGGGTCCGACGCCTTGGCGGGCGTCGTGGCCGTCGACGCAGGTCCGGGGGAGACCCCGCGGCTGGGTGCACAGCTTTGTGGGGTCATCGACCAGGTCGACACGGGGGCCGGAGTCCTCGTGCTGGTCGATCTGTGGGGGGCCAGCCCGTGCTCCTGCGCCCAGCGAGAGGCGCAGGCCGCCGAGCATCGTATCGTGACGCTCTCTGGGCTCAACCTGGCTATGCTCCTCAAGTTGGCCGCCCTCGATCGAGAGGCGCTCGACGCCGAGGCGCTGGCGCAGCGCTGTGCCGATTCCGGGCGTCGGGCGGTGCAGGTCAAGATGCCGCCCAGCGCTTCTGCACGACCGGAGAGTCCCCGATGAGCACAGACACCAAGGGAGAGCTCGAGATCGTCAACGATCTGGGATTGCACGCGCGTGCGGCCAGCAAGCTGGTTCGCGTGGCGAACGGCTATGATGCGGAGGTGTTCGTCGGCTACGGGGGGCGCGAGGTCAACGGCAAGAGCATCCTTGGGGTGCTGATGCTCGCCTGTGCCAAGGGGAGCACCATCAGCCTGCGCTGCGAGGGCCCTCAGGCGGCCGAGGCCTACGACGCCATCGGCACCCTGGTGCGTGACGGCTTCGGGGAGATGTGAGCAAGGACAGCGACGAGCGCGGCCGCGATGGACCGCGACGTCGTCGGCGTCGTGAGGGGATCGCGGCGAGTCCAGGGGTGGCGATCGGGCCGGCCTACGTCGTCGATCGGCGCACGGTCCAGGTGCCTCGGCGCAGCGTGGAGAAGGCCGAGCTCGACGCCGAGCTCCATCGCTTTCGAAAGGGCCTGCGCGATACCCAAGCCCAGCTGGAGAAGATCAAGTCCCGGCTGCCCCACGGCGAGCACCGGCAGATCCTCAAGGCGCAGCAGCTCATGCTCCGGGATCCCGATCTGGCCTCACGCGTGGAGCAGCTCGTTCGTGAGGAGCATATCTGCGTGGAGTGGGCGCTGGCCCGGGTGACCGACGAGATCCGCGACACCCTGCGGCAGGCCGACGACGAGTACTTTCGAGAGCGGAGCAGCGACATCACCTTTCTGGCCGAGCGGGTACTGCTGACCCTGCGTGGAGAGCACCCCGAGGCGATCATGCCGCCGGCGGGGGCAGTGGTCGTGGCCCACGATCTCCCGCCGGCCGACACCGCTGAGCTTGCGCGGACCGAGGTGGTGGGCATGGTTACGGCGGTGGGGGGGCAAACCTCTCATAGCGCCATCGTGGCTCGCTCGATGGAGATCCCTGCGATCGTGGGGGTCGACGACATCGACCAGGATGTCGAGCCCGGGGATCCGGTGATCGTCGATGCGATCCACGGGATCGTGGTCGTGCGACCGAGCCCCGAGGAATTCGAGCAATGGGAGCAGATCCGCGATCGCTACGAGCGATTCGAAGATCGGGTGCAGCGAGAGCATGGCCTGCCCGCCTCGGCGCGCGACGGTACCCACATCACCCTGCGGGCTAACGTGGCCGTCGAGGCCGAGATCGGCTCGGCCCTCTTTCACGGGGCCGAAGGGGTGGGCCTTTATCGTACCGAGTTCATGTTCATGGATCGTGAGGTGCCGCCCTCGGAGGAGGAGCACTATCGGCTCGCCAAGAATGTCCTGCGCAAGGTGGCTCCCTATCCGGTGGTCTTTCGTACCTTCGATCTGGGATCGGACAAGCCCACTCGGCTGGTTGATTTCAGCGAGCGCGAGCAAAACCCCGCCATGGGGCTTCGGTCGCTGCGCCTGGCGCTTCGGGAGCGAGAGATGTTCCTGGCGCAGCTGCGGGGGTTGCTGCGCGCGGCGGTCCATGGTCCGCTACGTATTATGCTGCCGCTCATCAGCGGCCCGTCCGAGTTGCGGTCCGCATTTGATGCGGTGGCCGAAGCCCGACGGCAGCTCGAAGACGCCCGGATCGCGCATGCACAGGAGGTCCCCGTGGGGACGATGATCGAGATGCCGTCGGCGGCGATCATCGCCGATCGTTTGGCGCCTCATGTGGACTTCATGAGCATCGGGACCAACGATCTGATCCAGTATACGCTGGCCATCGATCGCGAGAACGACGACGTGGGCTACCTGTATCGGCCGCTGCATCCCGCGCTGCTTCGGCTCATTCGAGGAGTGGCGCAGGCCGGCCAGCAGCAGGGGATCTCGGTCAGTCTGTGCGGGGAGATGGCGGCCGACCCTCGGTATACCTGGGTCCTGGTGGGCCTGGGGGTTCGGGAGCTGAGCATGCATCCCTCGGCGATCCCCGTGATCAAGAACATCATCCGGAGCTCGGAGATCCAGGAGATGGAGTCGCTGGCCCAGCAAGTGCTCGAGGCGCCCGACGTCGACGACGCCGAGCGCATGGTGTTGGCCGTGATGCGGGAGCGCTTCCCCGAGCACCTGCAGCACGGTGGTGGTCAGCCCTTGCACGTCGAGCGGGAGGAGCGGCGATGATCCAAGGACCCACGCCCGATCGATCGCGGCTCGTGCGGACGACGGCGGGGCGGCTGTTTGCCGTCGATCGGGGGCCCGAGACGGGGACACGACCTCCGCTGGTCTTGCTGCACGGGCTCTTGGTCACGCACCATGCGTTTCGCGAGATCTTGGCCCCGCTTGCCCAACAGCAGCGGGTCATTGCGCTTGATCTGCCGGGGTGTGGGGAGAGCGATCGGCCGGCCCCCGGCGATGCCGACGGCTACTCGCTGCCCTGGCTGGCGACGCGAGTCCACGAGGCTCTGGTCGCGCTCGGCGTGGAGCGCTGCGATCTGGTCGCCCACAGCTTCGGCGGGGCCGTCGCGGTTCAGCTCGCGGCCACCGTGCCCACGCTCATCGGGCGCTTGGTGCTCGTGGATGCCGTGGTGTTCGCGATGGAGCTCCCGCTCGAGGGGAAGATGGCCCTGCTTCCGCGCCTGGGTCCGTTCTTGTTCAAGCAGCTCTATCGTCGCACCGATCTTCGCCGCTACCTGGCCCGGGTCTTCTCGACGCCAGAGCTGCTCGACGAGCGGGCAGTCGACGTGTACTGGGATCGACTGGGGCGCGATGGGGGCCGCGAGGCAACCTATGCGATGTTGCTCCAGATGACGCGGCTCGATCCGCTAGTGGAGCGGATCCCGTCGATCCGTGCTCCGACGCTGGTCGTGTGGGGAGATCGTGACTCCCTGATGCCGGTGCAGACCGCCGAGCGGTTGGTCGAGCGATTCGCCGATGGTCGGCTGCGCATCGTGGAAGGGTGCGGTCACGCGGTGGCCGAAGAGCGACCCGATGCGCTGATCGAGCTGTTGCGCGAGTTCCTGGGGTCGTAGACCGGGCTATAGACCGTGTGAACGAGGGCGGCGCGTAGCGTCGGGGCTTCACTGTAACTATTGTTGGGACCGTCCTGAAGCCATGAGCTTGTTTGGCGCTCGTATGAGACAATAAGAGCGAAAAAAAGCGCCGGTCTGGATTTTTTTGGGACAATACGTATTCAAGGCGAACAGTAGTAGCCATTTTTGGGACAATGGTGGCGGGCTGAGGCTCTGCGGACGCTTCCGGGAGCATGGGGAGCCGAGCCCATGACGCAGGGCCAGGGACCGACGGGGTATCGGGGGGCCGAGGGCTCGATTGTGGAGCTCGACCGATGCCCGAGAAAAAACTGGGCGTGGTGCAACGAATGCGGGCCGGCGGTCGAGGACATCGATGAGGCACCCGTTTTGTGCGGGTGAACAATCCGATGCAATCATTCGATACGACATCCAACGTCTCCTTTGCACCCCTGACGGCCGAAGCCGCTTTTGAGTCGATGCGTGAGCGCATTGATGCGGTCTCGGTCGACGATCTCTTGCCGATCAATGTCGACATCTCTCGCGTGGTCTCGACCGCGCTAGGGGCGGCCGAGCGCATCGATGCGCTGCGGTCGGAGTGCGACGAACTCACGCGCTTCGATCGCTTCGCGGTGGACAACCTCCGCGCCGTCGCGCTGGCGGCCCTCTATGCTCATCTGGTCGTTCGTCAGCGAGAAGACGACGACGACGAGGACATCGAGGCGCTGGACCGGCAGAGCACCGAGCTTCGTGACGATCTTCGCGTCGCCGCGGAGGCGCTTGCCCATCGGGAGCTACTGTCGCCCGAGCGGGTGGCGGGGATCCGTCGCGGTCGAGGTCGGGTTCAAGTGGCGAGCGAGCTGATTGCGCTGCGTGGGATCCTTCGTGAGGGCTGGCCACGTATCGCGACCGCGACGTCGATCTCGCTCGAAGAGATCGAGCGAGCGGGGGCGCTGGGCGCTCGGCTGCACGCCGTTGCGGGCTCGCGCGACCTGGGGCCCAACCCACGGATGGGTCCCGATGACGTACGCACGATCCGGGACAAGGCCTTCACGCTGTTCATGCGCGCGTACGACGAGTGTCGGCGCGTGGTGCTCTATCTTCGTTGGCACGAAGGCGATGCCGATGCTTACGCGCCTTCGCTCTATCGTCGGCGTGGGCGTCGTCGAGGAGGGTCGCTTCCCGTGGGCCCGACCTCGGAGTTCCCGCCTGGGGCCGATCTGCCGCCACTGGCCGTGGTGCCGGCGGATGCCGAGGACGTAGCGTGAGTCTGCGGGCGGCGTGGCGCCCTGCGTGCACCGGAGCGCTCCGGTCACCCGGGCGACCGCCGCCGCCCGGGGGAGCCAGCGGACGTCGAATGCTTCGAGCCTCCGGGCTCGCTTATTCGTAGACGACCAAGCGTTGGTCGCGGCGGACGTTGGTGAGCACCTCGGTGCGATCCGAGGCGGGCCAGTGGATCTCGACCTGGTGAAGCGGGGCCTCGGCCTCACCCAGCCCGAAGTGGGCGATTGCCTCCGGCTGGCCGAAGAAGTGACTGCCGACGCCGATCTCTCGTACTTGCCAGGGACCGTCGGGCTGGGCCTGGACCCGGACGCGGGCTCCCAGGCCTCGCGGGTTGCCGTCGCGCCCCACCGCCTGCACCACCAAGTAGTGCCCGGTGGCGTAGTCGTTGCGATAAAGGGCGGGGATCTCGGTGTTGGACATGACCAGCAGATCGAGATCCCCGTCGAGATCGTAGTCGAAGGGCAACAAGCCTCGACCCTGTCGGGCGAAGACGATCCCCAGCGCGGGCGCCCGATCCGGCCACGGACCCGGGCCGTCGTTGCGCCACAGCCGGACGGGATCGGCGTGGTAGACAGTCGATGGCCAGCCGGCGGCCAGGGCCAGGTCGAGATCGCCGTCGTGCTCGACGTCGAGGAAGGCGGCGCCCCAGCCCCAGCCCCCGTCGCGCAGGCCGAGCTCGTCGGTCACGTCGACGAATTGTCGCTGACCTTCGTTGCGGTACATCCGGTTGCCAAGGTCCGGGAAGTCCGTGGTGTAGATCGCGGAGACGAACCAGTCCAGATCGCCGTCGCCGTCGTAGTCGCCGAAGGTCGAGCCCATGCCGTTGCGCTCGGTACCCACGCCCGACTCGAAGGTGGTGTCGTGCAGGAGCCCGCCGTCGTTCCACCAAAGGCGGCTCGTGCCGAAATCAGCGGCGAGGGTCAGCTCCGGCCAGCCGTCGTCGTCGAGATCGACGAACGCGGGGGCAAAGCCATAGGAGCCGGGTTTGGCGTCGACCTGCGAGGCCAGCCCGCGAAGGTCGATGCCCATCGCCTCGGTGACGTCCTCGAAATACCCGGGGGCCGACGCGCCGAGGTTGTGCAGAAGGCGGTTGTGCTCGGTGGTGTTGCCCAGGGGATCGTCGGGGTGCCAGTCGCTGATGAAAAGATCGAGCCAGCCATCGAGATCGTAGTCGCCCACGCCGATGTCCATCCCCAGGTGCACGGCCCCCGTGTACACGGCCACCCCGCGTGTCTCGCCCTGCTCGTCGAAGTGCCCGGTACCGTCATTGATATAGAGATAGTTGCGTAGCGTTCCCAGCGCGGTGAGCATCAGATCCAGGTCGCCGTCTCCGTCCACGTCGACCCAGGCCACACCTGCGGTGGGGCGAACGTCGGTCAACCCTGCGGCCGCGGTGACCTCCTCGAAGGTACCGTCGCCCCGGTTGTGCATCAGGTGGTCGGGACCATCCATGGAGGTGAGGTAGAGATCGGGGAACCCATCGGCGTCGTAGTCCGCGGCGGCGGCCGCCCCGAGGAACCGCTCGGGGATGCAGAAGTCTCCGGGCTCGCTGGCGTCCTCGACGTCGTCCACATAGCAGAAGGGGGGGCCGTGAAACGGGCCGTGATCGAAGGCCAGCCCCGCCGCTTCGGTGACCGCCGCGAACCCGGGCGGGGGATCGTCGGGCGGGGGAGGCGGGGATGGGCGACCGAGATCGGGCTCTTCCATGCCTGGGCTGGTGTCGCCCGCTCGGGCCGGCTCGGGGGCGTTGCCAGTGGATGGAGGCGACCACGGGCCGGACGATGCCTCGAGCAGCCCCGTGGACTCGGTGCTGTCGACGGTGTCACCGGCGGGATCGAGCACCGATGGGTTGGAGCACGCGGCGGCGGGGAGGGTGCATAGCCCCACTGCGAGTCGAGTGCGGATCGACAGCTGCGTGATGAGCCGGACCATGGCTAACGACACGTGGATGCTGAGCGACGACTCATGGCTGGGACGATTGACTTGCGGACCTACGGACTTACGGACTTACGGACTTACGGATAGTCACGCTCGTCCGCGAGGACTCCCTCGCATCCGTCCTCACCGGCGGGGGCACTCATCCCGATGCCATCGGCTCGGATTCCCCCGGCCCCGCCCAGGCCAGGAACCCCCGCGTCGCCGCCGTTGAAGCTGACGTTGCCGATCGCCACGCTCGATCCTCCGACGGTGACGATGCCGATGGAGGAGCCTCCGCAGCCGCCCGCGCCGCCGCCTCCGCCGCCTCCTCCTCCCCCGGGGGCTCCGCCCGCCCCATTGCCGGGCTCCCCCCCGTTGTCTGTGCCCGAGGCACCGCCTCCGGGCGACCCGGCAATACCGCCGTCGCCGCCGTCGCCTCCGTTGCCTCCGTTGCCGCCCAGGCCGAGGAACAGGTCGGTATTGGTCACCTCGATGCTGGAGTTGACGGCCACGACGCAGAAGGATCCGCCGCCCGGCATGCCGTTGCCCCCGGTGTCGCCGCCGCAGCCACCGGCTCCGCCGCCGCCGCCGCCGCCGCCGATCCCGTTGCCGGAATCGAATAGGCAGAAGATTCCGGAGTCGATGTCGAAACCGCCCGCACCACCGCCGCCCCCACCGCTTCCGTTGTCACCGCTGCTTCCGCCCGTCCCGTTGGGAGGAACCCACAGACCATCTCCGCCGAATTCGCCGTCGCTATCGCCTGAGGTCAGCCCTCCCAGGCCATTGACCCCGACCGCTCCGGCGATTCCGGGGGCCGCATTGGTCCCCTGATCGTCACAGTCGGAGCCGCACTGGCTGGCTCCGGGGGCGCCTCCTGTGCCTACCGTGGTCGGATCACCGCCGGCGGCACCATTGCTGCCGCCCGTTGACGGACAGCCGGTGCCGTCGCCTCCGTTACCGCCGGTGGCGCCACAGCCCGAGATGCCTCCGGGGCCCCCGTTGCCGTTGGAGTTGCCGTTGGCGCCGTTGCCTCCGTCTTCGCCCGCGAGGGCACTGGGCCCATCGGCGCCGATTCCCGCGTCACCCGCCTCGATCGTGCAGTAGTCGATCGTCAGCAGGCCCTCGGGCGTGTCCCGGACCCACAGCGCATAGGTCGATTGGCTGCTGTCGTTGAAGCTGGCCCCGCGGATCGTGAAGCCGTCGACCTCGACCGCCTCGGCGAGGTTGATGGCGACCACGGTGCGGAAGTCGGTGCCGGCGATGATCGTCTCGTGGAGGAATAGGTCGCGCTCCCAGGTCTGATCGTCGTAGCCGCCGTACAGGCTCACTCCGGAGTCGAGGTTGACGATCTCGTTGTAGGTCCCCTCGGCGACCAGGACCGGACGGGGAGGGCTGAACGACGAGGCGATCTCGATGCCCCGGGCGATGGTCGCCACCGGATCGTCGAACATCAGCCCATCGTTGAGGTCGCTACCGACCGCCGCATTGACGAACACGGAGCATCCCGCCAGGCCGTCGATCCCGTCGTTGTTCTCGTCGAGTCCGTTGACGTCGGGCTCGTCGACCTGCTCGCAGGCGGGGAGCGGCTCGCCGCTGCTCGACCCGTCGTCCTCGGTGGTCTCGTCCCCCGTGTCGGTGGATCCGCCTCCCCCCGTGGTCGATTCGTCTTCGCCGCCCGACGCCGAGGTGCCATCGGCGACGGTCGCGCCGGTGGTGATCGGTCCTCCCGTGGTGGGGTCGACCGGACCGGTGGAACTGGCGGCGGCGGTGGTCGGCTGGCCGAACGATGTGGTCGATGGAGCATCGTCCCCCGGGGTGCACCCCACGAAGGGCAGCAGGGGACAGGCCAAGGCGACAACCGTCAGAAACTTATGCGACCGCATCATGGCTCTGGCAATACGCCACCCACGCCACCAGCACAAGCCCGTAGGCCGATGTCGAGGGCACTGCGCTGCACCCGCATGAGGGGTCGGCCTAGTCCTCTTCGACCCGTACTCCCCGCCAAAATGCTACGTGGCCGCGGATTTCCTTGGCGGCCGCTTTGGGAGACGGATAGTACCAGGCAGCGTCCGGGTTGCGCTGTCCGTTGACCTCGACGTGATAGTAGCTGGCGGTTCCCTTCCAGCCGCACACAGACTGGGTGTCACTGTCGATGAAGTGCTCGGCGACCAGGGAGTCGGGAGGGAAGTAGTGGTTGCCCTCGACCACTCGGGTCTGGTTGCTGCTCGCGATGACCGTGTCGTTGTAGATCGCCTTGACCATGGTGTTGACGGGGGCCCCGCCGCACGCGGCGGTAATCGCCGTTCCGTCGCAGGGCTCGGCCTACGATACACTGCGCGCCATGCCGCCGGCCATCGCACGCGGTGCCCTCACCGTGGCCTTGTGGGCGGTGGCGTGGCTATGGTCGTGGTCGGCTTGGGCGGGCGACCCGGACCAGCGCTGGCGGACCCTCGAGACCGAGCACTTCTTCGTGCACTACCTGGTCGGTGAGGAGGACGCGGCCGAGCGCGTGGCGGCGACGGCGGAGCGTGCCTACGATCGGCTGACGGTGGCGTGGGGCCACGAGGTCTTCCTCAAGACCCACATCTCGCTCTACGACAACCAAGACACCGCCAACGGGCGAGCGACCGCGGTGCCCTTCCCGCAGGTGATCGCGTACACCACCGCGCCCGATGCCTTGTCGGTGCTCGAGTCCTACGACGACTGGATCGACATCCTCATCACCCACGAGCTGGTCCACGTGGTCCATCTCGACACGGTGCACGGGATCCCGCGGCTGGCGAACGCGATCTTCGGCTTTGGCGTGCTGGGCAAGGTGACGGCGCCCAATATCCTCCAGCCGCGGTGGATGGTCGAGGGGGTGGCGACCATGCAGGAGTCGCAATTTTCGGCCTTCGGTCGCCGCCGCTCGGCCCAGTTCGACGCGTTTATCCGCATGGCCGTGCTCGAGGGGACGTTCTTGTCGATGGACCAGGTCAGCAGCGTCGCTCGTATCTGGCCGCACGGGACCTCGGTGTACCTCTATGGGGTCCACTTCATGTACTACATCGCGGCGCGCTACGGGTCGGACAAGCTCCGTGACCTCAGCCACCTCTACGCGGGACAGATCGTTCCCTTCGGGATCAACCGGGCGGTCAAGAAGGTGTTGGGGGTCGATTTTCAGCGCCTGTGGAGGGAGTTTCAGGAGGACACCACCCGGAGGTTCCAGGCGCAGGCGCGGAGGATCCGCAGCCGTGGCCTGCGGCAGGGCCGACGCCTGACCTTCTCGGGGGAGACCACCCGCTACCCGTTTTGGTCGCCGGACGATCGCTGGGTCTACTTCTATGCCGCGGATGGTCACCGTGAAGAGGGGATCAAGCGGATCCGGTCCCACGGGGGGCGCATGCGCGAGGGCAAGGGCATCGGTCGTCAGGGCGCCGACGTCGATGTGCAGCATGTGCTCGATGTGGAGGACAGCTCGGCCGCCGGGTTCATAGGCGCCACCGACGACATGGTGTTCGACTGGTCCAATACCTACGACTTTCGCTATCGCTGGAGCGATCTGTATCGCTACAACGGAGGAGATCCGGAGCAGGCCGAGCAGCTGACCTTTGGATTGCGGGCCTCCGAGCCCGACGTCTCGGCCGATGGTCGTCGAGTGGCGTTTCGTCGCAACGACGTGGCCCAGTCGCGGTTGGGCCTGTTGGATCTGGCCACGGGTGATGTGGAAGAGCTGCCGCCGATGGAGCGGATCGCCCAGGTCTATACGCCGCGGTGGTCACCGGCCGGTGACAAGATTGCATTCTCGGGGTTTCGTGAGGGGGGATATCGCGACATCTATGTCTACGACCTTTCGTCCGGGCAAACAGAGCGGATCACGGCCGACCGCCATCTCGACATCTCGCCGAGCTGGTCGCCCGATGGCCGCTACCTGGTGTTCTCCAGCGATCGGGACGATGTCTTCAACATCTACGCCTTCGACACGCACACCGAGCAGGTCCACCAGGTCTCCAACGTGCTGGGGGGAGCCTTCGAGCCCCGGGTGAGCCACGACGGGCGACGGGTGGCCTACGTGGGCTACTCGCGCAGCGGCTATGACCTGTGGGTCATGGAGTTCGAGCCCGACCGCTGGTTGACCCCCATGCCCACCGTCTCGGATCTGCCCGAGGTCGAGGACAACAAGCCGCCGCTCACGCCTACGCAAACCCGGCCGTCGACGATCCGCAGCCACCGCTACCAGGCGTGGCGCACCATGTTCCCCCGCTCGGTGTTCCCCACTGCGGTCGATGTGGCCACGTCGCAGTTCGGGACGTCGCTGGGCCTGTCAACCGGAGTCTCGGACATCCTGGGGTTCCATGTGGCCTCGGCGAGCTTCTCGTACCTCATCGCGCAGCGGATCTTCACGGGGCAGGCGTCGTATTCCTATCGTCGGCTGTTTCCCAACTTCTCAGTGGGCGTGGGGCGAGGCTACTCGGAGCGGGGCGGGTTCAACCGGTACATCTACGACCGGCGACCTGAGGATCCCGATCTCTATCTCCAGACCGGTTATCGCGAGCTGAACACCTTTGTGACGGGCAGCGTGTCGATCCCGGTGGTTCGAAGGGCCAAGCACAATGCCGACACCTCGTTCAGCTATCGGTGGACGCGGCTGACCAACATGGACGAGGGCGAGGCTCCGATCGATCCGGGGGCTCCGACCACGCAATTGCCCGAGGTCGGCGATGTCGGGCAGCTGTCGATGCGCATGAGCTACTCGAGCATCGGAGACGGCGGGGGGCGATTCACCATGGGATCGGAGCGGGGGCGCAGCGCGGCGGTGGCCCTGGCCGTGCTCGACGAGCGGCTCGGCGGCGACTTCGGCGATCTGCAGGTGACGGGCAGCTACGCGGAGATCCTCCCGATGCCGTGGCGTGGCCATCAGTCGCTCGAGCTGACGTTGCGCGGAGGCGCTTCGGCTGGGGGTCTTCGGCGTCGCGGGGCATTTTGTGTGGGCAATTTCGGAGCGGGCCCTTCGACGTTGGGCGGCGCGGACGTGGTGCTCGCGGTGCTCAACCGGGCGAGCTTTGGGGCCAACGGCTGCTCACTGCTACGGGGCTATGGAACCGCGGCGGCGAGCGGGCGCTACTTCACGGTGGCGTCGGCCGAGTACCGAATTCCGCTCGTCGACGTCGACCGTGGGCTCGGCACGGCGCCGTTCTTCTTCCAGCGGGTGGGGCTGGTGCCCTTCGTCGACTGGGGCAACGCGTGGACCAATGCCATTGCGCCTCGGGATCTGCTGCTGTCCACCGGGGCGACCCTGGCGTTCACGTTTCGGCTGGGTTACGTCGAGTCGGTGTCGTTGTTGTTCCAGTACGCCCATGGCTTCGAGCGCGAGACCGGCCTGGATACGTTTCGGGTGGTCGTGGGGAGTGCGTTCTAGCCGATCATCACGCGGACGGCGGGCTTCGCTTCGCGATCGAGCGTGACCGCGGGTCGTGACGAGCTCGTGGGCTGGGCCTGCAATGCCGTTGGTGGTGGCTGTTCTTGCGGTGTCCCAAAGTGCGAATGTGGCGCCATCCTGTAAGGCGTCGAAGGTCACGGCGTTGAGTCAGCACACGATGGCGCCACGTTCAGAAGACGTAGCCGAGATCGAAGGTAATCCGCGTGTTGGGGCCCTGCCGCACGCTGGTGCAGTAGCGAGGGCGGCTGCAGACGAGGTCGGAGTCCCCCACGACGCGTCCCCAGCGCAGCCCGGCCGAACCGCCCACGGTCAGGCCATTGCGGTGCGTCCAGCGGTATCCGAGGCTCAGGCCCGGAGCCAGGGCGGTGGTCGAGAGGCGGGGTTCGCGGACCAGGAACTGGTGGAAGACGGTCAGCGAGCCTTCGGCGAAGACCCCGTGGAAGGGGCGGCCGAACCACAGCTGCCCGGAGAGGCTCTCGCCTACGCCCTGAAGGTGCCAGTAGCCGTTGGGCTGATATCCGTACTCGAGACCGGCGCCCAGCGAGAAGCGTCGACCCAGGGCCCGCTGGTAGGTCAGCGAGGTCGCCCAGTCGGGAATCCGAGCGATGGTGCCCAGCACGACGGCGTTGCGGCGGCCGGCGGATCCGTGCTTGGCGGCCCTTCGGGCGGGTTGGGGCGCGGTGGCTGGCTGGGCGGGTTGGGGCGCGGCGGCTGGCTGGGCGGGTTGGGGCGTGGTGGCTGGTCGGGTGGGTTGGGGCGCGGTCGTGGGCTCGGTCGACTCATCCGGCATCGAGCACACGAGGGTCGTCGCGATGGCGACTCGGGGCGTGCCGCCTACACCGAGCAGGGCGAGCACGGTGAGCATCCGTCGCAAGCCGGTCATCGTGGGCGGTCAACGGCACGACCACGGTCGAGCTTTCACCCATGGGGCGCCCTGGTGCGGGGCGGGTTGCTGGCGCTCACGATCGGTGGCTGTGCGCCGCTGCCGGAGGTCCAGTACGAGACCGACAGGTTGCAGATCGCTCCGAGTTTTGACGATCCGATCTGCGAAGGCACGCTGCTGACCCTCGACGAGCACCTCCAAGAGGTGAAGCGGGGCTTGGGCGAGGTGGGGCCGCGTGATCCCTTTCGCCTTTACTGGTTACGCGACGACATCGAGGACTACTGCGGGGATGCGCGGGACGGCTGCTTCTTCCCGGCGACCCGGCTGATGTTCGCCCGCGGGCGCAGCATCACCCACGAGATGACCCACGCCGTGCTCGACTCGGAGGGCGAGAGCTACTTCCTCGAAGAGGGCATGGCCGAGCTGCTGTCGGGGGTGGGGGTGTACTACGACGTCTCCGACGATCTCACCGGCCCGGGGGAGCGGCTCCGGCTGTCGCGTTCGAGGTACCGGGCGGGGGAGCTCGACTACGACGCGGCGGCCCACTTCATGCGCTATATCTACGATCACCGCGGCGTGGATGGTGTGCGCCGCCTGGCGTCGGAGGTGGAGCGCGGGGCGTCGCCTGAGGCGCTCGAACAGACGCTCGAGCAGGTCATGGGCAAGGACATCGACGAGGTCGAGGCCGACTATCGCCGCGACTCCCACCCGATCTACGAGGGGCTCAGCTACGGGCGCGTGGGGTCGATGAACCTCCAGGAGATCGACGAGGATCCGGAGCGCCGAGGCCCCGAGTGGCTCCATCTTTCGGTCGAGGCGGAGCTCGACTGCCTGGCGGAGGACACGATGGGTCCGCTGCCCAGCGAGCGCGCGGGCATGTACCAGGTGCGGCGGGTCTTCATCCCCGAAAACCGCGGGGCGCGGCTGCGGGTGGAGGGGGATCCGGGCACCTGGGTCGAGATCTTCAATCCCTATGCCCGGGCGCACCGCGGCGTGATGACCGATTGGATGTTCCCCGACTCGGGGCTGGACCGGGGGGCAATCCGGTTGGGCCCTCAGCAGCAGGTAGAGGTCGCGCTGTCGCCCGGCACGCGGGCGATCATGCTCGGAGCGGACGGGACGGCGAGCGGGCGGGTGGTCCTGCACGTGGATCTGGCGACTCCGCCTCCGCCCCCGGATCCGACCCAGACGATCTGAGCCCGCCTGGGTGGGTCGTACCGCTCACAATGCGTGGGCGGCTCGCCGCCGTCTACGCCCCTTTACATCCCGGGGCCCCAGCGGCGACGCTTGGCGGGTGATGAAGTTGCGGCGCTTCTACTTCGGGCACCCGGAGCTGTTCGTGATTCCGGTGGAGCACCTGAGCGAGCGTGGCATGAGCCAGCCCTACGCCGACGCACTTCGCGCGACGCGGGGAGTGAGCGATGGCTGGATCGAGCTGTTCGATCGTGCCTACGCGCTCTACTGGGAGCGCGCTACGGATCTGTACGCCCGAGCTCCACAGACCTGGTTTCCGCCCCGGCTGCAGAACCTGGCGGTGGTGGTGGAGCCGGAAAAGACTCGGCCCTACTATCAGCCCTTTCATAAGTCCTCCTGGATGCTCTACGCGTCGGACTTCGACCCGGAGCGGTCGAACCTCGAGCACGCGACCTACCAGCTTTTGCATGCCGAGCGGCTCAGTACGTCCCGCGACATGGCCATGGCGATCATCTGCGGCATGAGCTACTGGCTCGATCGGGACGAGGCCGAGATCGCGGCGTTCAGCGAGGCCTGCGCGGCTAGCCCGCGCCCCGATGCCGACGCCTTCCGTTTGTTGGCCGAGTCGCTGCCCTGGGTGCGGACCCTGTTTCACGAGCCGTTGCGTCGTGCTCCCGCCGATGTGGCCCCCACGTTGCGGCGGGTGAAGGAAGCGGGGCTCTACGTGCCTGCGGAGGTCCAGCCCCGGTTGCAGGCGTTGGTCCCTGCGCTGCGGGAGGCGGCGGCTGAGGTCATGACGCGCTACGTGCAGCAATGCGCCACGGCGCCGGCGACCGAGCCGGCGGTGGCCATGGCGTCGAGCCCGGCTGATTTCGTCGGTGATTGGCTGGCGCAGGTCCGCCCGCCGCTGTTGCTGACCGACGAGCGAGAGCGGGTGCTTTGGGATCCCGAGCAGCCCGAGCGTCTCGACGCGCTACGAGCGGCCCTGCACGGGCTGGGGGGGCGGCTGGCGCAGAGCCTCCGGGACGATCTGGTGATCGTGGGCGAGCGATCGGCGGCGTTCTTGTCGTCGCTACGGGAGCCCGAGCGCTTGCCCGCGGCGGGCGAGGGGGTCGAGCAAGAGGGGGGGATCTACGTGCACGCGTCGCGTCCGCTCATCGTCTATAGCCTCGCGCAGCCGGGGCTCGATCCGCGCCACGAGGTGGCGCCGCCCTATCATCGCTGGCTGGTCGGTGCGCGCACCATTCACGAGTGGGGGCACCTGAGCGAGGATGCGGGCTGGGTCGGGCTGCCCGACGAGCGTCGGGATGACCATGCGCGGGCCCAGGAGGCGATCGTGGCGGCGACCGACGCGGTGCTGGCGGCGGCTCCGAGCGCCTTTGTGGAGGCGGCGTGGCACGAAGCGCGGGAGGCGGGGACAGAGCCCGGGGCGCTGGTCTGCGAGCTGGTGCTCAGCCGGATGTCCGATTTCTCGAGCAACCTGTTGGCGCGGCGCTATTTGCCCCCCGAGGAGCTCGAGGCCTACGTTCGGGGCAACGTGCACACCCACTTCGGCGAGGAGTCTCGGCCGCTCCATCTACTGGGCCGCTACGCCTACGAGTACCAGTACCTCTTGCTGGGACAGGTCAGCGATCCCGTGCGCTACATGCTGCGCAGTACCTGGCTGACCGACTATTTCGTGGGCACCGGCCTGGTCTCGCGCGAGCACCTCGTGGGACTTTTGGAGGCCACCTCGAGGCTCTGTGATTGCTACGCGGTGGACGAGTCGGCGTTCGTCGACCCGAGTCTGGCCGCGCCCGATGCACTCGATGCACTCGATGCACCCGAAGGAGGTAGAGCATGACGTCGACGCCGACCCCGAAGCCGACCATGACCTGGACCGATCGCATACGGACCAAGGCATTCGCGCCCATGGACATCGCCGGGCTGGTGGCGTTCCGCGTGATGTTTGGGGCGTTGATGCTCGTCGATTTTGCCCGCTACTGGCGGGCCGGCTGGATCGACAGCCAGTACGTCGACCCGGCGTTCCTGTTCAAGTACATGGGGTTCGGATGGGTGGAGCCCTTGCCCCGCGTGGGCATGTACGCCGTGTTCGCGCTGATGATGGTGGCGAGCACGATGGTGATGCTGGGCTTTTTGTACCGGCTGGGGGCGTGGCTGCTGTTTGTTGGGCACACCTATCTGTTCTTGTTGTCAGCGACGCACTATCTCAATCACGCCTACCTCTTGAGCGTGATCGCGTTGTTGATGGCGGTGGTGCCGGTCGATCGTGGCCTGTCGCTGGATGTCCAGCGTGCGCCCGCTCGGCGCCGGGGGTGGACGCCCGCCTGGGCCCCGTGGCTTTTGCGGATCCAGCTCGGCATCGTGTACGTGTACGGCGGGATCGCCAAGATCAACCCAGATTGGCTCGCGGGAGAGCCGATTCGGGGGTGGCTACGGGGGCGGGCTGGGTCTGCGGTGCCCTGGATCGCCGATCTGCTGCGTAGCGAGGTGGTGATCGGCCTGGTGACGCAGGGGGGTCTTTGGTTCGATCTACTCGCGGCTCCGGCCCTCTTATGGCGCAAGACTCGCTGGCTGGCGGTGCTCGTCTCGGCTGGCTTTCACCTGACCAACGCCTACTTGTTCAACATCGGCGTGTTCCCGTGGTTTATGTTGGCGGCGACCACGCTGTACTTCGAGCCCGATTGGCCCCGGCGGCTGCCGGTGATCGGCCCTCGCCTGGACGCGTGGCTGGGCCCGGTGCCTGACCGGTCCGAGCGGCGACCCAAGCCGACGCTCGAGGACGAGGCGGAGCAGACGCCCCAAGAGGGGGCCCAGACGGCGTTGGCGTCGTCGTCGCCCCAGGCTCCTGAGACCCGCGAGCCGCCGACGCGACCCCGGCTCGTCCTGGGGCTGTTGGCGGGCTGGTTTCTGGTCCAGCTGCTCGTGCCCCTGCGCCATCACCTCTATCCGGGCAACGTGGCGTGGACCGAGGAGGGGCACCACTTCTCGTGGCGCATGAAGCTGCGCACCAAGTCGGGGGCGGGTCGCTTCGTGGTGTTCGATCCCGCGGGCCGGCGCAGCTGGGTGGTCGACCCACAGGACGAGCTGTCCGCCCGGCAGACGCGGAAGATGCTCGGGAAGCCCGAGCTCGTCCGCCAGTATGCGCATCACCTCGCCGAGCGCTGGAAGCAGGAGCATGGGCTGGACGTGGAGGTCCGCGCGCAGATCCAGGTCTCGCTCAATCGTCGGCGTCGGCATCAGCTGGTCGATCCGACGGTGGATCTGAGCGCCGAGCCGGCATCGTTGGCCCCGGCTTCGTGGATCATGCCGGGCCCGACCGAGCCCGTGCCGCGGCCGCGTGCGCCCGATCGTTGACCGCGGCGCCGGTGGGGCTCGGCCGGTTCGAGGGGGTGGTCAGCCGGTCTCGGCTTGTTCGAGGGCGCGGCGGGCCGCTCGTGTCAGCGCATCGATCACCTCGGGCTCGGATCCCAGCGCACCCGGTCGCAGCGTGAGGGTGAGCTCGGGGTAGCGGGCGGTCTGCTCGGCCACCAGCTGGGGCACGTCTTTTTTGATGTGTCGGCCGCCGGGGGAGAGGAAGGCGGCCAGCACCAGCACGTGGCGGTGACCCTCGGTCCACAGCCGGTCGACGGCCTCGGCCAGGCTGGGGGGGATCATCCCAAGATAAGCCTCGATCACGGTCGTCTCGGGGCGCTGGGCTCGCAGCCCCTCGGCGAGGGCGACGATGGGGCGTTGCCAGTCTGGATCGGGGCTACCGTGGGCGAGCAGTACGATGGCGGTGGGCGGGGGCATACGGTGCCCGGAGCCTGGATCGCACCGGCTTGTTCGTCAACGAGTGGGCGGGGTGAGGGCAGACGGCGGGACGACCAACCCGAGCGCCGTGAGGTGTTGGTGGGTCGGGGCATCGAGCGTTGCTCGCTCGACCCGGAAGGCCGACAGCTCCCGGCGCAGCGAGTAGCCCCGGCGCAGTGCTTCGAAGGCGCGCCCCCGCTGCGCGGACGGGCCAGCCACGACGCGGCGCAGCGCTTTGTCGTCGGGGTGCAAGGGAATGGCCGCCTCGACCCACGGGCGCCAGTCGCGGCTGGCGCGGGGATCGTCGCAGCGCAGGGGGATCATGCCCGGGGGTCCCAGGACCTCGTGACCATCGAAGGTGGGCTCGCGCCCGAGGAAGCGGCACAGCGCCTCGTGCACCATGCGGGTCGCGGCGACCTTGCCGTCCAGCGAGTAGCCGGCGACGTGCGGCGTGCCCAGCTGCACTCCCTTGGGGGCGAACAATCCCGTCCGCGGGGTGGGCTCGCCTTCCCACACGTCGAGGACGGCCCGACCTTCCCGCGCGAGCCAATGCTCGAGGGCGGCATCGTCGATCACGCCGCCGCGACTGGTGTTGAGCAGCAGCTGCCCGTGCCGCAGCCGGTGTAGGCGCATCCCATCGAACATCCTCGCGGTTGGGTGGGGACCTATGCGGGTCAGCGGGACGTGCAGGGTCAGCACGAACGCGGACTCGAGCAGATCGTCGAGGGCATTGAGCCGCTCGAAGCGGGCCATGTTGGCCAGGGTGGGATCGGGATCGTCGATGGGCTCCCGACGCTCGCGGAGCTCGGCCAGCGGGGGATCGCACGCGAGCACGTGGTAGCCCAGGGCTCGCAAGGCTCGGGTCGTCCGGCGGCCCACGTGACCCAGCCCGATCACGCCGACGGGACCGGGGGGCTCGCCCATGCGCCAGTGTCGGGCGTGGGCCAGGACCGAGACCACGTACTCGGCGACGGCCTGGGCGTTGCAGCCCGGGGCCCGGGCGACGGTGATCCCCCGGGCCTCGAGTGCGCGCCGGTCGATGTGATCCTCACCGGCGGTCGCCGAGCCCA
Organism: Myxococcota bacterium; assembly: GCA_039194325.1. GTDB lineage: Bacteria > Myxococcota_A > Polyangia > Nannocystales > Nannocystaceae > Paraliomyxa. The sequence goes on from JBCCWC010000098.1 coordinate 43,085, forward strand.
CGAAGCGTACGGGAGTGCCGTCGAGCAGGGACGCGTCCACGCGGGTCACGCTGCGGACGATGAGCGCGTCGGCGTCGCGCAGGGCGTTGCGGGTAATCCTGGGGCCAGGCATGGCCCGCAGTCGGCCCAGGTGCCCGAACGCCTCGTTTTGCCAAGCGACGGCGTCGTCGATGACGATCCGCAGTCCCATTACCCGCAGCGTACCCGAAACAGATACTCGACGTTCTTGAGGTGGCCGATGCGGCCGACCTTCTCCCCGCGGGGGTTGTAGATGCCGATCTTGGCGCCGACGTAGCGGTCGTAGGCGATCTCCATCACGTCCACGGGGCCGCGCTCACCGAGCAGGGCCAACATCTGATCCCGGGATATGTAGCCCTCGTTGTTGAAGGAGACCAGCAGCCAGCGGGCCTTGACGGCGCGCACGAGCGCGCGCATGGTCGCGTGAAATCGCGGCTTGGAGTTGAACGCGGAGCGTCGGGTGCGGCAGTCGATGCGTTTTTGTGCGACGCCGTACGTTGGCGGGGCATCCCAGCGCACCAGGGTTTCCCATACGTGATAGTTGCCCAGGTATTTGTGCTGATTGTAGGGGGGATCGAGGTAGACCACGTCGGCGGCATACCGATCGACCAGTTCGAGGGCGTCGAGGCCGTGGGCGTCTCCCGGGCCCGGCAATAGATGAGGTAGCCGTAGCTCCAGATCATTATAAGCGCGCGGGGCCCACTGCTTGAGGTAGGCCATTTGTACACCTGTCGTGGAATCGACCCGGTCGGAGGCTTCCATCAGGGAAACCAGTACCACCGCGCGGAGATCGGGGGGCAGACTGAGGGCTTCGATCCGATCTCGGATCGCGTCGATCCGGGCACCGTTCTTGGGCTGGAAGTAGCGGGCTCGCTCGCAGAAGGTCTCGGTGACATAGCCGGGCCGGGGGGGTAGCGCCTGGAGCTCGGCGAGCAGGCGTCGGGCCGGCTCTTCCACGGACTGGCGATCCGCGGCCACGTAGCACTGGGCCAGCACGTGGGCGTAGGCGTTGTGGTCGTTGGCGCGCACGCGCAGCCCCGCGGCCTTCATGGCGTGACCCACCCGAGCCGTCCCCGAGAATACGTCGAGGAAGGTATGGATCTCGGGCAGCTGCTGCACCAGCTCGACGAGCTTGGGCACCAGGACCCGCTTGGAGCCGAGGTACTTGATCACCGTGGGGCCGCGGATCGTACCGAGACGGCCAGCACGTCGTCGCGACCGCTGAGGCGGGCGATGAGCTCGGCGCTGGGCTCGTGGGCCAGCGAGATCGTCGCACTCGCGGCCGCGTTGCCGTCGAAGATCACGTTGTGCATCTGCTGGACGTTGAGCTGCTCCTGCTGGAACGCGTCGAGGACGGCGGCCAAGACCCCGACCTGGTCGAGGTGGCGGATGACCACGGTAAAGCCCTCGCCCCGGGTGCGCTGGACGTTGACGCAATTGTGAACGAGCCCTTGGTTGAGGTAGCCATCGACGATCCGTACGACCTCCTGGGCGATCGCGTCGGCGGCCTGGTCGGTGGAGGCGCCGATGTGCGGGGTGCCGTAGGCGCCGGTGGCCTGCAACAGGGCGCTGTGCCAGTCGGCTCGGCCCGAGCCGGGCTCGCCCTCGAATACGTCGAGCGCGGCCCGAAGGCGCCCCGAGGTGATCTCGGCGATCAGCGCCGCGTCGTCGACGACGCCCCCGCGGGCGGTGTGGATGAGACAGGCGCCATCTTTCATCAGGGCGAGCTCGGCTTCGCCGATGAGGTGGTGGGTGCGTCCCGCGATGTAGGGGACGTGGATGCTGACGATGTCCGAGTCTCGCAAGAGCTCGCCCAGGGTCGGGGCGCGCGCGACGTCGTGGGTATGGGCGATCTCGTCGGTCAGGACCACGTCGAATGCGTGGACCGCCATCCCGAAGGCCTGGGCACGGATCGCGACCTCGCGGGCGATCGACCCGAAGCCCACCAGGCCCAGGCGTCGCCCGCACAGCCCCCGGGCCTTGCCAAAGCGCTTCTTGTCCCAGTGACCCTGGCGCAGCTCGGCCACCGCGTCGGGGATGTTGCGATCGAGGGCGAGCATCAGGCCCATGGTCAACTCGGCGACGGCAATCGCGTTCTTGCCGGGGGTGTTGGCGACGAAGACCCCGTGCTGGCTGGCCGCGGCCAGGTCGATCGTGTTGACTCCTGCGCCGGCGCGGATCACCAGCCCGAGGCGGGCGCCTTGGTCGAAGGCTTCGGCGGTGACCTTGGTGGAGCGCACGATCAGCACGTCGGCTTGGGCTCGCTCGAGGGCGTCGGGCAGCTGCTGCGCCGTCAGCTCGGGTCGATCTTCGATGTGCAGGCCCATGGAGGCGAGGGTGGCCTTGCCCTCGGCCGAGAACTTGTCCGCGATGAGCACCCGCATGAACGGAGCAATATCATGGCCATCGCGGGGGGCGCGGTCCCAAAGCGGGCGCGGGCTTTGTGAGGCCGCGGACCCTGGGGACGCGCGCTACGGGCCACGGCAGGGTCGGGCGGTACTCTTGGCGATGCGAGGACTTTGGCGTACCAAGGTCTCGATGCCGTGTGCCGCCGAACACCGGGTACGATCCGTCTGGCGGCGGCGGCCGAGCCGGAAACGCCGGGGGCTGGCCCTGGCGGGCGTGGGCATGCTCATCGGGTGTGACTGGCTCGCGGGTGCGAGATCGGACGAGGATCCACCCGCGCCCGAGGCTTCGTCCGAGCTGGATCGCGGCGATCGACCCGAGCCATCGCCGGCTTCACCGCCGACTTCACCACCGGCTTCACCGCCGGCAGGCTCACCGACGCAAGGCGCGGTGGCCTCCGCGGGCGAGCCGGGAGGCAAGGACCCCAGCGCGCCGGGTTTGGTCGGTACCCCGACCCCTCGCCCCACGGTCCGAGGGTCCGCGACCGAGATCCCTGCGGCCACCGAGGCCGGCACGTGCCCCGAGGCCGCGGCCGAGGAGATCGGGCTGCTCGTCTCGCCTCGTCGCCCGGAGGCCGGTCAGCCCCTGCGGATCGTGGCCGCGACCCTTTGGAGCGAGGCCATGGTGGCCATGCGGATCGAAGATGCCGAAGGACGCGCGGTCGAGGCCGAGATCACGCACCACGCAGGCGTGCCCGCGGCCACGATCGCTCGGCTGACGGCCCCCCCGGTGCGGACCAAGCTGACGGTGGTGGTGGGGCGCGAGGGCCAGGGCCTGGCCTGTCGCACAATCAAGAGCCGACACCCGCTCCACACCAAGGTCCGCGCCGTGATGGACGACGGGGTCTGGCCGGTGCGTCGTGCGTGGGATGCCGGCGAGGAGGCGCTTTTTAGCGCCTGGGTCCGCGAGCTGTTCCATGCGCCCCGCGGGGAGGAGCTGGCGTGGTCGGCCCTGCACGAGGTCACCACCGACGCGCGTCGCAACCTGCTGCACGATCACTACGACTGGGGCGAGGACTCGATCCCGGTCGAGGCGGGGCTGTATCTGCGGCCCGATTGCGCCGACACCCCGTACTTCCTGCGGGCGTACTTCGCGTGGAAGCGGGGCCTGCCCTTCGGGTATCGACGCTGCTCGAGGGGTCGGGGTCGAGCCCCCGCCTGCGGCCGGCTTCGGGGCGTGGTGGGCAAGCCCGAGAACGAGCCCGAGAGCCGGCTGCCGGGCGAGATGGGGGCGGTGCAGCGCTTCTTTCGGCGAACGCTGGCCTGGGGGGTCCACACCGGCAACGGGCGGACCGCATTCGACGACGACGAGACCGACTTCTATCCGCTGGAGCTCAGCCGCCGCGCCCTGCGACCGGGGGTGATCTATGCCGATCCCTACGGCCACATCTTCGTGGTGGCCGAGATGATGGCGGCCCAGGGAACCGAGCCCGGGGTCCTTTATGCCATCGACGGGCAGCCCGACGGCAGCATCACCCGCAAGCGCTTTTGGGAGGGGAACTTCTTGTGGAACCCCGACCCGGCGCTGGGGGGCAGCGGCTTCAAGGGGTTTCGTCCGCCGGTGGTCCGTGGGGCGGGCTCCGACCGGCGGATCGAGGCGGTGACCAACGCTGAGCTGACGACGATGGCCGGATACGGGGACATGGCGCTCACGCAGGCCACGCTGGACGCGCCGGCGTTCTACGACCGGATGGACGGGCTCATCACCCCTGGGATCCGCGACCCGTTCTCGGCCCAGCGCGAGGCGATCGTGGCCCTGCATGAGTCGGCCAAGGTGCGGGTGACCTCGGTCGACAACGGGGTGGCCTACCACGCCGACACGGGCAAGGAGATCGACATGCCCGATGGGTTCTCGATCTTCGAGACCACGGGGGCCTGGGAGAACTACTCGACCCCGGCCCGCGACCTGCGGCTGCTCATCGCGATCGACGTCGCGACCGGGTTCGGGGACAAGGTGGCCCGCAATCCCGGGGCCTGGGGGGTGGATGCCTCGGAGGTGCCGCAGGTTCGCGAGGCGCTGGCCAAGGCCCGGGACTCCCTGCTGGCGGACGAGGCGATGGCGTTCTCCTATACCCGCTCGGACGGGAGCACCTGGACGCTGGGGCTGGTCGACCTGGTGGCCCGAGCTCGGGCCCTCGAGACCGCCTATAACCCCAACGATTGCCCGGAGGTGCGCTGGGGGGCACCCAAGGGCAGCGATGAGCGCGCGACGTGCCGGCGACGAGCACCCGACGCGCAGCGGCGCAAGATGGCCGCGTATCGGCCCTGGTTTCACGAACGGCGTCGTCCGCCCCGTGGAGATCCGGGGCCGCCCGTGGAATGACCCATGGAATGACCCGTGGAGTGACCGGAATCTGCGCGGATCGCCCAGCTGGGGGGCCGGACGGGGACGCCAAAGACCGCTCCGAGCGGGGCTATCGCGGGGGCCGTCGGTCCTTTGCACGGTTGCGCGTTGACGGCGAGGGGCTCGGGCCCCGACACTGGAGGAGCTCATGAGCTCCTCGTACAAGCGTGCGAACACTCGCTACATGGTTCGGCTCGAAGCGGAGGTCATCCGCGATGACCAACCAATCGCGGCGTGGATCGTCGATCTCAGCCTGGGAGGAGCGCTGGTGGAGGCGTCCTTCGATCCGCCGATGCCGGTGGGGGTTCGTGTCGATCTCTCGTTTGCGCTGCCGGGCCTCGAGCAACCGATCCGGGCCAAGGCCGAGGTTCGCTGGGTCGAGTCGGACGCCATCGGCATCCAGTTCGTCACCGGGTTCCGGGCCAAGGAAACATGGGCGTTGGGTCGTTTCTTCGAGCGGTTGTCGCCGGCATAGACCTCGTGTCGAGATCCGGTGACGTGCGCGTCCGCGGAGCGTTGCCGAAGGACGAGCGCGTTCGATCGCGCGGTGAGCACCGAAGGTCGCGTTCGTTCCGACCGGCGAGATCGGGCGGGGTGAGGGTCGGGCTAGGGCTCGGGATGGCGCTTGCCCTCGCGACGCCGGCCCACGCGGGCGAGCCGACGGCGCCCTCGGCGTTGTCGCTGCAGATGCGATCCCGACCCGACGACACGCCCCGCGACGAAGCGCAGGAGTCCGCGGAGCCGACGACAGACGCGGACGAGTCCAGCCGCGACTCGGACGAGTCGGCGCCCGTCGAAGACATGGAGCCATTGGAGGATGGAGCGCCAGACGAAGCGCGAGACGAAGCGCAGGACCCGGGGGACGATGCCCCCGAGACGTCCGACGCCGCGTCGCCCGAGGGATCGCAGGCCCTGGGCGAGGGCGACGCACTCCAGGAGGTCGCGGACTCCACCACGGCAGGAGAGGGGAATGCGCCCACGCCGCCGGAGTCCGTAACCCCGACCGTGCCGCCGCCGTCCTCCGTTCGTGATGTTCCCGAGCACGTCACCGTCGCGGTCGGACTGGGTCCCCAGGCGCCCGGCACCCGCGAGGAGCGAGCGCTGCTCGGGGTGCTCGAGACCGGCCTCGCGGCGTCGAGCGATCCAACCTCCGAGGTTCGACGCCTTCGCCCCGGTCGAGGAGCACGCCGCGTATGTCGCGAGCGACGCGACGATCTCGTGGTGATGATCGGCTACATCGCCGATCGACCCACGCCGGTCGTGCTCGCGCACGACTGTTCGCTCGATCGCGCCCTGGGCATTCGCCCCGCAGAGGCGGCCCGCGATCCGGGGCTCTTGGACGCGCTTTGGGAAGAGCACCGAGCGCTGATGCGCGAGGGCGTTCGACCGCGGCGTCGGATCTCCCTGAGCCCGCGGGCGCGGGGCGGTATCATCGCCGGGGTCGCAATCGTCGTTGTAGGGGTGGCCGTGGGTGCTTTGGTCGCCAACGCCTTGCGCAAAGAGACGGTCGTGATCACGGTGCGTCCATGAGCTGTCCTGCCGACCACGACGATGGGCCGAGCCACGGGCCCGGTGTTTCCCCACGTCGAGCAGGGCGGGGGCTCGCCGCACATCCCATGTTGCTGCTGGCTCGACTGCTCGTCGCCCTGGTGATCGTGCTGGGGTCGTGGCTGGGATCGGCTCGGAGCGCGTCGGCCACCGAGGGCCGCCCCACGGGGTGGAGCGTGGAGCAAGCCACCGAGGGCTATCGGCTGGGGCGCATGCACCTGCGCTATGAGCCCGCGGTGGCCGAGCAGGCCGAGATCCTGGCCAAGAGCGCTCCGCTTTGGTGGTCGGAGATCGAGACTGAGCTCGCCGGCGACGTCGACGACACGGTGGAGATCATCTTCGTCGATCACTCGGGGCGCGTGGCCGAGGCCAGCGGCATGCCGCACTGGGCCGCGGGTGTGGCTCACCCCCCCACGGGCGAGATCATCATCGCGCGGCACGCCCCCGATGGGTCGCCCACCAACCTCGAGGAGCTGTTGCGCCACGAGA
>JBCCWC010000099.1:0-49869 GCA_039194325.1 Myxococcota bacterium
CGTGGGCGTCTACCGCGAGTGGAAGCAGGAAGAGGGCGTCTGGGAGAACAAGAAGACCGTGACGGTCTGGGGCTACATCGCCTCGTGCAACATGCAGGCGGGTGCCTCCTCGCTGGCGTTCGAGGTCCACTGCGTGCGCGTCGTCACCCAGAACGACGCCATCGGTACCCGCGACTACAGCATCGATTGCATCACCGGTGCGTCGACGATCCGCGGCGGCACCCTCGGGGCGCGTACTCCCGAGCCGATCGACCCGATGGAGACCCCCGAGTCCGACGACTGGGGCGAGTGCCTCAACGGCTAGTCCGTAGGCGACGCTTCCGCGACCGGCCCGTCCGCGAGGACTGGCCGGTCGTTCGTTTTGGTTCGAACCGAGCGCCCGCCAAAGGTGCGAGCACTCGCCAAAGGGGCGAGCACGCGAGTGCGGCCTACGGCAGCACCCGGATCTCGATGTCGTCGACGAATGCCGCGACCGGGTTGACGTAGTTGAACAGATCGACCGCAAAGCTCCCCGCCGTATCCTGAAGCGTCGGGGTGTCGTCGGTGATCTCTACATCCCAGCCCATCGGCTCCACCTCGGCGGCCGGCCACACCCGGGCGCGCAGCTGGGTGACGGGGCCCAACTGCTCGCACTCAAAGCGCATCCGGTAGGGGACGCCATCGAGCAACGGGGCCGCGAGCAATTCCTGGTGGAGCGGCTCTTCGATCCCCTCGTGCTCGCGCCAGATCCCGAGGCTGTCGAGAAAGCCCCCCTCAAGGTAGGCGACATATCCCGCGCCCGGGGGGTCGCTATACGTGAGGTAGCCGCCGTTTTGCCGGGCGTAGAGCCCTACACCCTGGCTGTTCCAGTGCCCGAAGGTCACCGTGGCCGCCATGTCCACGTTGGTTTCGGCGTAGCCGGGCAGGTAAAGCCGCCCCACGGTATAGCTTTCGCTGTTGAGCCATCCGCGGCCCAGAGCGTCGACGCCGTGGCTGACCAGGCCGCCCAATGGCTGCCAGGCGGGAGGCCATACGTTGGCCACGCCGCCCTCGAAGGTCTCGGTGAAGAGCAGATCTTCGTCGACGACCGGCGCCTGACCATCAGAGCTCGACTCGCCGGGCCCGTCCGACTCGCCGCCGGTCTGGCCGCCGGTCTGGCCGCCGGTCTGGCCGCCGGTCGGGTCGCCCGTTGCGCCATTGGCCTCGCCGGTGCCCGCGGCCTCGCCGGCCGTCCCTTCGCCGCCGGTGGTGGTCTGGGGCCCGGTCGGGCCGGCACTGGTCGAGTCGCCGCTGTCCCCGTCGCCGCCGTCCCCGGTGGTGCCGCCCGAGGGGTCGTCACCGTTGTGTGTCGGAGCGGAGGTCGTCGCCGGAGTCTCGGGACTCGACGAGTCACTAGCCTCCGTATTCGCGGCCGGGTCGGGCTCACTGTCCTGGGGAGTCGACGAGGGATCGCACCCCGTCGATCCCACGATGGCCAGGCCTAGCCATGCGTGGAAAAGAGATCGCATTCCGCACTGTCTATGTACCACGATTCACCGGCTGGACACCGATCCTCTGGCGGATTGATGGCCGCGGCGCCCGACCGGTGCGATCGGATCCGGTCGCCTCCATTCACCCTCATTCACCTTCATTCCCGTCTGTTGATGGCCTATCCACCCACATGCCGGTGAGATCATCGGGGAGTGCGTCCGTCTGGCGAACGCTCGCCAACTTCGGCAGACTCCGCCTCCGTCATGACTACACCCCGTCCCTGGATCGAGGCCTTTGCGCCGGCCACCGTGTCCAACCTCGGGCCAGGCTTCGACTGCCTGGGTCTGGCCGTGCGTAGCGTGGGCGACCGAGTCCGAGCGCGCCGGCGCGACGAGCCCGGGGTGGTGTTGTCGCAGGTGGAGGGCGACGGTGGAGCGTTGCCACGCGCGATCGATCGCAACACGGCCGCGGTCGCGGCCACGTGGATCCTCGAGCGCCATGCGCCGGCCCAAGGGGTGGAGCTGCAGTTGGTCAAGGGTCTGCCGCTGGGCAGCGGGCTGGGGTCGAGCGGAGCCAGCGCGTGTGCGGCCGCGGTGGCGGTGGACACTGCGCTCGCGTTGGGCTTGCCGCCGGCGACCCTGGTGGACGCGGCTCGGCACGCGGAGGGGGTGGCGTGCGGTACGCCCCATCCCGACAACGTCGCGCCGTGCATCGTGGGGGGCTTGGTGCTGATCCCGGCGCTCGATCCTCTGCGGTTGATCTCGTTGCCGGTGCCCGAGGATCTATGGCTCTCGCTCTACACGCCGGGCTGCTCGGTGGCCACCGCCGATGCCCGCGCGGTGCTGCCTGGTCAGGTCAGCCTGGCCGACACGGTGACCCAGGCCGCGCGCCTGGGGCTGCTCGTTCATGCGCTCCACCAAGGCGATCTGGCGCTAGTGGGCGAGGCGGTGGTTGACGACATCGTGGAGCCGGCCCGGGCGGATCTGATCCCCGGCTATCGCGAGGCCAAGGCCGCGTGCCTCGAGGCGGGGGCGCTGGCGTGCAGCATCAGCGGGGCGGGGCCCACCACCTTCGCCTTGGCCGCTGACGAGAGGCGCGCGCAGGCGTTGGTCGAGATCCTCGACGAGAGCTACACGGGGGCTGGCGTGGCGGGGCAGGGGATGGTCGACCAGGTGGGGCCGGGAGCCCGGGTCGTCTCGGCGCCACTGCACTAGCTAGGGGGCACGGGAGCCTCGCGATCCGTACCGGAACGCACGTCCGGCACGGATCATCAGGTCAGGCCCGTAGCGCGGCGTCCAGCGCCGCGGCCTCCGATCCCTCGACCCCCAGGAACGTGGCCAGCATGCGGTGCCCGTGCTCGCTGAGGATCGACTCGGGGTGGAACTGCACCCCGTGCACCGGTCGCTCGCGGTGTCGTACGCCCATCAGCTCGCCCTGGTCGGTCCGTGCGGTGGCCTCTAGCGAAGGGGGCAGGGTGGGCTCGGCCACGATGAGGCTGTGGTAGCGGGTCACGGTGACCGGCGAGGGGAGCCCGTCGAAGACTCCGCGGCCGTCGTGCTCTACCGCCGACACCTTGCCGTGCATGATCCGGGGGGCACCTTCGACGGTGGCCCCCGCCATCGCGCACAGGGTCTGGTGTCCCAGGCAGACCCCCAGGGTGGGTAGCTCGATGTCGTTGCAGACCCGTCGGCACAGCTCCTGGCAGACCCCGCTGTCGGCGGGTCGGCCCGGCCCGGGGGAGAGCACCAGGTGGGAGGGCTCGTCGGCCAGCACCGCCTCGGCCGTGATCGCGTCGTTGCGATAGACATCGACCACCGCGCCCAGCTCGAGCAGGTACTGCACGAGGTTGAAGGTGAACGAGTCGTAGTTGTCGATCATCACCACCCGGGGGCCGGAGGCTCGCGGGGGCTCGTAGCGTCGTCCGCTCGGTCGTCGTTCGATCGATTGTAGATCGGTCACGGGTGTCTCCCCGCCTTGGCCATCGCGATCGCGCGCAGCACCGCGGCGGCCTTGTTTCGGCTCTCCTGGTCCTCGGCCTGAGGCACCGAATCGTAGACGATCCCCCCGCCGGCCTGCACCCGGATCCGGTCGTCGAGCACCAGCGCGCTGCGGATGCAGATCGAAAAGTCGGCGCCCCCGTCGAAGCCCACGTAGCCCACCGCGCCCCCGTACCAGCCGCGAGCGGCGGGCTCGAGCTCGTCGATGATCTGCAGGGCGCGGACCTTGGGTGCTCCGCTCAGCGTGCCGGGGGGGAAGGTCGCGTGGAGCACGTCGAGCGCGTCGAGATCGGGCAGCAGCGTGCCCACTACCTCGGAGACGATGTGCATCACCCGGCTGTAGCGCTCGATGGCAAAGCGCTCGCGCATGCGGACCGTGCCTCCGACCGACACCCGCCCCACGTCGTTGCGGCCCAGATCGATCAGCATCAAGTGTTCGGCCCGTTCCTTGGGGTCGGCCAGCAATTGCTGCTCGAGGGCCAGATCCTCGGCCTCGTCGCGGCCGCGGCGGATCGTCCCGGCGATCGGGCGCAGGGTGACTTGTCGCGAGTCGCGATCGAGGCGCACCAGGACCTCGGGGGATGCACCCACCAGGGTCGCGCCGTGCAGACCCAGCAGGTACATATAGGGGGCGGGGTTGGTCACGCGGAGGATCCGGTATAGAGCGAGCGGATCCAGCCCGTCGCGGGGGGCCTCGAAGCCCTGGGCCAGCACCACCTGGAAGATGTCGCCGGCCACCACGTAGCGCTGAGCGGTTTGGACCGAGGCCATGAAGTTCTCCGAGCTCCACGGCGGGGCCACGTGGGCCTCGAAGGGCTCGTCTTCATGCAGCGCGAGCGCGGGCAGGGCCGGGGGGGCCTGCTGGAGCGCCTGGCAGACCCGGTCAAGACGCTGCCGGGCCGCGTCGTAGGCCACCCCCGCGGGGCCGTCGTCGGTGGGGTGGACCGCGGTGACCACCCGAACGCGCTGGCGCAGGTTGTCGAACACCACCAGGGTGTCGGTCACGATGAGATCGAGCCCGGGGACGGGCGAGGGCGCGTGGTGGTGCGGTTGGGGCAGCCGTTCGAAGCAGCGCACCAGGTCGTGCCCCCATGCGCCGACGATCCCCCCCCACAGCGGGGGCTGGTCGTGCTGCGGCTGCGCCCGGTAGTGCTCGAAGATCCGGCGCAGCGCGGCGAGCCCTTCGCCTCGTCGCAGGGAGGGCGGAGCATCGAAGCCCTCGCCGGGCCGAAGCTCGAGCTGCATCGCGTTGTCTCGCCAGTGGCCCACCACGCGGGCCCGCGCCCCGACCACGATGAAGCTATAGCGAGCCCAGCGTTCGCCCCCGATCACGCTCTCGAGCATGCCGGTCGCGCCGTGCGAGCGCAGGCGGGCGAACGCGGCCACCGGGGTCTCCCCATCACCGAGCATCTCGCACCACACCGGGCGCATCCCCGCCGTCGGTTCGGCCTGCTGGATGTAGCGTTCGCGAGGGGGGTGGACCTGCACCGCCGGGAGCATAGACCTGGGTCCGTCCTCCGGCGAGACCCTCCGGTGTCCCCACCAACAAACGAGCCCCGCGCGGATGCACGGGGCTCTGCCAATCGTCCGGGATCCTGGGGTTGGGACGCTAGTCCTCGACCACCACCGCGTAGGACGACAGGTACACCGCCGAGGCGGTCACCACCTCGTCTCCCATGTCGACCCGGTGGTCGGGCAGGGGCTTCCAGTTCTCTTCGCGGGCGGTCAGGACGGTCAGCGCCTCGGGGTCGAGCTCGTCGAGCTGCTCGGGGTCGAGCTCGTAGACGACGGTCCCGGGGAACAGAAGCGGCAGGCCGATGGGGCCCACCTCGTAGCAGGGCCCGACCGCGGTGTCTTGCTCGCAGTCGACCTGCTCGATCGTGATGTCTACCGCCTGATCGAGGGCCCCGGGGGGGATCTCGAGGCTGAAGCGTCCATCGTCAGAGACGATCGTGCCGCCGCGCGCGTCGACGGTGGTGCCCTCCTCGGAGCATCCGGTCATCACCATGGCCAGGGCCAACCCGACAGTCGCGATGTGGTTCATGGTGCTCAATCTCCCTGCACTGTGTCAGACACCCCGACCTCGGAGGTTTCCGACCACCCATGGATAAAAAATGGCGAAGGGCTCAGGCTGGGCAAATTGCCAATGATCCCAATAGGGTGCTCAGATCGCTCGATAGACCGGAATCTGCGTGAAATACGCGTTCCTGGAGGTCAACGCGATTGCGCGAATTGCCCAGCGGGATCGCGCATCGTCATGCGTTGGGTACGCGGCCCTGGCTCCATCGGATCGAGCCCCCCGCCCGCGCGAATTCGCGCACAAGTCACCCGCCTAGCGCGAGCTCGAGGCCTCGGCATGAATACTTCAGCTGGAGGTCATGGGCCCGGCGGAGCCCTCGACGCCCGAGGTCATCATGTCGGTGGCGGAGCCGGTGCCGGTGCCAGACGCGGTGCCCGTTCCGGTACCCGTGCCCGTGCTCGTGGCGATCTCCTCGATGTAGCCGGCGCAGGAGAAGGGCTCGAAGTTGACGCAGCCGTGGAACTGGCGGCGACACGGCGAGCAGTAGGGGGTCGCCAGGGACAGCGACAGGCAGTACTCGTTGCCGGGCACGTCCTGGTTGGCGCAGTGGTCCTCGTTGGGGACCTTGCAGTGGACCCCGCTCAATACGAGCAGCGGCAGCGCCAACAGCCCCGCTGTCGCGCTCAGTCGCCCCGCGGTGCGGCTCACCATCGGAGTCCTCCGGGCGTCAGCTGGATCCGGGCCATCCGGCTTTGGGATCGCCGGTGGACGATCTGACCGACCACGATCGACAGGGTTCCCGCCACGACCGCTATGGCTCCCACGGTGACCAGGGCTACCCCGGGGCGACGCAAGGAGCGATTGGTGGTGGGTTCGTCGGGGACCGGATACTGGGGGGCCAGCATGAAGCCGACCCCGCTGCCTATCATCCCCACGCCCACGCTGGCGGTGGCGATCCCCGCCACCCCCAGTGCCCAGCAGGTGGCGTGCGCGGGGAAGCACTTGCTGGTGGAATCGTCCGTCTCGGGATCGACCGGTGGATCTTGGGTCCGAGCCCGCCGTCGACCTCGCGGACGCTTGGTCTTTGTATCGGGGTCGGTCTGGGGCTCGGTCTGGGGATCGGCCTGGAGATCGGTCGGGGGCGGCGGCACGGTCGTGGGTCGGCTGCCCTTGGGGGGCCGGACCTTGGGGGTCTTGGCCTTGGCGGGGCTGCCGCCCGGGGCCACGATCTCCGGCCGGTTGGCGGCCGGGGCGATCGTGCGCGGATCGTCGGAGGGCTGCACCATCGACGCCGACAGGAGGCACCCGATCAATGCGAACATGGGAGCCCTGGAATTACCGCAATCGTGCGCCGAGGACCACCGCGGCAGACGTGCCCGTCGGTGGTCCCCAAAGGCGAAGGGAGGGCGGAAGGGAGGCCGAAGGGGAGAAAAGAGGGGCGAATGTGCGGGCGCAGGGTCGAGGACCCCCCCAGGCGCCGGGCTAGGGCGCGCCGGTGGTGATGCGGGCCAGATCGGTCACCGGCTCGAGCATCGAGCGGACCAAGGCCCGGGCCACGGGCTGCCCCGCGATCATCCGGGCCAGCGGGGGGCTATGGGCGTAGTAGAACGCCACAAAGGCCCGACCCATGGGTTGGGTCTTGAGGAATTGGTCGCGGAACCAGCGGAGGGCCTTGACGCGGCCCTCCCACGGCGCGCCCCAGGCCGCGGTGGCCACGAAGCACAGCCCGTCGACCTGGGCGAATTGTTGGGCGGGGGTGCGGATGTCCCCGGAGCTGATCCCGCTGATGTTGCCGCAGACGTCCTCGTAGGCGATCCCGATCTGGTAGTCGTAGTTGCCGAACAGCTCGTCCACCTCGCACCACGCGGGCTCGCCGGGGATGATCTCACCGCTGCAATCCTCGATGGAGGGCACCTGCTGGACCGCGGAGCCGGCGTTTTGGTCGGTGATCGCGTCTTGCCCCTGGCGGTAGTAGAGCACCACGTTGGAGATCCGGGTGTCACCTTGCTGCGGCGGGACGGTGAAGTGCACGCGCACGGTGTCGAAATCCACGGTCTCGAGCTCGACGGTGGTCATGCCGGGCAGATCGCTGAGTGTGCACGAGCCCCAGCCGTCTTCATTGGGGGGCGGTGGCTCGGTGCCCCCGCTGCCCAGCCCGTGGCTATAGACCCCGAAGCGGAAGGTCTCGCCGTTGAGGGTGTAAAGCTGCAGGCGGTCGGCCCCGCTGCCCTCGCTTTGGCTTATCGAGTTGTCGGGCGGGTAGAGGGTGCCGTCGCGGCCGTCGAGCTGGCCATAGCCGGCGTAGGCGTCGGTGCCCGCGAACACGGCCTTTCGCGGGTCGAAGCCCACCTGGTACACGACCGAGGGCTGCCCCATGTACTCGATGCCGTAGCTCGAAAGCCGAGGGTCGACGAAGTGGTCGCCCTCGCGGCTGAAGTCCCAGTCGGTGTTCTCGTCGCGCTCGAGGTTGATCTCGATGCGGGCCACCAGCGGGCCCTGGCTGGCGATCTCGGCGGGGACCACGGCGGTGAGCAGCTCGGGGCGGTAGCCCATGGGCGTGGCCCCGGTGATCGCGTCTAGATCGTTGATCTGCGAGAACATGGGCACGTCGGCGGAGTCGTGCCCGTCCTCGAAGGTGGTCAGATCGTTGCGCGGGGGGTAGACCGAGGTCTTGTCCGCGTCGAACCGGCCCTTGTCCGACTGGAACACGGCCGGCGAGGGGCAGGTCATCGTGTCGGTCGCGATCGTCTCGTGCTCCGACCCGGCCAGCGGGCGGCAGAAGTAGGGCTCGGGCGAGCTGGTGTTCTCGTGCCAGCCCAGCGACTCCTGGTCGGCCGGGTCGTCGTCGTGGAAGGTCAGCTGCGGGTAGGTCTGGTCGCGGGCGTGGGCCCAGACCGGCAGCACCCCCGTGCGCGGGCCATAGGGGAAGCGCCAACTGGACAGGAAGTCCCAGCGCCCCGGGCGATTGCCGATGCCCAGCCGACCGGTGGCCTGGGTGACGAAGACGTCTTGAACGAAGTTGCCGTCGGCGTCTTCGAGCCAGATCGCGACCTGAGCGTCGGGGACCGGCTCGAAGTGGAATTCCACCAAGACGTCGTCCTCCTCCGCCCGGGCCGAGGAGGCCGGCAGCCAGAGCCCCACGAACGCGAGGGTCGCAAGCCCCCGACCAAGCCACGTGCAATTCACGCAGCGAGTTTACCAGAGCACCGGTCGAGTGCCCGAACATCTCGGCGGGGACCCCGTTTTTCGGGGGGAGGTGCGGCGGATCACGCGGGTCAATTGCCTCTGGGGCTACCCTTGCGCTACCCCAAGACCGCTACCGTGCGTGAGTCGTTCGAGATCGCAGACACCGTCCGAGCGTTGGCGCTGCCGACGCTGAAGCGGCCGCCGTCGACATCCTGGGTGTCATGGATGTGGGTGGTGTTGATGGCGTCGATGGTGTCGATGGTGTCGATGGTGATGGTCGGTTGCGCGGGGCATCCTCCGCCCCCGCGCGGAGCCGCGCCGGCGACGATGGCGGCCGGGCCCTTGCCTCGGGGGCCCGCGGGGGCGCCCCGCGGGTTGCCGATCCCCAGCCTCGACGTGGCTTGGATGCCGCCCATGCTCACCGCCGGTGATCCCGGGCCGCTGCGGCAGGCGCTGGGGCGTCACGGCTCGGTGGCGCTGGCCCTGGGCGATCGGCTGGGAGGTCCGCAGTGGGCGGCCCGGACTCGCTCGTTGGTCGAGGCGCTACATCCCGCGGCCACCGTGGTGTCCGGATCGGCGCCGGACGATCCGTTCACCGGGGTGACGCTGCCGCTGGACCGGGTGACCGACCAGGATGATGCGGTGCGGCCTCGCTACCGCTGGACGGGGGGCTCGCTGCCCGCCTCGTCCGAGGCGTCGGCCACCCTGGTCATGGACGACGCCGAGCTCGATCCGGGTCGGTGGCGAGCCTTGCCCGCGCGGGTGGTGGGCAGCTGCCAGGAGCCCCTGGCCGCCCTGGCCGCGGGGCAGGAGCAGTCGCTGGCCGAGCTCGAGCCCTTCCTCGATCACGCCGATGCGGTGCTGTGGCAGGTGTATCGCTCCACGCTGCAGGCGACGGTGCCGCGGCTTTCGGCCGAGCTCGAGTCCTACCAGGCCGTGCGCACGCGGGCCGAGTTCGACGACAACGGCAGCTGGGAGCAGTACCAGTGCGGTCATGCGTACTGGGAGTACCTGCAAAACTTCGTCCAGTGCGGCGCCGAGGCCCCACGCTGCCTGTCCGCGCCGCGGATCTTCTTGATCGGCGGAGCGAGGATCGGCACCGCCGAGCCCAGCGTCTACATTCCCTCGGGCTGTGCGGCGAAGGTGGGTCACGACTACGTGAGCGAGCTGCGGACGATCGCGACCGAGGCGGCCGAGGTCGCCCAAGAGCATCTCTCGCCCTCGTGGTCGGCCTTGGCCGATCGCCTGGGCGTGGTCACCGAGGTCTACGACACCCTGTCGGACGTCTGCGTGCCTCGGCGGCGGCGCTTTGCTCCCGAGGACCTGGTCGCCGCCCGCGAGCGGCTGGCCTCGATCGGCCGCGCGCTGGCCTCGGACGCACCGGCCCTGCCCACGGGGCAGTGGACCGTGGTCGAGCAGCCCTTTCACGTGCCGGGCTTTGGGCCCGTGCAGCAGGTCGCGTTCTACGAAGCGGGTGAGGGCAGCCCGTCGCGCGCGGCGGTGGCCGAGGCCCGGGCCCTGCGCGAGCTGGTGCTGACCCGGGCCCTTTGTCGATCGGCCCACCCCGCGCTCCCGCTGGCGGTGGCCCTGGTCGAGGGGGCATCGGGCCGGGTGGAATCGTTCGGGTACTTCTTCGAAGAGGAGCTGTTTTGCGGCGAGCTGCCTCCCTTGCTCGGCGAGGTGCCGGTTGGCTCGTCGTGCGCTGGTGAAGACTGTGAGCCGGCCGTCTTCGGCGAGGAGCCGCCCGCGGTCGCCCCTGGGGGCGCTCCCTCTCCCGCCGCGGCCCCTCCGCCTCCGTAGCGCTGTAGCTCCGTAGCTCCGTAGCCCCGTAGCTCCGTAGCCCCGTAGCCCCGTAGTTGGTCTCGTAGGCTCGTGGCTCGTAGGGGGCCATTGCGCTCATAGGGGCACGAGCAGCGACAGCGATGCCGTCGACTCGCCCCGGTCGGCGATCTCCACCGTTTGGTTGGGCAGCGAGACGAGATCGCCCGAGTCGGGAAAGAGGGTCCCGGCCAGGTTGCCGTTGTGGTCCAGCAAGGCGGTGGCGAAGTAGTCCCCCGCGTGGACCTGGTCGAGGACCAACTCCACGCTCGTGGCGCCCGCGTCGGCGGTCGTACGCGCAAACCGGCTCGGGTGACAGCTGCCGGGGATCGGCCCGCACTCGGTGGTCGACACGACGATCCACGCGTCGACCGGCGCGATCACGGGATCGGTCCACGACAGGGTCACCCGCAGCGAGGGCATGGGCGGGAAGGGATCGTCGGCGCCGCCGGGGGTGTCGTCGTAGGGGAAGTCGCCGTCGAGCGGTCGGTCTTCGCGGAGTATGCCCTCCCAGTGCATGTGCGGGCGGCCCATCACGTCGGTCGACAATGTCAGCGCATCATCGGCCGGGAAGGAAAACCGAGCATCCACGTAGTCGCAGCCCGCCGTCACCGCGCAAAACCGCCAGGTCTGGGCGTCGGGATCGTGGTCCACCAGGGTGGTTCGGGTGTCTCGCAAAAGGCCCAAGAAGTACCCGCCATTGCGGAAGACCAGGGTCGGTTCGCCGTCGTGTTCTTCGATGACAAAGGCGAAGCGGAGGTTGTTGTCGGCGTCTAGATCGACCCGGGACAACAGGGTGCGATCGTCGGCCGGCCGGATGTCCATGGCCATGATGGGGAAGTCACCCACCGAGGTCATCGACGTGACCGGAGCGACCCATAGCCCGGGGAGTCGGCGCAAGAACGCCACGGATGGGTCTTCGGAAGGCGGCTGACCGGTGGAGTCCACGGCGTCGCCCGTGCTGTCGGCCGCGTGGGTGGTGCTGGAGGAATCGCCAGCGCTCGGCAGGTCGGCGCTGTCACCCGGCGTGCCGGTTGACTCGCCCGAAGTGGGCGCGGTCATGGGGTCTTCGGACCCCGGGCACCCCAGCAGGGTGGCGAGGAGCACAATGGTGGATCGATCGACGTAAGTCATGGATGAAGCTCGTCAGTCGCCTACGAACACCGAGCGCCTCCGTGGTTGTCACCGTCGGCTCGGCTCGGTTCGTGAGTGTTCGGGTTCACGGCGCCGCTGCGGGGGGGCGACGGGGGGAGGCGAGCGCGCGACCGGTCATCGGCAAGCGTGGTTGGCCCCCGGCAGAACACGGTCCGCGGGGCGAGCGGGTCTTGGGTGTCCTCGCTCATGGTGAGGTCGTACCCTGGCGGGACCGATGAGTCACCACGAGCAGGCTCCTGTCGAGCTTTCGGCGCTCGCGACCCTGGTGGCCCTGGTGGAAGAGCGCAGTGTCACCCGGGCCGCCACCCGGCTGGGGATGACCCAGTCGGGGGCGAGCCATGCGCTGCGTCGGCTCCGAAGTCGCTTCGATGATCCGCTGCTGGTGCGGGGGCGCGAGGGGATGCAGCCCACGCCGCGGGGTCTGGCGCTCCATGGTCGCGCGGTGCGGATCTTGGCCGAGCTCGAGGCGTTCGACGGGCCGGCCGAGCGCTTCGATCCGGCGGCCGCCACCCGCAGCTTTACCCTCGGCGCCGACGACAACATGTCGCTATACCTGCTGCCGCCGCTGTTGGCCGAGCTCGAGCGGCAAGCGCCCGGTGTGAACATCCAGGTGATGGTGCCGCCGGCCGAGCCTCGGCATGCGCTCGAGCAAGGGGAGATCGATCTGCTGATCGGACCTCGCGAGCCCGAGCAGCCGGGTCTCTACAGTCGCCGCTTGTTCACCGCCACCTTCGCCTGCGTTGCGCGTCGCGATCACCCGACGATCGGCCGACGCCCGGGGCTGGAGCGCTTTGCCTCGGTGGGCCACGCGGTGATCAGCGCGCGGCTGCCCTCGCGTAGCTTCGTGGACGATGCCCTGGCCGAGCACGGCTTGCATCGCCGCGTGGTGCTGCGGCTGCCCCACTTCCTGGCCTGCGCCCAGGTCGTGGCGGCGACCGACTTGGTCTCGACCGTGCCTCGGCTTTTGCTCGATGCCCTGGGCCTGACGGATCTGCGGACCTTCACCTCGCCGATCCCGCTGCCCCAGCTGCCGATCCACGCCGTGTGGCAAGAGCGCCTGCACACCGACGCGGCGCATCGATGGCTACGCGAGCTGCTGGCCGACATCGCCCGCCGGGCCCAGCGTTCGGGCGGCCGGGGTCATGACCCAAAGAGCTAGTGGGCGGCGGTGAGTCGGGTTCTAGTGAGTCGTCGTCGTGGTGACGATCGATGGCTCAGTATCCCCCGCCGTTGGCCATCGAGTCGAAGTGCGCGGTGAGGACCGAATCGCTGTTGGCCGCTAGATCGTAGGTCAGGTTCTCGATCTGGCTGCCCAGGCTCCTT
The DNA here is from genome assembly GCA_039194325.1 of Myxococcota bacterium. Taxonomy (GTDB): domain Bacteria; phylum Myxococcota_A; class Polyangia; order Nannocystales; family Nannocystaceae; genus Paraliomyxa. Next base: position 12,949 of record JBCCWC010000099.1, read on the forward strand.
CCGTTGATGTAGCGGTGGATCGCGCTTTCCGCTCGGGCGCCGGCCATTCGCGTGTAGGTCATGCAGTTGTGGCTCGCCACGTTGTACTTCTCGTCGTCGAAGTGCGGGTGGACCTCGACCATGATGGTCGCGATCGCGACCCACTCCAGCGCGAGCACGCCTTCGGTCCAGATGTTCCGGACGACCGTGTCGGCCTGCCGCACCGCGGCCCGTGGCCCGCCGATGTGACCGGGCGCGGTGATGAGGCCGGTCGGATCGTCCTTGGCTCCCCGCGGGCCGAAATCGAAGCAGTATCCGGACAGCGAGAACTGGATCTTCTCGTGTGCAAAGCTGGTGTCGGTCTGTTGCAAGATGCGGATGCTCATCGCCTCTCCCCCCGTCTTCAATGACGCCGGCGGGAATTGCGGGTCGCAGCGATCTGGTGAAAAAACAACAGTCCCGACTACTCGATGATCCGTGCTAGCGGGGAGGCTGGTGGCAGCGGTGGGTGTCGAAGCGCCGCTCGCCAATGAGCGTGGTGGGACGTTGGGGGCAGCGCTCGCCTGGTGCGCCGATAGCGCAGGTCCGTGAAAACGGCGCACTTGGCGCAATCGGCGCACATTATGTGGATGGCCGTGCTCGGTGGGGAGCGCGGGGGTGGTCGCGTGGCCCGTGAAGATCGGCGGCGGCTTGGGAGGTTCATGGTGGTTCGTGGCCGCGGTGCCGGCGGAGTGACGCGTGGTCGATCGATCGGTCGGGCGTAGGGGCTCGTCCGGCCGCGACCGTCGTGTCTTGCGATCGAGTGGCGATCGAGTGGCGATCGAGAGTCGGTCGAGTGTCGATCGTGCGTCAGTGGGCCACCGGTGGATCACCGGTGGCTCGTGTCAGGGTCGCCGGCACCGCGGCACGCGTGGACGGCCTCGCGCAGCGCGGTCGCGGGCCGTGGGCTCATTCATTCGGTACAGATGTCGAGGTCGCGTGTGATCGTAGGCGGCAGCACGATGCAGGAATCCATACCGATCCGGTAGTCGTCGAGGCACGGATCCTGGCTGTTGGGATCGGAGCAGTCCAGGCGCTGGTTGATACACGTGGTGTACTCTCGCTCGAGCGGCACGACGCAATTGAGGTAGTCGAGCGCGATGTCGGGCTCCTGCGCGTAGGCCTCCTTGGTACAGCGTACCTCCGAGGGCCCGATGGCCAAGGCGTTGTTCTCACAGTTCGACCGGGACGTGTGGCCGAAGTCGGCCCAGCAGTCACATTCGACCGAGACTTGCGCTCGAAGCTCGGTGACCGCGTCGTCGACGAGTCGCTCGACACGCTGCTCGGGAGAGGCATCATCGCCATTGCAGGCGAGCGCCAACAGGCAAAGCCCTGGCAAGACCAGAGTAGAGATGAGAGTGGAGACGAGAGTGGGGACGAGGGGGCGGGGGTTCATCGTTCGATTCCCAAGAGGGGAGACGTCGGTCTATCGTTCACCGACACTCTTTTGCATAGTGTCGACGACTCCGAGAAACTGACGGACTCGGGGCAACAAAACACTCGATCGTCATCGATCGATCCCCACCGGGTCATCAAGTGACGAGGGGATGAGATGATCGCAGGTGATTCCCCGACCCGCCGGACGCCTCGCCCGTAAAGGATGATCTGGCTCGAAGTGCGGGCGGCTCGAACTCGGCCCGGCTGGCCGGCATCGATCGATTCGCTCGGGGGGAGATCGGCGCCCGTAGCGTCGCGCCGGTTGTTCTTTTCGACCTCGAAAAAAAGTCCGGTTCGGCAGTCAAAGTCGTTCGTCACGCCACTCACCGGGCGAGCAGACGCCCTCTCGAACGTCGAGCCCGAGCTCGAGCTCTGCTAGGGCCGCAGGTCCGTCATCGGGCGTAGTGATCGGGTTTGGTCGAGTGCCGTCGGCTCATGGCTACGGAGCCGGTGAACGAAATGTACGCTGAACTCGAAATCCTCTGGAATTACTCGGCCTCCGCCCTGCTCACCCCGCTCGTTTGGGGGATCGGCATCGGGCTGGCGGCGTTGGTGGGCCTGTTGGTGTTGTGGGTGGTCTTGGGCCGGCAAGGGTGGCTGCGGCCGCCCTCGGGTCGGACATGGCCGGGCTCGCTGGTGCTGGTGCTGTGGGTGTTGGCGCTCGTTCCGCTGGCCGGGGTCGGCGGCCTGGCCTACGGCGCCCAGCGGGCGACGGTGAATGTTCTGGAGCAGTCGAACATGATCGCGGGGTCCTGCGAGGCGCTCGCTCGTAGTCTCGTGCGCATCGCGGCCGCTGGGGCCGATCCCACCACGACCCCCGAGCGGATCTCGGTGGTGGATCTTCGCGCGCTGTGGGACGGCACCGGCGCTCGGATCGATCGCCTGGAGGATCGGGGGATCGACGCCGTGGTGTCGTCTGGATCGTCGGAGGATGGCACCGCCGAGGCCACGGCCTTGGTGGCGCGGTGGGGCCTTGATGCCTTGCGGGCTGAGTTGTTGTCGGAGCACGCAGAGGCGATCGAGCCGATCGTCGGAGGGCTCGAGGCGCACGCGGCCGCCGATGGCACCGTGGGTGCACCCGAAGCGGCGGCTTGGTTGGCCGACGAGTACCTCGCGCCCATCGTGCGCGCGTTCATCGTCGGGCTGTTTCGCCCGTACTACCAGCTGGCCTGGGGGTGCGGGGTGCTGGGCGTCGTGCTGCCCTTGGTGGTGCTGGGGCTTTGGCGTCGACTCGGCCGTGGAGCGGCGGCTGCGGCGGTGGTTCCGACCGTGGCTCGGTCCAATGCGCGGAGCGACCAGCCCGGTGTCCACCGTGGCCCAGTGACTTTCGCGGGCAGTCCCACGGGCGACGAACGCGTCGCGCGCACGGCCGAACCTCACGAGATCGGGTCGTTGTGGCCCCCTATGTCCCCAAGAACGGTCGATTCGAAAAAGATCGATCGGTCGCAGTCAAAACGGTGACTCGGACCACTTACGGGGGCCAGACGGGTCATCGCAGTGCCGATCCCGACCCGAGGTTCGCCTCATCCGCCGCTCGTACGACCATGTCGTGTCGGCTCGTCGTTGGCGGCTCGTCCGAGGAGATACTGATGATGTTCGACCATGCTCGATCTGCAAAAGCCTGCGGCCCGTCGCCGCGCTCCCGCCCGCGCTCGATCCTCTTCGATCATCGGCACTACCTCGAGTTGCTGCACGAGCGCGACCAATGGCGGCGGATGAGCGAGTCGGGCGGGCGCGGCTTCGTGGTCCTGGACGGGGCCAGCCACGTCCACTGGGTGGGTCGTCGTGCTCGGCACTTGCTGAGCGAGTCCGGCCTGCCCGTGGCTTTGGGACGGCTACCGAAGGCACTCGAGCAGTGGCTCGAGCCGGTGATCCACGGTCAGGTCGCCGCCGTCGCGCCGTTGCGTCGTGGTACGGGTGATCGATCGCTTGTCATCGCGTACCATCCCCATGTGGATCGTGGGTCTGGCGCGATGTTGAGCGTGGAGCCGCAGGGGTCGTCGCATGGGGGCGCGAGCCTCGACGTCGAGCAGAGCACCCCGATCGTCGCGGATACGCTCGGGCTCACCCGTCGTCAGGCCGAGGTCGCCCTTTGGATGAGCCAGGGCAAGTCCAACCGGGACATCGCGGTGATCCTCGCGATCCGGCCGGCCACGGTCAAAAAGCACGCCGAGCGGATCTTCGCCGCTTTGGGGGTCGAAAATCGCACGAGCGCGGCGAGCGTGATCCACCAGGCGCTCGCCGATGCGTCGGCCACCGCGGCGTGACGCGGGATCATCCACGCGGCATGGCAGGGGACGACAGGACGCGATCGGCCGAGGTCATCGGGAGCCCGAGCGCGACCATGGAGCATCCCATGGTCGCACTGGGCGGTCGGCCCGAGCCCGTCGCCGCCGACGAGGTCGCCCTTCGGGCGCGGAAGGCCAAGGTGTTCGGGTCGTTGTTCCGTATGCCGGCGGTGCGGCGCTTCGATCGCTATGTGGTGCTCGACACCCTCGGTCAGGGGGGCATGGGGACCGTGCTCAAGGTCTACGATGAGCAGCTCGATCGCGCCGTGGCCATCAAGCTGCTGCGCCGGGAGCGATCCGAGGGCGAGGTGGATCGGCTGCGGCGGGAGGCTCAGGCGCTCGCCAAGCTCTCGCATCCCCACGTGGTCCAGGTCTACGAGGTTGGGCGGGCAGAGGGGCAGACCTTCATCGCGATGGAGCTGGTCAAGGGCCAGACCCTGGCTCAGTGGGCTCAGCAGGAGCCTCGGCCGAGCTGGCGGAAGGCCGTAGAGGTCTACCGGCAGGCGGGCGCCGGCCTGGCCGCCGCCCACGCCAAGGGGATCGTCCACCGCGATTTCAAGCCAGGCAACGCGGTGATCGATGACCAAGGCCGCGTGCGGGTGCTCGACTTCGGGCTAGCGCGGCAGTCCCACGACCGAACCATCGAGTCGGGTGACGAGATCCCGACGGCGAAGGAGATCACCACCGCCGATCCGCGATCTTCGCTCACTCCATCGGGTACGGTCTTGGGGACGCCCGGCTACATGCCGCCCGAGCAGATGCACGGTCACGAGGTCGGTGCGCACAGTGACCAGTTCAGCTTTTGTGTCGCGCTTTGGGAGGCCGTCTACGCGGAGCGTCCGTTCGTCGGTAGATCACTGCGTGCGTTGATCGGGGCGATCGAGTCGGGCGCGATCCGGCCCGCACCGCGGGGAACGGCCGTATCGAGCAAGCTACGTGCGGTCCTACTTCGCGGGCTCGCGGCCGACCCGCAGCAGCGCTGGCCTTCGATGGAGGCGCTGCTGACCGCGCTGCAATCGCTCGTGGCGCCCCGTGGTCGGCGCTTCATCGGGCTGGGACTGTTCGGCGGGCTGGTGGCCGTGGGCGCGGGGCTGGGCGTGTCGAGCGTGCTCGATCGAATCGATCGCTGCACCGGCGCTCGGGCACAGCTTGTGGGGATCTGGGACGACGCGCGGCGGCAGGAGGTCGAGGATGCGATCGTGGGGACGAAGCTCGGCTACGCGCCGGATGTCTGGGAGCGGGCGGTGCAGCCGGCGCTGGACGACTATGCCGATGCCTGGGTCGCTCAGCACGAGGACGCCTGCGAGGCCACGAGCGTGCGGCACGAGCAATCCGCGGAGGTGATGGATCGGCGGATGGCATGTCTTTATCGGGCCAAGCGGGCGTTGAGCGCGGCGGTGGGGGTGCTCGCGCGCGCGGATGCAGGCGTGGTGGCCAACGCCCACGAGGTGACGGGGGGTCTTCGCCCGCTGTCGCGCTGCGCGGATGTGGAGGCGCTGGCCGCCGAGGTGGAGCCGCCGCTGCCCGCCCAGACGCTCGCGGTGGACGGGGTTCGGGAGATCTTGGCCAGAGCCAAGGCGGAGCGTGATGCGGGACGATACGCCGGGGCGCGAGCGATGGTGGAGGACGCCAAGCAGCGCCTGGCCGAGGTCGAGTACGGGCCCGTGCACACCGAAGCGTTCCTCGAAGAGGGCGAGGTGCTTCACCAGCAAGGGCATTATGTGGCCTCACATCAGGCGCTGAGGCAGGCGCTGGGGCAGGCGCTGAGGTGGCGCCAGTGGGATGAGGTGCAACGAGCCGCCAGCGCGATGATGTTCGTCGTGGGCGTCCGGCAAGAGCGCGCGCCAGACGGTCTACGGTACCGGGAGCTGGCGATGGAGCTGGCTGTGGACGGCTCTGAGGCCGAGGTGGAATCGAGCAACAACCTCGCGCGGATCTTGCGGGTGCAAGGGAGATACGAGGACGCGGAGCGGGAGCACCGGCGGGCGTTGGCGCTCCACGACGAGTTGCCGAGGCCGGATCTGCCTCGAGGGGCGAGGTTGCGCGGTGATCTTGCGAACGTCTTGACGGCGCAGGGGCGCTACGCGGAGGCGGAGCAGGAGCATCGGCGAGCGCTGGCGATCTTGCACGAGGCGCTCGGTGCTTCTCACCCCAACGTCGCGATCTCGCGCAATGATCTGGCGGCCGTCTTGATGGCGCAGGGGAAGCAACAAGAGGCGGAGCAGGAGCTCCGGCGCGCTCTAGTGCGGCTGGACCGGGCGCTCGGGCCCGACAACGCGCTCGTCGCGAGCGCGCACAGCAACCTCGCCAATGTCCTGCACGCGCAAGGACGCTACCAAGAGGCGGAGCAGGAATCCCGACGAGCGCTGGAGACTCGCCACAAGGTGCTGGAGCCCGGGCATCCGCAGGTGGCCGTGTCGCGAAGCAACCTTGCGCTCGCCCTGATGGGCCAGGGCAAGGTCGAGCAAGCGGAGCAGGAGCTACGCCGAGCGATCGTGCTGTGGGACGAGACGCTGGGACCCGAGCATCCCCATGTGTCGACGGCGCGAAACAACCTCGCGACCATTTTGGTCGAGCAGCGCAGGTACCATGAGGCGGAGCAGGTGCATCGACGAGTGCTCGCGTCGCGAGAGAAGACGCTGGGGTCCGATCATCCCTACGTCGCAGCATCGCGAAGTAACCTCGCGGAGGTCCTCCTCGAGCTGGGTCGAGCCGACCAAGCGCGTCCCCTGGCGGAGAATGCCTGGCATCGCCACCGACGCGGTGACGTCCCCATCGAGGGCCGAGCGAGCACCGCCTTCGTGCTGGCCCGGGCGCTTTGGACCGATCGCGCTCAGCGACACCGCGCGCGCGAGCTTGCCCAGCTTGCTCGTGACGGTTTTGCTGAGCACGGCCAGGGCAGCGAAGACGATCTCGCCCAGGTCGAGCAGTGGCTCGACGAGCACCACGTAGATAGCCCTCGAAGTCGTACCACCAACCACGAAGTCACCCAACAGGCCCGAAGGGTCACCGGCTCGCCGTGAAGTATCGCGTTGTGCGCCTGGCGACGGCGCGAGGAGTCGCCCATGAACGGGAGCGGAGCGCGTCGTGGTGCGGGCCGCGGCTGCCGTGCATGGCGGCTTCGCGGCGCAAATCGGGCGAATACGAAAATCTTCGAGTCGTCGCAGTCAAAGTGCGCGCTAGGACTACTCATCGATGGCCGGCCACGACCCGGCGCACGATCCCGCCTTGTTCGTTCCCCGAGTATTCGCGCAATGACCTCAAAGAGCTGGCCTGCTGTCGACACTTGAGTTTGAGTCATCGTCTTTGCTCGATGCCCGCCCGCCCCGACGACCCTCACCACCCTCGATCGACGAGGATCCCGCGCTTCGAGCTCCGCCGTCCTATGGATCATCCTTTGCACACGACCGTCCAGAGCGCGACGGCGTTCGCGCCGTGCCGGGCGTACCGGTCGTGGCCAGCGAGCACGGCGTCTGTGGGGCGACGTATACTCCGGGCCATGCAGGACGGACAGCTTCTGCGGGCGTGGTGCGAGGGAGAGCGGGCGGCCGGGGAGGAGCTGTTCGAGCGCTACTACGACGTCGTCGAGCGGTTCTTTCGCAACAAGGTGGCCGAGCCCGACGAGCTGATCCAGCGGACTTTCTTGGCGTGCGTGGAGGCGGCTCCTCGGTTTCGGGGCGATTCCAAGTTCAGCACGTTCATCTTGGGAATCGCCACCAACACGCTGCGCATGCACTACAAGGAGCTGCGGCGCAAGCGAAACGTCGACGAGCTGCGCGTGCTGTCCATGGACGACCTGGGCCAGGTGCCCGGCCAGATCATCGCCGATCGCGAGGAAGAGCGGCTGTTGCTCGCGGCCCTGCGGCACCTGCCGGTCGAGCTGCAGCTCATCCTCGAGCTGCGCTACTGGGACGAGCTCAAGCACGTGGAGCTCGCGGCGGTGCTGGATCTACCCCGGAGCACGGTCAACACTCGCTTGCGGCGCGCCCGCGAGCTGCTCGAGCAGCGCCTGCGCGAGCTGGCCACGTCGCCGCAAAAGCTGCACAGCACCATCACGAGGCTCGAGGACTGGGTCGAGCAGCAGCGACAACGCCGGCCCGTCCCTCACCGTGATCACGAGACCTGAGCCATGTCGACCAACCACCCGCTCGAGGACGCGCTCGCTCGTCTGGGCCAGTCGTGTGCCAACCACCCGTCCGACGGCGGGCGCAAGCGGGACATCAAGGCGCAGCTGTTCGACCGCGATCATCCCGTGCCGCGGCGGCTCGGGCGCTTCGTCGACCTGGGGCTGCTGGGGCGAGGTGCCATGGGCACCGTGCGGCGGGCCTACGACGAAAAGCTCGATCGCAACGTCGCCATCAAGGTGGTGAGCGCAAGCCCGACGCCGCGCGACAACGATCGGCTGTTGCGAGAGGCCCAGGCCCTGGCGCGGCTGTCTCACCCCAACGTGGTCCAGATCTACGAGGTCGGCGAGCTCGAGCGCGAGATCTTCATCGCGATGGAGCTGTGCGACGGCATCACCCTGGACCAGTGGCAGCTGTCGCGGCCTTCGTGGCGTGAGTGTGTCGATGCGTATCTCCAGGCGGGCCGCGGCCTGGCGGCGGCGCACGCCGCTGGCCTGGTCCACCGCGACTTCAAGCCCAACAACTGCATGCGAGACGAGCAGGGGCGGGTGCGGGTGCTCGACTTCGGCCTGGCTCGGGCGATCCGCCGCATCGACAGCGCGGAAACGCAGATGGCAACGCAGATGGCGACGCAGATGGCGACGCCGTCGGTCGATGGTTCGCCGGTCTCGTTGGAGCTTCATCGGCCGGGCAGCGGGGCCGGGATCCGCGGCGACGGCGGCAGCCTGCTGCCGGTGCCCTTGACCGAGCGGGGCTCGCTGGTCGGGACGATCGCCTACATGGCGCCCGAGCAATTTGTCGACGGTCGAGCCGATGCCCGCAGCGATCAGTTCAGCTTTTGTGTGGCCCTTTACCAGGCGATCTACGGGCGCCGGCCGTTTCGTGGCGATCCCCGGCAGGTGCTGCGGCGGATGGCGGCCGGCGTCGAGCTGCCGCTTGCCGTGGCCACCACCGAGCCGTCCGTGCCCGCCTCGCTACAGCGCGCGCTACGACGGGGCCTGAGCGCTCGTCCCGAGGCGCGCTGGCCCTCAATGGATGCGCTGCTGCGGCAGCTCCTGCGTGCCCGGCAGGGGAGGGGGGAGCGATGGCGGTGGCCGGTGAGCGTCGCGGTCGGGATCGCGGTGGCGGTGGGATTGTGGGCGAGGAGCTACGCCGACGAGGATCCCTGTCGCCAAGCCCGCCGGACGCTCGGCGGAGTCTGGGACGACGAGCGTCGCGAAGCGGTCCACGATGCGCTGGTGGCCACGGGCGCTCCGTATGCACCCGCGGCCTGGACCACGGTGCGCGGCGAGCTCGACGCCTACGCCAGCGAGTGGGAGGACGCCGAGCGGGCCACGTGCCGGGCCGAGCCTCGACACCCCGAGCCGTGGGCCCGATGGTCGGTGCAGCGACGCTGTTTGTGGCGGCGCCGGGCGTCGCTGGCTCACGAGGTCGAGCTGCTCGCGAAGGCCGACGCGGCCCTGGTCGCGCGGTCGGTGGAGCTTGTCTTGGCGCTGCCCGCCGTCAGCGAGTGCGCCGACGGGCAGGACCCGCGGCCGTCCGCGCCCAGCGAGCCCGCGTCCGGGGTCGATGAGGACCGCGTTGAAGCGCTCGAGGTCACCCTCGACCACGCGCGCATACTGGATGCGGCGGCGCGCTACGACCAGGGGCTCGTCGTGGCGGCCGAGGCGGTCGCGGAGGCCGAGGTGGTCGGCGACGAGTCTGCGCTGGCCCGGGCGTGGTTGGTCGAGGGGACCCTGTTGATGAACGCCGGTCGCCACCCCGAGGCCGAGGTCCGGCTCCAGGATGCCTTGACCCGCGCGCTGCGGCACGGTCCCGACGAGCTGGTGGTCGAGGCTCTCGCCACGCAAGGTCACGTGGTGGGCGTGGAGCAGGCGCGTAGCGAAGCCGGCTTGTCGTCGGCGACCCTCGCCGTCGACCTGGCAAAGCGGCCCCATGTGCGTGCCCGGGCCCGGATCCATGCCCTGACGTCGCTGGGCCACGTGCGGATCGTGCGGGGGGAGCTTTCGCAGGCCCAGATCCCCCTCGAGCGCGCGCTGACGATCGCCGAGGACGCCTACGGTCGGGATCATCTCGCGCTGGCCGAGATCCTCGACAGCCTCGCCCAGATCTTGCGGCGGCAGGGCCAGCTGCCGTTGGCCATGGCCCACCGCATGCGGGTGCTCGAGCTGTGTCGTCGCTGGCTCGGGGAGCAGCACCCCCAGACGGCGCATGCGATGTCGAACCTCGCCGCGGTCTTGTACGCCCAGGGGGAGTTCTCGCAGGCCCACCGTAGGCTCGAGCGAGCCCTCGAGATCCAACGAGCTGCGCTCGGACCCGCGCATCCGGCCCTCGCACACACCCGCAACAACCTCGCGGTGAACCTGGTGAAGCGGGGCCAACATGCCGAGGCGGAACGTCATTGGCACGAGGCGCGTAAGATCTGGGAGCGCACGCGCGGGCCGGGGCATCCCGACGTGGCTCGGGTTCGGATCAACATCGCCGATTCGCTCGCCCAGCGCGATCAGGCGCGCGAGGCGACCGAGCACTACGAGGCGGCGTTGCAGATCCTCGGGAACAGCGAGCGTTCCCCGGACAATGTCCGGCTCTGGGCGCAGGCGCTACGAGATCTCGGTCGGCTCCGTGCCGGGCAAGGTCGGCTCGACGAGGCCGAGGCTCGCTACCAGCGCGCCCTCGCCGTGCTCGGGCAGCACGGCGGGGCCGACGATCCGATGGCGGCCAGCGTGCTCAACCAGCTCGGAATGCTGGCCTTGCGCCGAGGCGCGGCGGAGCAGTCCGTCAAGCGGCATCAGGATGCGCTGGCGATCTATACGGCCAGCGTGGGTCCGCAGCACCGCCGGGTGGCCGACACGCTGCGGCACCTGGCCCGAGCGCTCGCCCGGCAGCAGCAGTGGGAGCGCGCCGAGGACACCATCGAGCGGGCGCTGAGGATCTACGCCACGCCGCAGGGCCGACCCGGGCCCGAGCGGATGGCCGAGGCGGAACAGCTCCGCGACGAGATCGTCCGCAGGAGAGCGCCCGAATGAGATCGCCCGAATGACATCTAGGATCGCCCGATAGCGGTCCTTCGTTGGATTGGGATACTGGAGATCCTGGCGTCGTCGATTCGGTGACGCCGGGATCTTCGTATGTCGTGAATTTTATATGGAGGCTGAGGGGATCGGGTCGTTCGGATCGTCGATCCTGAATGCCGGACGTTCCAGCGAGCCCTGAGGGTACGATTCTCGGTGTCTGCATGGTGTCTCTATGAGAAGGTTGTGGGAAGGTCGTGGGAAGATCGTGGAAAACCCATTGACTTAATTGTTCTTAATTGACGTGCGAAGTGGATAGTGGTGAATTCGAGTGTAAGTAAGGTTCGGGAAGAGCCGGTTGGTAGATTTTTTTGAATTGAGGCTCAACAGTTCGGCGACTTTGGAGACTGCCCTCTTGCATGGATCGGTGACCGAGCCGACGCTTGCGGAGAATACAGCGCCGAATCCTTCGGCATGATGAACGCGGATCTTACTACACGCCAAGAAGATGGCGATTGTTTGAGTCTTATAGGTTGAATCTCCGCCGCCAGGACCGGTTCATACGATCTGTAAATAGTGCCAATGCTTGAGTCGAGTCCTTCTTTGGTATGGACTCGGTCATACCCTTCCCTTTGGCCCCAATGCGGGGGACGGAGGTGGTGGGCGCGTCTTGGGTGAGAGTACGTCTCGCTCGGCGGTCTCGGGGTTGGTGCTCGATGTACGAGGTCGTAACGACATGAGCCCCCTCTACGAAAATGTCATCAATTTCTCTCAGTGTCATCGTATGCACTGCATGCGCCGCATAATTTCGCATCTGTCGATCATGATGTCAATGACTCCGATGATCGCATGCATCTCCGACTCCGAGCTCGGCATTGACCGCGAACCCGAGCGCTCTTCGCCATCGCTGTTCGTCGATCCCTTCACCGGTGATCACCTCTGTGGAACGTGCGGCGACGATGGATCCGTCGCCCACATGAGCCTCGGCGACGGCGTCACCTGTACCGTGACCGAGTCGCAGCAGGCCAAGTGCTGGGGCCGCAACGAGCACGGACAGCTCGGGCAGGGCGACCAGCACTTCATCGGTGACGACGAGCTCCCCAGCGCCATCGGGTTCATCGATCTTGGCGGGCCGGTGGAAGAGATCCACACCAACGGCGACCAGACCTTCGCTCGGCTGACCCATGGGGTTGTTCGGGCGTGGGGATCCAATGCGGCGTTCGAGCTAGGCCTGGGACACACCGAGCCGCTCGGTGACGACGAGACGCCGGCCACCGCGGGCGCGGCGGTCGACCTGACGCTCGGCGGCCCCGCCGCGCAGATCGTCGTGGGGGCCGATTTCGCCTGCGCGCGGCTTACGGGTGGCGCGGTGCAGTGCTGGGGATCGAACGACCTTGGCCAGCTCGGCTACGGGCAGATCCAGATCGTCGGCGACGACGAGACCCCCGCGGACGTCGGAGATGTTGCGCTGGTCGGCCCGGCCCAGAGCCTGAGCGCGGGGGCCCATCATGTGTGCGCGTTGCTCGACGACGGTCGGGTGCAGTGCTGGGGAGCGAACGACTTCGGTCAGCTCGGCTACGCGACCACCGAAGACGTCGGCGACGACGAGACACCCGCGAGCATGGGCACGGTCGCGCTGGGAGGAACGGTGGTCGAGGTGCAGGCCGGGGGTCACCACACGTGCGCGCGGCGAAGCTCGGGCGCGATCGTATGCTGGGGGCAGGGGCTCTATGGCCAGCTCGGTTACGGGGACACCGGCGACATCGGCGACGACGAGCGGCCCGTGGCCGCGGGCGCGGTACCCCTGGGCGGCGTGGCGATCGATCTGGCTGCGGGCGAGCAGCACACGTGCGCCGTGCTCGACGACGGGAGCCTACGGTGCTGGGGCGCCGGCGGATCGGGTCAGCTCGGCTACGGAAACACCTTGAGCGTCGGGGGCGCGCAGACCCCGGCGGAGGTCGGGGGGGTGGATCTGGGAGTCCACCAGGTGGTCTCGGTCTACGCGGGCGCGACCGCATCCTCGACCTGTGTGCGGCTCAATAGCGGCGGCCTTCGGTGCTGGGGCGACAACGACGTGGGTCAGCTCGGCTATGGGCACACCGACTCGCTTGGGGATGCACCGACCGAGGGGCCCGGGTATCTCGATGACATCCTCGTCATCGACAGCGCCGACGGGTGAGGGCCGGGGCCCGGGCTCGTCGGGGCCTTCGGGTCAGCGCGCGGGGGTTCCTCGCGCGCTGAACCCTCGTGCGCTGAACCGGGCGGGGTATGCTCGGAGTATGTCCAGGGACATCGAGCTGTTGCATGCGTGGCGCGGCGGAGATGAGGCCAAGGGCCAACAGCTGTGCGAGCGCTACTTCGAGCCGGTGACTCGCTTCTTCGCCAACAAGCTGGGCGACCAGACCACCGACCTGGTGCAGGACACCTTCTTGGCCCTGGTGCAGGGGCGGGATCGGATCGAGGACGACGACCGGTTCCGCTCGTACGTATTCAGCATCGCGTACAACGTGCTGCGCAAGCACATCAAGCAGCGCTACCACGTGCCCGAGGACTTCACGTCGCGCTCGCTGCACGATCTAGCCCCCGGGGCCGAGACGCGCATGGCGCAGGCCGAGCAGCTTCAGCTGCTCAAGCTCGCGCTGCGGCGGATCCCGCTCTATCTGCAGGTGACCCTCGAGCTGCGGTACTGGGAGGGGCTGTCGAGCTCCGAGATCTCGCGGGTCCTCGACGTCCCGGCCGCGACGATCCGCACGCACCTGGTCCGCGGGCGACGGCTGCTCGAAGAGGCGCTTCGTAACTCACTGGGCGATCCCGAGGTCGTGGACAGTACGATCAGTGATCTGGATGCCTGGGCCGAGCGGCTTCGTGGCGTGGTGTACGAGGCGCGGGCGGAGTCGTGAGGCCGCAGCCCACGGTGGTGCGCGGGACGGCCATGGTTACGGCCATGACTATGGCCATGACTACGGCCATGATAGCGGGGCTGTCCACCGGGTGTGCCGAGGCTCCGGCGCCGGGACGCTGTCCGAGCATCGACGATCCGGTGATCACCCTCGCCAACCGCCGGGGCGCTGCCCCGCTGCGCGACGGAGACGACGTCGAGGTGTTCCCGCCGCCGCAGGGCGGGGTGTTCACGGAGCTCGACATCGGCATCGTCGGGGTGCCGCTCGAGGACCTCGAACAGCTCCACGTGACGCTCGATTCGTCGGGTTCTCTCGGGCTGCTCGCCTCGGTCCGCTACCTCGGCTCCGCGATGCCCATGTGGTGCACCGACGACGACGTGCTACAGATCGACGATCTTCCGATCGGGCTCGAGGAGCGCTTCGCGATGACCGATCTGCCCGTGCTGCACGGGGAGGCGGCCGTGCTCGAGGGCGTCGCCCAGACGCGCTCGGGGGAGGTGTCGGTGCGGTACGAGGTGGTCTTGAAGTGGACGGAGTTCTGACCGCGGCGCACTGAGCTACTGACAGGTTCCGTTGGGGATCCCGCAGGGCCCCGAGTTGCACTGCCCGCTGATGCACTCGTCATCGAAGCCGCAGCTTTCCCCCTGCTCGAGGATCCCGGGGCAGAACATCGTGCCACACACGGACGGGTAGTCGTCCTCGCGCTCGTCCACGGGCGGTAGCGGGACGATCCCTTCTTGATCCATGTCGGCGGTGGGCAGCGGGCGATCCGAGCGCGGGCCCTCGGCGCGCTCCCACATCTGCACGAACGCCTCGGCCGAGCCCCACAGCGCGTCCGTGTTGGCCCCCACCGTCTGCAGATCGTCGAGCATGGGGCCCAAAAGGCCCTGGTGACCCAGGCCGATCTGGTCGAAGTCGGTCCCGGTGGGATCGTCTTGAGCGTGCGACTGACACTCCGCCTCGGCCGTAAACCCGGCCCCGCAGGCGGCGTGGGGCCCAAAGCGCGGGCGCAGCTGCTGGATGAAGCCGTTGAAGTCGGTGGCCAGGCCCACGGGGATCTTCAGCCCCGCCGAGGCATAGGCGTAGTGCTGGGCAAACGAGCGCACCGAGCCGTGGCAGTCGTTGTCGACCCCCGAGGCGGGATACCCGTTCATCTGCTCCGCGCCGGTGCGCAGGCCGAACATCCCGCCCGTCTGCCGCACGAGATCGACCACCCACGCGGGCGAGGTCTTTTCTTGCTGGGCTTGGCTGGGCATGACGATGTCACGCATGTGGCCGTGCGAGATGTAAAAGGGGTAGTAGTCGTTGGCCGCGGCCAGGGCGTGTAGATCGGTCACGCTGGCCTCGGACATGTGGGCCGCGTCGACCAGCATGCCGCGATCCATCATCTCCTGCGCCAGAGCCTGCCCCTCGGCGCTCAGGCCGTGCACGTTGCGGCAGCTGCCGTCCACGTCGAATCCCAGGGTCAGATCGGCGGTGGTCAGGCCGCAGTCGTTGTCCACGTGGCAGGTGTCGGTGAACTGGGCCACGTGGAAGATCGCGTTGTGGGGCGCGGCCCCGGCAAAGCGGTTGTCGACCTGATGGACCAACTGCATGGTGCGTACACCCTGGTCGTGCAGCGCGTTCAGCTGGGGCATCCAGTCCTCCTGCCCGAACAAATGGGAGACCTCCACGCTGAGCACGATCGCCAGCCGGCCCTCGGCGGCGATCTGACGGGCGTGCGCGGCGGACAGCGCGATTTCGGCCCACTCGTGCGCATCGGCGAAATCGTGGGCCATCTGCAGCTGCACGAACGCGTCGTCCATCTCGTTGCACTGCGGTCGGTCCACGTTGCCCGCGGGCAAGGCCCGGCACAGCCAGTCGTTGCTCACCACCGAGAACACGGTCAGCCGCAGGCCGTCTTGCCACGACTGCTCGATCCAGCCCTCCCAGGTCTGCTGGTGGGCGATGACGTCCCAGCGCGGCCAGCCCTCGAAGTCGGGGGCGCCGTCGGTGCGCCCCAGGTGCAGGCCGGTGTCGCCCTCGCTGCCCTCGATCTGCGCGATGAACTCCGACAGCGGGGTCCCGCCCACCAAGAGGATGAGATTGAGGATTGGGATCGTGTCGGCCAGCAGGCCCAAGTCGAGGCCCGACTCCTCGCACTGGTCGAACAGCACGCCCAGATCGCTGCGCACTCGGGCGTGATCACCCGGGAGCCCGCCGTCGCACGACGCCAGCGCCTGTTCCATGGGTCCGGTGTGCGATCCGTGGAGCCAGCCGCCGCCGTGGGCCGCCTCGGCAAAGGGGTGGTTGTGCAGATCGGCAAAGCCCACCACGGTGGCCGGGCCATCGCCGGTGCTGCTGCCGGACTCGTCGCCGGGCTCGCCCGACGAGGCGCCGCTGGTCGGGCCCGTGCTGTCGTCGGCGACGGCAGTGGTGGTGGCGCTCGGGTCGGTCGTGGTCCCGCTGCCCGCCGAGCCGCTCCCCGTCGCCGGTCCTCCCCCATCATCTGCACAGCCGGGGAGCAGCCCGGCCGCGGTGAGCCCCCAAAGACAGACGCCAAGCCGGTGGACAGGACGAAGGACGGAATCGAGCGTGGAATCGGTCATGACTGATTGCCCGGTCAATCAGGGAGACGGATACGGTGCCTTCCGGTTGGGACCTGGGTCGAGCATGAAGTTGGATCTCCTACCCGAGGATCCACACATGAGGAGCCGGTGGTGTTCCACGCGAGCGTCTCGAGGCCGTGATGCGGCCCATGCACGCAGTGTGGATTCCTCAGCGGGTCAGCAGATTCTCGACCTCTGCGGCCGCCTCGGCCTCCAGCCGGATCTGCTCCAGGCGACGGTCGAGATGCTCGGGCTCGACCTGGTCGGCCTCGGCCCGCACCAGATCGAGGTGGAGCTGGCGGATCTGCTGGGCGGCGAGGTCGCGTCGTAGCTCCAGCCGCTCGAGGGTGCCACGCGCGCGCTGCTGCCCCGCCTGGCGCTGCTCGATCACCTCGATCTGTCGCTGGCGCAGCGCCCGATCCTCGGGGAGCGTGGCCTCGTCCCGAGCGCGCTGGGCTCGAGCGTGCTGCTCAGCCAGCGAGGCGTCGTCGTCTTGGTCCAGCAGCGAGCGAAGCGTGTCGATCCGCCGATCGATCTGTGAGATCGACTCGGCCATCCGCGTTAGCTCGTCCGACAGGCCCGTGTCCAGCTCGGGCTGGCGGTCGATGAGGGTGCGCACCCCCTCGAGGTCGGCCTGCACCGACCCCCGGGGCCCTTGTCGGGGCGCGGCAGTCGAGTCCGTCCCCGCATCGGCCGGCATGGACGCCGCGGGCAGAGCCGACGCGGCGGCGGCCGGCGAGTCTGCGGCCGGCGAGTCGGCGATGGAGGCGGGGGGCAGGGCCGCCGCCTGGTCGCCCCCCGGCAGCAGCTTGCCCTCGCGCACCAGCGACCAGACCACCGGCAGAGCCCGGCTGGCGTGCCCCAGCAAGAACAGCCCCCAGATGATGCCAGCCGTCGAAAGCGGCCCGCCGAGCACGAAGCCGACCACGAGCCCATAGATCACCAGGTGCGCGCCGAAGCCCCGGGCCATCCGGCGTCGCGCGTGATCGCGGGGGTCGCCCACGTAGGGGACCTCCTCGCGGTAGATCGTCAGCGCGTGCAGGGGTCGCCACTGCGGGTCGTCTTCGCGGCGGGCCAGCTCGAGTCCGGTCAGGTCGTTCTCGCGGAGCTTGCGGCGCAGCTTCTTGTCCGTCCAGCGGGCAACCTCGCCGTCCTTTTGGATGAGGTAGTGATCCACGGCCACGTGCGTCGATGAGCAAAAAGGGTCGGTCGTGGGCCGGTCGTGGGAGGGCAGGCGCTACACCGAGCTCGCCCGACGCTCGCGCATGCGCCCGCGGATCCACTGTACCCCCCGATAGATCCGCCAAAGGGCGAAGGCATAGACCTCCAGCGCCAGGGTCAGGATGATGAAGTCGTAGGGCGTCCGCACCCGGATCGATCCGAAGAACACCGCCGCGACCAGCAGCGAGGCCAAAAGGTGCACCGCCAGCAGGCCCTGCCGCACCGTGCGTCGCCCCAGCACCAGGGTCAGCAGCCCGATGAGGGCCGGAACGGCCAACAGATCGCGGTGGCGCCGGGTCCACCAGCGGCTGATCGAGCGCCACTGGGTGCGCCCCGAGTCGGGCCAGGGCACATTGTGGCGCCACAAGAGGGTGGCGTTGAGCACCGAGTACTCCAGCTGGCCCACCCACCCTGTCCGGCGCATGCACTCGCGGACGTACTGCATGTGCCGGGGGCCGTCGCCGATGTACCCGGCGTAGACCAGCTCGTCCTCGAGCGCGGCATTGAGGGCCACCCGCGGGGGGACCCCCTTCTTCTTGGAGCGCGCCTCGTGGTTGCGCACCTGCAGGAACGACGGCGGCCGAAAGTGCACCCGCCCGTGCCCCTTGCCGTCGGGGGTCGAGCGGATCTTGGAGTTGTGGCAGCGCCCGAAGACCAGGTTGAAGGTGCCGTTCTCCGAGACCAGCCCCAAACGCCCGGTGTTGTGCCGAAGCAGGGCGGTCGAGGCGGCCAGCAAGATCAGCACGGGCACGAACGACTGCAACAGGTGCGTGAGGCGGATCTTGGGCAGTGCCTTGCGCCGTGCGATCCAAAAAAGGCCCAAGAAGGCGGCCGAGACCAGGATCTGCGGGCGGATCACCATGCCCAGCCCGCACATCAACCCCATCATCCACGCGTCGCGACGGTGGCCCTCGTCGGCCAGGCGCAGCGAAAAGAGCACCGCGCCCATCAAGAAGAACGCAAACGGGACCTCCGACAGGATGTAGCCCCCGAGCGACAGGTGCGGGTAATAGAAGATCCCTACCAGGCCCACCGCCGGGGGCACCCAGCGAAAGTGGCAGGCTCGACGGGCGGCCGCGTAGGCAAAGGCCACCGTAAAGGCGCCCAGCAGAGCGTAGAGCACCCCGATGGCGGGGAAGTTGTCCTTGCCGAAGGCCAGCTTCATCCCCGCGACGATCCAGTGGGTGCCGTACGGGAAGAAACTGCTGTACTCGTGCGGGGCCAGCCCGGCCTTGAGCATGCGATCGGCCCGGGAGACGTACCCGTTCATGTCCGAGTACACGTAGTCGCCCGGGGGGTGCACTACGAGGTTCCAGTGCAGCCGGACCACCAGGGCGGCCAGCAGCACCGCGAGCAGCCAGCGCTCCTCTATCATCCAATCGATCGCCGCCCGCCCCCATCGCCGGATCCGCCGCCGGGTCCACCGGTTGGGGGACACGGGGGGCGGCGAAGGCTGAGAGACGGGCGTGGACACGGGGAGCGGCCGCATTGGTAGCCGCTCGGCGCACCTCTCGCCAAGGGGCCACCCGACGGGGCCGGCAGACAGGGCCGGCAGACAGGGCGGACAGACGGGGCGGACAGACGGGGCCGGCAGACGGGGCGGACAGACGGGGCCGGCAGACGGGGCCGGCAGACGGGGCCGGCAGACGGGGCGATAGGGGTCGAGATGCCGCGTATCGCGCCGTTCGCGTTGACGTTCAATTCAGCGCCCTGGTATTCCGCCTACCATGCGTCGGTCCAGGCTCCGATCTCGTCGCGTGCTCCCGTGGATGCTCGCCTTGTCCGCGGTCGTTGGCTGCCGGCAGGGACCGAGCACCCCACCCGCCGATGCCGCACCCACACCGGCCCCCGCCGTGGCCGCCGTGGACACCGCCGCGCCCCGCGTCGACGCGATCTTGGCCGGCTCGGATCTGCCCCAGACCCTCGAGACACCGCTGCCCGACGACCCGATGGGGGTGACGATCCACCGGCTGTCCAACGGGATGACGGTCTACATCAGTACCGAGCGACAAAAGCCGCGCTTCTCGGCGTGGATCGGGGTCCGAGCCGGCAGCCGCATGGATCCGCCCGATTCCACCGGGCTGGCCCACTACCTCGAACACATGCTGTTCAAAGGTACCGACGAGTACGGCACCCTCGACCCCGAGAAGGAAGCGCCCCATGTCGCCGAGGTCGAGGCGCTCTACCGCAAGCTGCGCACGACCGAGGATCGATCCGCGCGCACGTCGATCCTCGCGCAGATCGACGAGCAGACCCAGGCGATGGCCCAGTACGCGGTGCCCAACGAGCTCAGCCGCATGTACGGCACGCTGGGCGTGGAGGGGATCAACGCCTTCACCAGCTTCGAGCGCACCGTATACATCGGCGACGTGCCCTCCAATCGCCTCGAAGCCTGGGCCACGATCGAGGGCGAGCGCTTCAAGGATCCGGTGTTTCGGCTGTTCTTGCCCGAGCTCGAGGCGGTCTACGAGGAGAAGAACCTCTCGCTCGACAACCCCTACCGCCGCGTACGAGAGGCCCTCTATCAGGCGCTCTTTCCCGAGCACCCCTACGGTACCCAGACCACGATCGGCAAGTCCGAGCACCTCAAGAACCCGGCCTACGGGGACATGGTCGACTACTTCGATCGCTGGTACGTGCCCAACAACATGGCCGTGGCGCTGTCCGGAGACATCGATCCGAAGACCGCGCTGCCGGTGCTCGAGGCCACCCTGGGCACGCTAAAGCCCAAGCCGGTGCCGCTGCCCCACGCGGGCAAGCTGCCGCCGGTGCCCGGCCGGGTCTTTGGACAGGTGGAGGCCGACGGCGAGGAATCGGTGACCCTGGCCTGGCACGCTCCGCCCGCCGGCCACCCCGACGAGGTCGTGTTCGAGGTGATGGATAGGGTGCTCGACGACGATCGCGTCGGGCTGCTCAACGTCGAGCTCGAGCTGACCCAGAAGGTGCCCGAGGCCGGCTCCTACGTCACCACCCAGCGCGAGGCGGGGGCCTACGTGGTGTGGGCCCAGGCGCGGGCCGATCAGCAGCCCGAGCAGATCGAGGCGATGGTCAAGGAGGTGATCGGCAAGCTACGGCGGGGCGAGTTCACCGACAAGGACGTCTCCGCGGTCAAGCTCCAGGAGACAGTGTCGATCAAGCGCGATCTCGAGTGGCCGGGGGCCCGCACCAGCAAGATGATGAGCGCGTTCATCGAGCACCGTCAGTGGGCCGACGTGGTGGAGCACGACCGGCGCTTCCAGCAGGTCACCCGCGACGACGTGATCCGCGTGGCCAATCAGTACCTGGGCGAGAACTTCGTGGTCGTCGCCAAGCGCAAGGGCAAGCCGGAGTTTCCCAAGCTCGACAAGCCCGCGATCACCCCGGTGAAGATCGATCCCAGCCGCAAGAGCAAGTTTGCCCGGATGATCGAGACCATGCCCGCGTCGGTGCTGGAGCCCGAGTGGGTCAAGACCGGCGACCACTACGAGCGGCGCTCGCTGCCCGCCGGGGATCTGATCAGCGCCAAGAACGATCGCAACGACCTATTCTCGCTCACCTACACCCAAAAGCGCGGCTATCGCAAGGAGCCCTACCTCTGCTACGCGCTCGAGCTGCTCGAGCTTTCTGGGGCCGGGGACGACGACGCCGAGTCGCTCCAAAAGCAACTCTATGCCCTGGGCACCTCGGTGTGGACCTACTGCAACGCGGAGACCAGCGGGCTCGTCGTCAACGGGCTCGATTCCCAGCTCGAGGCCAGCCTCGCGATCCTCGACCGCTGGCTGGCCTCGCCCCGCTTCGACGCGGCCGTGCTCCGGCGACTGCACGACAACACCGTCAGCGAGCGCCGGGACGGGATGGACAAGGACTGGCTGCTGACCTCGGCGCTCAACGACTACGCCAAGTACGGCAAGCGCAGCGCCTGGCTCCAGCACCCCAGCAATCGCGCCCTGCAGAAGGCCCGGCCGGCCAAGCTGCGCCGGCTGATTACCTCGTTCCTCGACCACGAGCACCGCACGCTCTACTTCGGCACGCGTGGGGCCGACGCCGTGGTCTCGGTGGTGGCCCGGGGCAACCGGCATCGCAAGATCGGCGACACCCAGATCCGCCGATACCGGCGGGTGGAAGGCCCGACCATCGTCTTCTTGCACAAGGACGGGGCCAAGGCCAACGTGCGCTTCACGATCCCGCGGGGGCCCCTGCCCCGCGAGCTGCGACCCACCGCGCGGCTCTTGTCCGAGTACCTCAGCGGCAACATGAGCGCCCTGGTCTTCCAGGAGATCCGTGAGTCGCGAGGGCTGGCGTACAGCGCCTACTCCAACTACTCGGTGGGGCGTCGCCCGGTCGACGACTCGAGCCTTGCCGGGTTCATGAGCACCCAGGCCGACAAGACCCCGGAGGCGGTGCAGACCTTCCTGGAGCTGCTGCGGACCTCCGAGATCCAGTCCGAGCGACTGCAGACCTCCAAGGCCGCCGTCGATCAGGAGTATCGATCCACCCGGATCGATCCGCGGTGGATCAATCGCTGGGTGATGAGCTGGGACGAGCTGCAGGAGAAGGAAGATCCCCGGCCCTGGGAGTGGCGCAGCATCGAGGCGCTGACCGTGCAAGATGTGGGCAAGTTCGCCGAAGGCTTCGTCGATGCACCGGTCATCATCGCGATCGTGGGTGATCGCAGCCGGGTGGGGCTGGAATCCCTGAAGAAGATCGGGCCGGTGGAGGAGATGGCCGTTGAGGATCTGTTCAGCTACGGCACGTTCCCCGAGTCGTCCACGGCGGCCAAGGGCCGCACGGCCAAGCCGGCCAAGCCGGCCAAGCAACGCGCGGCGCGATAGCCCGGGCCGCGCACCGAAACGAGATCCAGTGCTCGAGTGGCCCGGGCGGGTGTGTCCCTGGGTTGGGGCTCAGGCCGTCCGCAGGGTCAGTGGCTGTAGATCGTCCGACTCGGGAGCGTCGGCTCCTCCGTCGGTTCCTCCGTCGGCTCCTCCAGGGCTCGTCTCGACCACGACCGTTTGTCCCGCCGTGAAGCGACCCTCGAGGATCCCGCGGGCCAGGGGGTCGACGATGGTCTGCTGGATCAGTCGCTTGAGCGGCCGGGCGCCAAACTCGGGGTCGTAGCCGCGGCGGGCGAGGGCGTCGCGGGCGGGCTCGGTGACCTCCAGCAAGAGCTCGTGCCGGGCCAGGCGAGGGGCCAGGCGACGTAGCTGGATGTCGAGGATCCCCCGCATGTGATCGCGGCCCAGGGGGTGGAACTGGATCACGTCGTCGAGCCGGTTGAGGAACTCGGGCCGGAAGTGACGCCGCAGGGCGTCGTGGCGGGCCCGGGCCAGCGCGTCGCCCGAAAGGCCCGTGGCGGCCAGCTCACTGCCGATGTTGCTGGTCATCAGCACGATCGTGTTGCGAAAGTCGACGGTGCGCCCCTGGCTGTCGGTCAGTCGCCCGTCGTCGAGCAGCTGGAGCAGCACGTTGAACACGTCGTGGTGGGCCTTTTCGATCTCGTCGAGCAAGACCACCGAGTAGGGGCGGCGGCGGACCGCCTCGGTGAGCTGGCCGCCCTCGTCGTAGCCCACGTACCCCGGGGGGGCCCCAATCAGGCGGGAGACGGCGTGTCGCTCCATGTACTCGCTCATGTCGATCCGCACCACGTGGCGCTCGTCGTCGAAGAGGAACTCGGCCAGGGCCTTGGCCAGCTCGGTCTTGCCGACCCCGGTGGGGCCCATCAAGAGGAACGAACCGATGGGGCGGTCGTCGTCGGCCAGCCCGGCCCGGGCCTGACGCACCGCGGCGCTGACCCGCTGTACGGCCTGATCTTGCCCGACCACACGGGCGCGCAGGTCGTCTTCCATGTGGAGCAGCCGCTCCTGCTCGCCCTCCAGCATCTTGGCCACGGGGATCCCGGTCCACTTGGCGACGATCTCGGCGATGTCCTCGTCGGTGACCTCCTCGCGCAAGAAGGAGTCGCCCCCCTCCAGCGCGCGCGCCAGGGCCTGCCGGGCGGCGTCGCGGGCCTTCTCCAGGTCACGCAGGGTCCCGTAGGTGATCTCGGCCGCTCGATTGAGATCGCCGCTGCGCTCGGCCCGGGCCGCCTCGGCCTTTTGGTGGTCGATCTGCTCGGCGAGCTGCTTGATCTCGGCCAGGCGGTCCCGCTCGGTCTGCCACCGGGAGCGCATGGCCCCGACCTCCTCGCGCAGCTCGGCGAGCTGCTTCTCGACCTCGGTTAGCCGCTGCTTGGCCGCGGTGCCGCGCTCGCGCGTCAGCGCGGTCTGCTCGATCTGCAGGCGGGTGATCGCCCGCTCGCGCTCGTCGATCGGCTCCGGCACGCTCTCGACCTCCATCTTGAGCCGAGCCGAGGCCTCGTCGACCAGGTCGATCGCCTTGTCGGGCAAGAACCGGCTGGTGATGTAGCGGTGCGAGAGGCGGGCGGCGGTGACCAGCGCGGCGTCTTGGATCCGCACCCCGTGGTGAGCCTCGAACTTGCCCGACAGACCTCGCAGGATCGCCACCGTGTCCTCGACCGAGGGCTCGCCCACCAGCACCGGCTGGAAGCGGCGCTCGAGGGCCTTGTCCTTCTCGATGTGCGTTCGGTACTCGTCGAGGGTGGTGGCCCCGATGCAGCGCAGCTCGCCGCGGGCCAGCGCGGGCTTGAGCATGTTGGCCGCGTCCTGGGCCCCCTCGGAGGCGCCGGCGC
Organism: Myxococcota bacterium; assembly: GCA_039194325.1. GTDB lineage: Bacteria > Myxococcota_A > Polyangia > Nannocystales > Nannocystaceae > Paraliomyxa. The sequence goes on from JBCCWC010000099.1 coordinate 37,200, forward strand.
CCACCAGGGTGTGCAGCTCGTCGATGAACACGATGATCCGGCCGTCGGCGGCCGAGACCTCCTTGAGCACCGCCTTGAGGCGCTCTTCGAACTCGCCGCGGTACTTGGCGCCGGCGACCAGGGCGGCCAGATCCAGCTGGAGCAGCCGACGATCGCGGAGGCTCTCGGGGACGTCGCCGGCGGCGATGCGCTGGGCGATCCCCTCGGCCAGGGCGGTCTTGCCGACCCCGGGGTCACCGATCAGCACCGGGTTGTTCTTGGTGCGCCGCGACAGCACCTGCAGGGCGCGGCGGATCTCCACGTCGCGGCCGATCACCGGGTCGAGCGTTTGTTGGTGGGCCAAGGCGGTCAGGTCGCGCGCGTACTTGTCCAGCGCCTCGTAGGTGCCCTCGGGATCCTCGGTGTCGACCGACTGATGGCCCCGGACGTCGCGCAGCGCCGACAGCAGCAGCTCTTTGTTGGCGCCGAGCTCGGCGAGCAAGCGGGCGGCGCGGATCTCCTTGCGCTGGGCCTTGTCGGAGACGAAGGCCAACAGCAGGTGCTCGGTGCTGACGAACTTGTCCTTGAGATCGGAGGCTTCGCGGGCGGCCAGATCGAGCGCCTCGCCCAGCTCGGTGGCGACCCGCAGGTCGGCCCCGCGCACCTGGGGCAACGTGCTCAAGGCATCGTGGGCGGCGCGCGTGACCGCGGCGCCGTGCACTCCGGCACGCTCGAGCAAGGGGCGCACGAGGCCGCCGTCTTGCTGGAGGGCGGCGGTGAGCAGGTGGAGACTGGTGACCTCGGGATGACCGAGCTCCTTGGCCATCGCCTGGGCGTGAGCCAGCGCATGGCGTGTCTTGACGGTGGCGGACTCGGGGCTGAATGTGGGCATGGGGCCTCCCGGGCGCCTCGGCCGTCGTCCTCACGCACGAGGGCGCGAGGGACGATGCCAGGCGGTTGGTGAACAGCAACGGGTTGTGGCGAGCCCCGGCGGCGGGCTCGGGGAGGAATATGTGCATGGCCCGTGCCATGGCAACCCCCGACGATTCGTGAGGCCCGACGAAGACTCGCGTTGCGTAACCCCGGCCCACGCGGCAGGGTTGACCGCCGAGCATGGTGACGCGAACGCTCAGCCTGGGCCTGCTGCTTTGGGGTGCGGTGGCCTGCGGTTCATCGGCTTCGGATCCGCGGTCCCGGGCCGATGGGCGGGCGGAGGCGGAGGCGGACGCCCGCGCCAGGACGGCCGAGTCGTCCCCGCCGTCCACGCCGTCCAAGCAATCCGAGCAACCCGAGCAACCCGAGGAGGATCCGGAGGCTGCGTCGGCGAACGCGGAGCCCGGGGTCCGGCCCGATGGCGAGATCGTCTCCGCTGTGGCGTGGTTCGAAGGCAGCCTCGAGCAGGCGCTCGCTCGCGCCAAGGCGGAGGACAAGCTGGTGTTCATGGACGTGGGGGCCTATTGGTGCCCGCCCTGTCACCGGCTGGACGAAGAGGTGTTCGTGCAGCCCTCGGTCGGCGAGTTCCTCGGCCGGGGCTACGTCGCGGTGCACGTCGATGCCGAGAAGGGCGAGGGTCCCGAGCTGGTCGAGCGCTATCGGGTGCAGGCCTATCCCACGATCCTCGTGCTGGAGCCCACCGGGATCGAGAAGGCTCGGATCGTGGACTTCGTGCCGGCCGAGCAATTGCGCGCGACCCTCGAGCGGATCGCCGCGGGGGGCAACGTGCTGGAGCAGCTGGCGCTGGCGGTCGAGCACGACCCCGACGATCTGGCCAAGCGCTTCGAGCTGGCCCACGCCTACCTGCTGGCGGCCGACGCCGAAGCGGCCCGGCCTCATCTGGACGCGGTGCTCGTGGGTGACGATGGCAACGGGCTGGGGCTGGCCAGCCGGGCGCTCTACGATCGGGCCCTGTTCGCCACCTACAAGCTCGAGGGCAAGACCGAGGCGGCGATCGAGCAGTTCGTCGCGCTCCAGCGCACCTACCCCGACAGCAAGGAGGCCGTCCGAGCCCATCGGCACATCGGGCGGCTGCTTCACACGCTTGGGCGCGACGACGAGGCGGTGGCGAGCCTGGCGGCGATGGTCGCCACCAACCCCGAGGATCCGGCGCTGGCGTCGAGCTTTGGGTGGTTCTCGTTTCGGCAGCGATGTCGGCCGGCCGCGGGCCTGGATGCGGTACGCAAGGGCCTGGCGCTCGCGCCCGACGACGCGGATCTCCACTACCTGCACGCCGAGCTGCTGCACCTTTTGGGGCAGGACCAAAAGGCCCTCGCGTCGATCCGCACGGCCAGCACGCTCGAGCCCAAGACCGCGTTCTATCGGCGACAGATCCGTCGCTTCGAGGCGCTGACGGGGGCCGAGGGATGAGCGCAGGGAGCCGCCGAGGGCTCGCGAGTCTGCTGGGGTTGGGGCTGGCCCTCGGTCCGGTCGAGCACGCCCTCGCGGGGGATCGGCGGGCGGTCGAGCACCACGGGGTCGACCTGGGGAACGCGAGCGCGGGTGCGGGGGTTCAGGATGCGCTCGACCCCGCGCAGGCCGATCCGGGGACCGACATTGCGGATGAGCCGAGTGAAGACGCCGTGACCGGGCCCTCAATGGAGCCGGAGCTGGAGCCGGAGCCGGAGCCGGAGCCGGAGCCGGAGCCGGTCGAACCGGTCGAGTCGCCCGAGCCGCCCGCCCGGGTCACCCACGACGTTCCGGTCGACGACTTCGAGCTCGAGCCCGGGTTGGCCCCCGGAGGGTACTACGGTCATGGGGTGATCCTCGAGCGGCCTCCGCCCGATGGTCAGCGGCGGATCGTGCTGGGCTCGATCCTCGTGCCTCTGGGGATCCTGGCCGCGGTCAGCAGCGGAGTGGGCGTGTGGATGACCGTGCCCCGGCACTGCGTCGATCGTATGGCCGCGCTCGGCTCACAGATCGACGATCCCGCCCGGTGTCAGGGCCTGTTCATCTACAACGTGATCAACACGTCCTACGGGGTGCTGATGCTCGCGAGCGGGGCGACGATCCTGGGGCTTGGCCTGGTCGAGCGCGCCCGCTACCGCAAGTGGCGAGCGCGACACGGTATGCGAGCCTGGCTGCGGCCCGGTCGTCACGCGGCCGTTGGCGGGCTCGTGCTGCGCTTTTGAGCCACGCGCGTGGCGACTACCAGCGGAACGTGGTGCCGAGGCTGAGGTAGCCCGACATCGGGCCCGGGAACACCATGGGGGTGAGCGTGCCCGAGGAGGTCGTGCCCCGGTACGAGGGGCCCACCACCGGCAGGACGATGCCGACGCCCCCGATGATGCCGAAGCGATCGGTGAGCGCCAGCTGGTAGTCGCCCTTGAGGGTCCCCGAGGCCCAGGCGGTGATCGGGCGCTTGCGGGTCGTAAAGCCGCGCCACCAGTGGCTCATCCCTCCGGCCTGTCCGCCGACGCACATGCGGATCTGGTGTTGCAGCACGGGCTTGGCCGCGCACAGGTCGAGCGTGCCCGCATAAAGGGCGTTGCTGACCTCTCCCTGGCCGAGACGGAACGCGGGGATCCCCAGCACCATGGCGCCGACTCGGGCCTGGAAGTTCGGGAACCCGAAGGCAAGGGCCAGATCGCCGCCAAAGCCGGGGCGCGGCAGCAGCTGGGTCATCGCCAGGCCCTGGACCTCGAACGCTCGCACGCGATCGCGCCGAGGCGTACGCGCAGGGGGAGCCTCGGTGGACGCAGCCGTCGGTGCCGTGGGGGTCGCTCGGGCCATGCCGGGCGTGGTCAGTGAGCAAGCGAGGGCGGTCAAGGCGAAGCGCGACGCGGACCACGTGGGCATGTCTCCACCGTAGGGGGTCTGGTCGTGGCCGCCAAGCGACATGGGACGAACGTCGTGACCCGCGGGATCAGCGAGGGGTCCCGTCGACACGCGTGCATTTCGCGGGATCGGAGTCGCGTGCAGAGCGCTTCGAACGTCTCGGGCATTACTCGATCGGCTCAAGGAGCGAAGGGGTCAGCAAAGACTCGGACAGGATCCGAGGGGATTGGGGGACGGGCCACGGTCTTCCGATTTCGCTCCTCGCAACGGTCGAGGCGAGCCCCTCATAGACTACCTATGCCGACATATTCATAGTTTAGAGCATCTTGGATCCCATGTGGGTCATGATACGAGGACGAACGTGGGCGTTTATGATCGATGGGTCGCCGGTGATCGAGCCGAGCGGCGGTGGGGCGGCGAGCGGGGTGAGCTCGTTGATGGCGAGGGCCCTGCGTTCATCCGCCCGGCGTTCGACGCTATGGTCGGTTGGGTCATCCTTGGACCGGCGACCGGTCGCGTGGTCGTGAGCCGAAAGGCACGCCCCGCGCCTTTCGGCCAACGCGAGGGCTTTAGCGCACCCGAGCAACCGCCGCGTCCTGGTGGGATCCCCGTCGGTCGATCACCGTACGCCGCCGTGGGCGTGTGACCGGTCGTGGCGGATCTCGATGTGCAGTCGGGCTGCGCATGTCTGCGGGTGGTGGGGCTGACGGGGGATGGGGAGGCGGGATAGGATACAGCCGTGAGCAGCCTCTACGAGCGCCTTGGCGGCGACGTTGCGCTCCAGGCGGCGGTAGCCAGCTTCTACGAGAAGGTCATGGCCGATCCGTCGCTCTCGCCCTTCTTCGCGGACGTGGCCATGGAGGTCCAGATCAAGAAGATGATCGGCTTCATGCGCATGGCCATGGGCGGGCCGCACGATTACACGGGCAAGGATCTGCGCACCGCGCATATCCGCCTGGTACAGCGGGGGCTCGCCAGCGAGCACTTCGATGGGATCGTCGATCACTTCGAGGCGACGCTGGTCGAGCTGGGGATCGATGGAGACTTGATCGCGCAGGCGCTCGAGCTGGTCGCATCCACGCACGGCGACGTGCTGTGTTTGGAGCAGGCGTGATGTCCGACGTGCCCGACGAGATCTGGATCATCGTCGACGACAAGGAGCGCCAGCTCAGCGTGTCCGAGTTCCTGGACCTCCCGCTGTCGCAGCGGGTGGGGCAAGTGCTCCGCGGGACGGCGCGGTTCTACCGGCGAGGCCGGGAGATCGACCCCAAAAAAGCCCTGGCCGCGGTCCGTCGTGATCACGTGGGCGGCTGAAGGGGTTGTTCATGCCGAGGCCGGCTGGAGATGCGCGACGGAGTCGCGCCCGGCCTCGGTCTTGCGTATGTATGCCGAGGCCGGCTGGAGATGCGCGACGGAGTCGCGCCCGGCCTCGGTCTTGCGTACGTGGCACCCGGAAGGACGAAGATAGACCGGGTTTGCTTGGGAGCGGTCTTGGGTGAGTGTTAGGGGCTCTTTGGTGCGGTGGGGTCTGGCGGGGAGGGATCGTCCTGCGCCGGGGCGATCGTCCAGCCCATCAGCCCATAGAGGATCGAGATCAGTGGGTTGACCAGGTTGAGGAACGCATAGGCGAAGTAGGCCCCGGTGGGCACCATCAACGTCCCGGCCATGAACGCGCCGCACGTGTTCCACGGGATCAGCGGCGAGGTGATCGTGCCCCCATCTTCGAGGGCTCGACTGAGGTTCTTGGGGTGCAGGCCCCGGTCGGCGAACGCCTGGGCGTACATGCGCCCGGGCACCACGATCGAGATGTACTGGTCGCCGGCCACCACGTTGATCCCCAGCGCGGTCAGCACGGTCGTGGCGATGAGCGACCCGGTGGTCCGGGCCTGCCGCAGCAGGCGCTCGGCGATCGCCCGCAGCATCCCGGTGCCCTCCATGATGCCGCCGAAGCTCATCGCGCACAGGACCAGGAAGATCGTGTTGCCCATGCTCGACATGCCACCTCGGGACAGCAGCTCGTCGACGGCCGGATCGCCGGTGGCGCTGATGTAGCCGCTCATGGCCGCGTTCAGGGTGGCGCCCACGGTGGCGCCCTCGGCCACGATCGCGACCACCGCCCCCAGCACCACGCCCAGCAGGAGCACGGGCAGGGCGGGCAGGCGGCGCAGCACCAGCCCCACGACCAGCAGCGGCGGCAGCAGGTGCAGCAGGCCGGGGTGGAAGTGGGCCGCGATGATCTCCCCTATCACGCCCGTGGCGGCCGTCTGGGTCTGCGGGGTCAGCGTGGTCCCCAGGAGCGTATAGCCCACCATCGCGACCACCCACGCGGGCCCGGTGGTGAGCATCTGGTGCCGGATGTGCACGAACAGCTCGGTACCCGCCATGGCTGGGGCGAGGTTGGTGGTGTCGGACATGGGCGAGAGCTTGTCGCCGAAGTAGGCCCCGCTGACCACCGCGCCGGCCGTCATCGCCGGATCGATCCCCATCGCCCCGCCGATCCCGATCATGGCCAAGCCCACCGTGCCCGCGGTGCTCCACGACGAGCCGCTGACCAGGCTGACGATCGAGCACACGACGCACGCGGTGGGCAGAAACCACGTGGGAGACAACAGCATCAGCCCCCAGTGAATGAGCGCGGGGACGATTCCCCCGGCCAGCCACGTGCCCATGAGCATCCCGATCACCAGCAAGATGAGGATCGCGCGCATGGCCATGCGGATCGCCTCGACCACCGCCCCCTCCAGGGTGGCCCAGTCGTAGCCGAAGCGGTGGGCCACCCTGGCCGCGACCGCGGCCGCGGCCAGCAGCGGGAGGTGACCCGACCCCTCGAACCCGGGCTCGAAGCGGGGCAACACCAGCATCACCGTGCTCAGCAAGGCGACCAGCGCCAGCACCGGAACCAGCGCCCATCCCACCGGGATCGGGCGAGGGGACGGTGGGTCGTCGGCGGCTGGGGCCATCGCGGGCAGGGTAGCAGGCGCCGTCGTGCCTGATAGCCTCGGACTCCCATGTCCACCGAGGTCGCGCCGCAGCTTCGTGCCTTCATCCGAGCGCTGCCCAAGGCCGAGCTGCACCTGCACCTCGAGGGCTCGGTCACCCCGGCCATGGCACGTCGGCTGGCGCGACGCCGAGGCGTGGTCCTGCCGGGGGTCGACCTGGACGACGAGGCCGCGGACCTACGCGAGGCCTTTCCCTTCGTGGATTTCGCCGGGTTCTTGCGCCTGTATCTGGCCATCGCTTCATGCCTGCACGAGGCGGAGGACTTTGGTGCGATCGTCGAGGATCTCGGGGCCCGATTGGCCGCCCAGGGGGTGGGCTACGCTGAGGTCACCTTTACCCCGGCACTCCATCGCCAGCGCGGGATCGAGAATGTCCTCATGCTCGAGGGCCTCGCCGTGGGACGCCAGCGGGTCCTGCAGCACCACGACGTGCTGCTGCGCTGGGTGTTCGACATCGTGCGGATCTTCCCCGAGCAGGCCGAGCCCACCCTGGACTTCGCGTTGGCCATGCAGGCCCACGATCCGGGCTCGGTGGTGGGCCTGGGCCTGGCCGGTCCCGAAGATCGCCCGCACGAGGTGGCGCCGCTGCGCGAGGTGTTCGCCCGGGCTCGTGCCCACGGGCTGCACTCGCTGCCCCACGCCGGGGAACTGGCGGGGCCCGAGCGGATCTGGGAGGCAGTGCGCGAGCTGTCGGCCGAGCGGATCGGCCACGGGGTACGGTGCCTGGACGATCCCACCCTCATCGCGCATCTACGGACCGAACAGATCGCGCTCGAGGTCTGCCCCAGCAGCAACGTATGCCTGGGGGTGGTCCCTTCGCTGGCCGAGCATCCGCTGCCTCGGCTCTTGGACGCGGGCCTACGGGTGAGCATCGGCAGCGATGACCCGCCGCTCTTTGGCACCGATCTCGTCTCGGAGTACGAGCGGGTGGCCGCGACCTTCGGGTGGGGGGCCGGGCGGCTGCGCGAGCTGGCCGCGGCCTCGATCGACCACAGCTTCATGCCCGCCGAGCGGGCCCAGCGGATGCGGGCGGCGCTGGCGGCCGTACCCGAGCCGGGGTGAGCCCGGCGCCGAGTCGAGCGCCGAGTCGAGCGCCGAGTCGAGCGCCGAGTCGAGCGCATCACGGCGCACAGCGGAGGCTCAGCGCGTCGTGCGGGTCTTGGACGTGCGGGCCTTGGCCTTGGGCATCGATCCTCCGCCCATCGTCACCACGTGCTCGAACTGCTCGGGGGTCACTTCCTGCACCGACAGTCGTCCTCGTCGCACGAGCATCATTTGTGCGAGCGCGGGCTCGGCTTTGATCGCCTCGAGAGTGACCATCGTGGGCAGGTGGCCCACGTACTCCACGTCGACCATCGACCACCGCGGTGACTGCGCGGTCGACTTGGGATCGAAATAGCGGGTTTGGGGATCGAACTGGCTCGGATCGGGGTAGGCCTCGCGGCGTACCCGGCAAAGCCCGACGACGCCGGTCGGCCGCGTGCTCGAGTGATAGAAGAGGGCCAGCTCGCCGGCCTGCATCTGCCTCAGGCGGTTGCGCGCCGAGAAGTTGCGCACGCCATCCCAGGGGGCCTGGCCGTCGCGCTGAAGATCGTCGATCGAGTAGTCGTCCGGCTCGCTCTTGAGCAGCCAAAACCACGGCCGTGGGGAGGACTCGTCCATGACGGGTCCGAGCCTGTCCGAAGATCTCGGCAGGAGCGAGCGTGGGTCGGGTCTGCTAGCGACCGCCGACCGCGCGGGACATCGGGACCGATCGTAGCGGGGGGGGTTGCGGGCGCACCTGGGAGATGTGGCGAACCTCCGTCGGCGTGGCCGTCTCGAACTCGTCCTCGGTCGAGATCTCGTGGATCTCGACCGGTGCGGGGTCGTCCGAGGTCGCGGCCACCGCGTTCTCGATGACCTCGATGTCTTGCTCGATCTTCTCGATGGCCTGCGTATGCTGGCGAATGGCGTCCATGGCCGCTTCGAGGGCGCGCTCGTGGTGATTGCGCTCGCTTCGCAGCTGCTGCAGCGCAGTGAGCGACTCGCGCATCCAACGACTCATCACCCCTCGATTGTGGCTCATGGCGACTACTCCTACTTTGAAGGTTGGATACCGACAACCTCTTACCCTAGGATACATGAATCTTTCCCTTCGTGTTGGAGAAATCACGGTGTTGGATCTACGGATCCGATCACCGCGCGGGTCGGCGGGGCAGGGCGCCGAGCAGCGCGTCGAGGGTGTTCGGGTCGCCGTGCGCGGAGAAACCGCCGGTTGCGTCGAAGTGGATCTCGACCCGTGGTTGGCCGGTCCACAGGGCGGGATCACGGTACCGCTCGCTGCGATGCCACAGGCGTTGGTTGGCCGAGCCAATGAAGCGCCGTCCGCCGTCGAGCGGGGCCGGCTCGGGTCGGCGAGCGTCGTAGCGGCCGTCGACCAGGGTGTCGAGGGTCGGCCACAGCGCGGCAAAGCCGGGCCGCCGCTCGGCCTCTGCTCGCCGGTAACCCGAGAAGACGATCACGCCCAGGCCAAGGGGGGTCACCCCTCGGCACAGCGCGGTCAGAGCTTCGATCTGGGCCAGGGGCTCGCCACCCAGCACGGTCAGCCCCTCGAGTGCGTGGGCGCGGGTGGCCTGGGCGATCTCCTCGAGCAGCGTGTCGACGGGGATCCGCGAGCCGCCCTCGAATGTCAGCATCTGCGGATTGCAGCAGCCGGGGCAGCGTAGGGGGCAGCCTTGGAGCCAAAGGGCAAAGCGTCGCCCCGGCCCCTCCGCGAGGGTCACCGGGATCCGACGGGCGACCACGAGTGTGGGCGGCGAGCGGTCGTCGACAGCGTCGGGATCGCTGGGATCGCTGGGATCGCTGGGATCGCTGCGATCGACCGGGGGCAAGGGCGAAACCACGGAGTGCTAGGCGTCGCGGTCTTGGCGACGGCTGAGGATGCCCACCACCACCGCCACCACCATCAGCATGATGGCGCCGCCCATGTGGCCCGGTAGCACGTGCATCAGGCCGGAGTTGGGGCAGTGCCAGGTGACCACGTTCAGGGCGACCAGCGACAGCCCGGCCGCCACCCAAAACACCCCCGACATTCCGCGCCGCTGCACGAATGCGCCGCTGAGGAAGCCGATGAGGACCAGCATCACCCCGGTCATCATCACCAGCATCAGACACTGGTCGAACCCGGCTTCCCCGTGGTGGTGATGGTGGTCGACAAAGGGCCAGCCGGTGGAGGCGGCGGCGGCCAGCAGGATCGCGGCGGTGGCCAGCCCCACCCGAAGCCAGCGGCTCGGGAACATCAAGCCCACGCCGATCGCCGGCATGACCAGCAAGCACAGGATCCAAAGGCCCACCTGGATCGCCAGCTGCTCGGGTGGTTGTTGCAGCAGGTCGGGTCGGACCTTCGTCGAGATCAGCACCCCGATGACCACGACGGCCACCAGCATCAGGGCGGGCAGGAAGTGCGCTCGCCGAACCCGCTGGCCCGCCTCGAGGTCCTTGATGATCGCCTCAAGGGCGTTGCTCTTGCTGGGGTCGCTCACGGGGCCGTTGGGCTTTGCCATCGGGCTAACGAGAAGGACGGACGCGATGTTTCACGGTTGCTCGCGAAGCGACCCGGGGGATCGAAGCGACGGGGGCGGTCGGCCCGCCCGCCTCGCGACGCGCAGTCATGATAGCCGAACCGGCTTTCGCTCGGGGCGCCGTTGTCCGAGTCTCTGCGGAGAGTGCGCTATCGGTCGTCCCGAGTGACGAGGATGCAGGGTCGGTACGGTTGACGGAGCGTTTGATCCGGTCGACGAGTGTCCGGCGCGTCACGGCTACATCATCAGTGGATCCTCCAGCGAGGCCGCGGTGCGCGGGGCGGTGGTGGCTTGTCCGGAGAACTGGGGACTTGGACAACTAGGCGAACTTGCCAATGAGGTCGTGGCCAATGAAGTCACGGGCCGCGGTTCATCGCGGTGTCCGGGCCAGCCAGCGCGACAACCAGGTCTCGACCTCGTGGTGCCACTGCATGCTATTGGCGGCCGCGAGCACCCAGTGGTTCTCGTCGGGGAAGACCAGGTAGCGGCTGTCGATCCCGCGGCGCTGCAGCGCGGTGAACGTGGCCAGACCCTGGGTCTCGGGCAGGCGGTAGTCCAGCGAGCCGTGGATCACCAGCATGGGCGTCGTCCAGCGATCGACATAGCGGACCGGGTTGTGCTTCTCGTACGCGGCTGGATCTTCGTAGTGAGGCGCGCCGTGTTCTCGCTCCGGAAACCACAGCTCCTCGGTGGCGTAGTAGCCCATGCGGTTGTCGAAGATCCCGTCGTGGTTGACCAGGCAGCGGAATCGGTCGGGCCAGTTGCCCGCGATCCAGTTGATCATATAGCCCCCATAGGACGCCCCCAGGGCGCACGCTCGGTCGCCGTCGATCCACGGGTAGCGCTCGAGCGCGGCGGCCAGTCCCTTTTGAAGATCGACCAGGGGCTTGCCGCCCCAGTCGCCCTGGATCGAGTCGGTGAACGCCTGCCCGTAGCCGGTCGAGCCGTGGAAGTCGATCATCACCACCGCGTAGCCTGCCCCCGCATAGGTCTGGGCGTTCCAGCGATAGTGGAACATGTTGCCGAACGATCCCTGGGGACCGCCGTGGATGAGGAACGCCAGCGGGTAGCGTTGGCCCTCTTGGTAGCCGGCCGGCTTGACCACGTAGCCGTGGACCGTCTCCTTGTTCCAGCCCGGGAAGCTGAACTGCTCCGGCTGCCCCCGGGTCACCGCGGCCAGGCGCTCGGCGTTGAGCGTGGTGATGGCGGTTGCCTCGCCGCCGGTCGCCGGAATCGACCATAGATCTTGGGGGCGTCGCAAGTCGTGACGAGCGAACACCACGCGCTCGCCGGCGAAGGCGGGGCCCGAGATCGTACCGTCCGCGGCCAGCTCGGTGACCGCGCCGTCCGCCACCTTTACCCGGAACAGGGCTCTTTGGCCCACGTGCTGCGCCGTGACCAGCAGCGAGGCCCCGTCGGGGGCAAAGGTCAGGCTGCTCACCGAGCGATCCCAGTCGTCGGCCACCCGGCGGGGCTCGCCGTCCGGCCAGTCGCGGACCATGAGGGCAAAGCGATCCGACTCGTAGCCGGGCGTGGCCATGGCCGTCCACGCGAGGGTCTTACCGTCGGCCGAGAACACCGGGTGCGCATCCCAGGCCGGGTTGTCCGGTGTCAGCTCGCGACGCGGGCCCGTGCCGTCGGCCGCGATCGCATAGAGATCGAAATCGGTCGACCACGGCTCTTGTCGCCCGACATCGCGAGCGGCGTAGACCACCGTCGTTCCGTCGGGCGAGAAGGTATAGTCTTCCTGGCCGCCGAAGGGCTGCCCCGGTACGTCGGCCTCGAGGCCCGCGGTCAGGTCGACCGGGTCCTCCCCGGATCCGGACAGGCTCAGGGTGAACAGGTGCGAGTAGCGGCCGTCGCGGTAGTGGTCCCAGTGCCGCACGAACAGCCGGTCGTACGTTTGGCCGGTGCTGGGCTCGCGCTCGATCCGATCCAGGCGGTCCTTGGTGCAGGCCAGATCCTCACAGTCTACGAAGACCCATGTGGTCAACGCGATGCGATCCCCCGCCGGGGAGACCCGGAAGGTATCGACGGGTAGCGGCAGATCGGTGACCGCCTGCGCATCGCCCCCTCCGGCGGGCATGCGCCACACCTGGGTGCTCGGGCCGCGTGATGACAGGAAGTAGATCTGCTTGCTGTCGGCCGACCACTGCGGGCTGCGATCGGAGGCCGTGTGCGTGGTCAGCTGGGCGGGGGATCCACCGGTCACCGGGACCGACCACAGGTCGGTCTGCCCCTTGCCGGTGGTGTGATCGAGCGTGCGTCGCACGAATGCGATCGTCTTGCCGTCGGGGGAGACCGCGTGCTCGCTGAGGCGATCCATGGCGATGAGATCGCGGACGCCGAAGGGGTGGGGGC
>JBCCWC010000100.1:0-49515 GCA_039194325.1 Myxococcota bacterium
CCTTCATACGCTTGAGGCGGCGCTCGTGTTCCTGCTGCTCTTGTGGGGTCTGGGGCTGTTTTTTCTGCTCGCGTCGCAGGCGACGCTCCGCCTCGTCGAGCTTTTGATCGGTGTCGGTCTTTTTGTCGGCGGCCTTCCCCAGGCGGCGCTCGGCCTCGGCCAGCGCCTTGTCGAGCTGCTCGCGCGCCTTGGCTTCGGCCTCGGCCTGCGCGGCGGCCTCGTCCAGCGCTTGCTCGGCCTCGTCGCCGTCATTGCGCTCGAGCGCCCGGGCCGCCTCCTGGGTCAGCTCTTGTTGCTCCAGCGCTCCGGCCAGATCGCGCATGGCCTCGGCCAGCGTGGCCGGATCTTCCTTGAGATCGGCCTCCCAGCGCTCCTCGGCCGCGGCGAGCTCCTGCTCGAGCTGCTCGAGCCGCTCGAGCGCTGCGGCTCGGTCGATCTCCCCTTTCTCGAGCGCCTCGAGCACATCGAGGATCGCCTCGGCCAGCTCGGCTGGCGTGTCTTGGTGGGCCGAGGCCAGGTCGCGCAGGTTCTCGCGCAGGGGCTCGGCCAGCGCCAGATCGAGCCGCTCGTATTGGGGCTGCCGGTCGATCTCGATGAGGATCGGATCCGGATCGGAGAACACCACCGGCGGATCGGGCGGGGGCACGAACATCGCCCCCACCGCGGCCGCGGCGGCCAGCCCGTCGGACCACCGGGGCGGCGGGACCGACAGGGGCACCACCGGGCGCGGGTCGAGCGTCCGGGCCTGGGCCTCGGCCCGAGCGCGGGCCAGCGCGACGATCGAGGTGGTGCGGGGGTTGTCGTCACGGGGCGGGGTGCGGTGAAGCTCGAGTGCGTTGCCCAGCGTATCGTCGAGCCCGTAGTGGGCATCGATCGCGCGGACGGTGGCCCGCCACGGGTGCCGACGCAGGGCCGCCCAGGCCAGCACCAGCGGCACGGGCAGCGCGGTGACCCACAAAAGCCCCTGCGGCGCGTCGAAGCGGGCGATCGCGACCAGGGCCAGCGCGGCCAGCCACAGCCCCGCGGGCAGGGCGATCCGCGCCAGACCCCAGGCGATGTCCGACAGCCGGCGACGTCGGCGGACCGCGGCGAGGAGTCGATGGACCGAGGTCATCCGCGTTCCTTCCTGCGTCGGCGCCGCTTGCTCTTACGGTCGGGTCGGGTGACCGTTACGCTCTTCCAGGCGGTGCTCATCAGCTTGGACGCCGGGGTCTGCGGGGGGATTCCCGTGACGAAGAGCACCTGGTCGCCGCGGCGATCGATCGCGTGATCGGGCACCATGCGCTCGAGGTAGTCGCCAAAATTCTCCGCGAACTCCTGCGCATCGCGATCGCTGTCCCACACGGTGACGCCCACGACCACCGGAACGCTCGGCGTGTTGTTGCCCTGACGGTCGGGGGGCAGATCGAGGGCCACGTAGTGATCTCCACCCCAGCCGGCCGCCGCCCGGCGGGCCACCGAAGCGGGCTCCACGTGGGCCAGCATGCTCAGCAGCTCGGCCTCGCCGATGGTGTCGTGCCACACCATCGTGGACTCGGGCCACAGCGCGGTCAGCCCGTCGGCGTCGACCTGGGTGGGTATAGGCGCCTCGCGGGCCAGCAGCTTGTCGATGTGCAGCATCTGCTCGGAGGACTGGGGCAGATCGTCGTATAGGGCGTCGATCGCCTCCCAGCCCTTGTCGCGCACCAGGCGGGCCACGGTGGCCGTGCCGTCCGCATAGGGCAATTGGAGCGATCGGGCCAGGATCGGGTAGTCCGAGACCAGGTGGGCCGCGTCGAGCACCTGGTTGCCCATCGCGTCGAGCACTCCGTCTTCGATTACGCCCAACCCCTGCTCGCCCGCCACCCAGGCCAGGTAGGTCGCCTGCGCTCCGCCTTCGATGAGGAAGCGACGTGCCGTCTCCTCGTCGGCGCGGTGGCGCAGCGGCTGCTGGTGCTTTTGTAGATCGAAGTGCATGTCCTGGAGGCCGTGGGCGATCTCGTGCCCTACGACCATGCTCAGCGTGACCTTGTCAACGAAGTCACCGATGAACAGGGTCTGCGCCTTGGGATCGTAAAAGCCCGCGACGCCGTCCTCGAGCAGGTCGAGCACGATCTGCTCGGGATCCTCGTCGCGCGGGATGATCCCCATGCTGGCCTGGACGCGCCCCAGCAGCCGAAGTTCCTGCGGCGTGGTGGTCTCGTACATCGAGCGCTTGGCGAACTTACGGATGCCCGGCTTGTCGACCACATCGACGTGCACGGTCCGGGTGATGGGGAGGTTCCGCGCCTTGGCGATCTCTTCGAGGATCCGGGCCGCTTCCGCCTGGGCCGTTGCCGAGTCGAGCCATCCCTCGTCCGATTCGTCCTTGGAATCGGAGGACTCCGCCTGCTTCGCGGGGGGAGTAGGGGAAGATGCGGTTTTTGCGCCCTGCGTCGGCGCGACCGAAGGGGGGGGCAGGGGGGTGGTCTGGCATCCGAGCGCGAGCGCGATGGCTCCGAGGCCGCCGGTGCGACCGCTCCCCCGCCGATTCCACCCGACCCATGGCGCGGGGCGAGCCTGGAAACGCACGAACGCTAGCGTAGCCGGGTGGTCCGAGCGCGGCTACCAGCGCCGCCAGGCGCGGTGCCAAGTCCCGAACATCGTGGTGCTTTTGTCTCACGGCCGACGCGGCGACGCCCGGCCGGGGGCCGTGGCGCCGCCGCGAGGTCGGGCTCGGTCGCGAGGGCTTGGTACCAGGTCTGGGTACTGGGTCTGGGTACTGGGTCTGGGTACTGGGTCTGGGTACTGGTACGAGCCTCAACGATGGGGCGCGGCAAAGTGCGGGAACTCGTCGCTGAACTCGCGATCGTTGGCCCGAGGATTGAGGCCCACCAGGCTCAGCGGGTTCTGGTCGGCCACGGTCAGATCGAGCAGCACCACCGCCAGGGTCACGTCCATCACCGGGTCCGCGGGCAGTCGTCCGTTGGGGAAGCCGGGCGCGTTCGACAAGGTGATCTTCAGCGTGTCGGGGACGACCAGCGGGGCCGCCTGGGACACGCAGACCCCGACCTCACAGGGGACCAGGCCCGCCGCCATCAGGTCGTCGTCGAGGGCCGCGTGCAGCCCCGTTAGGTTGTCGACGATCTGGGCCACGAAGGTACCCGCGGCGTCGTCGGCCGGAGTCGAGGTGTTGTAGAGATCCTTGTCGCTGATCACCGCCGAGTTGATGGCCGGCATGCCCACGCGGTCGACCGGCATGAAGTCCTCGGGAGGTGAGGGGTCGAACGCATAGTCGGGCGGCTCGCCGGTGGGGTCGTCCGTCTCGCCCGGATCCTCGCCGGTGGTGCCGGTGGTACCGGTGGTGTCGGTGGTGCCGGTGGTGCCGGCGGTGCCTCCCGGGAGAGGGTCGTCGCCTTGGTCGTCCTCGGCCACGGCGTCGTCCATGGCGTCGTCCATGGCGTCTTCCATGGCGTCTTCCATGGCGTCGGTCGGCATGGGCTGCTCGGTGAAGCAGCCGGGTACCAGCAAGCTCGCGCCCAGCAGGCTCGCGAACAAAGGGGGAGTGCGAGGGTGGATGCGTCGCATGGTCGTCTACTCCTGCTGTGGCTTGGTCGCTGTCGTGGCCCAAAGCGCCAGGGTGTCGGAGCCGGCGGCGACTCCATCGATGCTCATCTCCACGACGATCATCGTGGCGTTGGTGGCCGCGAACGAGTCGCGGTTGCCGTCGAAGCTCAGCGTCGCCGTGGCCAGCGTTGCCTGGAATCCGTCGAAGTCGAAGAAGAACGGGTCGTCGCGGATCCCCGCGAAGGCCCGCAGGTTCAGCCCTGCGTCCAGCACGGTGTCGACCGGGCCGACGACTCGTGGATCACCGCCCGGGATCCCCTCGAGCATGACGCCCCAGCGGCCGTCGTCCGCCTGCCCAAAGCGGATCCAGATCGTCTGGTCGGCCTCGTTGTCGCCGTCGTTGTCGACGTGGATCCCGTAGAGGGTTGCCGCATCGTAGGTCCCCTCGGAGCCGGCCGCGTCGAAGCCGGCAAACCCGATCGCGGCCACGACCCGGTCTTGCTGATGCCAGGCGTAGAAGTCGGTGATGTCGGCGGCCGAGTCGCTCGCGGCGATCGGCGCGTCGATGTGATCGGCGGCCTGGGCATCAGGTCGTGCCAGCGCCAGTGCGGTCATCGTCAGGGTCGCTAGCGCGACCCGAGCTTGGGTCCGTGGGTTCATGCTCGTTCTCCGCGTCGCCGGCCTTATTCTCGGGGCCCCGCATCGGTGGGGCCCTGTCCCGGCGTCGCCTGGGTCTACGGGGCGGGCTGGGGAGCGGATCGGTCGCCCGGAGTCCGATGTGGAAGGTCCGATGTAGAAGGTCCGATCCGCTCGGGCTAGCCCGCCGTAGTGACCGCAGCGGCCGAGGGCCCGGGGGGCCGTCGTGAGCGCGGCAGCCGAGGGCCCGCCCGTTGGGGCGTACCCGCGGCCGGTCGGACGATCAACAACTCAGGGGAACGAACGATGAATAGCAAGCAGGGCGCGGTGATGATCGGATGGGTGATGGCGATGCTTGGGGTTTGGGGCTGCGACTCGGTCGACCAGCCCGAGGCGGGCGCGGAGGGCAGCACCACGAGCATGCCCATGGAGGGCAGCACCGGCGATGACGCTGGCGACCAGACCACCGGTCGTCCCACGCCCGTTCCTCCGCAGCCGCCGGGCGAGACGGGGGAGCCGGACACCGACGATGGCACGGACACCGACGGCAGCGGCACCGGGGAGCCGCCGTTGGCGGAGCTTTCGTGCAGTAAATACTGCGGGATCTACATGGGCGCGTGCCAGGACTTCAGCGAGTATGCCAACGAGCAGCACTGCCTTGAACATTGCGCGCAGTGGCCCCTGGGGGGCCCTGAGGACATCGACGGGGACAGCCTCGGCTGCCGTACCTACCACGTGACCGTGGCTAGCAGCACCGATCCCCAGCTGCACTGTCCCCACTCCGGTCCCAGCGGCATGCACGTGTGCATCGACGAGGGCGCCCCCGACTGCGACCTCTACTGCACCCGCTACTTCAACAACTGCGAGGGTGACCTCAACCTGTGGCCGGACATGGACGCATGCACGAGCACCTGCCGGCAGTGGTACCCCGGCCAGGCCACCGACGCCGGCGGGCATTCGATCGGCTGTCGAGCCTACTACGCCAACCTGGCCGCGGGGGATCCCCAGCAGCACTGTGGCAACGCGGGTCCCGGGGGCGGGCAGATGTGCGTGCTGTGAAGCCAAGCGAGACCCGTGGCCCATAGCGGGGGGTCGCAGGCCGCAGCGTGCTCGGCGGGGTGACCGGGGCGTCATCCGAGGGCGCGGAGCCGTCGACCGGGTTGGGTCGAATGCGGCGCTGCTTGGGTGGTCGCGATCGCCCCTTTTCGCCCCTCGGTGAGGGGGGTCGCGCGTCGTCGAGCATCGAGCGCAGCCTCCGCGGGGCGATGCGGTGGCTGAACTGCCGAGCATGCCGGTGGTCCTTCGTCCCGGAGTCTCGCGCGTGCACCGGTCATTTCGATCCACCGGTCGAGGGCGACCAACTGCTGTTCTGACGCATCGCGCGCTGGTCGCTGGACGATTCGAAGTCGCGCGGGAGGTCGCCGACGTCGGCGTGGTCGTGGGGCCCCAGCCGGCGTCGGTCTTGCCTCCCTCGATCTCCCATTGTATCAAGCTCTGCGGTGCCCAATGCCTTCGGGCTGGCCGATGAGAACGAACGACGACATCACCTGGAAGGTCGATCCGAGTGGAGAATATCGGCCGTTCACCTGGGCGAAGGTTGGTGACGAGCTCATCATGACCTTGAGCCAGGCGGGGCCGATCCCCGACGAGATCTTCGACGACTACCTCGCCGACCTGCGCAGCCTAAGAGGTCGACGGTTGCTCGGCACGGCGATCGGATCGATCGACGTCACCGCCAGCCAGCGCAAAGCTGCGTCCGACATCATGAAGGGGTGGGCTGTCGCCATCATCACCGACAGCGCCGTGGCCCGCGGGGTCGCGACCGCGCTCAAGTGGCTCGGGCTCAACATTCGGGGCTACAACTGGTCCGACGTCGAGACGGCGATCACCAACCTCGCGGTGCCCGGCTGGGAGGTCCAGCGGCTGGTGCACGTGCTCGACGAGCTGACCCAGCGCTCCGGCGGCCGGACGCTCGGCGAGGTTCGCTACTATTAGTTAGTGAGTCGCGAGCGCTCGGCGGGCAGGGCCAGGCCGCAGCTAGCCCGCTGCGGCCATCCGGCACGAACGCGCGGCGCCGAGCGCTACAGCCGTCGAAGCGAGGGAAACACCATCTTCGCGACCGTTGCCGGGGTCGCCATGTGCAGCGGTGACTCCAGCAGGTGGGAGACCCGCATGAATCGCATGTAGGTGTCCATGTCGGAGAGCGCCGTCTGCAGGGCCCGTCGCGTGCCGTGCATGGTCGCCCGCGCCATCAGCCCCAGCCGACGCTTCTCGAACTTGGCGGCCCACAGCTTGTCTTCCATCAGCGCGACCCCCCACGGCACGGTCACCCGCTTGTCCATGGCCCGCGTAAAGGGCCCCGCAAACCCGTCGAGGCGTTCGTGTCGCGACCAGTGACTTTCGAGGGTCTCGAGCAGCAGCTGCACCCCCAAAAGCCCCACCGTCATCCCCTGCCCGTAGCGAGGGTTGAGCGAGCAGACGCTATCGCCGACCACCACCAGCCCCTCGGGCCAGCGCTTGAGCGCGCCGAACCGGCGCCGACGATTGGCGGTGTTGGGGAACGAGTGCAGGGCGCTGGTCGGACGACAGCTGCGCAATTGCTCGGCCAAGAACCCCGAGGAGACCGACGCGAAGCAGGCGCGAAACTCCTCGATCGTCTTGGGCGGGCTGACGCGGCCATACTCGGCCCACGACGCCAGCCACTCGTTGGGCGCGCTCTTGACGATGACCGCCGTGGACGATTGCTCGGGAAAGCGAGAGACGTCGACCGCCAGGTTCCACGCGTCGTCCAGCCCCGGACCGGGCTCGAAGGTGCACGAGGTATAGGTCAGCCCCGGGTCGACGACCTCCACCGGGACCGACTCGCCGGTGAGCGTCTCGACCCAGTCGACGGCCTGACCGCCCCGACCCATGGCCAAGATCGTCAGGTCGGCGTCGAGCCGCTCGACGCGGCCCTCGGGGTCGCGCGCCTCGATGCCGTCGACCCGCTCGCCGCCGACCCGCTCGTCGCCGACCAGGCCGCGCCCGCTCCACCCCGAGCGAACCTCGATGTTGGTGCGCTCCTTGACCGCGCGCAGCAGCAGGTGCTCCACCACCGGGCGCGAGCACGGACGAAAGGGGATGCCCGAGGTCTTCCGGGGCAGCCACTGTCCGTCGAAGCACAGCCGGATGTCGTGGGTCAGGTCGCACTCGGCGATCCCTAACTCGTCGAGCCACCCCGGCAGCTCGGGGACCAGCTGTTGCAGGGCCAGCAGTCCGCTCGCCAGCAGGATGTGGGCGTGGGCCCCCTGGGCGACCTGTGCCCGCACGGTAGGTCGAGACTCGTAGTGGCCTCGCTCGAGCAGGATGACCGACTCGAAGTGCTCGCTCACCGCCGCGGCCGTAGCCAGGCCGGTGATGCCCCCTCCGAGCACGAGTGCACGTTTTCCCTTGATCGGCGTCCCCGATGTCATGATGGTCCCCGTCTACCCCTTCGTTGTTTGAGCGTCGTTTGATCGGGGGTACGGCCCCCCGCTCGCCCTTGTGCGTGAAGTGGCGAGCGCCCGTACCCTCGAATCGTCGTTTTGGTTTATCAGCCTTCGGCGGGATCACAAGGTCGAGGACCCTCGCGTTTCGTTCGCGATCGCACGTTGGCCGCACTTGGATGACGTTGTGTCGTTTGCCGTGGCACCGACCGAACGTGGAGTTCGACATGGGCCGGTGGCTCGGGCGAATTCGTCCGGGACCGATCTTTGTGCGCCGGGCTCGAGCGCCGGGCTCGAGCGCCGGGCTCGGATCCGGCCGGCGGTACGAGTCGCCCGCGCCAACTCGAGGTCTGCCGGCCCCGGTGCTTCGCGGTCTAGAACGGCGAGTGGACCGGCTCGGTCGCGCCGCTCTCGAGGTAGGCGCGGCAGCTCTCGTAGCGCCCCGAGACGCGCTGCCACTCCAGGGCGCCCGCCAGCCAGGTCTTCACCGCGGCGATGTAGAAGGCGACCTTGAGGTTCTCTTCTTCGCCGAAGTCGGGCATGAGCTCCTCGAGCTGGCAAAACTGCTGGATCTCGATGTTGTGGGCGCGGATCGTAACGTCGACCGCGTCGAGCACGTCGATGTGATCGTAGTAGCGCTTGACGTGCAGGTAGTTGCTCACGTCGCCCACCCGCCGCTCCTTCTCGTACGAGAAGATGTCGTTGACGTAGGCGATCGCCCGGACGGCCAGCCAGCACATCCGGCGGAAGATCGAGTTCTCGCGGACCTTACGGCTCAGCTCGAACTCGTACGCGACCTCGATCAGATCGCAAAAGGGGTAGGCGCCCACCGACTGCACCCGCATCGCCATGTACGAGCCGGGATCGGGCACGATCCCGCTGGAGCGGTAGAGGGTCTCGTTGACGCAGCCCTCGATCCAAAACCGACGCATCGTCTCGGTGAAGCGGGTCATCCACCCCGTCGACGTCAGGTCGTCGAGGCGCTCGACCACGTCGCCGAACGATCGCTCGGCCGGGTTGGCGTTGCGGGGTGCTTCGCGGCGGCGCAGGATCTCGAGGTAGCGTTCGAAGCGCCCCGCGAGCCGGTCGGGGTGTTCCTTGGTGGCATGCGGATCGTCGTAGATGTCGTCCTCGCGGAAGATCCACCACATCAGCTCGGTGATCAGCGCCAGGCGATCCCGGTTGGCGTAGGGATAGGCGTACGCACACAGCCGGCCGAGATCGACCTTGTCGTACGGAGAGCGATCCGTCTCCGTCTCGAACAGCCCGTAGTTGATCACCCAGCGGCGGGCCTGGGACTCCGCGTAGCCTAGGTGCTGGTTGACCTCCAGAGGCCACGGATAGACCAGATCATCGATGCTGGCCCTCGGCTTGGTGATCGTCAGGTGGACATCATCCGCCACGACCGGTGCAAGCGTGGACTCTAGCCCCAACTGTGGTGCGCTAGACGCCGGGCTGCCCCAACTGCTGGACTGGTTTCGTATGGTACCCACGACCAACCCCTGACCCCGTTGCTCATATGCTTCTTGCATTCGTCGACCCACTTCCTTGTGCGAGCTCTTGCGAACTCCCCCGAACGACGAGGAGGCGGTGTCGCTGTCTTAGCGACAATGTACTTGTAGGTCGTACCCACCGCCAATCGTTTTGTTGTAAGGGAATCCGCTAATTACATTCACGCCTGGTTGAACTCCTGCCCGTGGGCCGAAAGAACCAGAACGTTGAACCCTAGCCATCCATGGCCTTTATCCGTGATTTTTCCCCGGATCAGATTTTAGAAAATTTTGTCATTTATTTCACGATAAAATCTTCGCTAATTAATGCCATTAGACTACCAAAGCGAATGTTGCGGATTGGTCGGCTGGAGGAGTGTGGTCAGGCCACACGGACCAGCGCGACCCGATCCGTGCGCGGGCTCGGCGATCGGTCAGACGACCGATGCTCCGTCTCGTTGGCCTCCTCGTCTGCGCCGAGCCCGAGCAGCATCGTGTCCAAGTCGTCCAGCAGGCGCAGCACCGGTTCGGGTCGGGTCGTCAGCTCCAACAGCCGGCGGCCGACATGCTCGATGTGGCCGGCCAGCCGGGTGAGGGCCTCGGGTGAGCCCTCCACCAGCGCGCCGTTGGGGCGCGCGAGCGCTCGATCCCGCCCGGTGGTCTTGCCGGTCGTGGTCTCGTCGGCGTGTAGATCCAGCAGGTCGTCGATGAGCTGGAACGCAAGCCCCAGCGTGGTGCCCACCGATCCCCAGCTGTCGCACACGCGAGGCCCGTGGCCCACCGCGACCGCAGCGGCCTTCATCGCGAATTCGAACAGAGCGGCGGTCTTGCGCCGGTGATAGTCCTCGACCTGCGCCATCGGGCGATCGT
Source organism: Myxococcota bacterium (assembly GCA_039194325.1). Taxonomy (GTDB): domain Bacteria; phylum Myxococcota_A; class Polyangia; order Nannocystales; family Nannocystaceae; genus Paraliomyxa. The sequence goes on from JBCCWC010000100.1 coordinate 9,986, forward strand.
CGTCCCATCGCGCGGGGTGAAGCTCCAGGCTCTGGCCGCCGATGATCCCCCGACCCGAGCCCGTGGTCTCGGCGAGCAGGCGGACCAGCGCGAGGGCCCGACGGTGATGGGGGCCGTCGTCGTCGGCCAGCAGCTCGAAGGCCAAGGTGATGAGGGCATCCCCGGTCAGCACGGCCATCGGCTCGCCGTAGGCTCGATGCACGGTCGGTCGGCCGCGACGAAGCGCCGCGTCGTCGAAGCAGGGCAGATCGTCGTGGACCAGGGACGCGGCGTGCACGAGCTCCACGGCGACTGCGGCGCGTAGGGCCAGCTCGGCCACGCCGTCGTCCAGCGGGCCGCCTTGGATTGCCTCGGCGCTGGCCAGCAGCAGGCGGGGGCGGATCCGCTTGCCGCCGCCGAGCACCGCGTGGCGCATGGCGGCCCGCAGCACCGCGGGCGTGTCGGGATCGGAGCCCAAGACGCGATCGAGCGTGGCGTCGAGGGCGTGGGTCAATTCCAGGGCGTCGCGTCGGTCATGACGCGCGATTACCTCGTGGTGCATGTGGGCGGACCTCGAAGACAGTGCGATCTGCGCGGATCGCCGGTGGACGACACGCGGTTCGCATGAGGCCGTTGCTGGTCCCATCCCCAATGGGGCCATCAATGGCGAGTGATGTTCACCAAGGTTGCAAAGTGGCGGGCCTCGGTCTCATCCTCCCGAGGTTTCGCCACCCAATGAGTGTTTCGGGCAGATCCGGGGGTGAAGGCTCCCGAAATCGCTCCGATGCTTGCAGCTTGTGCGACGATCGCGAGGCGGTCAACCTCGGGAGTCCAACCTGACCGCGGCCTAAGGAGGGACACTGTCACCAAAGATCCGGGGGCGATGGTGCCCTTCATGTCAGGGCCCGAGCGCATCGGATGTGAGGTGTCGGTGGGTCGCATCTGTTGGTCGGGACGCCGGAATTCGCTTCGAGATCAAGCCATTGTGGCCGATGTCCGGCATGCGGGACGGCGGTCGTGCGGCGTCGCGGATGGAGCCGAGCGAGCAGGGGTTGAAGTCATTAATTTGTGATTTTTTTCACTTATTGGAATGATGACTCCGCCGAGGTGCATCATGCCGATGGGTCGGACATCGGTCGCCCAGGCCCGCCGGCTCGACGTCCTCGTGCCCCGAGCGCCGGCGGCGAGCGGGGCGGTCTGCTAGCCTCCGCCGCGCTTCATGGCCGTGTATACCGCCCAGGAGGCCGGAAACCTCGTGGCCGAGGCCCTTGACGACGGTCGACGGCTGCGGGTGCTCGGAGCGCAGGGGGCGCTGCGCGGGGTCTTGCTCGCCGCTGCGGCCCGCCATGGGGAGCCCGGGGAGGCACCCGACAAAGGCCCCCGCCCGGGTCCGGTGGTCTTCGTTGCGCCGGACGACGCCACCGCCCGACAGGTTGCCTCGGACACCGCGTTCTTCCTCGGCGTGCCCACCGAGGCCGGCCGCACTACGCCGGGCGACCCGATCCTCGTCGTCCCCGAGATCGACGTCTCCCCGTATGCCGATCTATCCCCGGATCCGCGGTCGGTCGGCGCTCGTCTCGCGGCGCTCCATCGCCTCGGCGCACGGGACACGGCCAGCCCACCGGCCCCTCGGGTGGTGATCGCCAGCGTGCGTGCCCTGGTGCGTCGCACTATTCCCCCCGACGCGTTTGCAACGCTGTGCCGCACGATCTGCGTGGCGCAGGAGGTCGAGCGCGAGCAGGTCGTCGAGGCTCTGCTCGCCGCCGGCTACCTGCGCACCGACGTGGTCGAGGATCCGGGCTCGTTCGCGGTGCGGGGCGGGGTGATGGATGTGTTCGTGCCCTTGCTGCGCTTCCCCGTGCGGCTGGAGTGGTTTGGCGACGAGATCGAGCGCATGCGGCTGTTTGACCCGGACTCCCAGCGGAGCCTGCGGGCAATAGAGTCGTGTCCGATCCATCCCGTGCGGGAGACCGTGCCCACCACCACCGAGCCGTTGCGGGCCCGGGTGCTCGCCCTGGCCGACGCGGGCAACGTGCCCACCTCTCGGAGCCGGCAGACCCTGGAGAACCTGAGCGCCGGGCTGGACTTCTTCGGGATCGACGCGCTCACCCCGATCTTCCACGACCGGATGGCCCCCTTGTGGGAGCACCTGCCCGCCGATGCGCGCTGGCTGGTCGAGGATCCGGCCGCGCTGCTCGAGCTGGCCGAGCGCATGGCCGACGAGCGGCAGCAAGAGCACGCCCGAGCTGTGGAGTCGCTGCGCATGGTCGCACCTCCCTCGGGCTTCGAGGTCGGTGTGTCGGAGCTTCGTGAACGCCTCGACGCGTGCCCGGTGGTGCTGTCGCGCGCCGATCTGTACGACCCGGCGCGCAGCGACGATCGCCCCGTGGCGCGGCTTTCGGTCGAGGCCAACCTGCCGCTGCGGGCCGCCCTCGACGCGGCCCGGGGTCGCAAGGGCGGCGAGCTGTTGCGGCCCTTGGTCGACCACCTGCGCGGGCTGGGTCGCGACCGGGAGGGCGAGTTGCAGGCGCCGTGGTCGGTGGTTCTGGCCGCCCCCAACCTCACCCACGCCGAGCGCCTGACGAGCCTCTTGCGGGGCTACGGCCTCGATCCCTCGCCGCCGCGACGGGCCGCCGAGGCCCCGCCTCCTGCCGCCGGGCCCCCGCAGGGTCTCACCCGGGTGCAGGTGATCGCCGGCGAGCTGTCCGCGGGCTTTCGCTGCCCCGGGGATCGGCTGCTGGTGCTCTCCGAGGCGGATCTGTTCGGCAAGATCACCCGCAAGGCCAAGCGTCGCCGGCGGCGGGCGGGCCTGGGCAGCTTGGCCCAGCTGTCGGTCGGGGACTACGTGGTGCACGTCACCCACGGGGTCGGGCGCTATATCGGGCTGACCAAGCTGTCGCTTTCGGGGGTGCCCGGCGACTTCGTGCAGGTGCAGTACGCAGGCACCGACAAGCTCTATCTGCCCGTCTACCGGCTCGGCGAGATCGAGCGCTACGTATCGGCCGAGGCCAAGGCGCCGCGCCTGGACAAGATGGGCGGCGCCACCTTCGAGACCAAGAAGTCGCGGGTGCGGGCCGAGGTGCGGCAGATGGCCGAGGAGCTGCTGCAGATCTACGCCCAGCGCGAGGCCCTCGACGGGTACGCCTTCGACCCCGGCGGCGAGACCTACGCCGCCTTCGAGGCCACCTTCCCCTTCGAGGAGACCCCCGATCAACAGGAGGCGATCGACGCGGTGCAGCAGGATCTGTCGCGGCCGCGGCCCATGGATCGCCTGGTCTGCGGCGACGTGGGCTTCGGCAAGACCGAGGTCGCGCTGCGGGCCGCGTTCCGGGCCGCCCTGGCCGGCAAGCAGGTGGCCGTGCTGGCGCCCACCACCGTGCTGGTGCAGCAGCACTTCCACACCTTTGCCGATCGGATGGAGGGCTTCGGCGTGCGGGTCGAGCACCTCAACCGCTACGTCAGCGCCGTCGATCGCAAGCGGATCGTGGCCGAGATCCGCCAGGGCACCGTCGATGTGGTCGTGGGCACCCACCGGCTGTTGTCCCGTGACGTCCGGTTCTCCGACCTGGGTCTTTTGGTCATCGACGAGGAGCAGCGCTTCGGCGTGGCCCAAAAGGAGCGCTTCAAGAAGCTCAAGACCAAGGTCGACGTGCTCACGCTCTCGGCCACGCCGATTCCCCGCACGCTGCACATGTCGCTGCTGGGGATCCGGGAGGTCAGCCTCATCATGACCCCGCCGGTGGATCGCCTGGCCGTCCGCACCTTCCTCACCCGGCAAAGCGACACGGTCATCGAGCAGGGGATCCGCAAGGAGCTGGCCCGAGGGGGGCAGGTGTTCTACGTGGTGCCCAAGATCATGGGGATCGAGGAGCACGCCGTCCGGGTGCGCGCGCTGGTCCCCGAGGCCCGGGTGCTCGTCGCCCACGGCAAGATGCCCGCCCCGATGCTCGAAAAGACCATGATCGACTTCGTCGAGCATCGGGCCGACGTGCTTGTGTCCACCACCATCATCGAGAGCGGGCTGGACATTCCGCGGGCCAACACCATGTTCATCGCGCGGGCCGACATGTTCGGGCTGTCGCAGCTCTATCAGCTACGCGGTCGGATCGGCCGCTCGCGGCTGCGGGCCTTTTGCTACCTGATGGTCGGCGCCCTCGAGAAGCTCTCGGCCGAGTCCCGGCGGCGCCTGGAGGCGATCCAGAAGTATGCCGAGCTGGGCTCGGGCTTTGCCGTGGCCAGCGAGGATCTCGAGATCCGCGGGGCGGGTGAGATCCTCGGGGGGCGCCAGAGCGGCCAGATCCAGGCGATCGGCTTCGAGGCCTACTCGCGGATCCTGTCCGAGGCGGTGGCGCAGCTGCGGGGCCAGCCGATCGTCCACGAGACCGACCCCGAGATCGTCTTCGACGTCGCCGCCTTCTTGCCCGACACCTACGTCGAGGACACCGGGCAGCGGCTCGACCTCTACCGGCGGTTGTCGAGCGCCCGCGACATCGACGGGGTCGACGCGGTGATGGAAGAGATCCGGGACCGCTTCGGCGACCCTCCCATGGAGGCGGTTCACTTGGGCTTGGTGATGGCGTGCAAGACCTACGGTCGCATGCTGCACGCGCTGGCCCTCGAGCTGCGCGGCGGTCGCTTCAGCGTGCGGCTGTCCCCGACGACCCCGCTTGGTGGGGCCGCCGCCGCCAGCTTGGCCGACGCCACCGACGGCCGGCTGCGGCTTATGGGGGCCGACCGGGTCGCGGTGCGCGTACCCGCCAGCGGCGGCCGGCGTCGGGAGCCGCAATTGCGCGCGTGCCAGGAGGCGTTGGCCGAGCTTTGCACCTACGCCAAGGTCGCCGAGGGCTCGTCGCTCGTGCCATAGTGCCCGCGGTCCATGGACCTGCACGCGGCACAGTCGCTGGTCGACGAGTACGGGGCGCAGCGGGTGACCGAGGCGCTGGCGCCCTATGTCACCGAGGCTCGACGCGCCAAGATCGACGCGGTCGTCGCCGGCCGTATGGGCTCAGTGCACGTCGCGGTCGAGGCCCCCTCCGATCCCCACAACGCCGCGGCGGTGGTGCGCTCGTGTGAGGCCTTGGGGGCCCTGGGCGTGCACGTCATCGCCGCCGAGGGGCGAGCGCTGCATGCCCGGGCCACCACCCAGGGGGCCTTTCACTGGGTCAAGACCCACCACCACGCCGGGCTCCAGGGGTTCTTGACCCAGGTCCGACGGCAGGGCTTTGCGCTTTATGGCGCCGCGATGGATGGACCGATGCCGGTGACGCGTCTTCCGATCGACCAGCCCCTTTGCCTGCTGCTCGGCAACGAGCAGCGCGGCTTGTCGCGGGCGGCTCGGCAGGCCTGTGACGGCCTGTTCTTCGTCCCCATGGTCGGCATGAGCGAGAGCCTCAACGTGTCCGTCTGCGCCGCGATCTCACTTTATGAGGTCATGCGGCGCAAGCGGGCGTTGGGGGGCGCGGGCGGGCCCACCGGTGAGCCCACCGGTGAGCCCACCGGTGAGCCCACCGGTGATCTGGGCCCCGAGCAGCGGGCCGCCTTGCGGGCTTGCTACTACGCCGGCAGTGTCGACGAGCGCCTCGTGCGGGGTCTGTTGGGCGGGGGCGGGAGCCGGGACGGGGGCCCAGGCAGGGCCCCGGACACCGCCCCGAACACCACGGAGGGCCGTCGTGCCCGCTGACGGTCGCCTGCCTCCCGGGCGCCGGGGTCCGTCCCGTGCGGTCAAGATCACCCTCATCACCCTGACCGTGCTCTTCGTGCTCGGGGTGCTGGGCTCGGTGGCCGCGGTGGTCGGCGTGTTCTGGTACTACAGCCGCGATCTCGACGCGCTCGACGAGGACGCCCTGCGCAACTATCGGCCGCCGCAGATCACCCGGATCCACGCGCGCGACGGGCGGCTGGTCGGCGAGCTGTTCACCGAGCGGCGCACCTTCATCGAGTACGAGCAGATCCCCAGCCACGTGGAGGACGCCTTCCTCGCCGCCGAGGACTCCGACTTCTATCGCCACGAGGGCATGGACTACATGGGGATGGTCCGGGCGCTCATCACCAACGTCAAGGCGGGCAAGATCAAGCAGGGGGCGTCCACGATCACCCAGCAGGTGGTCAAGAACTTCATGCTCTCGCCCGAGCGCAGCTTCGAGCGCAAGGTGCAAGAGCTCGTCTTGGCGCGCCGCCTCGAGCAGGCGCTGACCAAGCCGGAGATCCTCGAGCTCTACCTCAACGAGATCTACCTGGGCCATGGTCGCTACGGGATCGAGGAGGCCAGCCGCTACTACTTTGGCAAGAGCGTGCGCGAGATCGACGTGGGCCAGGCTGCGCTGCTGGCCACGCTGCCCAAGGCCCCTGGCCGCGACTCGCCCTACAAGAACCCCGAGCGCGCCAAGGCGCGGCATGTCTACGTGCTCGAGCAGATGGTCAAGCACGGCTTTTTGGCCCAGGCCGACGCCGAGCGCTTCTTGGCGATGCCGCTTGCGGAGCTCATCGTGGCCGAGCCCGCCGTGGTGGCCCGGGTGGAGCCGGGCGCCGAGGAGTTCGTCGACGAGGCCCACCGTCGCCTCGTGCAGCACTACGGCGAGCAAGAGCTCTCGCGGATGGGGGCCACCGTGTGGACCACCGTCGATCTCGATGTTCAGCGCCAGACCCGGCAGGGCCTGCGCGACGCGCTGGTGCAGCTGGACACTCGGCAGCACCACGGGCGCGATCTTTCGCCGGCCAAGCCCAAGGCGCTGCGGCAGGCCCAGAAGGTCGACGGTCCGCTGCGAGTGGGGCAGCGCTACTCGATGATCCTGGGCGAGCCACCGGGCGACACCGTGCTGCCGCCCGACGCGGTCACCGGCACGGTCGGCGAGGCCTCTGTGTTCGTGCGCGTGCCGCCCAGCTCTCGCTTCCGCGACCCCGACAAGAGCCTGGCCGAGCAGTTTCCGCCCGGGGCGATCATGCGGGTCTTCGTGCGGCGCCTCTCGGGCGAGGGGGTGCCGCCTGGCTGGGTGCAGGCCGAGCTGCGCGGGCCCGAGGCCGCGGTGGTCGTCTCCGACACCGCGTCTGGCGACGTGCTGGCGATGGTGGGCGGCTTTGGCTATCAGCGGGCTCAGCTCAACCGCGTGCTGCAGTCCAAGCGCCAGCCGGGGTCGTCGTTCAAGCCCTTCGTCTACGGGGCCGCGATCGAAAGCCGCGAGCTGACCGCTGCGTCGCTCATCTCCGATTCCCCCGAGATCTACGACAAGTGGATGCCCACCAACTACGAGCGCGACGTCTACCGTGGGGACATCCGCATGCGCTTTGCGCTGACCAAGTCGGTCAACACCGTCGCGATCAAGCTGCTCGATCGGGTGGGCTTCGACGCGGTGCATGCCTTCGCGCATGCCGCCGGCGTGCAGACCGAGCTACCTCCTCACCTGTCGCTGGCGCTAGGCACCACCGAGGTCCAGCCCTTCGAGATGATGCGAGCCTACATGACCTTGGCCCGCGGCGGCTCACGGATCGAGCCTCGGCTCATCACGCGGGTGGAGGTGGGCGGCAAGGACGACTGGGTGCTGTCGGTCGAGCCCGAGCAGGTGCTGCCGGCCGACGTCGTCTTCATCCTCACCAGCATGATGCAAAGCGTGGTCCAGTCGGGCACCGGGGTTCGGGCCAAGAAGCTCGGCCGCCCGGTGGCCGGCAAGACGGGCACCTCGGCCAGCGTGCAAGACGCCTGGTTTGCCGGCTTCACCCCCGACCGGGTCGCGGTGGCCTGGGTGGGCTTCGACACCCCGCGACCGCTGGGCAAGGGGGAGGCGGGCGGGCGCTCGGCGATCCCCGTGTGGCTCGCGGCGATGGAGGCGGCCAAGACCGACACGGCGCAGCCCTTCGTGCCGCCGCCCAGCGTCAGGGTGCGGCGGCTCGACGCCGCCTCGGGCTTGCTCGCGCCCACCACGCCGGCCGTCGATCCTCAGACTGGCGAGCCGTTGCCGCTGGGGGAGACGCTCGACGAGTACTTCTTGGCGGGCACCGAGCCGGTCGACGAGGCGATTCCGGCCGCGCTTCCGCCCGGTGACGTGCTGCTCGATCTGTACGGGGACGATACGCCCGGCGACGACGATGGCGGGGAGCTCGGGCCCGGTGACCCGGTCGACGCTCTATTCGATGGGGGCGACGACTCGAACGACGAAGAGCCCTCCGGCGGCGCGACGACCCCACGAGGATCGAACGATCGTGCCGAGCTTCCGTCGCTCGACGACGACTCGCTACGCGGGCCGTGACCCGAATCATGGTATCGGCGGGCCGCATATCCGCGACCCGCGTGACCGCGCACCCGCGTCTCCACATAGCAAGACCGAGGCCGGGCGCGACGCAGTCGCGCATCCCGAGCCGGCCTCGGCATAAACCGCCTTAGCTGCCGGTCTCGTCGTCCATCGACGGCGCCATCTCGTCCTCGTCGAGGGTGACGTTGGTGCCCTCCGAGACCCGGGTTTGTTCGGCGAGGATCCGGGCGAACTGGCCCTCGACCGCCGCGGGATCGAGGGTATTGAAGTCGACCCCGTCGAAGAAGCGGTCGTAGGTCTTGGAGATCAGCAGTTCCTTGGGGAAGTCTTCGCGATGCGCCACATTGAACGGCGCGTTGTCACCTTCGATCTCGCTCAGATCGAGGTCGACCACGACCGTCTCGCTCGACGTCAGATCGAAGTCGATGCGTTCTGCGTCGCCCATCTGGGCGGCGCCTCGCATGTAAATGGTGGCCCCTTCCACCATGGGATTGTCGGGCGTCTCGTGGCGGGTCTCCTCGGCCTCTTGGTCGATGACCGGCATCTGGTAGGCGTCGTAGGTCACCCGCAGCCCGCAGTAGTCGCCGTCGCCCACGCGGGTGCCGGCCACGGTCAGGGTGGCCAGATCCTGATCCTTGAAATCCTCGGGGCAGGGGCCCCAGAACATGTTGAGCTCGTACTCGGTGCCGCTGCAGGCGACCAGGGTGACCGCGGCGACCGTCACGTAGGCCTCGAACAGGGTGACCGTCCAGCCGTCGGTAGAGTCGAATTCTCGCGGCAGGGCGTCGTCGCCCCGGTTCGGGAAGACGCCGTCCTCCGGGGTGGCGTGGTGCGTCGCGAACACGAACACCGTTGCGCCGCCATCCTCGAAGCGGTCGAGCGCTCCGCACCCCGCGGTGAGCACGGCGAACGCGGCCGCGGCGGTCGGAAGCCTCCGTGAAGTCAAACCCTTCATCGCCAAGACGAGGGAACGGTACCAAAAAGCGAGGAGTTGGTGGGGGGTGCTCATCGAGCAAACATCGGGGTCAGGGGAAGAACAACGCGGGGGCGCGATGCCGCGATCGTCTTTGGTCGGGGTGATCGGTGTCTTCACCGCCGGAGCGGATCGAGCCGCGGCGGGACGGGAGAAGACGGGACGGTGCGCAAGGGGGTCGTGTCTCCGAGTGGGGGATCGATCGCTTGGATCACTGGGTTCGGATCTTGCGCTTGGGTCCTGTGCTCGGATCTTGTGCTCGGATCTTGTGCTCGGGTCTTGCGCTCGGGTCTTGCGCTTCGGATCGTGGGCTCGGTTCGTTGTGCTCGGTTCCTGTAGCGTGGCTCACGCAATGTCGTTGCACCCGCGGACCGCAACGTCGTGGCCCCGGGGTCGTCGAGTCGACCTTTGGTGCCCAAAGAGTCTCCGACGGGGGCGTAGGCCGCGAACGATGCCGTGTCCCCGGAGCCCGCGCGGGCTTCGCGACGCGGGATTTTCTTCCCGCTGGGCGGGGTTGGGGGTGCTAGCTTATGGGCATGGCGCGCATCCCGGTGGCACAGCTCCAGGTGCAGACTCAGGGGCCGGGCCTGGTTCACGTCAATGATCGAACGCCCGCGTCTGCGCCCCGGACCGAGCTGCGCGATTGGGTCGCCGATTCGTCGTTGTCTCCAGGTGCCATGGTGATGGGCGGTCTCGCTCTGGCGGCGGTCGGTGGGCTCGGGGCGCTGGTGATGCACGTGGGGTTCTTTGGGGTCGTTGCGCTCAGCAGCATGATCACCGTGGGGGGTGGCGTGGCCCTGCTCGGGCTGCTCAAGCGCAAGGGACGCCAGGTGGAGGAGCCCCGGGCGCTACCCCCGTCGTCCTCGGCCGCGGTGCTCGCCGAGCGAGCGCGCCGGGTCAAGGCCGTGCTCGGGCAGGGGGGCGACTTCACCTTCGAGCGCCTCTTGGCGCAGCTGCGGTGGACCGAGTCGGCGCTCCTCGAGACGCTCGTGGTCATGAAGGACGCCGGTCAGGTCGTCGAGGATCTCGATCTCGACTCGGGTGAGTGGGTCTACCGAGCGCAGATCACCGAGTATGGCAGCGCCCTGCCCGGAGGGGCGATGACCTTGGCCGATCGCCAGGCGCAGGAGCTCCCCATGGAGGCGAATCATCGATGAAGGACAAGAACGTCGCGGCGATCCTGGCCCTGTTCATGGGGGGCATCGGGGTGCACAAGTTCTACCTCGGGCGGATCGGTGCAGGGGTCCTTTATTTGTTGTTCAGCCTGACGTTCATTCCGGCGTTCTTGGGGGTCATCGACTTCTTCGTGCTCGCCCTGATGGACAAGGACGAGTTCGATAGGCGCTACAACGGGGCGAACATGCTGCCGCCGCCGGTGGTGGTGAACATGCTGCCACCGCATGCCGGCTATGCGCCCTACGGAATGCCGCCTACCAACTATGGGCCCCAGCCCTACCCGGGGCCGCATGCGCCGGGGATGCCGCCGCCGATCGCCCCCCCCGCGGCGGCCTCGCGCAATGTCGATCAGCTCAAGGCCGAGCTCGAGAAGCTCAACGAGCTGCGGATCTCGGGGCTATTGACCGAAGAGGAGTTCGCGCAGCAAAAGGCGCGACTTCTGGGCACGGGCATCTAGTCAAGAGTACCAGCGAGGGTCGAGCGAGCGACCGACGGCGGGGTGATGCTCCGCTCGATGCCAGGGTCCGGGCCGGTACTCGAGTGATGCGCGGGGGGATCACCCGGGCCTCGCTCGACGGCACCGCTCGTTGTGCGGCCCTCCTTGGTGGAGCGCACGCGCGTGTAGGGTTGGTAGCGAGTCTCGCACAGATGGCTTAACGGATCGATCCTCGGGCGGGGACTGCCCGGGTGATGGTCGCGTTGCGGCCTGTCCGCTGACTCGGCGTCGATGCCTTTGGATCGCCGTGCGGCCCCGGCGTTCGGTGGTCGCCCGGAGCTCGCTGCCCCGAGCTCGGGGCCTCGATCCGAGCCCGGCCCGCGTGGTCGTCCGACCCCATGAGCAAGTAGTGAACGATGAAGACACGAGCGATAGCGACGACGATCCCACGACTTTGGGTGATCACGACCGTGGGGATCTTGCCGGGGTGTTACCAAGGGAGCACCTGGTCGCCAGGACGAGATCCAGGCACAGGGATGGGGGCGCAGAGCACCACATCGGCTGGATCCGGATCGGACGATGATGCGGAGACCGGCGCGGGCTCCAGCGAGGATGACGAGCCCGACGAGCCTGACGAGGGCTGCATTCGTCTCGATCCCAACCGGCTCGATCACAACGAGTTGTTCGCGTGTGACCCCCAGACTGACCGGGGGGCGTCGCGGCAGCGGGTGCGGCTGGTCGATGGCCAGTACTGGGCCGGCATGCTCAAGCGGGCGTTCGGCTCGGCCGTCGAGCACCTCCAGGCGCCCAACCCCTTTGCCTCTACCGGTGTCGACGGCCGGTTTCCATTTCGCACCTACGCGGGGGATTACACCCTCGCCGACGCCAATTTTGCCCTGCTGATGGGCCAGCTGGAGGAGCTGGTCGTCTGGCTGAAGACGCGCAACAAGTGGAGCGATTGCTTTGCGCAGCTCGACGAGGTCTGCGTGCGGGAGCGCCTGTCGGAGCTCGGGCAGAGGATGTTCCGCCGCACCCTGACCGAGCCCGAGCTCGACCGCTACGTGGCCCTGGTGCTCGACTCGGCGGCCGATCTGGGTGACGAGCAGGCGCTGGGCCTGGGGGTCGAGGCCATCGTGGTGTCGCCATACTCGCTTTTCCTGACCGAGCTGGGCGATCCGGCGTCGGTCGACGAGGAGGGGCGGGTGCGGCTGGCCCCGCACGAGATCGCCGATGCCATCGCCTACACGATCGAGGGCCGCCCCAACCCGCAGCTGTCCGCGGCCGCCGAGCAAGGAGGCCTGGCGACCCGCGAGCAGGTCGAGGCGCACGTACGCGAGCTGTTGGACGCCAAGCTCGAGGCCAACGGAGGCGGCAACAACCGGCTGACCCAGTTCATGCGCGACTGGCTGGGCTATGCGGCGGTGGCCAATGTCGTGCGGGACGACGCCAACAACGACAACGGCAAGCCGAGCGCGATGACGGCCCCCACCGATCGGGTCCTGGCGCACAAGCTGGCCCAGCGCGCCAGCTTCATCGACGCGCTGCTGCTCGACCCGATGGTCGACGTGAGCGAGGACGGGGAGCCGGTCGACCCGCCGCCGCAGGAGCAGCGGGTGGGATTTCTGACCGAGCGGTCCTTCCTCACCCTGTGGGCGCACCAGAGCCAGACCGATCCGATCCGGCGGGGGAAGCTCGTCCGCAACCAGCTGCTGTGCGAGGTCATCCCCGAGCTGCCGCTGGGCGTAGTCGTCGATCTGCCGGGTCCGGAGGCGGGGACGATGCGCGAGCGGCTCGCGGAGCACCGGGCCGATCCCGGCTGCGCGGCGTGCCACGAGCTGATGGATCCTATTGGGCTGCCGCTGGAGCGCTACGATCACATCGGCCGGTTTCGCGAGCTCGAGAACGGGGCGCCGGTGGTCACGAGCGGGGAGCTCATCGGGACGGCCGACGCCGATGGCACGGTCGCCGACGCTCGGGCGCTCAGCGAGCGCCTGGCCGACTCTACCGAGGTTCGCCACTGCGTCGTCCGCAACACGTTCCGCGGCTTCATGGGGCGGGACGAGGCCTACCCGGACGCCTGCGGCCTGAGCGAGCTGGAGCAGGTGTACCTGGAGACCGAGGGGGATCTGACCGAGGTCATCGTCGCTCTTTTGACGTCGGATGAGTTTCTCTATCGGTTCCCGGCGGCCGAGACCTGTAACCCCGACGCGGACGACTAGCCGCACACTGGACGCACACCGGACGCACCAGACCGACGAGTGGAGACGAGGATCATGTCGACGCAAGCAACCAGTTCGTGGACGCGACGCGCCTGGCTCAAGGGAGCCGCGCTGGGAATGGGTGGGGCGGCCCTGTTGCCCCTGGCGGACCGACTCGTGCACGAGGCGCGGGGGGCCCAGGGAATGCCGCGGCGCATCGTGTTCGTCATCGAAGGCAACGGCTGGTACGCGCCGTATCCCGAGACCAGCGGCACGAACATCACCGCGCTGTCGTCGAGCATGACGGCGCTCACGCCCTACCAGGATCAGATCGCGATCGCGGCGGGCCTCGAGCTGCGCGACGGCCGGGGACACACCCACGGCTACACCGGGCTCAGCTGCGTGCCCAACGTCGGGAGCAACGAGCACGGGGCGCCTGGAGCCGCCACCATCGATCAGGAGATCGCCGCGGGGCTGGCGTCGACGTACCCGTGGAAGAGCCTGCACTTCGCCGCCAACAAGTCACTGTCCGTCGACAAGAGCAACCTCGCCGCGGGTCGACTCGTGCCCGTCGCGTCCTTTGGGCATCCGGTCGCCGCCTATGCCAGCACCCTGGGGCTGGCCAGCAATGATCCCGCTGCGGTGGCCGGCCGGCTGCGTCGCATGCGGCTGTTCGACTCGCTGCGCCACGACATCGGGCAGATCGAGGGGCAGCTCGCGGGGCCCGAGCGGGAGAAGTTCCAGCGCTCGGTCGACGAGTTCGCCCGCTTCGAGGAGCGGATCATGTACATGCAAGACCACGGGGTCGAGATCAACGAGTGCGGCGCGCAGATCCCCGGGCTCGATCCCGGGCTGATCTTGCCGCCCGACAGCGTCGAGGCCCGCTCGGTGGGGTTCTTCGAGCTGGCGGCCCACGCGATCATCTGCGGCTTGACCCCGGTGGTGACGATCCTCGCCTCCTCGGGCGACAGCTTTGGTTCTGCCTACCACGGGCTGGGGTTTTCGCTCGGCAAGCACGCGCTGGGGCACGGGGGGACCGATCCGGTGGCGGGAAAGCAGGATACGATCCACAACTTCTATGCGGGGCTCATCGCCCAGCTGTGTGATCGTCTCGCCGCCGTACCCGAAGGCGACGGCACGGTGCTCGACAACACGGTGATCGTGTGGCTGAACGAGAATGGGACCGCGCACCACTCCCGGCCGCACCATCCGTATGTGGGGGTGGTGATCGGGGGATCGAACTTGGGGTTGCGGCTCGGCGGGCGCTATCACGACTTCGAGTTCGGGCGGTCGTGGGCGGACTTCCTCAACACGATGGCCCACGCGGTCGGCGTGCCGCGGGACGACTTCGGAACAGAGGGATCGACGCCGGTGGTCGGACCGCTGGAGCCGCTGCTTTCGTGAGGCACGAGGGGCGAGGAGGAGCCGTGCGCTCGGGTCCGTCCTGAGGGGCGGCCATTCAGCTGCAGACCCGAGGATCTGCCCCGAGCCGCGGCGTGGTAGCGTCGGGCGATGCTGTTTGGCCGCCAGGGCGTCGGGAGCGACTACGAGCGCTTGATCGTCGTGCAGCGGCCGGCGGTGGGGCTACGGGCGATCGTGGCCGTGCACTCGACCCGGCGAGGGCCGGCGTTCGGGGGGATCCGCCGCCGGCGATATGATCACGAGGCGGCCGCCCTCGACGACGCCTTGGCGCTCGCGGAGGCGATGAGCCACAAGTGTGCGCTGGCTGGGCTCGCGGCCGGAGGGGCCAAGACGGTGGTGCTGATGTCGGAGTCGCCGCCCAAGCCCTCCGTGGAGTGGTCGCGCGCCTACGAGGCGCTGGGCGAAGAGATCGCGGCGCTGCGTGGGGACTACGTGTGCGGCCCCGACGTGGGAACGGGACCGGCGCAGCTGCGGGCGGTGCGTCGGGTGTGCTCCCACGTCAACCCAGAGGGCAACGATGCCGGGGCGTCGACGGCCGCCGGGGTGCATGCCGGGCTGCGTGCGATCTGGCGGGCGCTCGACTTCGCCCCCGGGCAGCCGCGGACGGTTGCGATCCAGGGGCTCGGTGCGGTCGGCGAGGCGCTGGCGCGAGCGTTGCGGGCCCAGGGCGTGCGGGTGATCGGTGCCGATCTCGATCCGCGGGCGTGTCGTGCCGCGGCGCAGCACGGGGTGGAGATCGTCGAGCCGGATGCGCTGCCCGAGCAGGCATGCGACGTGCTGGTGCCCTGTGCGATGGGCGGAGGGCTCGACGAAGCGACGATCGACCGGCTGCGGTGCCGGGCGGTGTGCGGCTCGGCCAACAACCAGCTGGCCACGCCGGCCGATACCCGGCGCTTGCACGCGCGGGGGATCGTGCACGCGCCCGACATCGTGGTGAGCGCGGGGGCGGTGATCGAGGGAGTGCTCACCGTGCGGGAAGGGACCGGGGCTGCGGTGCGGACTCGGGTGGCCGAGGCGATCGAGGCGATCGAGGCCACGCTCGGCGAGGTGCTGGCCGAGGCGGCGCGCTGCGGTAGGCCTCCGACCGAGGTCGCTCGGTCAATGGCCGCGGCGCGCCTTGGGGCTACGCCGTCTTCGGATCGGTGACTCGCCCTTGGGTGTATCGTCACGACTCCGTGTCGTCGTCGCGCAGGTACCGGTGCTCGAGGGCGCGCACCTGGGCCTCGTAGAGCTCGAGCGCGGCGTGAGGCTGCTCGGAGACGATCAAGCGCACGCAGGGCGCCACCAGCTCGTCGTAGAGCGCCTCGAGCCGGGCGTCGGCGTCTGGGCACCGGTCGATCCCGTCGAGGATCCGGGGCGCCAGATCGTTATACTGCTCGATGGTCGCTGGCCCGGTGGGGAGACTTTGTAGGTAGCCGTCGCGGAACCGACGGAGGGTCGTCAGCTCGAAGCAGTCGTCGGGTAGCCCGTGGGCCTGCACGCAGGCGCTCGACAAGAAGCACCGTGTCTTCTTCTTGGGGGTGGCGTTTGACGTCTCCAGGCAGAAGTCGATGGCGATCTCGTTATGGGCGCTCCTTCGCCAGACCGTGGGGGTGAGCTGCTGTTGCGTGAGCCTTTGGTATTTGATCAACAGCTGTGAGCGCGGGGCCTTGTGCGCGTTGGGCCCGACCCACGACTCGTTCTTCCGATCTTGCTTGGTGGGTGAGTACCGGAAGAACACTACGGTCCTGCCCCCGAATGCCCAGGTGCCATGGTACGCACACGGGTGATCGATCGTCGTTGCGCCTACGTGCCAGAGCGGATAATCGGTATCTTCGTCACAGAACGTTTCGATCTGGGTCGCGCTCAGTTGCTCCCAGCCGTTGTCCATCGGCTTGAAGTCGTTCCCCGTGCCCGTGAGGCCATCGATCGTGCATCGCTTGTTGGCGGCGACGTGGGCCGTGGCTCTTTGGACTGCCGCATCACTGACGCGGTCTCCCGTGCGGGGCAGGGGACCCGGGCGTTTCATTGGCGCCCGTGGTCCGAGAGGGGAGGGACGGGACCCCGGTTGCGTTGGTTGGATCCCGGGGGCACGTCGCTTGCTCTGCATGATCCTTGCGCCGTTGCGCCGTGCTGTCGCCCTGACGGGCGCCTGCGACCAGATCTCCTGCGCGACCAGACGTCCCATGTGATCGGCTTCTGCCTCCAGCTGTGGATCCTGGACGATCGCCACGCCTTGCCCGTACGGGTTGCCGACCCGTCCTTCGCGTTGCTGCACGACGTGGGCCAGCTCGTGGCCGAGCAGCTCGATGCCCTCGCGGCTCGCCGGATCATAGAGGCCGGGCGCAAAGTGGAGCTGTTCGCCCAGCGTGAACGCCAGGGCTCCCATCGCCGACGCGGCGGGGCCCTCGTGCACGCGTACCCCCGAGAAGTCGGTCTCGAAGAAGCGCTCCATGTGTTGCTGGATCTCCGGCTCGAGGGGGCGGCCCTCGCCGATCGTACGCAGCTGTCCTGGGGGGACCGGGGTGACCGATGCGCCGTGGTTGGCGCGCGCTTGTGCGGCCCGTTGGGGTCCGTTCACCCTCGCGGGCCCCATGCCCGGCAACAGTTCCGGCCGCGGCGCTCCGCTCCACGCTCCACCCGATTGAGCTGGAGCTTTGGGCTGAGCGGTCATCTGTCGCAGCTTGGCGGGCAGCAGATCGGGGCGTGGCCCCCGGCTCCTCGTCGCGCTTGGTCCGGGCGGAGCCTTGGGCTGCGCGGTCATCGGACGCAGCTGGGCGGGCAGCAGGTCGGGTCGTGGTACCTGCGGGCTCGAGCGGCCAAAGCCCGTCGGCCCCGCCGTCGGGGGGGCCGCCCGGGGGCGGAACCGTTCGATCCGAAAGTATCCCTGGAGTACTCGTCCTTGGGGGCCTCTTTTCGCCTTGTGCTCCATCGCAACTACCGCTTTCGACCGCCTCGTCACTGTCGTTTCGGTCATCGTTGGCCGTCACCCGACTCTGCCCACGTCCCCATTGCCTGAACAACTGTCACGACCGCTGGATGTTCACGATCCTGGATGTTCACGATCCTGGTTCAGGGGTAACCAGGCTACCGACCCTGCGAGTTGCGAACCAAATTCGATGAGAACTCGATGATCCTTGGTGGGGGTTTGGGGCTCCCATGGATCGGATGACCACTCGCGCGTCGAGTTCTTCGGATCTTCCGATGACGGGACGGGATCGATGCCGATGGTCCCATCCGAGCGATGGTGCATTGCGCGCGATTGTCAGGACTGGACGTTCGTACCGTTCGAGCGGCCGAGCTTAGGGTTGCATCGCCGCCCGGAGCTCTCGCACCGCGCGGGTCATCGGCCGCATGCTCACGAACCGCAGCAAGAATTGCGGGTCGAGCCCGGGCAAGACCTCGCTGTGCTCGATCGCCTCGTACCCCTCGGGGCGGAGCGCAAACGCCTCCAGTCGCCAGTCTCGCCAAAACCAGACCTCGCGGATCCCGAGCGTGCGATAGATCTTCAGCTTGTCGATCCCGCCCGAGGTCCACACCACCTCGATCGCCAGGTCGGGAACCCGCGGGTCGGAGACGTCGCCGACCACGTAGCACTCGTCGGGCTCGATGCCGCGAGCGCTCGTCCTGCTTCGAAGTTGCCATGAGCCATACGCCGACACGTCGATCCCGCGCTCGAGACACCACCCGGCGATCAGGTGGCTGAGCGTGGACTTGATCTGCTCGTGCGAGCGCGACGGGCTCATGATCTCGAGGTCTCCATCGAGGAAGGTGAAGCGCGGCGTCGGGTTCTCCCCCCGGAGTTCCGTCAGCCGCTCGACGTCGGCCCAGGTCGCTCCCTGAAGCGCCCAGATATGGTCGGGATCGACGGCCGAGGTGAGGTACCGTGGCGCCGGCTCCCGGGCGATGAACGCGTTGGACATCGTGCGTTCGACCGTACCCCAAGATGTACAGGAGCGCACCTGGCACCATTCGGTCCAGTGTAGACTCCGCCAGATGATCGACGTTCCACCTCCGACCAAGCCACTACGCGGTGGTGCTCAGGCCCTCGAGGTCGCGCGCGAGGTGGTCGCCGTGCTCGAAGGTCGTCGCGGTCGGGCGGTGCTGGCGACCGTGATCGGTCGTCAGGGTTCGGCGCCGCAGATCCTCGGCGCGCGCATGCTGGTGCACGACGACGGCGAGATCGTCGGCACGGTGGGGGGGGGAGCCATCGAGGCCAAGGTGTTGGCGACCTGCCGCATGACCATGCGCGATGGTCAGCCGCGGCGGGTGGAGGCGCAGCTGGTGCGCGATCTGGCGATGTGCTGCGGTGGCAGTATGGAGGTGTTCGTGGAGGCGTTGCAGCCCCGGATGAAGCTGGTGATCCTCGGTGCGGGGCACGTGGCCCAGGCGTTGACCCCCGTGGCCGAGGCGGCCGGGTTTTCCGTGCACGTGCTCGACGATCGCGAGGAGCTGCTCGAAAATCCCGCGTACGCTCAGGTGACCGTCGGCTCCTACGATGTCGACGAGCTCGCGGACGCGCTACCCGAGCTGACCATGCGCGACTACGTCATCATCACCACTCGCGATCATGCGCGTGACGAGCAGGCGCTGGCGCACCTGTTGCGGCGTCCGCATCGCTACCTGGGGATGATCGGCAGCCGTCGCAAGGTTCATGCGGTGCTCGGTCGGATCTTGCGGCGGGAGCATCAGCTGGGGCGATCGTGGCCTGACCTGTCGCGCGTGCGGGCGCCGATCGGGCTGGCGCTGGGCGGGCGTACGCCGGGGGAGATTGCGGTCAGCGTGGTCGCGGAGCTCATCGCCGACAGACACAGTGGCCGAGGATCGGCGATGAGCGTGGTCGAGGATGCGGCCCGGCGGGTGGCGCAAGAGCTGGAGATGGACCCTAAGGCCGTTGGGCTAAGCGCCGGTAACTCGGAGGCGCGTGGCTCGGAGGCGCGTGGCTCGGAGGCGAGCGCATCGTCGCCCAATGACTCGGTGGCCGGTCCGTCCGAGCCCGTCCGGGCCGATGGGGCGCCGTAGCCCGTCGCGGTAGTGATTTGATGGGCAAGCCCAGCCAGCGGCGGGGTCCGTCGCACCGTTTGACAGGTGAGCCCCGCACCAGGCGGGACCCATCGTCCCGTCGTCGGGCGCTCGAGCACCAGGGGGGCCGGGCCGAGGCTCACGGCGATCCCGAGGTCGCACAGACGTTGGTCGAGGCGCTCGAGTCAGTGCACGGGGCCCCGCCCGATCCTCTCACGCATGGGTTCCATAGCTACCCGGCGCGCATGCACTATGCGATCGCCCGGTCGATCCTCGAACGGTGGGCCGAGCCTCGCACGCGGCTCCTCGATCCTTTTTGCGGCAGCGGTACGGTGTTGGTGGAGGCTCGTCGCCGGGGGCTGCGGGCGTGCGGCGTCGATCTGAACCCGCTGGGCCTGCGCGTGGCCGAGGTCAAGTGTGCCCGGGGCACCGAAGCCCAGCGCGAGCACCTGGCTCGGGTCGCGGCCGGGGTGGTCGAGGCCTCGTTCGATCGCGTGCAGCGGCGGCAGCGGGTGCGGGCGCCGCTTTCGGCGGCCGAGCGGCAGTGGTACGCGCCGCACGTGTTGCTGGAGCTGGCGGGGCTGCACGCGGAGATCGAGGCGCTGCCCGCCGGGTTCGAGCGTCGCGCCTTGCAGATGGTGCTGTCGGCCATCGTGGTCAAGTTCTCGCGACAGCGGGCCGAGACCACCGAGCGTGCGGTCGATCGACCGATCGGCAAGAAGGTGGTGACCGGCTTCTTCGCCCGCAAGGTGGACGAGCTGGTGGGGCGCTGGGAGCAGCTCGCCGAGCAGTCGCCCCCCGATGGCCCTTCTGCGCGGCTTTGCGAGGGCGACGCGCGCCGGCTGTCCGAGCTGCTGGGGCACTGGCGCTTCGATCTGGTGCTCAGCTCGCCGCCCTACGGCGGCACCTACGACTACGCCGACCACCACGCGCGACGTATCCCGTGGCTCGGGCTCTCGGTGGAGGGGCTTTGGCAGGCCGAGCTGGGGGCGCGGCGGAACCTCTCGCGGGGCAAGCACGCGGCGCGGCGGTGGGCTCGCGAGGTGGAGGACATGCTCGGATCGATAGCGTCCGTGCTCTCGCCCCGCGGTCGGGTGGTGCTATTGGTGGGTGACGCTCAGGTGGGGTCGCAGCGGATCGAGGCTGACCGTCAGCTGGCCGAGCTTGCCCCTGGGGCGGGGCTTGCGGTGGTGGCTGCGGCCTCGCAGTCGCGTCCCGACTGGCAGGGGGGCCCGCCGCGACGCGAGCACTTGGTGGCGCTGGAGCGGGCTGCTGCGCGGCGGGAAACGGCGGACTGAGCAAGTGTGGGGTGGCGCCGGGTGGACCGAAATGTCAGCAGAACCGTCCCCGAGCGATCACCGGGGTGACGTTCGAGGGAGAGGGTCGAGGGCGTTCGAGGGGCGTTCGAGGGGCGTTCGAGGGGCGTTCGAGGGGCGTTCGGGTGGTCGGGGCCTGGCATGCGGTCGAGGTTGCCGATCGGTACGGCGAGTCCGGCGCCGCGCTCGGGCTCGACAAGCACGGCCAAACGCACGGCCAAAATGCTCTACGATGCATTTGGCATGCTCGCCTTCGAAGCGGTCGAGATCCCCGGTGGGTATCGGGTGCTCGTGGCCTGGCCCACGATGCCGATCGTGGCGGGGCACGATCGACTGGCGAAGCTGCGTACGACGCAAAAGATGCGCATGTTCGATGCTCAGATCCTCGAGAAGGCCCGGCACATGGGTGAGGTCCATGCCTTCGTGATGCGGGGTCGCAGCGAGGACGGCCGGGCTTTTTGGCACATCGACGATTCGCTGGCGACGGCCGAGGCCAATGAGCTGTCCGCCTTCATGTTTCGCGCCCACCTGCCGCTCAAGCGCAGCATGCTCGAGCTAGGTTGCGTGGACGATCTGTACATCGACTGGCGGCGTCGCGAGACGTCGGCGTTCGAGTCGGGGCTGCGGCGCCTGCGGGAGTCGCTGCGGTCCGAGCTGGCCGCGGCCGAGCCAAGGAGTGCGGTCGCCCGGGGGTTGCGGCGGGATCTGTGGCTGTCGGAGCAGATCAGCTTCTTCTCGGGGGCGACGATGACGGACCTGCTGGACACCGTGCTACCGACCCGGATGGCCCGACGCGAACAGAAGCTGGCCCGAGTGGAAGCGCTGATGGCCGGGGAGGTGGGCGGGTAGCGGGACGGGGCGCAGGCAGGTGAGCTCGATGGTCGTCGAGGCCGTGGCCCGAGGTCAGTCGCGGTCCATTGCTCGATCAAGGAGCAGGTCAGTGGTGGGCACGGTGGTGTCGTAGCCAGCGTTCGACCTCGAGCCGCTGGTCCTTGCTGCCTTGGCCGTGTGCGGCGAACCCATCGCGAGCTCGTTCGGCGAGCGTACGGGCCCGAGCACGCTGCGCGTGGTCGGGCCACAGGGCCCGGGCGAGCACGAAGGCGGTCTGGGCTCGGTGCTCGGCCGGGATATCGTCTCGTTGTTGGTGTGTCCAGGCTTGTTCGGCTTGGCGCCGCGCGTGCTCGGCGTGACCCTGCTCGAGCAGGACTTCGGCGAGGTTGCTTCGCGATCGTGCGGCGTAGGGATGCTCGGGTCCCAGTGTTCTTTCCCACCGTGCCAGTACGCGTTGATGTTCCGCCTTGGCCTCTTCGAGCCGGCCCTGTCTTCCCAGTATGACCGCGAGCTTGCCCCTCAAAGGGGTGATGAGGGGATGCTCGGATCCTGGCGCGTCTGCCAATGACTTCAGTGCGTGCCGACATTCCACTTCGGCTTCTACGTACCTTTTTTGAGCGTACAGAGCGCTCGCCAAGCCCTCTCGTGAGTAGGCAACTTGTGGGTGCTCGGGTCCTAGGGCTTCCTCTCTCATCTTCAGGGATCTTCTGTGGAGTGTCTCGGCCTCGATAAACCTCCCCTGCCCGTGGAGTGCGTTGCCTAGGTTGGTCAGTGACATCGCGACATAGGCGTGTTCGGGACCGAGGATCTCTTCAAGTAGCGCCAGTGCGCCGCGATGCTCCTGCTCTGCCTCGAGGTATCGTCCTTGGTCGCCGAGGGTGGTCGCTAGGTTGGCCCGCGACATGGCCGTATGCAGGTGTTTAGGGCCCAGGGACCGTTCCAGAGCAACCAGGGCGTGTCGGTGTTCTTGCTCTGCTTTTGCGTACCGGCCCCGATCGTGGAGGATGGCGGCGAGATTGACTCGTGATTCCGCGACGAGGGGGTGGTCGGGTCCTAATCCCTCTTCCCGCAGCGCCAGGGCTCTTCGGTGTTCGTGTTCTGCTTCCCGGTAGTGGCCTTGCTCATGTAACGTAGCGGCGAAATTGGCTCGCGAGTTCGCGACATGGGGGTGTTTGGGTCCCAGCGCTTCTTCCAGTGATGCCAATGCGCGCCGTTGCTCGAGCTCCGCCTGCTCGTATTTTCCCTGTTCGTATAGAATGATCGCAAGGGTGTTTCGCGAGTCTGCGACACGGGGGTGTCCGGGTCCCAGGGCCTTCTCGAGCAGCGCTAGTGCTCTATATTGTTCATCCTCCGCTTCTTCATGTTTTCCTTGGGTGCATAGGATGTTGGCGACGTTGTGTCGCGAGAACGCCTCTGCGGTCGGGTTGTTCACCGCCAATCCCTGCGCCAATTCTCGGTACCGTAGGCCTTCTTGCATGCGACTTTGCAGGGTGCCGACCACGTAAATCATCATATTGGCAATTTGTTGCATCTCGTGCCATTGATGCCATCGTGATGCCGATCCCAGAGCCTGCTGCAGGCTATTTTCTGAGGCTTCGTAGAGCCCGAGTTCCTGAAGCACTCGACCTTCTTCTAGTAACTGTTCGGTATGTACCGGGCCGTACTCGACCTCGATGAGCTGTTCCTTGGCTTCCGTGACCCTTGCTTGGGCGATCGCGTAGCGGCCGGCATTGCGTTCGGCCTTCGATTCCGCCAGGAGCTCTCGAATTCCCGCCACTAGATCCTTCTCCTCTGGTAGTGGCGGATGGGTGTCTGCGGCGAGTACTTCGACATCCGCGCACTGCGAGAGCGGGCGGAGTTCCGCCACGATCTCGTGGGTCTTGTCCATCACCTTTGCGTCGACCTCCATGAGTAGTTTAACCGTCGCGTCGAGCTCCAGCTTTGCGTTGTTCAGGCATGCCATTCGCCGGTCCAACATCTCTGTTGATTGCTCTTTTCGTACGTTGGTCGCTTCACATGCTTCGATATGCTGAATGGTCCAATCGTTCGCGTAGTCGTCGAGTGCTGGCTGTACCGCCCGTTCCCAGGCATCCGGCGCATAGCTCAGTCCCGTGCCTACAAAGGCGTTCTCGACCTGTTCACGTCGGGCATCGTCCCAAATGCCGGAGAGTTGTCTATGAGCGCCTGTGCAGCGGTTTGCCCATTCGGCGTAGCTTCTTGCACCCAGCCATATCCCCACGCCGATTGTAGCCAGTCCACCGAGGGTCCCCAGGCTGAGCCAGCGTCGGTTGCGCGGGGTTACGAGGCCCGCCAATTGTTCGAGCAGCACCCTCATCGAGGGCCACCGATCTTCGGATGTGGCAGTGAGCCCTCTCATGAGTATTTGCCGCAGCTTGATTGGTACGGCGTGACCTCTTGCCGAGGGGGTTATCTGTTCATCTCTGATTGCAGCCATCAATTCGACGAGCGTTGACCCTGCGAAGGGCCGCTCGTCGTATACTGCCTCCCATAGCGCTACGCAGTACGAAAACTGATCGCTCCTCGGGTTGGCTTCGTATCCTTTTATTTGCTCGGGTGGCATGTAGCCCGGCGTTCCCATCATGGTTCCGGTCTCGGTGAGTGAGGTTTCCAGCGGATTGTCGTGTCTGTCGAGCTCGATCACTTGGCTTGCTTGCTGGTTATCGGTTACGTCCGCGGTTTGTCGCGCCAGGCCGAAATCGAGCACTCGAACATGGCTCCGACCGTCGATGAGCACGTTGTCAGGCTTGAAGTCTCGATGGATCAACCCTTTGCTGTGTGCGGCGGCTAGTCCTTGGCCCGCTTGTAGGTAGATCTCTACGCATTCTCGCCATCCCCGTGGTTTCTCGTTCTTCCACTCTCGCAGGGTTTGGCCTTCGACTAGTTCCATCGTGATGAATGTCTGTCCCGTAGCTTCTCCGACCTCGTACACCTGGACTACGTTGGGGTGCGATAGTCTGGCGAGTGCTTGTGCCTCTCGCTTGAGGCGGATGGTGTTATCCTCGTTGACTTCGTTGTGCAAGAATTTGATCGCAACTAGACGATCGAGCCCCTTGTCGTAGGCTTTGAAGACCGCGCCCATGCCTCCGTGACCGAGTTGTTCTAGGACGACATAGCGACCGACGCGCTGACCGGCCGAGATGGCAACGCCACTGCGGTGCAGATCATCGGCTTGGCGGGCCTTGCGCATGGCACACGCCACCTCCCGGTCGAAGGGGTCGTGCGGCTCGTTGATGCCATTTGGCGCCTTCGGTTCATCGTCGGCGTGCGGACACGGTGCCGATGAGGAACTCGTGTTCGGCTGGGGCAGCTCGGCTAGAAACTGCGCCATATAGTGTTTTGCAGTATCGGGTCGTGATGGTGGTGAAAAGGGGGCCTCGTTCTTCAATGATATGGTTTTCTCGAGATCTCTTGGATTCACGACTGACTTATTGTGCGAGAGAACTTACTGTTCTGACTCTTAATTATGATCTTAATATGGGGGGTGGATCAATTTTGAAATCTGCCTGTCACATTTGGGACAGCGCTGTATGTGGATAGTGCGTGGGTCACTGCGGGTGTTCGTGGTGGGCGAAATGGCGCATGGCCTTTGGCGATCCTCTGGCGTATTGGTTGTCGGCTGCCAGTCGCGCACGAGCTCGTACGAGGTCATGTTCCTTGCGCTCCGGGATATCGTCAATTGCTATGGCAGGGCGGTTGCCCTTGGGTGGGATGCTCGAGACGCAGATACGCGGACTCAAGTCATATGATCCAATTGCCGGTCATGAACGCGCAGGGCGGCGCGTCAGTCTGAAATTTGTCCCGTCTCCCGAGTAAAGACTCTAGACCGACAGGTGATGGTGCTCTGCCGCGTGAGGAACGATCGCATGTCCCATGGGACGAGCGAGGATCGAAACCCGCGCGCGTAACCGCGCAATGACGTCGGCCACTCGGGTACGGCGAGGCATGGATGGCGGCGTAGGTTTGGCTTGTGGTGTGTCCGTGAGGTGCGGGCGCCGTATGGGAGAATGAACCTGGCTGAATTCATTCAGCAATGGTATTTGCACGAGATGTGCATGGTCCCCCTGGAAAAGGGGGTGGACGTTGGGTCATGGATATCCTTGCGTGCGCGATCCCAGGATTCGGGTCGAACTCGGCGCCTTCGGATCCGGGGCCTCGTGCGCGAGTCTGCTGTGTCACGTGTGTTGTTGGCTGGTAGAGTGTCGACGAGGATCGCCGATGGCAGGATGCTACGAGCGGGACACGCAGGAGCGTAAAGAGGCACCGAGGTTGATGGGTGATGCGAGCGTCTGGTCGCCACTGGGCTCCCCCACGATCAGCGTGGGGGTCCCGCCGAGCGTGGTCGCCGACGTGGCGATCGGCACGACGATCGGCCGCTTTAGGGTCCTTGAGCAGATCGGCGCTGGTGGTATGGGGCGGGTGTTTCGGGCCCATGACCCGCAGCTCGACCGATTCGTGGCGCTCAAGGTGTTGCATCGTCAATCCGACGAGCGGGCGCGGCGGCGGATGACTCGCGAGGCGCAGGCGATGGCGGCGCTGAGCCACCCGAACATCGTACCCGTGTTCGACATCGGTGGGGTGACCCTCGGCGGTCCGCGGCGGGTGGTGTTCATCGCCATGGAGCTGGTCGAAGGTCGAACGCTCAACCAGTGGCTCGCGGCGCAGGTACGCGGTCGCGAGGCGATCCTGGCGGTGTTCGACGGAGCCGGCGCCGGCCTGGCGGCGGCGCACGAGGCGGGCTTGGTGCACCGTGACTTCAAGCCTTCCAATGTGCTCATCGATCGCAGCGGACGCCCGCGGGTGCTCGACTTCGGGCTGGCGCGGGCGATGGATTCGACCGCGAGCGACTCGATCCCGGCGGCGTCGGGCAGTAGCCGCAGGCTCGTGATGCACGACGCGGTGTTGGTTGACTCGATGACGCTGACGGGCACGGTGCTGGGGACGCCCAGCTACATGGCGCCCGAGCAGTACGAAGGGGACCCGTTTGACCACCGCTGCGACCAGTACGCCTTTTGCGTGACGCTGTGGGAGGCCTTGTTTGGGTGCCGCCCGTTCCGCGGTGACGACCCCGCTGCACTTCAGCGGGCCAAGTGCCGAGCGCAGCCCTACGTGCCCACGAAGGCGAAGGTGCCGCTGGCGTTGCAGCGAGCGCTGCAGCGCGGGTTGGCGCCCGATCCCCGCGATCGCTTCTCGTCGATGCACGCGCTGCTGGAGCAGCTGCGGCGCCCCGGCGTGGCGCGTCGGCGTCGGCGTTTGCTGGCCCTGGGCGGGGCCTTCGCGCTGACCGTGGGCGGCGGGATCGCGGTTGCTGCAAGCCCGCCGCCCGAGCCGGTCGTCTGTCAGGGGGCGTCGGGTCGGCTCGACGGGATCTGGGATCGGTCGACCAAGGCTGCGGTGCAGGCGGCGATCGAGGGCACGGGGTTGGTCTACGCGCGTGGCACCTGGGAGCGCCTGGAGGCGGTCCTCGACGACTACGGCGCGCAGTGGGTGGCGGCCCACGACCGGATCTGTCGGGCGACGCTGGTGGAGCGGGTGCGCAGCGAGCCGGTCATGGACACGAGCATGCGCTGCCTGGACGATCGCCTCGGTCACCTCGAGGCCCTGGCCACTACCCTGGCCACGGCCGATGCCGGGGTGGTGCATCGGGCGACGACGGCCGCGAGCCGTCTGCCGAGCGTGTCGGCGTGCGAGGATGAGCGCCTCGTCGCCCGCCTCGTGGACGCGCAGCTGCGGGAGCCCGACGACCAACGGGCCCAGGTCGAGGTGGAGACGATCCGCGCGCAGCTCGATCAGGTGTGGGCTCGGGAGCTGGCGGGGCGCTATGCCGACGGCCTGGAGCTCGCGCTCGAGCTGCACGAGCGTGCCCGTGCGATCGGCTTTGCGCCGATCGAGGTGCAGACCGCGGTGGCCGTGGGGCGCCTTCGAGAGCGCACCGGGGATCACGACGAGGCGGCCGAGTCCTTGCGTCGTGCCTATTTCGACGCGCGCGCCGAAGGCCTCGATGGCTTGGCGGCGAAGGCCGCCACCACGCTCACCTATGTGGTGGGTCAGCACCAGGGTCGGTATCAGGAGGCGCTCGATGTCTGGGCCAAGCATGCCGCCGCCGCGCTCGAGCGCGCCGGTGACCCGTTGGTGGAGGCCGATCTACTCCACGTGATCGCGGTGCTGCATCGCCACCTCGGCCGGCACGAGGACGCGCTCGCGTACTACCGGCGAGGGCTGGCGCTGCGCGAGCAGATCCCGGGGGCCTCGACCGCCAGCCCGCTCATCGGGATCGGGGCCTGCCTCGTGGAGCTTGGGCGAACCGAGGAAGGGATCGAGCATCATCGACGGGCGCTGGCCGAGCGGGAAGAGTCGTTGGGGCCGCTGCACCCCCTGACCGCGGCCGCCCACGTCAACCTGGGCGTGGCGTACTCGCGGCAGGGGGACTACGAGCGGGCGCTCGAGCACCAGCAGCGGGCCCTATCGCTATGGGAGCAGGCGCTCCCCCCCGGCCACGCCAACATCACCGAGGCCCGCTACAACCTCGCCGCGACCCTCGTGCGACAGAGCGACTATTCGCGGGCGCGGTCCGTGCAACTCCAGGTCTTGGCCGACTACGAGGCCCGGTATGGCCCCGAGCACACCTACACCGGTGATGCCCTCTACATGCTGGGCATCGTGCACCTGCGCCTTGAGGACTACCCGCACGCGGCCGAGTACTACGCGCGAGCCCTGGTCGTCTTCGAGAGCGCGCTGGGGCCCGAGCATTCCCATGTGGCCGATGCACTGGTGGGGATCGGCCGGGCGCAGCTTCGCCAGGGACAGCCCGAGGCGGCGCTCGAGCCCCTGGAGCGTGCGCTTCGGATCTTCGAGATGACCCAGCCCACCGCCGATACGATGGCCTCGGCCCGCTTTACGCTGGCCAAGGCGCTGACGGGGGCCGGGCGTGATCCTGCGCGGGCTCGGCAGCTCGCGCTGACCGCCCGCGAGCTCTATGGGCAGGCCGCCGGGGAGCATGCCGACGTGCTCGCCGAGCTCGACCAATGGCTGGCTGCGGGGCCGGGGTGAGCCCAGCGTTGGGCCGGGCAAAAGACGAGCACGGCCCTTGACTGGCCGCGATGCCGCGGCGAGCGTGGCATCGAGGTTGAAAAAAACGATCGATCCGGGAATGTCCCGACTCCGATGGAGTTGGGGGCGGGGTGCGGTCGGTGCTGGCGCAATTTTTCATCTTACATAAACCTACTTGTAGCTCGCCGGGGCCGACCTTGGGCGAGGCCTCCAAACGGGTCTCGAAATGAGCCTATCGACCCATTCGTCCCGCTCGCCCGATCCCTCGCGCTCAGCGACGTTGGGGGGTGGCGTGCTTGGCCAGCGCGGTGCCCTTGCCGTTCATCGCGGTGCCGCTCATCGCCGTGTCGATCCATCTGGTGGTCTTCGGGATGCTGCTGGTGACCGACAGCATGTGAGCCGTAGTGAGATGGACGTGGATTCGGTGGGCGGCCCGAGCGAAGCCCGAGGTGCCCTCGGCCCAAGCGTCTTGTTCCCGCGCCTTGGCTATGCATGCCGTTTCGTCGGGCGATCGGGTGGACGCGTTGGTTGATCGAGGGGCCACCTCGGGCCCCGCCACATGGGAGCCGGGAATCTTCGGTTGTCCTTCGAGGGCTCGCGCCCCGGCTCGCGCCCTGGCTTGCGCCCCGGCTCGCGCCCCGGCTGGTGTGGCCCGGTCTGGGCGAGGCTCAGCGCAGGCCGGGCGGGCCGACGAAGCGAGCGGTCGCCGGGGTCACCGGGGCTCCGGACTTGTTCTTGAGCACATGGTGCTCGACGTCGAAGCCTCCGCCGGGGAGTGACGCGCGGCGGGGCTCGATCCGCAGCCCGACCAGGGGGCCGAGCGACGGGGCGTGGGAGGGCTTGTCGGTCAGCAGGAGCACGCGGCTCTCGTGCTGGCGGGCCAGCCCGAGCAGGCGACCGTGCCAAGCGGTGCGGCCGGGCAGGGTCCCCAGGTCGAGGATCACCAGGCCGAAGGCCTCCGAGCGCAGCAGCAGCTCAGCCGCCCGACCGAGCCCGGCCGCGCCGTCGGCCGGGGGCACGTGGATCACGACCAGGGCCTCGAGATCGACCCCGGCCTCGTGCAGATCGGGGGGATGGAGCGACCCGCCTTCGAGCTGGATCCAGGCGGTGGTCTCCCCCTCGCGCTGCACCTTGCGCAGCAGGGCCACCGCGGTGCTGGTGCGTGCACTGGGCCCCTCGGCCACGGCCGATAGCTCGACCAGCCGCCCCGGCTCGAAGAGCGCGTAGAGCGGCGTGGGCTCGCTCGTCTCGGGGGTCTCGCGCGCTTCGGGGGCAGGGCGGGGGGAGGCCTGGCTCGTGGGGACCGGGCTGACGGGGACCTCGTCCGCGGGTGCCGCTTCGGTCGGGAAGAGCAGACGTAGGGCAGGGGCGGCCACGGTGGGTCGATGATACTGATCTTCAGTTCAGTGTCAACCTCGAAGGCTATCGATGCCGAGGCCGACCGTCGGTCGGTGTCAGCGGATCGTTTGGCGCATGCGCTGGTCCTCGGTGATCGTGCGCTCGGCCAGGGCGGCGACCAGCACCGCATGCACGGCCCGAGCGTCGAGCCCGCGCAGGTGCGAGAGCAGGGGCGTCGAGGTGTCTTGCAGGCCCAAGGCCGCCAATCCTCCCGGGGTCAGCGGGCAGTCCACCTGCTGCTTGAAGACAGCACGCAAGAGCGTGCGTAAGTGTTCGCTCGATACGGTCGTCAGGCCGAGTTGGTGCATGGGTGCGGGGAGCTTGGTGGGCTCCCTGTCACATAGCATGTCCCTACGTGGGTCGAGGACGGGTCGGTACCCGGGCGGTCCTTGCGACGGGCCAGCCCCGGCGCTAGAACCTCACCACCGTGATGCGCTGGGATCTTGCACTCAAACGTTGTTTGATGGCCTACGTCCTGGCGCTCCCCTCGCTGGTCTCGGGGTGCGACAAGCCGGAGTCCACCCGCCTGGACGAGCAGCCGCTGCCCCACGTGCGGGTCGAGCCGGTGGTCGAGGTCAGCCCGCGCCCCAAGTCTCGGCACTTGGTGCTGCTCGAGCCGGCCCGCCGGGCCCGGCTGTCGCCCCGTATGGGGGGGCAGGTGATCGATCTCTTGGTGGACGAGCAGCAGCGGGTCGAGGTGGGCGACGTGCTCGTCAAGCTCGCGGCTCAGGACTCCCGCGGGGGGCTCATCACCGCCAAGGCCTCGATCTCCCGGATCAAGGAGCAGCTCCGCGACAACGAGCGCGAGCTCAATACGGCCCGCTCGCTGGTCTCCCGCGGGGTGGAGACCACCCGGGCCGTCGAGCGCCTCGAGACCCAGGCAGCCACGCTCAAGGCCCAGATGCGCGAGGCCAAGGGCACGCTCGTGCGGGCCAAGGATGCCGTGGGGGCCACCACCCTCGACGCGCCCTTCTCGGGCACCGTGACCTCGGTGGACACCGAGCTGGGCGAGTACATCGGCCCGGGCTCGGTGGCCATGGTCCTGGCGCAGCTGGATCCCCTGGCGGCCGAGGTCCCGCTGTCGGAGAGCGAGCTGGCTATGCACGGCCAGTCGGGAGGAGGGGGCCTGGGCTTCGCCCTGGTGATCCGAGGCCAGCGCGTCGAGCCCACACTCGAGTGGATCGCCAACGAGGCCGATCCGGGCACCTCGACCTTCACCGCGCGCCTGCAGATCCCCAACGCCGATCGCACTCTGCGGGCGGGCGAGTCGGCCGAGGTCGAGGTCTTCGGGCCGCAGCGCGACCCGGTCAAGGCGGTGCCCATGACCGCGGTGCGCTGGTCGGCTCGCGTGTCCTATGTGCTGCGGGTGCAGGACGACGTCGTCGAGCGGGTCGAGATCACCGTGCTCGACGACAGCGGCGATCGGGTGACCATCGACGGCCCGCTCGAGGTCGGCGATCGGCTGGTGTCGGCCGGCCCGGTCAGCCTCATCCCCGGCGACCCGGTGGTGGTGGTCGATGCGCCCCCCGAGACCCTGGCCGCCGCGTCGGGCTGAGCGGACGAGGAGGTCCCGATGTTCGATCGCATCATTCGCCTGAGCGTCGCCAACCCGGTCTTCGTCAACCTGCTGTTCTTCTTGGTGATCGCCGCCGGGCTGCGCTCGGCGTCGTCGCTGCCTCGCGAGGAGTTCCCCGAGATCTCGCTCGATCGGGTGCTGGTCAATGTGCCCTACCCGGGGGCCACCGCCACCACCGTCGAGGAGCTCATCATCCGTCCGATCGAGGACGAGCTGCAGAGCGTCAATAACATCAAGGAGTACAGCGCCTTCGTCAACGAGGGCAGCGGCTCGATCACGATCACCTTCAACGAGGGCACCGATCTGCAGGCGGCTCGCTCCGAGGTGGAGAAGGCGGTCTCCTCGGTCCAGAACCTGCCCGAGGACGCCGAGACCCCGCTGGTGCGCGAGCTGACCCTCGAGCTGCCCGTGGTCTCCTTGGCGCTCGTCGGCGACACCGGCGCGACCCTGGTCGTCGATCGCATGGCCGACGCCCTGCGCGACCTGTCGGGGGTCGCCACCGTCAACCTCAGCGGGGCGGCCGAGCGCAAGATCTTCGTCGATCTCGACGAGCAGAAGCTACGCACCCTGGGGATCCAGCCCGCCCAGATCCGCCAAGCGATCCGCGCCGCCGAGGCCAACCTGCCCGCGGGCACCGTCGAGCGCGAGGGCCAGGACATCTTCGTCAAGACCGAAAAGCGGCTCCAGTCCGCCGCCGACGTGGCCCGGATCCCGATCCAGCCCGGCTCTCCTTTGCGGATCGGCGACGTGGCGCAGGTACGCGAGGTCCCCGACGAGGCCGACACCCTCTACTGGGTCGACGGCAGGCCCTGCGTCAAGTTCACCGTGGGGCGCGAGGAGACGGCCGATCCGCTCGACATCCACCTGCTCGTGGAGGAGGCGCTGCCCGAGCTCAACCGCGAGCTGCCCGCGGGCATGGAGCTCATCCTCGCCGAGGACTTCACCTCGAAGATCCGCGACCGACTCGGCACCGTGTGGGTCAACGCGGCCAGCGGCGCGGTGCTGGTGCTGTTGGTGCTGCTGGTCATGTCCGGCCTGCGCCAGGCGCTGCTGGCCATCGTGGGCATGCCGGTGTCGTACCTGGCGGCGACCTTCTTGATGGATCAGACCGGCCTGACCATCAACGTGGTCTCCACCTTCGGGCTGCTCATCGCCACCGGGATCATCGTCGACGACGCGATTGTGGTCATCGAGAACGTGCAGCGTCACCTCGAGATGGGCAAGTCGCGGGTGCGGGCCACTTTGGACGGGGCCAAGGAGGTGCTGCTGCCGGTGACGGTGGCGGTGTGCACCACGATCCTGGCCTTCATGCCGCTGACCATGGTCAGCGGCACGATGGGGCGGATCATGAAGATCCTGCCGCTGGTGGTGATCTTTTGCCTGGTGGGCTCGATGTTCGAGGCGATCTTCATCCTGCCCGGGCACACCGCCGACTACGCCAGCAAGGACGCCAAAGACAGCTACCCCGCACGCCTGGCCAAGGTGATGCAGACGGTCTACCGCCCCTTCTTGCGCTGGTTCATCCGCCACCGGTACCTGGCGGTATTGCTGGTGACGCTGTCGTTCGGTGGGGTGGGGTACCTGGCGTCGACGATGAACCTCCAGATCGGCGCGCCGGGCAAGCCCTTCCAGTTGGGGGTGCACTACGAGGTGTCGCCCGGGCTGACCCGCGAGTTCACCCAGGCGCAGGGCGAGGCGATCGACGCATTCGTGCGCGAGCAGCTCGGGCAGGAGCACATCCGCGTCACCAGCTTGCGGGTGGGCAGCATCCTCGACGAGGAGACCCGCTCGGTCTCGGTGGGCGCCAACAAGGGCCAGCTGCGCTGGCAGTTCTACATGAGCGACGAGCTCCAGGCTCGTTACCCGGCCATGGTGCGGGACCTGCGGCGGATGCTGCTGACCAACCCCGAGCTGTCACGCACGGCGGTCAAGGAGGTCCAGGCCGGCCCGCCCACCGGGGCGGCGGTCACCGTCAACCTGCGGGCCCGCGACATCGACCAGCTCAACGGGGCGATGGAGGACATCAAGGCGTTCCTCTATACCCAAGACGGGATCTACGACGTCCGCGACAACTACGGCACCGGCAAGGAGACCTTCCGGGTCGTGGTCGATCAGGACCGGGCCGCGCTCTACGGGCTGACCGAGCGCGACGTGGCCCAGGCGGTGCGCACCGCGGTCGACGGGCTGGTGGCGACCGAGGTGTCGATCGACGAGGAGCCCGTGGAGATCGTGGTGCGCTACGCCAAGGGGCGTAGCCGCGACCGCCGGGGGATCCGCAACCTGGTGATCACCGGCGCGCGCGGGCAGGCGGTACGGCTCGACCAGGTCGCGCAGGTGCAGCGGACCCGCGAGGTGGGCTACATCCGCCGCGAGGAAGGGCTGCGGCAGGTCTCGGTGCTCGCGGATACTGATCGCGACGTGCTGCCCCCTTACGAGGCCGCGCAGCGGGTGGAGGCCCACTGGACCGAGCAGCTGGTCGATCGCTACCCCGGCATCGAGCTGACCTTCGGGGGCGAGGCCGACGAGCTCAACGAGAGCCTGGGTGATCTGCCGGGGGCCTTCGGGCTGGCCGTGCTGATGATCTATCTGGTGCTGGCGCTGCAGTTTCGGTCGTACGTACAGCCGCTCATCATTCTTTCGGCCGTGCCCTTTGGGCTGATGGGGGCGGTGCTGGGGCTCTACGTGATGAGCTACGACCTCTCGCTGATGGCGCTGTTTGGCATCGTGGCGCTGGCGGGAATCGTGGTCAACGACTCGCTGGTGATGGTCGACTTCGTCAACAAGAAGCGTCAGGTGGACGGGCTGCCGACCGCCGAGGCGACGGAGGTCGGGGCGCTCGAGCGATTGCGGCCGATCCTGTCGACCACGCTGACGACCTGCTTGGGGCTGCTGCCGCTGGCGATCGGGCTGGGAGGGCGCGACGACGTGCTCGCGCCGATGGCCGTGTCGATCAGCGCCGGGCTGGGCTTTGCCACCGGGTTGGTGCTGCTGGTGGTGCCGTCGATCTATATGATCCTCGAGGATGTTCGGGGGGTGGGGCGGAAGATCTTCGGGGGGCGGGATCCGGGGGAGGCCGCCATCGTGGACGACGCCATCGTGGACGACGCCGGGGGCTCGGACGTCGAGCGGCCCGAGCGCTGAGTCGAGGGCGTTCGGCTGAGGCCGCTGGGTCTGGCCCGTCGCCTGGCCAGTCGCCGGGCTAGTCGTCGGGCTTTGGCGGACGTTCGCTCGGGGGTCTCGCGCACGGGCAGCGCGCGGTGAGGCTTTGCCGCACTCGAGCCCAATGCCGTGCCGTTCGGGCCCAAATTCGCGGGCACGATCAAACCTCTTGCGTTGGCCTCGTCGAAGAAGTAAAGTGAATTCACTTTACTTCTTCCCCTTTCAATTCACCATGACCACCCCTCGCGGAGAAGCGACGCGTCGCAAGCTGCTCGACGCCGCGCTCGAAGAGCTGACCCTGAGCGGTGGCGAGATCGAGTTTGCTGCCGTGACGCGACGGGCGGGCACGTCGGCGGGCTTGCCGTACCGGTACTTCAAGTCCAAGAGCATGCTCATCGTGGCGCTCGTGGACGAGTTCTACGACGCGTGGGAGGCGGTGGCGTACCGTCCGACCTTTCGCGAGGTCTCGGACGACTGGTGGGCATGCGAGAAGGTGCGGATCGAAAAGACCGTCGACTTCTTCTATGAGCACCCGCTGGGGCCGCTCATCTCGCGGCTTTGCGGCGATGCCGAGGTGATGGGGCGTATGCGGCAGCGGGTCGACGCGCAGGTCCGCGGCGCCACCAAGAACCTGCGCCGTGGCCAAAAGCTCGGCCGCGTGCCGGCCCACCTCGACGCGCCGCTGTGCGGCGCCTTGCTCATGGGGGGGATCTCGCTGGCCCTGGCGCAAGCCCAGGCCAAGACGCCTCCCGTGCGGCGCGGGCGGCTCGTCTGTGAGCTTCAGCAGTTCATGCGCCGTGTGCTGTGCATCGAGGAGTACGACCATGCATCGTGATCAGGAACTGACGCTCATCGAGCGCTCGTTGGCGGTCCTTGCCGCGCCGGGCGTCGCCGCCCCCGACGACGAGGCGCAGATCCCCGTCGGCCAGTACGTCGACCCGACCCAGTTCGACCGCGAGGTGCAGCGGATCTTTCGACCCGCGCTGAACGTGGTGGCGCTGTCGTCGGCGGTCGCTCAGCCGGGTGATTTCATCACCGCCGACGTGATGGGCACGCCGGTCCTCGTGGTGCGCGGCGACGACGGGACGGCCCGTGCGTTCATCAACGTGTGTCGTCATCGCGGAGCGACCGTCGAGGGCCGCGCGTCTGGGCGCTGCAAGGCGTTCGTGTGCCCGTACCACGCGTGGACCTACGGCACCGACGGCCGTCTTCGACACGTGCGCCACCCCGAGGGGTTTCCGTCCCTACGCGGGGTCGACACCACGCTGGTCCCGCTTTGTTGCCTCGAAGGCGCGGGCCTTTTGTGGGTGTGCCCCGATCCGGCGGCCTCGCACCTCGAGTTCGACCCCGACACCCAGCGGCTCATTGCCGAGCTCGAGGGGCTATTGGGCCCCCAGCCCACCGCGTTTGCCACCCACGTACGCGACTGGAACGCCAACTGGAAGCTCGTGACCGACGGCGGGCTCGAGTCGTATCACTTTCGCATCGCACACCGTGACACGATTGCCCCCTTTTTCACCGACACCGCGTCGACCTACGAGTTCATCGGCGATCACATCCGCTCGGTGTTGCCACGTCGATCGCTGGCCGAGCTCGTCGACCGGCCGCGCGAGACGTGGCGGCTGCGCGAGCACGCCAATGTTCTGTACACCTTACATCCCAACGCGATGCTCCTGGTGCAGGACTCCCACTTCGAGCTCATCCTCTCCACGCCGCTGGATCCGGGCCGAACCCGCATCGCCGTGTCGACCGTCGGGCGTCCGCCGGGCCCCGACGGCTATGGCGAGCGGGCGCGGGCGTTCTTGCAGCGCAACCATGCGCTGACCTGCGCCACGCTCGCCGAGGACTTCGTGCTCGCCGAGCAGATCCAAGCCGGGCTGCATACCGGCGCCAACGAGCACTTCCGTCTGGGTCGGTTCGAAGGGGCGCTGCGGCAGTGGCATCGTCGACTCGACGCTCGCCTCGATCTGTCGGGTTGAGCGTCGGTCTGGCGTGTGCTTCACGGTGCGTAGGCTGTCCTCTCAACCGTTCTCGGCAAAGACTTCGTCGAGCGAATCCGCGGTGAGCAGCCGCTCGGTCCAGCGATTGAGCTGAGCCATGCTGCCCTCGTTGATACGCTGAGCCAGCGCACGAGGTACCCGACGGAAACGAATCCGCAGTTGCCGCAGGATCGTCTTGGCTTGACCTTCACGTTTGCCTTGGGCTCGGCTCTTCGCGAGCTTGCGGGCCATGCGGCTTCCGGGCTCGGGGATCACGTCGGCGAACAGCTCTTGGGGGGATAGATCCTCGATGGCTTTCATGATGGTGTCACTCCTATCGGCGCTTTCCAAATAGCACATGACGGCTTCGAGTGCTTCATTGCCATATTCGTCCCGGATCGCGACGAACCACTTTCCCAAGGTTGCCGCGTTCTTGCGGGTGACGACCCCCGTGGCGATGAGTCGCAGCAGTTGTAGTGCGGTGCGGGCAAGCACCGTCAGTGCCTGCATGTCTACCCGATCGCTCTTTAGCTCGTGGATCTGCATGTGCAACTCGATGAAGGGTGGTACGCATAGTTCCACTTTGTCTTCTCCATCGAGTCTATGGAGGTCGGACAACGACCGTGCCCCTCGCCATCCTTTTGGGTCTTGGTGAACCAGCAGTGGGATGATCGGCGGCAAATACCCATCGATCGCTTCGCTGCGCTCGACGTAGTCTTCCCAGGCGCGACAAGCGTACTTGAGCATCCGAAACGGCATCATAGGGTCGGGTTTGCGCTGATGCTCAAGCAAGAGATAGAGCAGCGCCCGTCGGCGACTCCCACGAAACCGCACCGAGAGCAGCACGTCGCAGGCGGACCGGCCCAGGCGTGCGTCGACGTAGCTGCGCGGGACCAGCTCCAAGGTCGACCAGTCGAAGCGCCGCGCCAATGCTGGGCCGAGCAGCTGGCGGACGAGCCCCCGCGCGTGCTGAGGTTTGGAAAACACGAAGCGAAAGAACCGGTCGTGGGGATCGGGAGGTGACCGCGAAGCGGCTCGGCCGCGACGACGTGGACCAGAGGCAGTGCGTGGGGCGACGACCATGCCCCCGACATACGCAAATTCCGTGCAACCGCGCCGCTTCGTAATCTCGCGGGGTTGCACGCGCCTTCGAGCGCAGTGGCCCACCCATGGGCCGACCGGGTGCCCACCGGTGGGCCACCCCACGTCCGCTTAGACCGGTACCGTGGCGTTGGCCCGACGACCCTGGCCTACCAGATAGTGCTCGGCACTTCCGGCTCGGGTGGCCTTGGTGTGGAAGGGCTTGCTCTGGGAGAACACTGCGCGCATCTGGGCGAGCAACTGCGGGAACCCGCCGCCCTGGAACACCTTGCCGGCGAAGTGTCCCCCCGGTCGCAACACCTCTGTCGCGATCTGCAGCGCGCGCTCGAACAGGGCCTCGCTGCGCATGCGATCGGTCGTTGCATCGCCGATCGTCTTGGGGGCCATGTCCGAGAGCACCACGTCGAAGGGTCCGAAGCGCTCGAGCAGTTCGGGGGGTGAAAGCTCGTCTACGTCGAGCACCAGCGCTTCGCACCACGGCGGCAGGGCCAGCTCCACGGGGCGCAGATCCAGGCCGACGACCAGCCCGTCCTCGCCGACCCGCTGAGCGGCGTGCTGCATCCACGAACCGGGCCAGCAGCCCAGATCGAGCACGCGGCGTCCGGGGCCCAGCAGCTTGAAGCGTCGGTCGAGCTCTTGGAGCTTGTAGACGGCACGTGCCGCAAAGCCCTCCTGCTTGGCGCGGCGATAGGCCGCGTCCTGGCGGGCGCTGCGGTCGTGGAGCTTGCGCTTGCGGGCCATCGGCCCGGGGGGCCCTTACTTGCCGCCCTTGCCCGTGCCCTTGCCCTTGTGGGCCGCATGCTTCGCCCGGGCGGCGGCCTTATGCGAGTGGCGAAGGAGCACGATGCTGTTGGTGGCGCCCGGGACGGAGCCTCGGATGAGGACGAGGCCCTCGTCGAGCATGACCCGCGCGACCGTGAGGTTTTGGACCGTCTTGCGCTCGTTGCCCATCTGGCCGGCCATCTTCTTGCCCGGGACCACGCGTCCGGGGGTGAGGCGGCAGCCGATCGAGCCTCCGTGGCGGTAGTACTCGTGGACACCGTGGGTGGCCTTGGTCCCCCGCATATGGTGGCGTTTGATCACGCCCTGGAAGCCCTTGCCCTTGCTGGTGCCAGTGACGTCGACGATGCTGCCCTCCTCGAACATCTCGGGGGACATATCCTGCCCGACCGGGTGCTTTTCGAGCAGATCGGCCGGCACCCGAAACTCTCGCACGTGCTTGCGGGGCGAGACCTCGGCCTTCTTGAACCGCCCCAGGTCGGCCTTGGTCAGGCGCGAGGGCTTTTGGTCCTCGAAGCCTACCTGCAAGGCGGTGTAGCCGTCGCGCTCCTCGGTGCGGTGGGCGAGGACCGTGTTGCCCTTGACCGACAGCACGGTGACCGGCACGCGGGTGCCGTTGTCGAGGAACAGCTGAGTCATGCCCAGCTTCTTGGCGATGAGTCCGGGTTGAACGTTCATGGTGATCCCTGGGGTGAGCCGTCGACGGGTGAGCGTAAAGACGGATGAGCGGAGGTGAACGATGGCGAAGCGTGGCGCGAGGCCAGAGGCATTCGAGGGCCGAGGGCCCGTGGTGGGTGGGGGACTATGAGAGACGGCGGGCAGGGCGTCAAGCCGGACCCCCGCGGTGGCCCCATCGTGGCCCCAATAGCAGCCTCGAAGGACCGAGATCGAGCG
>JBCCWC010000101.1:0-49403 GCA_039194325.1 Myxococcota bacterium
CACGTCCCCGAAAGCCTCGCTCTCCTCGGTCGCGCACGCGAGCCCGAAATCGAGGACCCGAGGCCGCTGCTGCTGGTCGACGATCACGTTGTCGGGCTTGAAGTCCCGATGCACGAGCCCAGCCGCATGAGCCGCGGCCAGACCCCGGCCCGCCCCGATGTACAGGCGTAGCAACGTCGACCACCCCAGGCCTGCGTCGGCCTGCAGCTGGCCGAGGGTTTTGCCCTCCACCAGCTCCATCGTCAGGTACACGCGTCCTTCGTGCTCGCCGACGTCGAGCACCCGCACGACGTTGGGATGCTCGAGACGAGCGAGCAGCCGGGCTTCCCGCAGCATCCGCTCGCGATTGCGGGGCGAAGGCCGACGCTCCTTTTGAAGCTTGAGGGCGACCTTGCGACCGAGCCCTTTGTGCACAGCCACATAGACCTTGCCCATCGCTCCCTGATCCAGGAGCTCTTGGAGTTCGTGGTTGCCGACCGTCAAAGCCGACGACGGATCCTCGGCCGAAGCTTTACCGAGAGCCGACCGCGCTTGAACCCGACGCATCATCCGCTCGTCTTCGGGCTTATGCCCACAAGAAGAATCGAGCGATGGTTCCGACTCCCATGGATTCACACTGGAAACAGAGATATTCTTATCTTTGGCAATTATCCTTGCCCTAATTCTCCTGCGCATCAACTCATCTTCGGGCTCAAGCATAAGCTCGCTCCAACCCGGCTGACATGTATACTGCTCGAAATCTTCCTCGCCTTGCGTGGTATGACGCCGACGGTGTTCAATCGTCGAGTTCTTCAGCGCCGTTTGCGCAGGAGTGCTATGATCGTCCTCGTCCTTCACCGAAGTCGCCCTGTCTGAGAAAAGATGATACCTCGACCTCAAATCTTCTCGCGAATTCGCTGCGCCCACCTGCTCAGTGTCATCTGTGTGCTTTTGAGCAGAGCTGGAGATTCTGCAAGCTTGCGCACGACCACCTCCATCTCTTCCCGAGCTCTTCTGATTCGACTTCGGATTTCAGACTCCCTCTCACCAAGGACATCACATATCTGGCTCGCCGGCAAACATTCGAAAAAGTAAAGTTCTACGACGATCTGATCATCGAGAGCAAGTCGCCGAAGCGCACTTATCATTAAGCGGCGATCAAGAGGGAAATTACTAAGATCAAAAAAATCATTTGAAAGCTCAAATATTGCTCGATCGCCAACGAGCCGGTCGTTCTCATCACCTAGATTTTCAACAGAGTCTCTCTTTACGCACCTGTAGTATTCGAGCAATACTACACGACCAACACTAAAGAGAAACGAGCCATCCAGTGTCCTTTCTCCATCAGAACCTCGAATTCGGTCGACTGCCACCTCGAACGTACGTTGCATGAGATTTTCTACCAGCCGCCTGTCGGACACTTTTGTGGCAAAAAAACGACGTATCCGTGGAAAGCAGCGAGTCAATAAGACGTCTAGAACATCTTCGGGACTCCTATCGCTGCACGAAGAGTCGGCCTCCCGCAACATTGACACTGCCAGCGACGCCTTGCCCCCCTCCGGTTCTATTTCTACTTCTGCCAAGTCAGCCCAAGCTGCACAAGGAAACATTGTAACCACCACCGTACCTTTACTTTCAACGACCTGCGGCATCCTCGCACCATACTCTTCACAATCAGCCAGAGCTATCGACACTCCCCCGCCCAACATCTCTGAAAGAGAAATATTCGAAATACCAAGAGCCAAATTATAGTTCACACACCGCGAAGGTCCCTTTAGAAAACTCAGCGGAATAGGACGGACCTTCCCCTCCAAATTACCTCCTTCCCAAGATCCGGGATTGCCGATCTCAACACGGTCTTTATATATTCTCACAAAAACTTCACAACAAGAGCAGCCATAGTCTCTATGGCACAATGCATTGGCAACAACCTCCCGAAGACACTTCATCGGATACTGATAGACTATCTCCGCCCTCACATCCATCTCGCTGGTAAACTCACGACTACCCACATTTTTTCTCACGAATTCATATACGCGAACTATTTGCTCCTGCACGGGTCCGGTCACAACTGCGGACGCCAACCGCGGAGAATCCTGCAATACCCCATCGTATCGAACACAGCGAACCCGAGCGGTTGCCAGTGAATCATGCGGATTCTCTGTAAATAGCAGCACACCTGCATTCGTCAGATACCCATCACGCAGATAGCCACCAGACTCCAAGAATTCCTTACAAGAGAGACCTCCTGCCCCTCGAGACTGTTCCCTCATCGAAGCCCGATAGCTCTCGATGATTTTGGGACTATAGTCTTTCCGAGCCGTCAACCTCCCGTCAAACGGAAATTGAGGCTCTCGAACATTTCCTCGAAACACGACATCCCCCATCAGAGGCGATAAGGCTCTATCTCTACCATCACATGACGGAAGCATATCGCGTGAAGAAATAACGTCCACAATTGCGTCTTTAATCTTCTCTACACCTACTTCTTGCAACCCGGACGCACCACAATAATCAATTGGACGAATCGAACTCACATCAGACTCAGACCATGCCTCCGTCAAGCACTCCCGTCTAAGCAGCAATTCAAGCCAGTCCTCGACCTTCTTCCGATCGAGCAACTCTTGCCCTCCTGGCGGATCCTTCGAGAAAAAAGCCAATACTACTTTTTGCCTCTCAGACTCGCGGCAATACTCTAGTTCACGCCACGTCTGAAAACCGATACGATTCTTGAATACAAAGACCGCAATATCTGCGCGATCAACATACGGATCAATGACTGTCGCTTGATTTCCGGGCCAGTTGGAGGCATCCTCAATATGCTCCCAAAACTGAACAACGCGAACTCCGGAAGAATTTGCGCCCGCCCTAATTAGAGTGTTCAGCTCTCTCTGCAACCGCGACTCAGTCTCTCTTAGTTTTCTGACTTCAGCATCTGCGTCACGACTGTGTCCTATGAAAATCAGGAGGACTTCTGCTCCTGGCTCCTGCAACTCGGTAACCTCCAAGGACATGACGATTTGATGTTATAGCAGGATCTTCGCGACGAACGAGCAAATGGCACGAGTACAACACGCACAGAGCCGTTTCACCTTCGGGCCACCCATCTGGCCTCTTCGTGCCTCGATGTAGCGATGATTGACCTTCCCACGACTCTACCGTCTCAAATCATCGGCCAACTATGATTGATTATAGGTACATCGAGCTCCGTGAGCGCGGACATCGCCTGTCAAGACGACAGGAAGTCTCCTTCTACAGAGTCTTCACGCATGGCACCTTCGAGATCGCCCACTGGCATTGGGCTCGAGACTCTGGACCACACGCAGGTTCTTGCTGGAAGGAGAATCCCGTTTCCGTAATCTCTCACCCATACCTACCCATTCAGAGCAATGCGCGAGTCACACACCAGTCGAACGTGCCATGGAGCGACCAACGCCACAGCTCAGCCCTCCGACCCGCCCGCCGCCGCTGCCCGTCCTACGCCTCCCGCTACTGCGCCGTCGCCCCCCCGCTCACGCACTCCGTCTCCTGCGGCCCGCACCGAAAGCGCACCTGCATGTGTCGCTCGTGCCCATCCGCGTGCCGCACCAGCCCTTTGTCGGCCCCGCGCCCTTGCGGCCACTGAATGATCCGCCGCCGCACGGCCTCCTCCACCTCCAGCTTCAGCGCCGCCTCGTGCAGGGACTTTTGCAGCTCGTAATCCAAGAAGATCACGCTCACTCCCCCCGTATCCGACAGCGCCATCACCAGCGCCCACAGCACCTCGTAGTCCACCCGCCAGGGCTTGATCGGAAACCACGCCGGATGCTCGGCGGTCAGCGGCAGCCGAATGTCGATCTCCCGCCCGGTCTGGTGCGACCGATGCCCAGGCAGCGGCCCTCCATGGCGGCGGCTCATCGCGCCCAATAACAGCGGCCGCTCGGCCCCCGAAGTCTCGCGAAACTGCTGCAACGCCGCCACCAAGTTCGTGACCGCATAGGTGGTGCCATACGACGCGGCCATCACCTTCCGCCGCCAGCCCTCCCCGGCGGGGATCTGCACCCCGTTGATGAGCCGCCCCGACTCGGGTCGCCCCACCCCCACGGCCCCCCGGCGCAGCGTGGCCAGCAGATCGCCACCGTCCGCACCACGTCGATCGGTCTGCACCCAGTGAAAGACGACCGGATCGACCCAAAGCTCGATCGTCTGCCCGGCCGTCAACCCCGGCGACTCGCCCTTGTTGGCCGCTCGCAGCTCCCGCGAGTCGATCGCGTGCGCCACCGCGATGCTCCACCAGCTATCACCGGGCTGCACGACATACTCGAACGTCTCGCGCACCGGCGGCACCCGCCGGGCCTTGAGCTTGAGCCGGGTCCCCGGGCCGAGCGTGTCCACCTGGCCCGCCAGGCCGTTCCAAGAGCGCAGCGTCTTGGGCGACACATCGTAGCGATGGGCGATCTGATCGACGGT
This sequence comes from Myxococcota bacterium, assembly GCA_039194325.1. GTDB lineage: Bacteria > Myxococcota_A > Polyangia > Nannocystales > Nannocystaceae > Paraliomyxa. The sequence continues at coordinate 4,429 of JBCCWC010000101.1, forward strand.
CTCGAAGGGCGTCAAGCGGTGCACGATCCACGGCGGCGGACCGTCGACGACCTCCACCTCCACGTCGTCGAGCGCGATCGGATCGTTGGCGGGGATCTTGACCTTCTCGGACGGCACGACCGCCAGCGCCTGCTCGATCTCATCGTCCGGATCGACCGGCCTGGGCTCTTCTTGGTCGCCCACCGGGATCTCGGGCTCGGCCGCGCCCTCACCCGACCCCCCAGCGCCCGACTCGGCGCTCGCCCCGGCCGATCCTCCCTCGGATTCCGCGGCCGCGTCGGCTTCGGCGGCATCGGGATCGGTATGGACGGTGGCCGAGGAGACCGCCCGCACCGCCTGGGTGGCGCGGGGGATCACGAACAACGCCGTGGCCACGCCGCCGCCGGTGGCCAGCAGGAGCACCAGCGCCACCACGGGAAGCGAGACCCCACGACGACGTCGCGTCGTGCCGCGCGGGCGCCTTTGCCGGTTGGCCACGGAGCGTGAGTGTAGATCATCGGCCCGGGGCCGGTCCCAAAGGGCCACAAACCGCCCACAACCTCGAAAAACGCGATCGACGAGCCCAACGCCGGCTGACCGAACGTGATCCCACGCTTGCCCAGTGGCTCAGAATTTCCCCGCGACCTTGAAAAACGCGATCGACGAGCCCGCCGCGGGCTGGCCAAACTTGGTGTCGCGCTTGCCGAACATGAAGAAGCTGCCCAGCTCGAAGGTGACGCTGCCCCAGGGCGGCACGAGGATCAGCTCCGGGTAGACCACATACGACCCATTGTCGCCCCGGCCGGTGGGGATGTCGGCCACGCCGAACATGCGGAAGATCAGGTGGCGACCAAAGAAGATCAGATCGGCCCCGCCCACCACGTAGTTGCCGATGTGATCGGCCCCAAACTCGTCGATGAAGCCCCGCAGATACTGCCCCTGCAGGTAGACGTGCTCGCCGAAGCTGTAGTCGAGCCCAGCGGTGGCCTTGATGTAGGGCGTGCTGCGGATCGTGGGCCCCGACATCTGCTCTACCGGGTTGAGCATGCCGTCGTCGTTGGGCGCCCCGCCGGGGGTCACGTCGATGGGGATCGGAAACTGAATGAGGAAGTCCTGGGCCTGGGGAAAGAACAGCGCGCCCTCGCCCCAAAGACCCATATCGCCCAAAAAGCCCAGCTGAGTGGCGAAGTCGGCCCCGATCACCTGCATGCGCGGGTAGATCAGCGTGACGTCGGAGGAGTAGCAGCACTCGGCTCCGTCGCCGGGCTCGCGAGCCTTGACCAGCTGGGAGGTGGCCAGGACCGGCGTGGGGATGTCGTGACGCCCGTTGAAGTACGAGAAGGTCATGTCCACCCCGCCGAGGCTGGTGCCCAGCTTGATCGCGCTCTGGCCGTTGGAGAAGCGCGGCCGGGGCACCTTGACGGTGGTGCGGACCTGCGGGACCAAGACCGGATCGATCTCGAGCAGGTTCTGAAGGGCGTCGATCTGATCGAGATCGGACTGCCGGGCGTAGGGAACCGGCGCCTGGGGATCCTTGAGCGCCGCCGCGGCCGAAGGGGGCAAGAGCGCCGGGTAGAAGATCGGCACGTAGACCCCCTGAAACCACAGCTTGTCGCCCAGGGGCGCATAGTCGGCCACGATCATCTGGTTGCCGATCGGCTCGGTAAAGAGCGGCCGGTCCTCCAAGTCATCGGGGTTGATGTTGTTGGTGGGGTTGAACTTGTCGGCCGTGCCCCACACCAGGGTCTGACGACCGATCTTGATGTCGAGGTTGGGCAAAAGATCGTTGAGCGCAATGTAGGCCGCGTCGCTCTCGATGTGGAACGGGGTGAGCATCTGGCGGGTGGCCAGATCGTCGAGCTCCTGAGCCGGAGCGATCCCGAAGAACACCGGCTCTACGTCTCCCACGATCTGCAGGTGCTCGTTGGGCGTGTAAGAGAAGTAGAACTCCAGGCGGTTCTCGTTACGACCAAAGCCCCGCTCGTCGACCCGCGCGGCGTCGAAGTAGGCGCTGCTGACGATCCGCACCTCGGTCTTGAGCTTGTCAGAGCCAAACAAGCGCCGCTTGCCCCCGCCCCTGGCGGCCGGGGCTGCGGGCTTGGGGCCGACGTCGGCCCCCTCCTCGGGCTCCTCGCCCTTCTCCGAGATCACCTCGACGTCGGTGTGGTCCTCGGAGGTGCCGAAGATGCTGTCGAGCGTCATCGCCTCGGGCTCGTCGGCGTCGGGAGACTCGCCGCTGGAATCCCCGGTCGTGGGATCAGCCGAGCCGCCGCCCGAGCTCGACTCACCCGATGCCCCACCAGGCGCGCCACCGGATGCCGAACCCGTCCCCGCGCTCCCGGACGCCCCCGGCTCGGAGCCCGATGCGCTCGATCCTGCCTGCGCTCCCGAGCCCGCGGTTCCACCCCCATCGGGCGCGGCGCCCGTCGACCCCGATGCGTCATCGGCCGACCGCTCCCCGCTGGATCCTTCGCGCGAAGGCTCGGCATCCCCGGCCTGTCCATCGGCCTGTCCCTGGCCCGATCCTCCGCTCGATCCTTCGGGCTCCAGCTCGGTCAAACGCCACCCCATCGACCCGATCGGTGCCGAACCAAAACTGAGCCCCGGAGCCTCGGTCGCCGAAGGGGCAACGCGAGATCCGGGGACGGGAAAGGAGGCAACCAGCAGCGAGAGCAGCAGAGCCGACACGACGGCGCAGTCTAACAGTCAGGGCGACTATCCGCGCAGCAGCATGCGGCGCGAGAAGAGGTCGTCCTCGACCCCCTGGTTGACCCGAACGTCGGACAGCGTGATGACGGTGCTGTTGCCCGACTTGAGGTCGGACATCGTGATCCGGGTGGGCATGAGCTCACCGTCGATCTTCTTCCACTCCTCGCGCAGCTGGGTGCGCACGTGGTTGCCGGCCCCATCGTAGTAGCGGAGCTTGGTGACCCCGCCCTTGGTGCCGTCGATCACGACGTCGACCCGCGCATAGGTGGTGGTCACGCCCTCTTTGGGGGACAGCGTGAGGGTGGTCTCCGAGCCCTCACGACCGGCGAGCTTGGCGTCGAAGAAGGGACTTAGCCGGGTCTGAACCATGTCCTCGTAGGTGAAGGCGCTGCCCAAGAACCCCTGATTTTGCATGTGGGCGGCCACGCGCCGCACTTTCTTGAACTCGGGGGTGTAGACGTAGAGGGTCTTGGCGTCCTGCATCAACACCTTCATGCCCGCCACGTCGCCCGGCGCGGTGAAGGTGATGAACTGCTTGTCCAGACCCTTCATCACCATGTCGAACTGGAGGGTCTTCTTGAGGGCGCCGCCTTTGAAGACGGCCATGCTGGCTTGATACTGCTGATCGGTGAAGACGGCGGCGCGGCGGTCGACCTCGGTAAGGATCGCGTTGGCGTCGACCGCGGCCATCGCCGCGGTGGAGGAGACGGGCATGGCGGCAGACGCCGGGACGGCGAGCAGGCCGAGGGACAGGGCGACGAGGACCGAACGCATCTTCATGGGTGGCTCCCGAGGGTAGCAGTCGCGAGCGGAGAGGTCGGGGTGCGAAGGCATGTGCACACCCGCGAGGCCACCGTGGCCGCCGCGCTCCGCCGGCCCGCGCTTGGACGGCGTCACGTCGCGCCTATTCGCCGACGATCCGCCACGAGACGATTTGCCCTACGCCCGAACCGCAGACTCCGGAGCTTCCCCACAAGGCGTGATCTGGAGCACACGAGGGATCCAAGACGCACGACTGGAGACGCCATGGGCCAGTCAGCGGACGTCTCCGCGCCCTCGGACCGAGGGCCCAACCGGAGGCCCAACCGGAGGATACAGCCGAGGCGTCAGCCACACCGCCCCCGCCGCCGCCCCCAGAAGACCTACGGCCAAGCCCGCGCCGAACTGCTGCAGCGGCGGCATCTCGGAGGCAAGCAGCACCAGGAAGGCCAGCGCCAACTGCACGCCAGTCACCAGGATCACGCCGCCCAACGCCTCGGTGGCCTCGCGCCCGGGCTGCGCCCCCGTAGACGCGCGCGCTCGGATCCCCAAGTGGATCGCAAAGTCCACGCCGGCCCCCAACGCAATACAGGTGACCATGCTGGTTCCGATGCTGATCGGGTGCCCCAAGGCATAGATCACCCCAACGGTGAGCATCACCGTCCATACGGCGGGCACGAGCGCCCGCAGCTGACCGAAGACGAGCAACACAACGGCGAGGGCACCCAGCGAGACGAGCGTGGAGTTGCGCAGGCTGGTGCTGACGCTCTGGGCAAAGGCTTGGCCGATCACCGGCTGCCCGGTCAGCTGCACGCTCCACGGGTGGCGACCGAGCTCCTCGGCCTCGATGCCAGCGGGAATCGTCCACTCGGCATCAGTGAGCTCGGAGAGCAACGCGGGCAGACGCTGACATCGATCGTCGACGGGCCCGGAAGACGCGGACGACTCGCGCGGTCGCTCGGCGGGCGGCCGAGGCCCACGCTCGCCTGACGGCAGGGCTCCTTGTTCGCCTGGGTCTGCACTCGGGTCTGCGCTCGGGTCTGCGCCGGATCCTTCGCTCGGGGGCGGCAAGCCCAGCGGACCGCAGGCGGCGAGGACTCGACTGCGCTCGGCCGCCTCATCGATCCACTCGGGTAGCAGCTCGGCGACGAAGCTGACGTCCTCGGGATCGCGCTCCACCGCGGTGGGCAGCTGCTGGGTCAGATAGCTGGCGAGGGCCGGGCCACGAAGCTCGAAGAGCTTGGCGGGATCCACCGACTCACGCTCGGCGTCGGGAGCGGGCCCCTGCATCAACTCATCGGTTCCCAAGGCCCGATCCCGCAGGCGCACGAGCTCGTCCTGCATGGACGCCGCGGTGGCCTTGGTCTGCAGGATCTCCTCGAGGCGAGCGTCGTCGATCGCCTGCCCGGTGAACCGACTGAGGCGAGTACGCACCGCCTCGCGTACGACCGGGCGCAAGGCGTCGCTTTGGGCATCACCCACCGGCAGGGCCTCGCGCGCATGGGCAAGGACAACGGCGCGCACCTCTCGGGTGACCCGCTGCTGGTGCTCGCCATCGCCGGGAGTGAGCTTGATGTGCACGATCGCCGCGTCGGCCTCGGGCACCATCAACTGCGTCATGGCGGGGTGATCGCCCAGGCTGACGATCACCCGCCGGGTACGAGGCTGAGTGGAGGGGATCCCCCGCCGGCCGCCGAACCCCTCGGAGACCAACCCCACCGGCTCGACGAGGCTGCGCACGTCGGCCACGCCCTCGATCTGGCGGATCTCGTCGGCGATCTGGCGGATCTCGCGGAGCACGGCGGGCTGCTTGAGATCGGCCTGCACGGCGATCTGAAGGAACTGTGAGCCACCGAAGTGCTCGTTGAAGAAGGCATCGGCCTGGCGAGGCTCGCTGTCGGGATCGAACAGCTCGGTGGTGTCGGGATCCGATTGCAGCTGGCTACCCAGGGCGGCGCCCCCCACCCCCAGGGCAGCGACCAGCCACAGCGGCGGCATGACACGCAGCGGCAGGTGGGGATTTTCGCGGGTGGGTAGCAGCCCCGCCGGCAGCACGGCCAACAGCGCGGTCAAGGCCACCAGCGCCAGCAGCAACAGCACGAACATGCCGATCCCAGCCACGATGCCGAAGCGCTGCATGGGAACCTGAGGCATGGCCTGCAGAGCAAAGAAGGCGGTGGCGGTGGTCAGGCCACTGAGAAGCACCGGCTTCCACAACTCGCGCAAGGTGGCGCTGGCCCGCTGCCGACTGGTGCCCGCGTGGCGCTGGAAGCCCGCGAGCATGTGCATGCCGAAGGCACCACCCAAGGCGACCATCATCACCGGGGTGGTGCTGGAGACGATCGTGAACGGCTCGTCGAAGCGGCCGTGGGCCCCCACGATGAGCGCCACCCCCAGGCCGGTGATCACCAGGTTCAGGCCCGCCGCGGTGACGCTGCCGAGCAACAGCGCCGAGGCGATCACCAGCACGCCGATCACGATGGGAGACAGCCGCTCGATATCCTCGCGCGAGGCGGTGGAGGCAGCGCGCTCCATGAAGGGCGCACCGCCGTAGTAGGCGTCACCGTCCCAGTGCTCGTCGACCACGCCGCGGATCGTGCCGAGCAGCTCGTTGCGCACACGCACCCGGTCGTCGCCGGTGGCCGGCTCGAGGTAGGCGAGGATCGCGGCGGCCGAGCCGTCAATGGAGATGAAGTTGCCGACCGCGTCGCGATTGCCGAGCACTCGGCGACGGATCTGCTCGGCGTCGGTGGTGCCCGGGGGCACGAGCGCCTGCACGACGAGCGTCTGCTCGACGACCTTGGCCTCGGGAAACTCGGGGTACGAGAGCACCAGGCGCACCCCGGGAACCTCGGTGAGGCGGGTGTGGAGGGTGCGAACCTTCTCGGTGCGCTCGGGGGTGAGCAGCGGCTCGTCGTGACTGAGCCCCACCAAGACGACCTCGAGCATGCCGAAACGATCGGCGACCTCCCGAAACGCAACCACGTCGGGATCTTCGGGGGGCAAGAAGGCGAGCACGTCGTCGTCGTGCTGCAACAGGCTCACCCCGGGGACGAGCCAGGCGCACAGCGCCACCACCAGCACCACTACGGCCCAGCGAGCCCGGACGATCGGATGGTCGCTCGCGGAGGGGTCACGCGCGTCGCTCATCGGGGCGATGGTAGACGCAGTGGGTTGGAGCCCCTCGTGGGATCTCGGCTTGACGCATCGGCGCCCCTGCGACATATTGTCGCAGGGGCGTGCGCAGAAGCGCAATATGCGCCAATCGCTCACCCCAGGGACGTAGGGGCATGAGCAACTCGATCACACGCCGGGAGGCGCTCGTCGGCGTGGCCGTGGCCGGCGGGGCGGCGGCCGCCCTGTCGGCCCGGGAGGCATCGGCGGCCCCGCGGACGGCGGTCTGGGAACGCACGTACTCGGGTGGACCGCCGCGCGACGCCCTGCCGCCGGGGCGGCCGGGGCAAGACTATCGACCCACGATCACCCCCGGAGGATCGACGCTGCCGCACACGGTGGTCGATGGCGTCAAGGTGTTCCACCTCGTCGCCGAAGAGGTCGACCACGAGTTCGCGCCGGGGCTGCGCGCCCGCTGCTGGGGCTACAACGGCCGGGTCCACGGGCCCACGATCGAAGCCGTGGAAGGGGATCGGGTTCGGATCTACGTGACCAACCGGCTCGCGGCTCCGACCACGGTGCACTGGCACGGGGTGTTCTTGCCCAGCGGCATGGATGGCGTGGGAGGGCTCAACCAGCGGGCGATCGCGCCCGGCGAGACGTTCAAGTACGAGTGGACGTTCCGGCAGCACGGCACGTTCATGTACCACTCGCATCACGACGAGATGACGCAGATGGCCATGGGGCTGATGGGGATGATCGTGGTGCATCCCCGCCGACCGCCCGCGAGCCATCGGGTCGATCGTGACTTCGTGATCATGCTGGGCGAGTGGAAGATCGTCCCCGGCACGGCGCGACCCGATCCCAACGAGATGTCGGATTTCAACATCCTGACGATGAACGCCAAGACGTTCCCAGGCACGGTGCCGCTGGTGTGCCAGACCGGCGACCGGGTGCGCATTCGGCTGGGCAACCTCAGCGCGATGGATCACCACCCGATCCACCTGCACGGGTATTACTTCAAGGTGGTGGCCACCGACGGAGGCATGATCCCGGCCTCGGCGCAGTGGCCACAGACCACCGTGCTCACCCCCACCGGCAGCACCCGCGAGGTGGAGTTCGTGGCCGACGCTCCCGGTGACTGGGCGATGCACTGCCACATGACCCATCACGTGATGAACCAGATGGGCCACGAGCTTCCGAACATGATCGGGGTGCAGCCGGGGGCGCTCGACGCCAAGGCCCGCGCGGTGGTGCCGGGATACATGACGATGGGACAGCACGGGATGGGCGACATGGCGGATATGGAGATGCCCGTGCCGCGCAACAGCATCCCGATGGTCGGCGCCCGGGGGCCCCACGACGTCATCACGATGGGCGGGATGTTTACCGTGCTCAAGGTGCGCGACCGCCTAGACGGAGATGAAGACCCGGGCTGGTACGTCAACCCACCAGGCACCCAGGCCGAGGCCGCGACGCCAGAGGAGCTCGCCCGCGATGGAATCGACGTCTAGGCTATCCATGCCGACTATGCCGAGGCCGGCTCGGAATGCGCAACAAAGTCGCGCCCGGCCTCGGTCTTGCCCAGGCGGCACCCAGGAGGGACGAAAACCGGGGTCTTCTTGGGAGCGCTGGTCGAGCCTGGTGCTCGCGGGCCTGATGCTGGGAAGCGGTTGTCGGGTCACAGGGCTGCCGCCTGCACCTCCGGACGAGGATCCCGCGAATCCGAAGGCACCGATCCCCGCGTATGAGCCCGGACCCAGCGTCTTCGAACGCTCGGCGTTCGAAGGGATCGCGCTCGACGACCAAGCGCACGGCCACGGCCACGGCCACGGCCACGGCCACCATGCGCCCGACGACTCAGCCTCGAAACCATCGAAGCCGTCGGACTCTCCGTCAACGGAGCATCCCCCGTGATCCCGCGCAGACTCTTGCCCATGCTGCTGGTGGGTCTGCCCACCCTCGGATGCGCCTCGACTCGCCCGACCGAGGCCCGGGCACGTGTGGGCGAGCTCGTCGCGCAGCGCAGCGGACTCGACGACGTCATCGAGGCCGAGCGCGACGCCAACGCCCAGGCCCGGACCGACGCACAGGTCGACCGATGGCTGACCGACCCCCTCACCGAGGACCGGGCCCTGCGGATCGCCCTGCTCAACAACCGAGGCCTACGGGCGACCTTCGAGGACCTCGGGATCGCCCAAGCCGATCTGGTCGAGGCCGGCCTGCTCGACAACCCGGTGGTGGGCGGGGATCTGGTGGTCTCGAGCGCGGGCAACGGGCTGGGCGGCGGCCTGGGACTGTCGCAGAGCCTGCTCAGCGCCTTCTTGTTGCCGGCCCAGCGTCGTCTGGCGCGGGCGCGATTGCAGGCGGCGATCGTCCGGGTGGCTGATGCCTCGCTGGCGCTGGTACGCGACGTCAAGGTGGCGTACGCCCACGTGCAGTGGGCCTGGGCCGGCCGCACGCTGCACCGCACGGTGGTGCAGGCGGGCGAGGTGGCCGACGATCTGGCCCGCCGCCAGCACGAGGCGGGCAACCTGACCGATCTCGAACGCGAGCAGATCGCGTCCGCGCTCGACGAAGCCCGGCTCGAGCTGGCCGACCGCGAGCTCGAAGTCACGATGGCCCGCGAGACGCTCAACCGACTGCTCGGCCTATGGGGCTCCCAGACCGGGTGGACGCTGGCCGAGTCGCGGCCCAAGCCCGTACCCGTACCCGGGCCCGGCGAGGCCGATCTGTCGGCGCTTGAGCAGGCGGGCATCGCCCAGCGGCTCGACGTCTCCGCGGCGCGCTACGAGGTCGAAGCGATCGAGCGTGCGCTCGAGATGCGCCGCCGGGGTCTGATCCCGCAGGTGGAAGCCGGCGTGGAGGCGCGCAACGAGGTCGGCAACGACGAAGGCCACGAGTGGGTGGTGGGGCCGAGCCTGTCGGTCGAGCTGCCGCTGTTCAACCCGGGGCACGCCGACTTTGCACGACTGCGGGCGCAGCTGCGACAGGCCCAGCACCGGCTGTCGCAGACGGCGATCGATGCTCGGTCACACATTCGATCGCATCGCGAGCAATTGCTCACCGCACGCCGCCGAGCGAGCTACATGCACGACGTGGTGCTACCCCGGCAGCAGGTGCTCGGACAGCGAGCGCTCGAGCGCTACAACGCGATGCTGATCGGCGCCTACGAGCTATTGGACGTTCGCGCGGCGCAGGTGCAAGCCCGCCTGCACTACGTGGAGGCGCTCCGCGACTACTGGGTCGCGCGGGCCGACCTCGAGCGAGCGGTCGGGGGCATGCTGCCGAGCTAGCCCGAGACGACCCGGCCACCACGTGCACGAGCAATGACGCCAGGACCGCAACCGGACCGGGCGGGGACCATCCCCCCGGTCCGGGCGGGACCGCCCCTCAGCAGGCATTCATACAGATCGTTCACGCCTCGATTTTCGAGTGACGCCCGCGCTCCAGCCGATAGACTAGATCGACCACCCGATGACACCCCCCGAGCAGGAACAGCTCTCCGTCCTCCGCAACATCATCGACAACATCCCCTACGCGGTCTTCTGGAAGGACCAAGAGTCGGTCTACCTGGGCTGCAACGAGAAATTCGCCCGCGTGGCCGGCCTGCGCCACGCACACGAGATCGTCGGCAAGACCGACTACGACCTGGCATGGAAGCGGCAGGAGGCCGACTTCTTCCGCAAGATCGACCGCGAGGTGATGCACAAGGGGCGGCCGATCCTCGACATCGAAGAGCCCCAGCGACAGGCGGACGGGCGGGAGTCGATCCTGCTGACGAGCAAGGTGCCGCTGCGGGACGCCGACGGTCGCGTGCGGGGGATCTTGGGAATCTACACCGATATTACCGCGCGCAAGCAGATGGAGCAGGCCCTGCGCGAGGCCAAGGAGCAGGCCGAGGCGGCGACCCGGGCCCAATCCGACTTCCTGGCCAACGTCAGCCACGAGCTGAGAACCCCCCTGACGCTGATCCTCGCCTCGGTCGACGCGCTGAGCGTCGAACTGGGCTCGACGCCGCCCGACACGGCCACGACCGAGCTCGACCGGGTCCGCCGCAACTCGCTGCGCCTGCTGCGGCAGGTCAACGACGTCCTGCAGCTCGGCGCGATCGAGTCCGGACACGTCCCGATCGACCGGCGAGTCGTGGACATGACGTCCATCGTGACGACGGTGGTCGACGACGCCACCACCGTGGCCCGCGCCCGGTCGCTGGCCCTGACCCTATGCTCCACCGGCCCGACCACCGTGCGGGCCGATCCCCGCATGCTGGAGAAGATCGCGCTCAACCTCGTCGGCAACGCTCTGAAGTTCACGCCGCCCGGCGGAGCGATCCGGGTGGAGATCATCGGGAACGACCAGTCGGTGGAGCTTTCGGTGAGCGACACGGGCCCCGGCATCCCCCCGTCGATGCAGCCGCTCATCTTCGACCGGTTCCGCCAGATAGACGCCTCGTCGACCCGCCGACACGCCGGCACAGGGATCGGCCTGGCGCTGGTGCGCGAGTTCGCGACCCTCCACGACGCACAATACGGGGTGCACAGCGAGATCGATCAGGGCTCACGGTTCTGGGTGCGCTTTGCGGCGGACGCCGCCAAGCCCGCCCCGACTGCCGACAGAGGCGAATCGGCGCCCACGCTGTACGACGCCGACCGCCTGTCGATCACCTTCGAAACGGCCACCCCATCGAGCTCGAAACGACGCCACCGGCAGGCCACCGAGCGGGCCACCGAGCGGACCACCGCCCCCTCGGGCCCGGTATCGGCGCTGCCCCGCGTGATCGTGGCCGACGACAACGAGGAGCTCCGTGAGTACATCGCCTCGCTGCTCGAGCGCGACTACGCGGTGCAGACCGCCGCCGATGGGCAGCAGGCGCTCACCATGGCCCGAGCCCACCCGCCCGACGTGGTCATCTCCGATCTGATGATGCCCAACCTCGACGGTCGGCAGCTCGCGGCCAAGTTCGATCAGGATCCGGCGCTGCGCCACATCCCGGTGATCTTGGTGACCGCCCGGGCCGATCCCGCGATGCTCGCGCTGAGCCTGAACACCGGCGCCCACGACTACCTGTGCAAGCCGTTCAACGCCGAGGAGCTCCGCGCCCGCGTCAAAGCGGCCCATCGCATGAGCAAGGCGGCTCAGCAGCTGGCGCTCAACGATCGCCTGGCGATCCTCGGCACCCTCGCCGCCGGTGCGGCCCATGAGATCAACAACCCCCTGGCGGCGATCCTCAGCAACCTGCGCTTCATCCACGACGAGATCCAACACCAAGCTGCGGCGCAACCGTGGACCCGGGAAGTACTCGATGCGATCGACGAGTCGCTCGAGGGCACGACCCAGGTGCGCCAGGTCGTCCAAGACCTGGGCTCGTTCTCCCGCCGCCACCCCGACGACGAAGAGCCGGTCGACCTGCCCCAGCTGATCAACTCCATGATCAAGCTGGCGCGGGGCGAGTTCAAGCACCGCGCCCGCCTGGTCCGCGACTACCAGCCCGTGCCGTCGATCCACTGCAACCGGGCGCGACTGGGTCAGGTGCTGCTCAACGTCTTGATCAACGCCGCCCAGGCGTTCCCCACCGGCCACGCGTCGAAGCACGAGATCCGCGTGAGCACCCGGTATGGAGCCGATGGGCTCGTGACGATCTCCGTGGTCGACAATGGCCGGGGGATCGCCCGCGACGCGCTCGATCGGATCTTCGATCCGTTCTTCACCACCAAGCAGATCGGCCGCGGTACGGGCCTGGGCCTGTGGGTCTGTCGAGGGATCGTCGAGCAAATGGGCGGCGAGATCCGCGTGCGCTCGACGCTGGGCGTGGGGACGACCTTCGAGATCGTCCTGCCGGTCCAGCACTCCTCTACCGATCCTCTGCCGTCGGTCCGGCCGCGCCAGGACGAGTCCCCACGCGCCCGGGTGCTGGTCATCGACGACGACCAGCTGGTCGCTCGCTCCATTCGACGACTCTTGCGAGGATCCGAGGTGGTCATCGCCGATGGAGGCCGAGCCGGGCTCGACCGCTTGCTCGCTGACGCCCCCTACGATCTGGTGCTGTGCGATCTGATGATGCCGGAGCTGAGCGGCATGGCCCTTTACGACGAGCTCCATGCCAAGCGACCCACGGTGGCCGACGCCGTGGTGTTCATGACGGGCGCAGGGAGCCACGAGCAGACCCAGGAGTTCCTCGCGCGGGTCGACAATCGCTGCCTGCTCAAGCCCTTCTCCGTCGATGAGGTCATGGCTCTGCTCCCCAGCACGATCCCACCCGACGACCCCAACACCACCTGACCCTCGGGATCCGACAGGCCCCCGAGCACCGCGCTCTATGGCCGTGCTACGGTCCGGTCGCCATGGCTGCCGATGGATCTGCCCCGCACGACCGCCCCGCCGAGGTCTCGTCCGATCTGCCCTTGCCTCCCGGCGGCAAGGGCCTGCCGCTGCTGGGGGAGACCCTCGAGTTCATCCGCGACACCCGGCACTTCGTCGAGCGCCGCAAGGAACGCTACGGCAAGGTGTTCTTCTCCAGCATCCTGGGGATGCGCCTGGTCACCCTGGTCGGCCCCGAGGCCAACCGCTGGATCTTCTCGGGGGAGAACAAGTACCTCCAGAACAAGTGGAACTATGCGGTGCGCAAGCTGCTGGGCGCGCAGAGCCTGTCGATGCTCAACGGCGAGGCCCACCGCGCCCGCCGGCGGATCCTCGCCCCGCACTTCAAGCGCACGGGCCTGGGCCCGCTCGTTGATCCGATCGCGGAGGTCACCCGTGAGCACCTGAAGCGCTGGGCCAACGCGGGCGGCGAGACCGTGGTGGTGCCGCGGATCAAGGATCTCGCGTTCGAGATCGCGGCCCGCTACATCTTCGGCGACATCAGCCACCTCGATCTGCCTCGCCTCAGCGAGGTCTTCGATCAATGGGTCAAGGGCCTGTTCGTGGCGGTCCCCCTGCCGCTGCCCGGCACGACCTACGGGCGTGCGGTGAAGGCCCGCCGCGAGCTGTTCGCCATACTCGGGCAAGAGCTGGATCGACGCGCCCGAGATCCCGAGCGCGGGCCCGACGTGCTGAGCACGCTGCTGGAGGTCCGCAACGACGACGGCCAGCCGCTACCCCCCTCGACCATCGTCGACGAGATCGCGCTGCTGATGTTCGCGGGTCACGACACCACGGTCACCAGCACCTCGAACATCCTGCTGCACCTGGCGCAGCACCCCGCGGTGCTCGCCAAGGCCCGGGCCGAGCAAGACGCCCTGGACGGCGCGCCGCTGACCCTCGAGGGGCTCCGGTCGATGGCCTACCTCGGCCAGGTGATCCAGGAGAGCATGCGCGTGATCCCTCCGATCGGCGGTTCCTTCCGGGAGCTGACACGTGACGTGGAGTACGGCGGGTTCCGGCTGCCCAAGGGGTGGGTCGTGTCCGTCAGCCCGGGGGCCTCCCACTTCGATGAGGAGATCTGGACCGATCCCGAGGTCTTCGATCCCGATCGATGGAGCCCCGAGCGCGCCGAGCACCAGCGCCATCCCCTGGCCTTCATCCCCTTTGGCGGGGGCGCACGGGTATGCCTGGGCCGGCAGTTCGCGATGCTGGAGATGGAGATCGTCCTGGCTACCATGCTGCGCGAGTACACCTGGACCCTGGTGCCCGACCAGGATCTGGAGTTCACGTTCATCCCGTTCCCCCGACCCAAGAACGGGATGCGCGTGATGTTCGAGCGCCGCGCGAATGGATGATCGACCCCCGGCCCTGGCGAAGGGCGAGTCGTCCAGCCGCAAGAAGTTTGACCGGCGGCTCACCCACACCGCCTGCGAGAACCCCCCCGAGCACTACCCCCACACGGGCGTGATCCACTCACGGCGGCGCTCGACCCGTCCGTGCACCACGTCGCCAAAGTACTCCTGGAGCCGCCGGGTGATCGGGCCTATCGCCCCGTCGGCCACGGAGCGCCGATCGACGCTGTCCACCGGGGTGATCTGCGCCCCGGTCCCGCACAGGAACATCTCGTCGGCCACATAGAGCTCCGAGCGCCCGATCGTGCGCTCCTCGAAGGACAGGCCCAGATCCTCGGTAGCCATGGTGATGATGCTACGCCGGGTGATCCCGTCGAGGTTGTCGGCGGTGCTGGGCGGACTTATCAGGGTGCCGTGGCGCAGGATGAAGATGTGCTCGGCGCTCCCCTCGGAGACCCGGCCATCTTCGGTGAGGAAGATCGCCTCGTCGAAGCCGTTATCCCGGGCTTCGCGGCGGGCCAGCGCGCTGTTGAGATAGACGCCGGTGGGCTTGGTTCGCGTGGGGATCGCGTTGTCCCGAACGCGGCGCCACGACGAGATACACACCGAGATCGAGTCCTTGTCGATGTAGCGCTTGAGCGGCATGCAGTAGGCGATGAAGGACGAGGTCGACTCGTCGAGGACCGGCGCCAGCTCGTTGGATCCGTGGATCAATAGCGGCCGAATATAGACGTCGTGGTGGACCTCGTTGCGACGCAACAGATCCAGCAGGATCTGGCTGGTCTGCTCCAGGGTGCCGGGCATGCGCAGGTAGAGGATCTTGGCGGAGTGGGCCAGGCGCCTTACATGGGCGTCGAGGCGAAACACGTAGACCTGCTGCTGATCGTCGGCGAGGTAGCCACGGACACCGCCAAAGCAGCCCATTCCGTAGTTGAGCGCCCGCGAGCGCACGCTGATGACGGCGTTGTCGTCATCGACCCACTGACCATCCAGAAACGTGACCATGCCGCGGCGAGCATGCCAACGAACGCAACGGGGTGCCACCCTCGACCGCCCGTGCCGCCCGGAGCCCACAAGGCCCGTAGGTCCGCGATCGCGGTTGCACGGTGCATGCAGATCCTTCGGCGTGGGTCGAGCGGCGTGCGTAGCCTCGCGTACGACCGCTCGCGCCCGAGGGCCAGGGCCACCGACGAGCGCCTGCGCACACGAGCGCCGGGGCCGGTATGCTTCGCCGGGTGTCCGCCGTGGTGGCTTTGGCCCTCGGGGCATCGCTGACGAGCGTCCTTTGGCGCCACCGACGACGAACGGGCGAGCTGTCGGTGCCGAGCGTGGTGCTGCTGGCGTCGGCGTGGCTGGCGGTGCTCGGGATCGGGACGACCCTGCTGGCGGTGCTCGGGATCTTCGGGGCGATCTCAGTGAGCGTGGGCGCCGGTACGAGTGCCGTGCTTATGGGGCTGATGGGGTGGTGGCGTCGAGCCGATGCGGACCGCCCCGTCGCGGATCCGACCGCCAGTGTCTCGGCCCGACCCTCCACTCGAACAGGGGCACTCCGCCGCTTCGGAGTGCCCGTGGCGCTGGTGCTGCTCGGCCTGGGGCTGCGATGGCCGGTCATCGACTACCCGCTGGCGGGGCGCGACCAGGGCACGTATACGCTTCGTGCTCAGCACACGCTGCGCACGGGTGGGCTGCACGCGGTCGATCCGGTGCTGGCGAACGCGGCCGAAGAGCTGGGCGAGCGCCCAGGGCCCGCGGATCTGGTGGGTCTTTACCACCGACACCGCGAGCGGTGGCGCCAGGATCGATACGAGGCGTCGTATCGCCCGGGCTTTTACCTGGCCGATCTCGACACGGGCGACGTGCACCCGCAGTTCCTCCATCTGCACCCGATGCTGATGGCTACGGCCGGGCTGGTGCTCGGGCCGTCGCGGGTGGCGGGCGTCACGATGCTCTACGCCGCGCTGAGCGTGCTGGGCCTGTGGGCGGTGGCCCGAAGGCTCTGGCCGCGCGGGGCGTGGGCCGAGCTGGCCGCGTTGCTGTGGACCTGCGCCCCGCTGTCTGTCTGGGTGCTGCGGACGCCGCTGAGCGAAGGGCCAACCTCGGTGCTGATGCTCGCGGGCACGCTGGCCGTGCTACGAGCGCGCGACGAGGGCCCCCGTGCGCTGCTCGTGGCCGCGGTATGCCTGGGCGGGCTGAGCTGGGTCCGCGGCAACGGATGGTTGGCGGCCCCCGTGCTGCTGGCCGCGCAGTGGCTGGTCCCCGCCGCGGAACGTAGAGCGCGACGGGCCGGCGTGCTGCTGGCCGCGCTGCTGGGCGCCGCGGTGGTGGTGCACGCGCCCACGACCTTCCCCTATCTGCACGACGAGCTGCTGCGGCAGCTGCCGCTGTCACTGCCGCTGACCCCCGGGCTGCTCGTCACGATCACCCTCGCGGGGCTGGCCGCATGGTTTGCGGTGGACGAGCTAGGGCCGCTACGCACCCGGGAGTCGCAGTGGCTGCCGCGGGTGGTCCGCCGAGCGCCCGACGGTCTGGCCGTGCTGCTGCTGCTGGGGCTGGTGGCTTACCTCGCGCTACGCGTCGAGCCGGTGGCCAAGCCCTTCAGTCGACTGGATCCGGTGGTGCCGCTTGTGGGGCTCCCTGCGCTGGGTCTGGCTGCGCTGGGACTGGGCCCCACACTCGCCCGCTGGCCGCGGCAACCCGGCGCCCCCCAGGCCTGGATGCTGGGGTTGGCCGGGGTCGTGGTGGCCACGGTGGGCCTTTATGCGCCGCGCAACCTGCCGCGGATGGATCTCTACTACTACGGCAGCTACCTGGTGCCCGAGCTGCTGCCCGCGATCTTGCTATTGGCGGTGCAGGGGCTGCGCACGATCCACGGGGCACTGTGCGGATCGGCTTCGGGCCCGCGCCGGCGAGCAGTGGCAACCGTAGTCGCAGTCGCTGGCGCACTGGGGTTGGGGTGGTCGGTGGCCGGTGTTCTGGTGCGCCACCCGGTGACCCGGCTGCCCGAGTTCGCGGGGGCGGGGCGGGTGGTCGATCACCTGGCATCGCAGCTGCCCCCCGACGCGGTCGTGATCGCCGGCGGCGAAGGCTGGCACTTCGGCCACACCTTCAATCAGGTGGGCGGGGCGCTGGCGTTTCGCCACGGCTTCACCGTGCTGCCCTACCGAACCCGCGAGGCCGCCTACGCAAGCTTGACGGAGCTGCTGGTGCGGCGCCCGGCGGCCACCGGCGAGCCGGCGCCGCCGGTGTTCTTGCTGCTCAATGAAGCCACCAAGCATAGGGTGCGCGATCCGAAGGATCCGCAGGCGCGGGTGCGGATCTCGGGGGTCGACGATCTGCTGCCCCCGCCCTTCGTGGCTCGCCAGATCGATCTGGTGGAGATGGTCTTGGATCGCCTCACCCCCACGCGCGAGGGGCCTCCGGTACGGGTCACCCGGGACGGGCTGCGCATGGCGCTGATGCGGATCGAGGTCGATCCGGCCCGGACAGAGCGGATCGAGTCGTGGCGACTGGACGGGCACGGATCGGGGTGGGCGATCGATGGACCCCCGGGGCTGACCGCCCAGGGCGGCGCTCCACGAGACGACGCACCGTGCCTGGGCAAGCGGCCCCTGACGCTGCACCTGCCCCCCGAGGGCCGGGCGGGGCCGGGCCCGGTCTCGCTGGTCCTGGTGGCCGTGCCCGGTACGGCCGCCCGCACGCCGCAGTGGTCGCTTTGGATCGATGGCCAGCCGGTCGCCATCGATCCACCGCGCCGCTCCCCCCGTCATCGCGACACCCTGGGGCCGATCTCCTGGCCGACGCGTCCCCACACGATCGAGCTACGCGGCGCAAACAAGAGGACCCGTCGCGCCCGCTGCCCTCGCGGGGGCCTGGCCGAGATCCATCTGCTGGGACCCGAGGCGCCCATGCTCGCTCAGGCCGAGACCACCGCGGTCACCTTCGCTCCGGCGCGCTCGCTGGGGCACCCGGTCGACGCGGTGGGCTGGGTCTCGGGTCGCGGCCTCTCAAGGTTCCGCCGCGGGATCGAACCCTCGCCGCAGGTCGAGGGCTTGTCGCTCGTGCTCACCCCGGACGCGCCGCTGCGCTTCCCCGCCGCGGCGCTGCCCGACGGAGGACAAGAGCCGCTCGAGATCGTGCTCACTCTCACCCGAACGCGGGTGAACCCGCGGACCCGCCTCGAGGTCACGATCGATGACCAGGTGCTGCCGCGGGTCGATCCGCCCGACGAGCGCCGCGGGTCGTGGCAGTCCCCACCGCTTCGTGTGATCCCCCGCGGCGCGGCGGCTCGGATCGAGGTGGCGCTACGCGACGCAGCCCCCGACGAGCACGTGCTGCTGCGCGACATTGGACTGTTCTCACGCGCCGCCCCTCGCCCCGGACGCCTGTCGTCGCACGAGGGCGGTATCCTCGACCCGTGATCCCCGAGCGCCCTCTCGCCCTGGTAACCGGGGCCAGCCGTGGGATCGGGCGAGCGATCGCGCAGCAGCTGGCGGCCCAGCACGATCTGGTGATCACCGCGCGCCGGGTGGAATCGCTCCGCGAGAGCGCTGCGGCCCTACGAGACCAAGGGGCCACGGTGACCCTCCTGGCCGCCGATCTGGCCGAGCCCCCGGGTCGCCGAGCCTTGGTCGACGCGTTGGTCTCGCTCGATCCACCGGTGCAGGTGCTGGTCAACAACGCGGGCGTGGCCGACTCGGCCCCGCTGCATCGCACCGACGACGCGACCTGGGATCGCGCACTGGCCCTGAACCTCAGCGCCCCCTTCGCGCTGGCCCGCGCGCTGGCGCCGGCGATGGCCGAGCGCGGCTGGGGTCGGATCGTCAACGTGGCCTCGACCGCGGCGCTCAAGGGCTACCGCTATACCGCGGCCTACTCGGCGAGCAAGGCGGGGCTGCTGGGGCTGACCCGGGCGCTGGCCGCCGAGCTGAGCGGCCGCGGGGTCACCGTCAACGCGGTCTGCCCCGGCTTTACCGACACCGACATCGTGGCCGACGCGGTGCGCACGATCGTGGACAAGACCGGGCGCAGCGAGCAGCAGGCCCGGGCCGACCTCGAGCGGTTCTCGCCGCTGCGGCGCCTGGTGGCGCCCGACGAGATCGCCCGGTTGGTCGCCTACCTGGTGAGCGAGGGCGCGGGGGCGGTGACCGGACAAGCCCTGGCGATCGACGGAGGAGAGACGACCCTATGAGCGACCCGCCCCGCCCCGCCCCCTCCTCATCCTCCTCCCCCTCCACGTCTTCCCGTGTCGTGCAGCCCCCCGGCTGGCCCCGCCCCCGCGGGTACAGCAACGGGATGGCCGCCCGCGGCGAGGTGCTGGCGATCGCGGGCCAGATCGGCTGGGACGAGCGCGAGACCCTGGTCTCCATCGAGTTCCTGCCCCAGTTCGAGCAGGCCCTGCGCAACGTGGCCGCGGTGCTCGAGGCGGCCGGCGGCCAGCCCGAGCACCTGATCTCGCTGACCCTCTACGTGACCGACAAGCACCAGTACCTCGCGGCCGGAGCCGCGCTGGGCAAGACCTACCGCGCGGTACTGGGCAAGCACTACCCGGCCATGGCCCTGGTCCAGGTGGCCGCTCTGCTGGAAGACGGCGCCCTGGTGGAGATCCAGGGCCTGGCCGTGCTCCCCGATCCCCCCACCGGCTGACTCGAAGCGATCCCCATGAGCGAGCCCCCCCCCGACGTTCGACCCTTGCCCCTGCCCACGCCCCGCAGCTTTCGCTACGAAGAGCGCGACCGGGTGGGGATCATCACCCTCGATCGTCCCGATCGTTTCAACGCGCTGACCTTCGCGGTCTATCGGGAGCTGAGCGATCTATTCGAGGTGATCGACCGCCGCAGCCTGGATCCGCAGGGCGCCCGCGCGCTGGTGCTCCAGGGCGAGGGTCGGGCCTTTTGCAGCGGCGGCGACGTGGAGGACATCATCGGGCACCTGTTCGAGCGCGACATGGAGGGCCTGCTGCGCTTCACCCGGATGACCGGAGAGCTGATCCAGCGGATCCGGATGTGCAAGCTACCGGTGGTGGCCAGCGTCAAGCGGGTTGCCGCGGGGGCGGGCGCGGTGATCGCCCTGGCCTCCGATCTGCGGATCATGGGCAAAAAGGCCTTCTTCGCGTTCCTGTTCCCGCAGGTGGGCCTTTGCGGGGCCGACATGGGCGCAGCCTGGCTGCTGCCCCGCGTGGTGGGCCTGGGACACGCCACCGAGATCCTCATGACCGGCGAGCGGGTCTACGCCGAGCGCTGCGCCCAGATCGGGCTGGCCAACGCGTTGGTGGACGACGAGGACCCCACAGCGGTGGACGAGGCCGCGTTCGCTCGGGCCAAGGCCCTGGCCGACGGCCCGCACTTTGCCCTGCGCATGACCAAGACCATGCTGCAAGGGGAGCTGTCGCTCGACCTGCCCGCCGCGATCGAGGCCGAGGCCCAGGCCCAGGCGATCTGCATGCAACACCCCGACTTTCGCGAGGCCAACGCCGCGTGGAACGACAAGCGAGCGCCCCGCTGGCGGTGAGGTGATCATGCTTGATGCGCCTAGGATCCTCGATCGGCAGCTGGGGGTAATCGGCGGCGATCACCAGCGCTGGGCCCAGCTCGAGGCCCGCCTCGACGCGTTCGTGACCGCCGTGGCCGCCGACCCGGTGGACGAGTCGGATGAGCACGGCGCCACGCGCCAGTACGTACGCCGCCTGGCCGCGGCGCAACTGCTGACCCTGGTGGTCCCGACCGAGTACGGGGGCGAGGATCCCCAGCCGCAGGCCACCGCGATCTGCCTGGTGCGTCAGTGGCTCGCCCGGCACAGCGGAGCGCTCGACACCGCCTTTGCCATGCAGGGGCTAGGCTCGTACCCGGTCACGCTAGCCGGCGATCCTACGCTCCGGGCCGCGCTACTGCCCCGGGTGATCCAGGGCGAGGCGATCTGTGCCTTTGCGCTGACCGAGCCGGGCGCGGGCTCCGACGTCAGCGGCATGCAGACCCGCGCCGAGCCCGAGGGCGAAGGCGCGCCCGAACGCCCAGGGGTCCGGCTGACCGGCGAAAAGTGCTTCATCTCCAACGCAGGGGTCGCCGACAGCTACGTGGTGTTCGCCCGCGAGGCGGCCGACGGCGACGACGGCAAGCCTCGCTATGGCGCGTTCTGGGTGCCCGGCGACGCTCCGGGCCTGTCGGTCGAGCCGATCCAGGTGATCGCGCCGCACCCGATCGGCACCGTGCGATTGGATCGGGTGCGGGTACCCGCCGAGCACCGCCTGGGCGCCGAGGGCACGGGGCTTCGCACCGCGCTGTCGACCCTCGATCTGTTCCGGGTGACGGTGGGCGCGGCCGCGCTGGGCCTGGCCGATCGCGCGCTCACCGAGGCGGTCGCCCACCTTCGGCAGCGGGTGCAGTTCGGCAAGCCGCTGGCCAAGCAGCAGGGCCTGCGCTTTGCCCTGGCCGACGTGGTCACCGAGCACACCGCGGCCCAGCTGCTGGTCTACCGGGCCGCGGCCGCCCGCGACGAGGGCCGAGCCACGCCGGACATGCCGGCGATGGCCAAGCTCCACGCCACCGAATCGGCCCAGCGGGTGATCGACCGGGCGGTGCAATCCTTGGGAGGCCTGGGGGTGACCGTGGGCCAGGCGACCGAGCGGCTGTATCGCGAGATCCGGGCGCTGCGGATCTATGAAGGGACCTCGGAGATCCAAAAGCTGGTGATCGCCCGAGCGCTGCTGGGCCGATGAGCGGGAATGACCTGAGTGTGACCGGCGGCTCCGCGCGCACACAGTGAGATTATTCACGTTTTCAAGTAGTCACCTGAACCCCGACAAGGCCCAAACCGGGGACATGCGATCGTCTCTGTCCCTTTCGATCGGCGCCGTGCTCGAGCGGGTCACTCGCCCGTCTGCGATCCGAGCCACTCGACCGACGAGCCACCGAGCAAGCGTCGCCCTGTGGATGGTCCTGCCGCTGATGGCGTGCACGACCTCGTCCGTCGGGCCCGACCTGCCCGACCTAGAGGACGGCCACGATCCGATCGACGACCCCCGTCCCTCGTACCCCTTGTCCCGCTCGACGACGCCCCACGCGACCGCGCTCGACAACGCGTGCATGGGCATCAGCCTGGTCGACGAGGGGGTGGCGGGAGACCCGGGCGAAGAAGGCGGAGGCGCCGAGGTGGGCATGGGCGACGCCGCCGGCGACGCGCTATGCCCCGCATACGAGGGCTGGCTGCTCGACGGCACGCTGGCTCAGCTGC
Organism: Myxococcota bacterium; assembly: GCA_039194325.1. Classification (GTDB taxonomy): domain Bacteria; phylum Myxococcota_A; class Polyangia; order Nannocystales; family Nannocystaceae; genus Paraliomyxa. Next base: position 26,931 of record JBCCWC010000101.1, read on the forward strand.
GACCGACGCTCGCTGGGCTCCCCGACCTGCTTGACCGCTTTTGCGTGTATCACTCGGCGAGCCCCGAAGCTGCGCCTATCGAGCACGAGGCCCTGACGATCGATTGCCCGGCGGCCGAGCCCCTGAGCGCATGGCCCAATGCGGTGGATCTCGACGAGACCCTCAGCGCGCTGTTCCTGGCCCAGGTGGGCATGGTCGAGCCCTCGTATCAGGGCACGCACCCGGTGCAGGTGGCGGTGGTCGACACCGATCCTCCTCAGGTCAACGCGGGCCTCGGCTGGAACGTCAACTTCAACCAACTCGGGCTCAGCCCCCACGGATCGGCGGTGGCCAACATCGTCGAGGATCTGGCCTGCCCCGGGGGCGGCGTGTGCCCCGTACAGACGTCGCACTTCATGGCCCTGCCGATGGACGGCGACGGAGAGCAAGCGCCGGACGGCGGTTTCTACGGCACCCGGATCCAGGTCGCGCTGGCGCTGATGGAGGCGGTCGACGCCTGGCAAAGCGAGATCGAGGCCAACCCCGCCGCCCCGGCCCCTCGCCTGGTCATCAACCTGTCGGTCGGCTGGGTGACCACCCTGGGGCTGCCCGGCGGGCCCGACGAGGCCGAGCCCTGGGCCACGGCGAGCTCCCACGTCGCGGAGTTCGTCGAGTTCGTCCAGTCGCCCCCCGCCGTGCTCGACTACCCCACCCAGATGGCGGTGGAGGCCGTCCACGGGGCCCTCCTTTACGCGGCGTGCCAGGGCGCGGTGATCGTCGCAGCGGCCGGCAACGCCAAGAACGGCTCGTGCAACGAAAACCCCGTGGCCCCCGCGACCTGGGCCCGCTATGCCACGCCGACCGCCAAGCAGTGCGAGGACCTGGGATTTCGGCCGCAGACCGATCTCGCGGCCGCGTGGTGGCCCTCCGAGGGGTCGCCCCTGCTGATCCCGGTGGCGGCCGTGGATCACAAAGACGAGCCTATCGCCGTCACCCGACCCGACTCACTGACCCGCCTGGTCGCGCCGGGGGCCCACGCCACCGTCCCCCGCCAGGTCGGCCTGCCCCTCGAGCCCATGACCGGGACCTCGGCCGCTGCGGCGGTGACCTCGGCCGCCGCCGCGCTGCTGTGGTCCCACGATCCGAACCTCACGCCCACGGCGCTCGTCGACACGCTCTATATGGCCGGGATCTCGATCGGCCGGACGGCGGAGCTGCCACAGTACTCCCCATCGGCCTCCCCCGCGCCACCCAGCCATCGACTGTCGCTTTGCCAAGCGCTCGACGCCCTGCCGAACCCACCGGCGCCGTCGAGCACGTGTGCCCACTCCCCCGCGCTTTCGGACGCGCTCGTCCAGCTGACCACGAACGTCAGCGAGGTGAAGTCGCACAACGAGCTCCACGGGATCGCCTTCGACACCCAGCCCGGGACCTCCTCGGGGTGCTCGTTCTGCGGCGACACGGTCGATGTCTCCCCATCGGCGACGAGCCCGGTGACCGACCCGCTGCTGGCCCAGTGCAGCGCCCCGCCGCCCGACGGCCCCCAGCTGGCCGGGCCCCAGCCCACGCTGGCCGTGTGCCCCGATTGCCCGCTGACCACCACCACCCTCGTGCTCGACGCCAACACCACCCTCCACTCCGCGGTGGCTCACCTGGCGATCAGCGATCGCTACCAGGATCTGTTGGCCCCGCCCAATCCCTCCCACTCGCTGGTAGGGGCCTGGATCGAGCTGGAGTTCGGCGGGACGATCAACCCGCTGGTCGTCGATCTAGACGGCAACACGCTCGAGGATCTCGAGAACTCCAACCATACGGTCAAGGTTTCACTCGACGATCTGCCGGGTGTCGTATCCAGAGCTACGGTCGGCCTGACCCTCCAAAAGGGCAACGACCCGGCATTCACTCGGAGCAACGCGATCCTGGTGACCCCGTAGTCCACTCGCTGCGATCCGCCCGCTGCGATCCGCCCGCTGCGAAGGTCAAGGCCGCAGCGTCCGCACTCGCCACCACTCGGTCCCCGCGGGCATGGTGTCGCGGACCGCAAGCAACGCCTGCTGGACGAGCCGGGCACCATCCGGTGCGTCGGGCACCCCGTGGGCGTAGAGCTCCCGGGCGACCTGCTCCGCGAGTCGATCGTCGAGCGCACCATCGGAGGCCACGACCAGATCGGTGCCCGCCAGCAAGAACGCCCGGGCCAGGCTCATCCCTCCCCCCAAGGTCTGCGCCGCAGCGGGGGTCGCATCGCAGGCCAACAAGAGGGCCACGGCAGGCACCCGAGGCAACGCGAGCACGTCGCGAACGCCGAGCTCGCCGCCCGCCGCGAGGCTGAGCCGACTGGCCCACCCCTCGACGCCGGCCCGATGCCCATGCCCGGCGTAGTGCACCAACCCCACGTCGGTCAGCGCCCCCCGGACCGCATCGACGACCGCTTGCTGCCGCACGAGGGTCCGGGCGGACCAACCCCGAGCCACGAGCGCATCGGTCACCGCCCGCGCCTCTCGCTCGGCGGCCCGCAGATCCCCCTGGGGAGCCCCGATCACCAGCGCGCGCCGAGGCCCCCCCGCGGGGGTCGCAGACGACGGGCGCCGCAACAAGTCCAGCCCCAGGGTCACGGGCGCGTGCGCGAGCAAGACGTCGCCATCCCAGGGGAGCGCGGCAAAGGGCACGGACCACAGCGGCCCCACCGGCAAGACCTCGATCTGCTGGGCCGCCCGCACCGGCTCGGCCAGGGGCTCGAGCAAGGCGCGGCCCCAGGCGTCCCGATCATCGCCCTCGGGGAGCTGCTCGATCCGAGCGGTCGCCACCACCCCCGCGCGATCGAACGCAAACCCCATCCAGGGCGAGCTTTGCAGCTGGGGAGCCAAGGGAAAGTACAGCAGGTGGATAGATCCCGGCGCCGGGTGCTGACGCGCCCGACACGGGTCGTCGGCGGGCGCCCCCACCTCCACGTCGGCGCGAAGGATCTGGAAAGCCTCGCGAGTGACCCGCTCGAGCCGAGCCCGCAGCGCGTCTGTCCGTGCTCGATGGGCCGCGAGTCGATCCCGCGGGATCGTCCATTCGTCGCGCAGACGCTCGTCGAGCTCGTCGTGCAGCGCGTGGATCTGGGCGATCGCGTCCTCCCAGCGGCGCTTGCGCGCGGGGGGGAGTGCGGCCAACAAAGAGCTACGGTCGAGCAGGTAGTCCATGCGCCCTCGCGCCCGCCGGGCCACGCACAAGGCCTCATCCGCTCGCCCCTGGGCCACGAGCTGCTCGACCAGCCGCCCCGCGCTCGGCTGCCGCCCCAGCAGCAGGCCCTCGCGGGCGGCGTCGAAGTCGAGGCGCTGCATGATCCCCTGCAGCGCCTGCTCGGCGCCCCGGTAAGCCTCGATCGCCTCCGCCCGCAGCCCCAGGGCAGCGTAGGCCTCGGCCTGCCAGTACTGCCGTCGCCAGATCTGATCGAGCGGCAGCGCCCCGGGGGCGACGGCGCCATGCTGCATGATCCACTCGCGCAGGGCCCCCAGGTCGGCCTCGCCCAGCAAGATCCGCAGCTTGGCCAGGTCGACCCACGCCCGAGCCTGGGCATTCGCCGCAGCGTCGGCCGGAGCGCTCGACGAGGCCCGCAGCCGCGAGAGCTGCACCCGCGCCTGGCCGTAGCGCCCCTCGTCGGCAGCGACCAAGGCGGCGTTGATCCGGGCGATCGGCTCCAGGTTGGCGTCGTAGCAGGGATCGTCGGGGTCGCCGCGCGTGTCGAGCACGGTCAGAACGTCGTGGAGTTCGGGCAAGGGATCGCCCACGTCGATCCCCTGCTCGCCCAGCTCGAAGCGGACCGACGCCACATTGTTGAGGATCCGCAGCCAGTCGCGACACCGCATGCCGTCGTCCAGCGTCAGCACCCGAGCCAGCAACGCCTCGACCTCTTCGGTGCGCCGCAAGGTCGCCAGCACGCTCGCCCGCATGGGCAGGCTCGCCCGCAGGTAGGCCTTGCCCCGATCGTGGCGCCCCTCCGCTTCGATCCGGGCGTAGGCCTCGAGCGCGGCCTGGAGCTGTCCGCCACGCTCGGCGTACAGGCCCTCGTAGTACGCGTTGGCCACCCGGGTGGGTGCAGGCAGCGGCTGCAGCGAACGCAAGCGCCGATGCCAATATCGCGCCGCATCGGCGTCGTGGAGGTACTCGACGGCCACAAACAGCGCCCTACGGGCATTGCAGCTGGCACGCGCCGGATCTCCGAGACGCTCCAGCCGTTCGACGACCTCCTCGGCGTGCCCCAAAGCCTGACGATGGGCGTCGGCTCGCACGCCGGGCTCCTCGGCATACGGGGCTCGGGCCAGCTGCAGCTCGGTCAGCAGCTCGAGCGCGACCACCTCGAGCTCGGGCCGACGAAGGCTCGGCCCGATCGCCTCGAGCGCGGCGATCGAGCGCTCTTGCGAGGCACCGTCGTCCGAGCCGGCGGCCACGACCTCCTGCCGCGCCCGCACCAACGCGGGCGGCTCCGCGGGGGCATCCACCAGCTCGAGCGCCCACCACGGGGACGCGCCCGGGCGCTCGCGCAACACCACCCGCCGAACGGATCCCGGGACCGATCGCGCCCACTCCCGCTCACCGTCGACCACCACCGGCGCGATCTCCCCAGTCCCGTCATCGCCCGCGTCACCCTGGGCGTACTCCCACGACAGCACGGGCTCGACCCCCGACCTATCGACGCCACGGCCTCGCATCCGCACGCGCAGCCAAGTCTCGCCGTCTCGCCCCCGCGGGTCGACCATACGAGGCTCGCAGCGCGTCGGCAGACCCGGCGGCGGACGCATGCACACCTGCTGGTGCCGCAGCAGCGCGCAGCCATCCACCTCCACCGTCCACGGCTCCGACTCGCGCGTCAGTGGAGCCCGTGCCCGAGGCTCCGGCTCGCCGCAGCCCAGCACGATCCCACCGAGAACCGCCAACCGCCACGCCCATCCCCACGCCGACCGCTCGCCATGGACGCTTCGCCGACGCACCGGGTCCTCATTATTAGTCCACCGCCGGGATCACCACCAGGCGCCGCGAAGCGACCGCACGCACGCCCGGGAGCCACTGCCCCTGCTCGCTGCGGGCGCAGGGATCTTCAGCCTTCGCCGGCCACGTAGGCGGTCCGACCAAGACGGTCAGGCTCCACTGTCCCGGGCCGAGGCCCAGCACCTGGTCCACCGTGCCGTGCAGCTCGATCGCCCCCGAGGGCATGATCCGCTGACCCTCGGTGACCGCGAGGCAGCGCACCTGGGGTCCGACCGCGTGGATCCGCAGCGCCACCGCGAGCGTGGTCTCGGTCTGCGGGCCAAATCGCCAGGTCACCGAGGCCTGACCGTCGACCACCGGCACGTCCTCGGACGGCGCGTCTCCACGAACCTGGTGCAAACCGGTCTCGAACATCCGCTCGTGATAGCGCGGCAGCGAGGGGACCGCGTCTGGCGTCGCGGTCCACCACACGACCAGCACCAACGAAGCCGCCAGCACGATCGCCACCACCGGTCCCCACCGCCCACGAGCGGGCCGATCGCCCTCGGCCGCCGCCTCGAGCCGCGCCTGGACCCCGGCCAACAGCTCCGACTCGGTGCCGTCCCCGCCCTCATCGTCGAATGCTTGCTCCAGCCGGTACTCGGTGGCCGCCGTCCACCGCTGCCGCGCCCGAGCGCCCAGCTGCATCATCAGCTGCGCGCCCGGCTCGTGCTCGGTCATGGTCGCCCCTACGTCGTCGTCTTCGATCGTCATGGAGATCCTCGCGCTCATGAACCTCTTGGATCGGCGATCGCCGATGGCGACATCCGAGGGGACGATGCGCCCTCTGATCGCAGCCGAGTCGCAATTCGGTCCACCCGGGCATACATGCGCGAACGCCACTTCTTGAGGGCATCCATGCTCATGCCCAGCTCCTGGGCCACCGCGGTCGAGGGCTGCTGCTCGACGAACAGGCGCATGAACAGCACCTGGTCGCGCGGGCTCATCTGGGCGTGGAGCTCGCCGAGCACCGCATCGAGCTGGTCCCGCCGCTCGACCTCGTCGTCCTGCGGGGGAGGGTTGACGACATCGAGAGCATCCGGAGCGGTGGCGAGGAACCGCTCGTATCGCTTGGTCTGACGACAGATCCGGCGCGCCACGAAGCGTCGGGCGACCAGCCGCACGAACCCTTCGAACGACAGCCCCGCCTCGGGATCCCACCGCCGCAATTCCTGGGCGCCCTTGCGAAACAGCTCGACCAGCACGTCCTGGCACAGATCTTGGCGGTCGGCCGAGGTCGCGCGAGGGCCTCCCATGTGGCGCAGCAGCAGCGAGACCTGCATCCGCACGACCGGGAGCACCCGGGTCATCAGCACGCGCTGCGCCCGACGATCGCCCCCAGCACATCGATCGATCATGTCGAGGTCCGGGTGACGTCCCTTTGCCATGCCGCCTGTCTCGAGCCGCCGGTTTCGAGCCGTCGGTCTTGTGCCGCCGGTCTCGTACCGAAATCCCGGCGCACTCTAGCATGGGCCGAAAACGCTACGCGGTTCGCGATCCGAGATGCTTTGCGACCAACTCTCGCTCAGCAGCCCCCTTCGAGCACGCACACCGCCTCGCCCGATTCGTCGACACCCCACCAGGTCAAGATGGGGACAATGTGGCCATAGAGGCTATGCGGCTCCAGGCGGATCGCCTGCGACGAGTACGTCGACTGCGCTCCGCACTGCCACGGGCCCGTCCACCCGCAAAACGACGCGCTCCCTCCATCGGCATCGCTGCATGAGCTGCGGTGGATCGCCACCACCACGGGCCGACCCGAAGGATCGTAGTAGTAGTAGGGTCCGCCCGCGTGCCCCGTGCTGGTGCGCTGGATCGTCGCGAGCACCCGATCCCAGCCGCTTTGCGGGCTCGGGGCGCGTAGAGCCCGCTCGACGACCTCCAAAGGCTCGGGGTTGCCCCACGGCCGGCTCGCCCCAAGCGCCCAGTCCACCGGACTCCGCGCCTCACACTCGGCGTCGTGCTCGATCGGATACCCCTTGTGGTGGAGCGAGACCCCAACGAGCCTGTTGTCAGGCAGCGCGGTCACCCCAAAATACTCGCGGCCGATCTCGTGCCCCGTGATCGCGATCGCCCAGTCGAAGAGGCCCGAGCGATCATGCTGGGGCCACTCTTGCGGCACATACACCCGCACGACCTCGACCACCTCGGGCTCGTCGTCGCGATCGGCCCCCGACTGCCAGCGACGACCGGGGAGGGCGAAGCCTCCTTCGGTCCACACACACTGCGCCGAGGTGAGCACGTGCACCGGCCCGACCTGGACTCCGGTACAGCCCGCACCAACCTGTAGCGTCCCCACCGCCCGAAGCGGGAACGCGGCCGGCTCGGCCCAGAACACCCGGCCCGTCGAGGGGTCGCCTCCCCGACCGCTCTGCTCAGCGGACACGGGATCCTCGACCGTATGCCCGAGCGTGAGGCCGCGTTGGACCGCGTGCTGCGACAGCGCATGGGCATCGTCCTGTGCCGCGATGATCCGATACGCCGTCCCGCTGCGTGGGTCCGAGCCCCATACGCCAACCGAGCCCTCAGGGATGCTCATCCCGGTACGACTGGGCGGCTGCGTGTCGCGGTGGGGCTCGGGGATCCCGAGCTCGGCCCCCAACCATCGCTGTGGCCACGCGGGCGTCGGGTCGTGGATCGGTCGCTCCAACCCCTGGGTGAGCGCAGAGGGTACCACCGCGAGCGGCTCGACCTCCCCCGGTGACGGGCGCGGCGATGGGCCGGAGCCCGACGAGCCCTGCGCCCACGCCAGCACCAAGGCGCCCGTGAGCGCCACCCCACCGGCCATTACCATCGACCGCCGACCATACCGACGACCCCGTAGCCACCACCCCCTCGCTCCACGCTCGTCGATACGGGCCAGCTCGACCGAGAACACCGCGATGCTCGGGTATCGGTCACCCGGCTGTTTGCCGAGCGCCCGCCGCACCAGCGCCTCGATCGCGGCGCTCCGCTCCCGAGGAGCATCGAAGGACCCGAGCGCCGGTGGCAACTGCGTCAGGTGCTGAGCCACCAGATCGGCCACCGAGGGGCCACCAAAGGGCCGGCGCCCCGTGAGCATCTCGAAGGCAATACACCCCAGGGCATAAACGTCGGACCGCGCGTCGATCGCTTCACCGCGCAGCTGCTCCGGGCTCATGTAGCCCGGACTCCCGAACAGCTCGCCGGTCACGGTGAGCCCCTCGGTCTCGGGGTCCAGGGCCTGCTGCTTGGCGAGCCCAAAATCGATGATCTTGCACGACTCGTGCGCCGTCCCCGAACCGAGCAACACGATGTTGCTGGGCTTGAGATCGCGATGGATCACCCCCTGGGTGTGCGCATGCTCGAGCGCAGCCGCGATCTGGGCGAGCAGACGCCGCGCCCGCTCCCACGGCATCGGACCCTCGCGACGCAGCACGTCGCTCAGAGGCTCGCCGTCTAGCAGCTCCATCACGATGTAGGGCTGCCCTCGGTCATCCGTGGACACGTCGAAGATCTCGACCACGTGCGGATGCTTGACCGACGCAGCGGACCGCGCCTCGCGAAGGAAGCGAAGCCGACACTGCTCGTCGTGCACGAGCTCGCGCTGGAGTCGCTTGACGGCTACGCGCACGCGCAGGCCGGTGTGCTCGGCCTCCCAGACCGTGCCCATGCCCCCCACACCGATCCTCCGCACGAGCCGGAGCTTGTCCCCGAGCGGATCCCGCGCGATACCGCCATCACCATCACCAACGCCACACAGCCGCTCCATGAGCGCGTTGCGATGGTGCGCAACGAGGGAGAGATCGGCCTTCCGCCCGGGAAGACGCTGAGACTGCGACGTCGTCACGAAGCGCGGGAGCCGAGCCCCAGTGTGATCGACCCTCGGTGACCACGCAAGGCGGATCGCAGGATGAGGGACCAGCGCGCGGTCGGTCCACCACCCGACCATGACCTGTCCATGACCTGTCCACCGGAGCTCGCTATGCTGCCCCGATGGACGACATGGAGCTCCTCGAGCGCTGGCGCGGCGGCGATCGACACGCGGCCCAGGTGCTCATCAAGCGGCACTACGACTCGTTGTTCATGTTCTTTTGGGGCAAGGTCGGCGATCAGGCCAGCGCCGACCTCACGCAGGACGCCTTCGAGACCCTGTGCACCGACCCGGGGCGCTTCCGCGGGGATTCCACCGTGCGCACCTATCTGTTCGGCATCGCCCGGTGGAAGCTCGCCAATCACCTGCGAAGAGCGCGAAAGATGCGCAACACGACCGACACGCTGGACGAAGGCACCGAGACCGACGTGGTCGAGCGATCGATCACTTCGGTGCTCGCGCACCGTGAACGCGAGGCGATGCTCGTGCGTGCCCTACGATCCCTGCCCCTGGACGACCAACTCCTGCTCGAGCTCAAAGACTACGAGAACCTGACCGCACGCGAGCTCGCGGAGGTGTTCGAGGTTCCTGCGGGCACGATGGCCGGTCGGATCAACCGAGCGCGAGAGCGGCTGCGGCGTGCGGTTCGCGATCGCGCCGGCGCCACCCAGGCGGAGCAAACGATGCAGAGCCTGGACTCGTACTTTCGAGAGATCCGCCAGGCCGTGCGCGACACGACGTCCTAGCGTCGCGACCAGCCCATAAGCCGCTTGCACTCGACGCCCCGTCACGCGCTCGATCAGTCCGTCCCTTCGCGATCTTTTTTTCCAGGCGGCACCGATCAAGCCTCGGCCGCCCGACACTAATGGTCGGCATGGGCAACAACCGTGAGCTCGGCAGCCAAGCTCGCTGACCGAGGACGTCAGCGATAGTAGCCGGCTTGCGTCCGTGAGCACGAGCCCCCGCCCCGCGGGACCTTTGTCGTTCATCGGCGTCGTTCATCGGCGTCGTTCATCGGCGTCGTTCATCGGACCAACGTCCGCTCGGACGACCGGGCCGCGGCCTACCCACGCATGGACACCATCGAGGACCACCGACGTCGGTGAGCCCTCGGGGTGTCGCCCTCAACCGCTCACCCCACTCGCTCACTTTGGGGTGAGCTCTACCTGCCCCTGGCAATCGACACAATCATGAACACCAAGCACCTCATCGTCTCCACGACCGCCGCAGGCCTCGCCCTGCTCGCCGTGCCCCCCCGCGTAGCCCTCGCCAACGACTTTTGCACGCCCGTGCCCTTCGACGCGGCGGGCTTTTCCACCGTCATCGAGCAGCAGCTCGCCGGCGTCAAGGGATACTCGGTCGCGATCTCCAAGGACGGAGCGGTCGTGGCCAACGTCAACGGAGGAGTCGCGGCCGACGGGGTCGACACCCCCACCCCGATCCCCATGGACGGGTCGACCCCGGGGAACATCGGCAGCACGGCCAAGATGCTCTCCACGGTAGCGCTGCTCCAGGCCTTCGAGGACGACCCCGGCGCCACGGTGGAGCAGTGGCTCAACCGGTACATCGTCGACTACTTCCCGCAGCCTTGGCGCGACCGCGTGCTCGACCCGGCGTCCCCACCCGCGGTGCGCGACGTGGAGTACGTCACCTTCCGCGACATCCTCGGCCATCGCTCGGGCCTGGCCCAGAGCACGACGTTCATCGACCACGGGATCGACTACGGAGCTCTGGCGACCAACACCTACGCCTACTCCAACGGGAACTTCTCCGTGATCGGGTACATGTTCCCCTACATCGTCGATCCCGCCCTCGGCGCGGCGATCGACGCCGACTTGGCGGGGCAGTTCCCCACCCAGGGGGGCTTGTTCAGCGAGTACACCGCCCCGTTCTTCGGGGACTACCTGCAGCAGAACATGTTCGATCACGTCACCGTCTCTGTCGGCCCCGGCGTCTCGGTGCCCTACGGGCTGTGGTCCGACCGGCTCGAGCCCTCGTGCAACCACAAGCAGTCCTACGCCCAAACGCCCTACTTCCGTGACCTGCACTGGGGCACCGCGGACGACCGGCCCCTGGTCGGCGACGTGGACGGCGACGGCCGCGACGATCTGATCGTATGGCGCCCCAGCTCGGGGCGCTGGTACACCCGCACCGTCGAGGGGGTGACGATCACCTCGGGCCTGACCTACGGCGATGACGACTACGGCGACGTTCCCCTCACCGGCGACGTCAACGCCGACGGCCACAGCGACTACGTGATCTGGCGGGAGAGCACCGGCGACTGGTACGTCCGATCCGCGGCCGGCCCCACGCTCGTCAACGGGCTCCACTACGGCACCTCGGGCGACGTGCCGCTGGTGGGCAACGTCGGCGGCAACGCATCCGACGATCTGGTCGTGTGGCGCCCCTCCAACGGGCGCTGGTACGCCACCCAGAGCAACGGCCTGAGCCTGCTGTCCGGGGTCACGTTCGGCACCAGCGGCGACGTCCCACACCTCGGAGACATCAACGGCGACGGGGTCGCCGAGCTGGTCATCTGGCGCCCGAGCACCGGTCAGTGGTTCGCGCGCGACGTCACCACCGGCAGCACCATCGTCTCCGGCCTGCAGTGGGGGCTCGCGGGCGATCAGTCGCTGCTCGGTGACGCCGACGGCGACGGCACCCAGGAGTTCATCATCTTCCGCCCGAGCACGGGCGACTGGTACGCCCGGGACGCCGACGGCGAGTACTTCCGAGAGGTCTACTGGGGCGCGGCCGAGATCTCGGGCGCGGGCCCGCTACACCCGCTCACCGGCGACTTCGCCGGCGACTTCAAGGACAAGCTGACCCTGTTCCGCCCCTCCAACGGCTACTGGAGCGCCGCCGGTCGGCGCTACGCCCTGGGCTACGACGACGCCGCCGACCAGGGTCCCGGTAGCCCGGCTCCGTTCATCCCCGAGCCTCCGGGGTGCTACGGGCAAGGGGGCTACTGGATGTCGTCCCTGGAGTTCGCCGGCTGGACCGCCGCCCTCGCCCAGGGAGAGTTCATCTCCTTGGCGCTGCTCGACTCCCTGTTCGACCCCACGTCCTCGACCACGCGCAGCGAACGCCTGGGCTGGTCCACCTTCTCGTCGGTCCCCTCGTTCATCGATACGAACTACGGAGTCGACTATCTGCCGTGGCAGGCGGGTGGTGACCACGACTTCCGCTCCGCGATCATCGAGCTCCCCGACGGCTACTTCGGGGTCGGCTTCATGAACGACGGAGACGCCCCTGGCCCCACGGCAGGGACCGTCGTCCTCAAGAACGCGCTCATCGACGCGTGGATCGAGGCCGTCGATCTGGACTGCGAGTCGTAACGCCGACGATCGACGACTCGACCGCCTCGGGGCCCGCGCAGCGTCGGGCTCCGAGGCGCGTCGCGACCACTCCCCTCGGCGGCCTCACCCCTTGACCGGATCGAGCCGCCCGGGGACCAAGGCGGCGAGCCAGTCGGCGCGCGCCGCCTGCCTCTGACCGACCTCCCGGATCACCATGATCGCCAGCACGGCCGCCCCCACCATCAGCAATTGGCCGATGGCTGCCACCGACCACGCGCTCATCAGTCGCTCGGTGTCTTCCCCAGCGCCCGCCACCATTTGGCGAGTATGACGAGCGAGCATGGTGCCACCGAGCCACATGGCCCACCAGGCTCCGACGAGGCAGCTGAACACCGGCCCTTCGAACGTGGGCCCGCTACACCGCCACAGCTCGGCGACCACCCGGTACGGCCGCACCAGGTTGATGAAGGGGATGAAGAAGCTCCACACCGCCTGTGAAGGTCGGTACCGCAGCCGAGCGCCAAGGCGACCCCTGGAGGCCAGCACCACTACGTTGCCGTACGCCCGATGCAGCCAGCGGCAATAGAACACCACCGTGACCCAAAAGACGACGACCCATGCCCACAAGAGCGACTCGTCGAGCTCGTTGAGGTAGTCGACATGGCCCATCAACGAGGCATCCACCAAAGCCGCGGGTGAGTCGAACTGAGGCAGCAACGCCACAAACCAGGCATTGGAGACGAACGAGAGAAAACTGAGCACCCCGCACAGCGTTAGCCCCAGTATGGCGAGTTTGGCCCGACCAGCCGCAGGGATATAGTCCAAACCAGACTCGAGGGCAGTGCTCATCCCCATCACGCTAGCATGTCGTCGCCGGGAATCTCGTACTCACAATGATGTTCAAGCCCCTGATCGATCCGCCAAACTCGAAGATGCGACCGCCACATGCTCGCTCCTCGAGCCCCGAATTCGCCGAAGTTCAGGGGATCAATTAGACACAAGGAGACACAGATCGAAGCTAGAGATCGACGATAGAGATCCCACCCCTCTTCACCACCGTCATCTTCGGGCCAGTCACCCCGGCACACGCGCCCCCATGAATGCCGCAAGGACCTCCGATGCGGCCGCGTCGGGCGTGACCTCCCCCCGTCGCACCCGGGCCTTGAGCCCCTCGAGCCGCCGCCCGGCCGCTTCGTCGGCCGCCAGCGCCTCCTGCAACCCGTCGCGGATCGACTGCCACAGCCAGTGGATCCGCTGCTCCCCCCGCCGGGCCTCCCAGTCGCCACACTCGCGCAGCGCGTCTCGGTGCTCGACGACCGCTGACCACAGCGCATCGATCCCGTGCCCCTCGAGCGCCGAGCACATGCCGACCCGCGGGCGCCAGGCGGGGCTGCGGGGCGGCATCAGGGCCAGCGCTCGCGCGTACTCGGCCGAAGCTCGCTCGGCCGCGGTCACGTTGGCCCCGTCGGCCTTGGTCACCACCAGCAGATCGGCCAGCTCGAGGATCCCCCGCTTGATCCCCTGCAACTCGTCGCCCCCGCCCGCCAGCGTGAGCACGAGGAAGAAGTCGACCATGTTGGCCACCATCACCTCGGACTGACCCACGCCGACCGTCTCCACCAGCACGACATCGTAGCCCGCCGCCTCCACCACGACGATCGTCTCGCGGGTACGACGGGCCACGCCTCCCAGGGCGCCGCCCGAAGGAGAAGGTCGGATGAAGGCCGCCGGGTCGCGAGCCAGCGTGGGCATCCGCGTCTTGTCGCCGAGGATGCTGCCCCCGGTGCGGGTCGAGCTGGGATCCACCGCCAGCACCGCCACCCGGTGCCCAGCCGCGGTCAGCCGCCCCCCCAGCGCCTCGATGAGCGTGCTCTTGCCGACCCCGGGCATCCCCGTGATCCCCACCCGCAGGGCCTGCCCCGCATAAGGCAGCACCCGCGAAAGCAACGCGTCGGCCTGCGCCCGATCGGCGGGCCGGCGGCTCTCGACCAGGGTGATCGCCCGGCCCAAGCTCGCTCGATCCCCAGCCCGCAGCCGCTCGACCCCCGACTCCAGGTCGAAGTGACGGCGTCGCAAAGAGCGGGGCGGCACGAAGGACACCCCGGTGAGATCGCATGGTTTGGCCGCGAGGCGCCACCGGCCCGCCATCGACGACGCACCACGCCAGCGACCACTCCCTCAATACGTGGGCATCTCGATCCGCGCCCCGGCCAGCCACTGCTCCAGCTCGTGCAGCCGCACGCGATGCTGGACCGGATCCTCCATCCAGTAGGCCCGGGCCTGCTCGGCGAGCCGCTCCGCGCGCGCCGCTCCCCGCTCGGCATCCCGCAGCACCAGCGCCAGCGAAAAGCGCACCAGCGCCAGCACTTGCTTGGACCCGACCGCTCCGTCCACCTCCTGCTCAGCCCGGCGCAGCGCGAGCTCCAGGGTGGGCAGCGCCGCCTGCGGCCCCTCGGCGTGCCACTGACACAGGCCGATCCCCGCCAGGGCGTACGACGTCCCCTGCCGATCTTGATCGGTCCCCGACTCCCGGATCGCATTGGCGGCCTGATACCGGGCGATCGCTTCTTCATAGCGCCCCAAGACCCGCAGGTCGTCCCCCAGGTTGTCCAGCAATTCGTAGCGCTGCTCGTCGGCGACCTCCAAGCGCTCCCGCAGCCGCTCCACCGAGCGATGCAGCTCGAGCGCCTCGGCCGCCTGGCCCAGGCGCCGCAGGGTGTTGCCCAGGTTGGCCTCGATGATCCCCAGCGGGGCGTGCTGGTCACCAAACGCCGCGAGGATCAGCGCCTGGCCCCGTCGAAACTGGACCACCGCCTCCTGGGGCTGCCCCAGCGCCTCCAGCTGCAGACCCAAGCCATTGAGCACCGCCGAGATGTTGGGGTGGGACGAGCCGTAGGCGCCCTCGTAGATCGAAAGCGCCGCCCGCAGCTGCTCGGCCGCGCGCGCGTGGTCGCCCCGCGAGTCCTCGACCCGGGACGAGTGCACCAGCAGGTTGCCACGACTGGGATGCTCGGGGCCCAGGGCCGCGGCCGCCACCTCCTCGGCGCGCTCGAGCACGGACGCGGCCTCGTCGTATCGGCCCGCCTCCATGTACGCCGACGCCAGGTGCTCCTGGGCCAGCACCAGGTTGACCCCGTCACGCCCGCCTTGGCGGTGCAGCTGCACCGAGCGCTCGAGCAGCTCGATCGCCGCGTCGACTCGCCCGCGGCGATGCTCCAGGCGCCCGCGGTCGAGCAGCACTCGGGCCTGGGCACCGGGCCGCGGATCCACTCGGTCGACCAGTACCTGCCGCACACGCGCCTGCCAATCGGCCAGATCGAAGTTGGCGGTGTAGGAGGTGTGCAAGAACACCAAGGGGCTGAGCAGATCCGCCTCGAGGCGCTCCAGGCCGTGCGCACGGGCCAGCAGCAGCCCTTCTTCGAGAGCCGCGAGCGAGTCGGCGAACTTGCCCAGCTGCGCCTGCACCCCGCCGACCAAAAGCAGCACCTCGGCCACCAGGGGGTCGAAGTCGATCGCACGCGCCTCCGTCAATAGCGCGAGCGCTCGACCCTCGGCGGGCTGAAGTCGCCCGATCATCGCCAACGCCTGGGTCTGTGCCAAGCGCAGCCGCAGCGACTCGACCGCCTCTTGGCGCTCCGGCTCGTCGGGGATCGCGGCGACCTGCCCCGGCGCACGCTCGCACTGCGCGGCCGAGGGCAGCTGCTGCACCGCCGAGATCGCCTGGGCCACCACCGACTGATCCGCGTCACCCAAAAGCCGCACCAACGCATCGAAGCGACGCAGGCGCTGGTCCAGGCACGCCGCCCGAAGCGCCGCCGCACGCCCAGCATCGGTGCCCACACGGCGCCCCGCCTCGCACGCCGCCCGTCGCGCTCGCCCCCACTCCGACGCATAGCCATCCAGGGCCTGCTCGACCCGCTCGATCGACGCCTCGGAGTAGATCCGGGCGTCGTGGCGAAAGGCCTGCTCCAGGGCCTGCCGCTGGGGCGGTCCCCAGGCCTGGCGCATGGCCTGCTCGACCGGTGCGCAGGGATCCTCGGCGGACGCCAGGTGATCGGCGGTCAGCCAGGCTGCCCCCGCCAGCGCCGCCGCACCAGCCCCCAGCCCGATCCATCGAAGACGACGCCCGGGATCGTGCTCGAGCGCGGCCAGCAGCTCGGTCATGGAGGGGTAGCGCTCCGATGGCGCCATGGCCAAGCCGCGCAAGAGCACCCGACGGAGCCACGCCGGCACCGCGCTGCCCCGCGGAGCCGGCTCGATCCGGCCGCTGAGCACCGCGTCGGTCAGCTCGATCAACGTCTCGCCGAGAAACGGCCGAGATCCGTAGAGCGCATGATAGAGCGACACGCAGTACGAGAACTGATCGCTGGCCTCGTCCGACACCCCCGCCCCGAACTGCTCCGGAGACATGTACGCCGGCGTCCCCATCACGCTGCCGGTCGCCGTCAGTCGGGCCATCATCGACCCGCTGCGAAGCGAGGTGCTCATACTCTCGGTCAACGAGTCGGCGCTCCCCTCGGTCGCCCGCGCCAGGCCAAAGTCCAGCACCAACACCCGACCCGAGTGCGAGCGCATCACGTTCTCCGGCTTGAAGTCGCGGTGCACAATGCCCGCCGCGTGGGCCTGCGAGAGCCCCCGCCCAGCCGGGAGCATCACCGAAAGCACATCCTTCCACGGGGGTGGACCCTCCGCATGATGCCGCTCGATCCAGCGAGCGATCGTCTCCCCCTCGACGAACTCCATGGCCACGAAGACCGAGTCTTCCCAAGTCCCCACGTCGTAGACCGCCACGATGTTGGGGTGACTGAGCCGGGCCAAGGCCTGGGCCTCTCGCAGCAGGCGAGAGCGACCGGTCGGCCCCCCGGACCCGGTCTCGCACTTGACCAGCTTGAGCGCGATCTTTCGATCCAGCTCCGGGTCATAGGCCGCATACACCACACCCATGCCGCCATGGCCGAGCACGTCGAGCACCACGTAGCGGCCGAGCACATCTCCCCGCTGCAACCGCGAAGTCGGGTCGGGTAGGGCTCCCTCCTCCATCGGCAGGGTGACCTCGACCAGCTCCCCCCCCTGCGTGCGCTCGGCGATCATCGTCGGCGCCTCGTGTTGGATCGGCGGCATGGGACCCAACATTCTACCCTGGGCTCCCACCACACCGTGGCCAGCTCGGGCCCAACGTGACCGCGCCTACCACTCGCGCTCCACCGACGTTCCCTTTATGGGAATCATCGGCGGATCGGATGCGCCGGCCATCGTCGAGCCCTACGCTTGATGAGTCGAGCAGTCCGCGTCCATCGATCCCCCCGACGCCCTGCTCCTCCCTCACTATACAAGGAGACCATCGATGCCTCGCCCGCTACGTCCGTCTGCGGGGCGCTGGTCGCTCGTCGCTGCCGTGCTGCTCCCCAGCTGCGATGGCCAGACCGCGTCCTCTTCCTCGAGCTCCCTTCGCATTCCCGATCCCACCACGGGCCCCGAGCACGCCACCCCGTCGTCGACCGACGACGCATCCGCACTCGAACCCCACCCGCCGAGCTAGTCCCGAACCAGCTCAATCTTGATCGAGCACGCGGGACAGCGCACGGAGCAGGTCGCCGTCGCGGAACGGCTTGAACACCACGCCTTCGGCGTGGGTGACCGAGCCGTGCTGGTAGAGCTCTCCTTCGGACTGCCCGCTGACGAAGATGATCGGCACGCGGGGATCGATCCGGCGTAGCTCGTCGAACACGTCATTGCCCGTCATGTAGGGCATGCCCATGTCCAGGAGCACCGCGTCGATCTGTGCGTGCTGCTCGTCGAAGGTCTCGATCCCCTGGAGGCCGTCACGCGCAATGAGGATCTCGAACCCGCGGGCCTTGAGCGCCCGCCGGGTGACCGAGCGCACCAGATCGTCATCGTCGATGATGAGCACGGTGTGACCGGCGAAGTCACGCTCGACCTCTTCCCACTCCACGACCGGGGTCAGGGCCTGCTCCTCGGCCGCCGACGGGATCAGCACGCGAAACCGAGCCCCTTGGCCGGGGGCGCTGTCGAGCAGCAGCGCCCCGCCGTGCTCGTCGACCGTGTTCAAGCACGCGGCCAGACCCAGGCCGTGCCCCTCTTTTTTGGTGGAAAAGAACGGGTCGAAGATCCGCTCGGCCGTCTCGGCATCGAGGCCGGGGCCGGTGTCCTCCACCTCGAGGCAGATGTAGCGGCCTTCGGGGGGAATCGAGCGGGTCCGGGTGCACTCGAGCAGCTCGGCGGAGGCCTCGACGATCCGCGTGGAGATCATGATCGCCCCCACCTGCTCGCCGATCGCCTCGGACGCGTTGACGATGAAGTTGAGCAGCAGCTGCCGCAGACGCAGCGGCTGGCCCCGCACCGGGGGCAGGGGCTTGTGGAGATCGTAGCGCAGCACCACCGTGGGCGGCGTGGAGACCTCGAGCAGGCGGCCCATCTCGCGGGTCAGCTCGTTGAGCTCTACCAGCGAGCGCGGCTCGGCCTTCGAGCCGGCGTAGTCGAGGATCTGCTCGATCAGCTCCCGGGCGCGCTCGGTCGCCATCAGGATCTCGTCGGCCACCTCTTGCACACACTCCGCATCGGCACTCTCGCGCCGCAAGAACTCGGCATTGACCAGGATCGCGGCCAGCAGGTTCTTGAAGTCGTGCGAGATCCGACTGGCCACCATGCCGATGTACTCGAGGCGGCTGCCCGGATCGGACTCCCGGCTCTCCCCGGGCCCCGCGTTCTTCGAGCCGGTCAGGGGATCGAGACTCACGTGGATGAAGCGCGTCCCGGGGCACACGTGCACCACGTAGTCCGAGAGCCGTCCCTCTAGGGTCATCGAGGCCCGCAGCTGGGTGCCCTTGCCCGCTTGGGCCTCTCGAAACGCATCACGCAGGTGATCACGAGCACCCGCGGCAAACATGTCCTCGGCGGGCCGGCCCAGCGCCCCGCTCAGATCGATCCGTGGCTCCCCTGCACCAAGGACCGAGACGTCGTGCACACGCAGCTCGTCGTCGAGGACCAGACGCACCCCCGGCTGGTCCTCGACCGACGCCTCGGAAATCGCGGTGACCGCCGACATTTCACTCATCGTTCGCATCGACTGTGGCCTCGACGACCCCCGTTCGCGCGCTGCCCCCCCAAGTGTACGGGCACTGCGATACAGGCGCATCCTCGAGAAACAACCGAAAACTACACGAAACCCCGGGCTACAACCGAGTTCGAGCAAATGTCCCCAATGGGACAGATCCGTACCTACCGAGTCAGCTCGCTCACTATGGAGTTCATTACCGGGCTCATTTTGGATCAACGTCAGCGGGATGATCGTCGAGCCATCGTTGCACTTGACGACCGATCGACCGGCCGCCGGCACCTGCTGCCTCGGCTCGGGCCTGAGCGACCAGCGCGTGCTCCCGAGCCTGCTCGGGATCGGTGTTCTCCAGCGCCCGGGCCATCAGCAGCTCCATGGTCGCCACGTCGTCAGGCGCTCCGTCCTCACCGTCGATCGTAAGCGCCCGATCGACGAGGGTCGCCGCAGCCGCCGCATCACCACGCCCGAGTTGAACGTTCGCCATACGTGTGAGGGTTTCTGCTACGAGGGGGTGATCTGCCCCAAGGGCCGCGCGACGGAGGGTCAGCGCCTGCTCCAGCAACCCGAGGGCGCGATCGTGCTCCCCCGACTCGCGGGCCAACGCGCCCAGCTCGTCCAGGGGGTAGGCCAGGGAAGGATCGTCGTCACCGCGGAGCGTTCGTCGTAGGGCCAGCGAGCGTTCCTGTAGCACCCGGGCCGACTGCAATCGTCCCAGTCGACGCTGCGCCCACCCCTGGTTGGTCCACAGGGTCGCGAGGATCGGGTGCTCGGGACCCAGGGCCGCAACAACGATGGCCTCAGCGCGCTCGAGATCCCGCAGCGCCCGTGGCTCCTGGTCCAGCGCGATCCGGACCAGCGCGAGATTGTTGAGCACGCTGGCCAGATCCGGATGCTCGGGGCCTCGCAGCCCCACCAGCAGCTCATCCAGCGACTCCCAGGCCCCAAGCGCCTCCTCGAGCCGACCCCGCCCCTTGTACGCCCGACCCAGCTCCATCAGCGCGGTCACCCGCAGCGTCACATCGGCGCTCCCGTCCTCGGCGATCGGCAACAGCCGCTCGATCGCCACCTGTGCCTCTCCTCGCTCGCGCAACAGCGTCCCCTCGACGACCTGGGCCCGTTGCCGCAGTTGCTCGGCCATCGCCGGATCTCGCACCTGGGACGCGAAATTCTCGAAGTACTGTAAATGGACCGCGGCCACATCGAGCTGGCCCGCGGCCAGGGCTGCACCGGCCTCGCTGACCGCCAGATCGGCGGCGGCGTCGTCGCTCCCCGCCAACGCCGCCAGCCCCAGCGCCTTGGTCCGCAGCGACTGCGCCCCTTGGGGATCCCCCCGCGTGACGCGATCCTCGGCCAGCAAGTGGAGTGCTCGGGATCGCACCACCGATAGGTCGTGGGCCCGACCGATCGCTTCGGCCTGCTCGGCGAGCACCGCCATGTCGTCACGGCCCAGGCGCATACGGGTGGATGCCCGAGTCAGCAGCGCCTCTGCCTCCACCTGCGCTCGTTCCTGCGCCGTGCTCTCGAACACCGAGCGATCGGCGAAGCGATTGCTCAGGCGCTCGAGGTCATCGACGTCCTCGCAGCGCGCGAGCTTTGGGAGCTCGGCCCGCACCATCGCCTCGTCGAGTGGCCGTCGAGCCCCGGCCTCGGACAGCGCGGCGGTCAGCCCCTCCACCCGGGCCGCCACCCGATCGAGGCACGCCATGCGCAATCCGAACACCATCTCCGACATCCGCTCGTGCACCCGCGTCGCTTCGCAGATCTCGCGCCGCTGGGCGCCCCACTCCACGGCCCAGTCGTCGAGGGCCCCGAGCGCGGCCCCGCGCACGCTCGGGTCGAGATCGGGCCAGGCCGACACCACCGCCTCGCGACGATCCGCATCCCACGCGGCCCCCAGCTGCAGCTCCGCTCCTTCGCACGGCCGGGGGGCGGCCATCACCGCCACCCCGTTGCCGATCAGCAAGGCGGCCCCCAGCGCCGTGCCGCCGCCGATCCACCGCAGGCGACGCTGGCGGGCCGTGAGCAGCCGCTCCAGCTGCTGGACCAGCCCCTGCATCGATCCGTGCCGGTCGCCCGGGATCGGACGTAGGCCGCGGGCCACCAGCGCCCATAGTCGCCGCGGCACACGAACCTCCTCGGGCACCGGCAGGGGGCGACCCGAGTGCACCGCGTCGGCCAGCTCCACCATCGATCCCGCGGCAAAGGGTCGCTGCCCGGTCAGCGCCTCGTAGAGCACCACGCAAAACGCGAACTGATCGCTGGCCGGGCCCACCTCGAAGCCATCGAATTGCTCGGGAGACATATACGCGGGCGTCCCCACCACCGCGCCCGTCACCGTAAAGCGATGGGCGTCCGGCGCCGGATCGAACGCCGGCACCGAGCCCGTCGTGAGCCGGGCCGGATCGTCGGAGCGCCGCGCGAGCCCGAAGTCCGCCACTCGCGCCCGGCCGTCCGCCCCGATCAGCACATTGTCCGGCTTGAAGTCGCGATGCACCACTCCCACGTGGTGCGCCGCGGCCAGGCCCCGCCCCGCCTGCACCAACAAGCCCACCGTCTGCCGCCAGTCGTGGGGACCCTGCTCGAGCCACGCCGACAGCGTGCCGCCCTCGGCATACTCCATCGCGATGAACATGCGTCCCTGGTGGGTCCCCACCCCGTGCACCGTGAGCACGTGGGGATCGGAGAGCCGAGCCATCACCCGAGCCTCGCGACGCAGACGGGCCAGCTCCTGGCTGTCGACCGACCCCAGGTGGAGCTTGAGCGCGACTCGGCGCTCGAGCTCCACGTGCTCGGCCAGATAGACCACCCCCATGCCGCCCCCGCCGAGCCGACGCAAGACCCGGTAGGCCCCGTCGACGATCGTCCCCGGGTCGATGGGGGCTGGCGCCGTCTGTTCGAGCTGGACCGGCGGCGCCGCAGCCACGGCGGCCAGCAGCGCCCGCATCGAGTCGTCGGCCGATCGCTCGACGGTATCGTCCAGATCGGGCGACCCCTCGAGGTTACGGGTCGAGTCGGACTCCGACGAGCGCTCTGCCACTTTGGCGATACGATACGCCGCAAACGCGACCCGGGCTCGTAGATTTTGGGCGCTCGAACAATTTCGCGCCCCGATCGTCGCGGGACCCGTCACATCCGGCGAGACGGCACTCGATCTTCGTGCCTTCGCGACGCGGCCTTCCGATCCACGACCGGGAGCCACGTCGCTCGACCCGGAGACGATGCCATGCCGACGACCCATGCCCCCCCAGCCCCCCCAGGCCCCCACCGCCCCCCCCCCC
>JBCCWC010000102.1:0-49162 GCA_039194325.1 Myxococcota bacterium
GGCTGGTCTGGGTGTGGCTGGTCTGGGTGTGGCTGGTCTGGGTGTGGCTGGTCTGGGTGTGGCTGGTCTGGGTGTGCTTGGTCTCGACACGCTCGGCACGAGTCACTAGTCCGTCGAGCACAATCGTCGGCCCGTAGGTTCCCGTCGGTCGTGGATGCAGTCGAGGGCTCGTCTCTCATGGGCCATCCGCTGGTTTGCGATCGTATGGCGGGTTCCGACCCCCCAGCAAAGGGGAGTGCATCATCGGACGGTAGGGCCAAGCTTTGCCGCTGCACAAGTCGTTGATGTGGCGAGTCGAGATCTCCGCCTGCTTGACGAGGGCGACCGGGTGGAGGTCGCCGGCCACCGGCGAAGCATTGGATCGATGGAGGTGGCAGTCGCAGACTGCGACATGGACCCAATCGTAGCGCGACGAAGTCTCGATGGACATCCTGTCCGAGGCATCATGATGCCATCCATAATCTTCGATGGATCCATCTTTTAATTGGTCGTAAGCAATACCATGATAAAGCTCACGTTGGAAGTCGGTCAAATTCGAGCATGAAAATGAGGCAAGCCCCACTATGACTAGGTAACGCCGCACGCGTCTGGCGGTGGGCCCTTCCGGGTCAATCGCTGACGTAAATTCCATGTCCCCCCAAAGTCGTAGGTCGTCGCCTGCGAAGAGATAGCGCGATCCCCCCCTCCTCGTTCGATCACTGACCGAAAGCAATCTTCTATGCCCTCTCAGACCGCGATAGTCCAGGATTCTGGGCATACCGATGCTGACCTGTTGATGGAGTGGAGAGCCGGTAAACAGGAAGCCGGCCAGATTCTGATGAAGCGACACTACCCCGAAGTATACAGCTTCTTCTCCAGCAAGGTGACGACTGACGTCAAGGATCTCGTTCAATCCACATTTCTCGTTTGTGTAGAGAAACGCGATACTTACCGGCGGAAGAAGAATGCGTCGTTCAAGACGTGGCTCTTCGGCATCGCGCGCAAGAAGCTCTACGAATATTTTCGGCGCAAGCGCATCAAGGGAGATCGCACCATTTTGATGGACCCCGGTGAGATCTCTTGTGAGGACCTGGGAGGTTCTCCGTCGACCTGGCTGATCGCCAAGCACGACGACGAGTTGCTGCGGCGAGCGTTGCCTCGCATTCCCCTCCGGTTACAGCTGTTGCTCGAGCTCTACCTGTGCCAGGGGTTTACGGGTGGAGCGTTGGCCAGCGTCATGGGGATCCCGGAGAATACCGTCAGGAGTCAGTTTCGGCGGGCCAAGGAGCTGCTTCGCAAGCGGATGGAGAGCCAGCACGACGATCTCCTCGCGGTCGAGCGTGCGCTCGGCAGCATTGCCGAGTGGCGAGAAGAAATGCAACAGGAAGGTCACCGGAAGTATCCAGGGCTGGGTGTGGGGCCGAGCGGTCGAAGGCCGACTCGGGGCTCGACGACCCCTTCGCGCGGGCGGTGCACGTACTCCGGGTCGGGCGGGCGCATCGAGCCGAGGATGGGAGCCGAGTCGTGCGCACAACAGCAGCCACCAGCGCCACAGCAGGCGCGCGTGTCGAAGCCACCGGCGCCGGAGCAGGCACCGGTGCCACAGCAGGCACCGGTGCCACAGCAGGCACCGGTGCCACAGCAGCCATCCGCGCACGGGCACGCACGTGCACCGGAGCAGCCACCCGCGCCCGAGCAAGCACGTGCACCGGAGCAGCCACCCGCGCCGGCACACGCGCGTGCGCCGGAGCCACCAGCGCCGACGGAGCCACCAGCGCCGACGGAGCCACCAGCGCTGACGCGCCCACCAGCGCCGACGAAGCCACCCGCGCCGATGCAGCCGCGAACGCCGACGCAGCCGCAAGCGGGGGCCAAGCTGCGCGGTCGGCCCAAGCCGCATGCAAGGCCCGAGCTGCGCCAACTGGCCGAGCCGCACAAACGGGCCACGCCGTGCAAACAGGGTGCACCGCGCCAGCGGGCCGCGCTGTGCCAACAGGCCGCATCGCGCCAACGGGTCGAGCCGCAAACGCCGATAGAGCCGTGTTCACGGACCCTGCCGAAGATGCAGACCAAACCGAGTGCGTCGATCCAGCCGACTATGCAGACCCAGCATGAGGTGAGCACCGAGTGGACCATCGGTGCCAATCGGGGGGTCGATGCTGGGCAGCGAAACGCGAGAGTCGAGTTGTATCCATGGGTCGAACAACGATCGGATGCCGACGACAGCGCGATGGACGCGTGGCTGATCGACGAAGACCCTTCCCCCGACTGAGGGCTTCGTGATCCGTGGCCCTTGCTGACCCCGAAGGGTCAGTCATGTACAATCTGGCGTGAGGTCCGACCAATCTCGTGACCAATCTCGGCGTTCGGCTCACTACCTCCTGAGACTGCCAGGTTCACGTGGGCTGCGTCGTTCGTGACACGATCGAGACGAAGGATGGGTCACCCCGGGGCCGCAACCAGCCATCGATCATGAGCAATACCGCAAGCAACGATGCGAAGAGGGTCGATGCCCGTGCCCCGTCGGGAGTCGACGAACCGCGCGTCGGACTCCATCCCAGTCTCGATGCCCTCGACCAAGAACGCGTCCTTCGTAGCCTCATGAAGGACATGTTCGGGGTCGAACAAGCGCCGGTCACCGTGGGGCGTTTCGAACTCGTCCGTCGCCTCGGGAGCGGCGCAATGGGTCACGTACACGAGGCTCGCGGCACGAACCTCGAGCGATCCGTGGCCCTCAAACTCCTCGGCGAGGGGGCGTGGCAACGGTCGATCCCGAGGCGAGACGCCCTGATCCGCGAGGCTCAGTCCTCCGCCCGGCTCTCGCACCCCAACATCGTCCAAGTGTACGAGGTCGGGATCGACGGGTCGACGGTCTTCATCGCCATGGAGCTGGTCGCGGGCAAGAACCTCCAACAGTGGGTCGACGAGGATGCTCCCGATTGGGCGGAGATCCTGTTCGTGCTGCGGCAGGCGGGCGAAGGCCTCGCGGCGGCCCACGACATTGGCGTCACTCACCGCGACTTCAAGCCCGAGAACATCTTGCTGGAGCATCGGCTCGCTCAGCCGGCCGACACCGCTCCTCGACTCGACAAGGGGGTCGTGGGGCGGGTCTGCGTCACCGATTTCGGCCTGGCCCGGGCCGGCGACGAGCTGGCGAGCCCGGAGCTCGCGCCGACCCCCGAGCGTCGTGGTCGCTCGGAATGCCGACGGGACGACGGCCTCGGGCCAGGGACCTGGGCCTACCTGTCTCCTGAGCACCGGTGCGGGCCGCTTACTTCCCACAGCGATCAGTTCAGCTTTTGTGTCACCCTGCATCGGGCTCTGTTCGGTCGATTCCCCTTTCCCCGAGGGGCCGATGGGCGGTTGGTCTTCGACGCCGCCCGTGGCCCCACGTTCCCCAAGGAGGCGCATGGCATCCCGTCTTCGGTGTGCCAGGCCATCGAGCGCGGCCTGTCGATCGAACCCTCGAAACGCCATGGCGACATGCGAGCGCTGCTCACCGCACTCGACATCGAGCGACGGCCGCGGCGCTGCACGGGCGCTCTGGGGGCGCTCGCTCTGGTTGCCATCTCCTCGGGCATGCTCATGGCCACCGACCGGCCCACCCTCATACGAGGAGCCGACGCGGGATCGTGGCCACAGATCGACGTCGTCGGCTCTATCGACGAGTAGGCGCGCAGACGGTGTTCAGTGACCGTCTGTATCCGTCTGTACCCGTCCGTCTATGTCCGTCCGTCTCCGCCGCCGCGAGTATTTCGACCGTCGCGACCGTCGTGAACGTCGTGACCATTACGTCGATCCCCGACGACCCGGGCCGGCACTCCGGCCACGATCGCCCACTTTGGCACGTTGCGGGTCACGACCGCGTGCATGCCCACCACGGCGTGCGCCCCGATCGTGACGCCGTCGGTGATGCCCACCCCCGCGCCGATCCACACGTCCTCGCCGATCTCGATCCCGCGCGAGCGCGTCGGCTGCTCTCGGATCGCCCGGTCGGGAGCGATCCCATGATCGAAGGCATAGGCGTGCACGTCGGCGGCAATCCGGGTGCCCGCGCCGATCTCGATGCCCCGAGCACCACCCTCGAGCACGACCCGGGGGTTGAGGCTCACGTCATCGGCCAGCCGAACCGGGCCGTGGACGAGGCAGCCGGAGGCCACCGTACAGCGGTCGCCCATGACGATCTCACGCCGTGGCTCGGCGAACAGGTGCGCGTCGGGGGCGATGAAGCAACCCGCGCCTAGTTGCACCTGCTCGTGGGCACAAAGCTGCCGCTGGATCTCGGCTTGCCAAGGCTCGGCCCATGCCCGGATCTCCGGCTTGGCTCGTACGTACAGCCACGGCATCCACGCCATGCGTCGCTTGTGGTGCTCGCGGTGGTCCATGATCGAACTCGGAGCGGACGGGATCGGACGGGATCGGACCGAGTAGGACGGGGTCAGGCCGGTCGCGCAGAGTCGGCTCGGTGCTCGTCCATAGCGAGGTCTACGGTCCATCGGGCGTCACCGCGCCATGGAGACCGGGAATCGACGAGGAGCGGTGGGCTCGTTTCACAGGAGTTTCATCCCCATGGGCCTCGGTGCTCATGTCGTCGGGCGAGGCTCGTCTCGCATGCGGGCGGTGATCCGCGTACGCAGCTCCCGAGGGGTCACGAAAGGGAGCGGCGCCGTTCGTCCTTCGAGCTCGTGCACGATCTTCGTGATCGTGGCGTTGGCTGGCGCGGACATGCCGTGCGTGCGGGCGAGCGTGGCGATCGCTCCGTTGAGCTGGTCGATCTCGGTGGGCTTGCCCGCGTCAAGATCTTGCAGGGTGCTCAGGCGAGCCCCGGGCTCGGCCGAGACCATGCGTCGAGCGATCCGTAGGAGGATCGCATCGGGCAGCAGCAAGGTCCGCGCGATGAGCCCGGGAGGCAGGCCCAGCACGCTGGTCGGTCGATAGCCGGCCCGACGCAAGGTTGCGAGCCCCTCGAGCATGCATTGGGCCAGGCACCACCGGGTGTCCCGAGAGCGGAGCGAGTCGGTGATGGCCAGCCCGGTCGCCGCACAGACGCCATTGTTGAGGTTGAGCAGCAGCTTGCCCGCCAGCACGTCGTCGATCCGCTCGTGCCGATTCAGCGGCAGCCCTCCGGCCTCGAAGGTCGCGGCCAGCGAGCGCATCCGGTCCGCATGTTCACCGTGGCCGCTACCGGACACCACCGGTCCCCGGGTGGCCTGTCGCAGGCACGCGCCTCCGTCTTCGCGGGATACGTTGAAGCTGACCATGCCCGCGACCACCCGGGGGCCGAGCGCACGCCGTAGCGTGCTCGCGTTGCTCAGGCCGTTCTGAAACGAGACCACGGTGACCTCGGGTTCGAGGTGATGGGCCAGGATCTCGGCCGCCTCCGCCGTGGCTCGGGACTTGACGGTGACCAACGCAAGGTCGACGCTCGCGAGCGCTCCGGGGTCGTCGCTGACCCGGAGGCTCGAGGCCGGCCGAAGCTCGGTGCCGTCGAGGGCCACCGCCCGCAGTTGCGGGCGCAGCTCGACCAGCGAGCGCCGCCCCACCAGGGTGACCACCGCCCCGGCTGCCGACAGCCGCACGCCGAGGTAGCCGCCGATCGCTCCCGCCCCGAACACGCCCACGCTCAGCGCCATCGCATGCGCTCATAGCATGGATCGGTCGAGCGCCGGCCCGACCGACCGGCCAACCCGACCGGCCAACCCGACCGGCCAACCCGGCGGGTCGGGGTCGTGAGCCGGACCATGCACGGCCTGCGCGGCGTGAATCTCACGGGCTCATCGTGCGTTGGTCATTGGGACGATGGCCCACGTCCTCGCGCAGACCCGGCTCGACACTCTGTTTCATGACCGTTGGTCCACCGGAGGAGTCCGCCGCCCTCGAACAAGCGACCCCGACTCCCCGTCAAGCCTTCGTTGCCCTCTTCACCCTGCGTCAAGCTGCGGCACACCTTCAACTGGTCGACCAAGGGCACGCGCTGACGTAGGTACTCGACTACGCCCCTCGCACAGAAGGTTGAGGCTCGCCGCGCGAGGGGAGGGAGGATCGTGGGATGCGCGGCGAGCCCGGGTTGTTGTTGCTCGCCTAAGGAGCAAGCCACGTGCCAATTCGCGGCCGATGGATCTCGCCCCGTTGAGCGCCCCTGGTTGCTCAATGTGGGCGTTCGTTGGGCAAGTTGCCTGGACGATTCGCCCGGTGGTGCATGGGCGCCCCGCGGCCCGACCACGGAGCTCACCCCGCGCTCAGCGAGAGAACATGATGATCAGCTGGACCCCGTAGGCCACCGCGATGGCGATGAGCGCGACGTCGACGAAGCGCTTGAACCACAGGCTCAGGCCCTTCCAGCGCACGACGCCCAGCCGAACGGCCAAGGTGCCCAGCAGGACGACGGTGAGGATCTTGGTCAGCACGACGGACCCGAGCTCAGAGCCTCGCGCCCCTGCCAGGTTGGCTGGGTAGAGCTCGGCCTGGCTCGACTCTACCACGTCCTCGATCGCGCTCCGGACCGAGCCCTCGACCGCGCCCTCCTAGGTGTTGCTTGGGCACGACCGAGGCCGGGCGCGACGCAGTCGCGCCTTCCGAGCCGGCCTCGGCATAAAAACTTTTTTCAGTCGAGCCCGGTGAGCGCTTGGAGCTCCTCCACCGTTTGCGGGCCCGCCGCGCCTGCGGGGGTCCAGCTCATGTCGGGTTCGAGGCGGAAGCTCCCCGAGAACACGTGGGGGGGTCGCCCACCCCAGTCGTCGGGGCTGAGCATGGAGAAGTAGCCAGTGCCGTCGGGTCGCTCGTAGAGGTGATACGTGTGCCCAACCCGCTTTTGAAAGCTGCACTGGGCTCGGTGGAGCGATGCGGCCTGCCGGGCATCGTTCATGATCCGGCGTGCTTGCTCCTGAAGGGCTCGGATCTGCTCGGCAATGACCGACAGCTTGCCATGCACCACCGTGCCGATGACCTGGTCTGCCTCGGCGATCTGTCGGGCCGTGTCCACCAGATCGTGCGCAGGGGCGAGGCGGCTGACCGGGTAGGGCGAGCTGTGCGCCGGGCCGCGGAAGCGGGGACCGGAATGGCGCGCGAGGACGTCGTCGTTGGCCATGACATTTTCGAGGGTGGCCGAAGAGATGCCGGCTGTCGAGCCAAAGGGGCCTGGCTGCCCCGATAGGACACGCTCGGTGCCGATCCATGCTATGCGAGCCGCACCCGCACGTGCGCCATGCCTGCCGCTCGATGGACCACCGACGAAATTCCCGACCTCGAGGGCCACGTGATCGTGGTCACCGGAGCCAACAGCGGCTTGGGCCTGGAGACGACCCGAGCTCTGGTGGGCCGCGGCGCCCACGTGATCATGGCGTGCCGCAGCGTAGATCGGGCTCGCCAGGCCGCGGATGCGGTCGAGGCCGAGGGGGGGCCCGGTCGTGCCGACCCATGGTCGCTCGACCTGGCCAGCCTGGCGTCGATCGAAGCCTTCGCGGAGCGCTTCGAGCAAGCACACGCGAAGCTCCACGGCTTGTGCAACAACGCCGGGGTCATGGCGCTACCCTACGCCACGACCGCCGACGATTTCGAGATGCAGCTGGGTACCAATCACCTGGGCCACTTTGCGCTTACCGGGCGCTTGTTACCCACGCTGCTGGCCACCGACGACTCACGGGTGGTGACCGTGAGCAGCTTGGTGCACCGGGTGGGTCGGATCCATTGGGATGACCTGCAGAGTCAGCATCGCTATCAGAAGTGGACGGCGTACGGTCAGAGCAAGCTGGCCAACTTGCTGTTTTGCTTCGAGCTCCAGCGTCGCCTCGAGGCGGCCAAGGCTCGCACGATCTCGCTGGCCAGCCATCCTGGGTATGCCGCGACCAACCTCCAAGCCGCTGGGGCTCGCCAGATGGGCTCTTCTTGGCGAGAGCGCATGATGAACATCGGCAACCAGCTCTTTGCTCAGAGCGCGGCGATGGGCGCACTGCCATCCCTCTACGCTCTGGTGGCCGATGATGTGCAGGGGGGCGATTTCATCGGCCCCGGTGGGCCCATGCAGCTCTACGGGTATCCCCGGCAGGTCCAAGCCTCCAGCGCGGCCCAGGACCCGGAGATGGCGGCTCGCCTGTGGGGGGTCTCGCAGCAGATCACCGGCGTTCGGTACGACGCACTGAGCAACTAGTCTTGATAGGGGGCCGGGGTTTTCCCTTGCCCGCGATCCGGGGCATGCTCGGACCATGCGGGGATTCGTGCGCATCGCGGCCGCTGTGCCCACCTGCGAGGTTGCCCACGTGGAGGCCAACATTCGCAGCACGCTGTCACTATGGCGTCGGGCCCACGAAGAAGGCCACGCGCTGGTGGTCTTCCCCGAGCTGGGCCTGACCGGCTACACGGTGCGCGACCTGTTCCACGACCACCACCTGCTCGACATGGCCCTCGAAGGGCTGGCGCGGCTCGCCGCTCGGGGGCAGTCGTTCGAGCCGCTCGCGGTGGTCGGCCTGCCGCTGCGGGTGGGCGCGGGCGTCTACAACGTTGCGGTCGCCCTGCAAGGCGGTCGGGCCCTGGCGGTGGTGCCCAAGAGCTACCTGCCCAACTACCGCGAGTTCGAGGAGGCGCGCTGGTTTCGACCGGGTGCCGAGGTCAGCCCAGGGACCACGATCGATCTGGGCAAGGGACTCGGCCACGGGGTCCCCTTTGGGACCGATCTGCTGCTCCAGGCCCGGGGGGCGCCCTCGCTGACGGTGGGCCTGGAGCTGTGCGAGGACTTTTGGGTCTCGGTGCCCCCTTCCGCGTTCCAGACGGTGGCCGGGGCGACGGTGGTGGCCAACCTCTCGGCGTCTAACTTCATCGTGGGCAAGGCCGAGCTGCGCCGGCTGCTGGCGCGGGCGTCCTCGGATCGGGGCAAGTGCGCCTATGTCTACGTGGCGGCGGGGCCCGGCGAGTCCTCGACCGATCTGGCCTTCGACGCCGATGCATTCGTGGCGGAGAACGGGGCGATCCTGGCCAGCTCGACCCGTTTTGCCCGCCACGAGCAGCTGGTGAGCGTCGACGTGGATCTCGAGCGCTTGGAGCGGGAGCGCATGGTCACCACCACCTTTGGCGACTGCGCCCGCGAGCATGCCCGCTCGTTTCGCCGCGTACCCTTCGTCGCCTCGGCCGAGATCACGCGGCCGCTGCGGCGTAGCGTCGCGCGCCATCCCTTTGTTCCCCGGGAGCGCGAGACGCTCGACGCTCGTTGTTGGGAGATCTTCGAGATCCAGACCAACGCGCTGGCCACTCGGATGCGTGCCCTGGGTCGGCCTCGGCTCGTGCTGGGGGTCTCGGGCGGCCTCGATTCCACTCAGGCGGCGCTGGTGGCCGCCACCGCCCTCGATCTGCGTGAGCAGCCCAGGTCGGATCTGCTGTGCGTGACGATGCCGGGGCTGGGCACCACCGCCGGCACCCGGGGCAACGCCGAGCAGCTGGCCGAGGCCCTGGGGGCGCAGCTTCGCGTGGTGTCGATCTCCGAGGCCAGCGGCATGGTCCTGCAGATGCTCGGGCACCCCGCGGTGCAGGGCCACGAGGGCGAGCCCGAGGTCACCGCGCTCGTCGAGCGCCTGCGCGAGCGCCCCGAGCTGGGCGACGTGACGCTGGAGAACGTGCAGGCCCGCCTGCGCACCTTGCTGCTGATGAGCCTGGCCAATGCCGAAGGGGGGTTGGTGGTGGGGACGGGTGATCTGAGCGAGAAGGCCCTGGGCTGGTCGACCTACGCCGGTGATCACATCGCCATGTACGACGTCAACGCCGGCGTGCCCAAGACCCTCATCCAGCTGGTGATCCGGTGGGTGGCCAACGAGCGCGTCGGGGCCTGGTCGGTGGG
This sequence comes from Myxococcota bacterium, assembly GCA_039194325.1. GTDB lineage: Bacteria > Myxococcota_A > Polyangia > Nannocystales > Nannocystaceae > Paraliomyxa. The sequence continues at coordinate 9,803 of JBCCWC010000102.1, forward strand.
CGATCCCCAGGCCTTGCGGCAGACTCTGTTTGCGATCCTCGACACGCCGATCTCTCCCGAGCTGTTGCCCGCCGACCCCGAAGGCCAGATCGCTCAGCTCACCGAGGCGCAAATCGGGCCCTACGAGCTGCACGACTTCTTCCTCTACCACCTGGTGCGCGACGGAGCGCGGCCCTCCCGTGTGCTCGACCTGGCCCAGGTGGCTTTTGGGGCCGACTACCCGCTGCCCGAGCTCAAGCGATGGTTCGAGCTGTTCCTGCGCCGCTTCTTCCGGCAGCAGTTCAAGCGCTCGTGCACCGCCGACGGCCCCCAAGGTGGGGCAGGTCGCCCTGTCACCCCGGGGCGACTGGCGCATGCCCTCGGACGCCCAGGTCGACAGCTGGCTGGAGGAGGTGGACGCGTACCGCCCGTAGCGCGAAGGTGCGGGCCGGGGTTGCTATACTGCGGGGCAGGGGGCGCCCGAGCCTTCGACAATGACCAGCTCCACCAAAGAGTCTCTGCAGCGGTTCTGGGAGGCGGTCTACGCTCGGTTCGACCCCATCGAGCCGGTGTTCGAGCCAAAGCTGCGGGTTCCTCGGGTCGGTGAGTACAGCCCGGCCGAGAAGGTCGTGCCCGCGCTGCTCACGCCATTCGAGACGCGTCGGATCCTCGTGGCGGGGAGCATCGGTAGTGGCAAGAGCACCGAATTGCTGATGATCGCCGAGCGCTTGGCCCCCAAGCGGGTGGTCGTGCTCTTTGATCTGTGGCGCCACATGGAGCGTTCGGTCAAGGACGCGGCGGCCATCGAGCATTTGCAGGCGTGGGAGCTCATCGGGTTGGTGGGGCTGGCGGTCTTGCGCGCGGGTACGGAGCGCTTTGGCCATGACTGGGGAGGTGCTGACCGAGCGCTGGCTCAGGCGCTCGCATCTCAGTCGGGCGACCCGGGGAGTCAGCTCGATGTTGCCAAACTGGCGACGGGGTTGGCGGTGACCGTGGGGGGGGCGCTCGCGTCCGCCGCGGGTGGACTGGCGGCCGGGGCAGGGACCTCGGCTGGGTTGCAGGTGCTTCGGTCGATCGGCAGCGCGTGGAGCTGGAAGGTGGGTCTGTCGAGCGCCCGACGACGAAGCGATCAGGATGAAGGCGTGCGCGAGGTGGTCGCGGCGACGAGAGCGGTCATCGAGAGCCTGCGAGAGGGCTTGGGGGGCCAGAAGATCGTGATCATCATCGATGGGCTCGATCGAGTTCGTCGCGAGAAGAGCTTCGAAGGGCTCTTCGTAGAGTCGGATCTGTTGCGGGCCTTGCCTTGCGATGTCGTCGTTAGCGCGCACTTGGCCATGGTGCAGCGTTACCGAGGCCGGATGCGCTTCGACCAACGCTACGATCTGGCGAACGAGCCCGTGGCGGATCGTAGCGATCCGTGGAAGCCCGGCCCGGGGATCGAGTTCTTTCGGGATCTGGTCGACCGGCGGCTCGAGGCCCTCGAGGGGGTCGAGGTCCCCGCAGGTGTGTTCCCGGCTTCCGTATTGGAGCGCTTGGCATGGTGCTCAGGTGGGCGTTTACGCGATTTCATGGGGTTCATGCGCACCATCGCCGAGCGGGCCTATGCAAGTGAACTGGGCCAGATCGATCTGAGCCTCGTGGAGTCCATCGTCGGTGCGGAACGACGTCGTCGGTCCGACGGGCTCAACGAAGATGAGATCGCCGTGCTCGACAGTGTTGCTCGTGACCCCGACCATCGGTTGCCAGGCAGCCCGATCGCTCTGGGCTTGCTCGAACAGCAGCTCATCCTGTCGTATCCTAACGAGGGCACGTGGTATCTCCCCCACTCCCTCCTGATGATTACGTTGATCCAGCCTGACTCATCCAGAATGCTGGAGCAGAAAAGTGCGATAGTTGCCTCTTCTAGTTTGCGCTTTGGCGAGCATGATGACTCGCTCACGACGAGTGGAGTGACCGGCCGCCTCAGTTGATGTTCACCTTCGAGCCCTTGATCGTGATCGGCCCCGAGCCCTTGATGTTCACCTTTTTGCCGTCGACCGTAATGTCGCCGTTCTTCTTGAGGATGATCTTGGCCTTGCCCACGTGCACGGTGAGCTGATCCGACGCGTTGATCGTCGCCTTCTTCTTGCAGACGATCACCATGTTGTCGCCAGCCTCGATCATCATCTTCTTGCCGGACTTGAACGACCCGTCCTTGTCGGCGGACAGATCGAGGTTGTCCTGGGCCTTGACCGTGGCGCTCTTGGCCGACTGGAACTTGCCGCTCAGCCCCGCGGTGAACGACATCGCCCCCACCGCGGTGATGCTCTTGGAGGCGCCCACCTGCTCGCTGTACACCCCGCCGACCTTCACGGACTTCATCGCCCCCACCACCTCGTCGGACTTGAGGGCCACCTTGACGCTGCTGGTCTTGGCGATCGTCTGGCTGTAGGCCCCGGTGATCGTCTCGTCACAGTTCTTGACGATCGTACTGTTTTGGTTGCCCTGCACCGTCAGCTTCATGTCCTTGACGATCGTCTCGGTGTGGTTGCCCTGCACCGTGATCGTCTTGTCGTTCTTGACCGTCTCCTTCTGGTCGTTCCCGACCTCCTTGGTGCGATCGTTGGCGATGGTGAGGGTCTCGTCGTGACCGGTGGTCTGGTTCTTATCGTTCTCGGTCGCGATGGTGAAGTCCTTTTGGCAGTGGATGTAGACCTCCTCGCTGCCGGACATGTCCTCGAAGCGGAGCTCGTTGCTTCCGTCGCCCGACACCGAGTCGGTCTTGATGCCGCTCTGGGTCTTGCTGTCGGGCATCGGGTAGGGGTAGCTGTTGTCGCCGTTGTAGACGGTGCCGGTCACCAGCGGCCGATCGGGGTCACCCCCCAAGAACTCCACCAGCACCTCTTGGCCGATCCGCGGGATGAACTGAAAGCCCCAGCCGGGGCCGGACCACTGCTGGCGGACCCGGATCCAGCACGAGGAGGTGTCGTCGTAGGAGGTCTCTTCTTCCCAGTGGAACTGGACCTTGATGCGCCCGTGCTCGTCGACGTGGATCTCCTCGCCCGAGGGGCCGGCGACGATGCCCGTCTCGGGGCCATAGGCTCGGGGCTTGGGCGTGATCTGCCGCGGCCGCATGGGGACGTCGAGCGGGATGCACTGGAAAGAGTTGCGGTAGCGGGGTTGGTCGCCGAAGCCGCCGTCGGAGGAGGCGAGGACCTCCTCGGGGCACTCGCCGGTGTGCACCACGCGGGTGATGAGGAACTGGGTCTCCAGATCGTCGCGAATGTGGCGCTCGAGCTCGAAGATCTTGCCGGCCATGAAGTCGATGACGTTGCCCGAGCCTCGACCCACCTTACCGCGCACCTGGGCGGCCTCGAGGTGGTCCTTGTTGCGGTCGGCGACGTCGTCGCTGATGTAGCGGCGATCGGTGTGGCGGTAGATCCGGCGGGCGTAGCCCTTGGGATCCGCCCCCTCGCTCTGATCCTCGAGGGGCTCGAGCGGGGTGAGGAAGTCGTAGTCGCGGCGCCAGTGTGAGGTGGTGGTCAGGGTCTGCAAGAAATCGAGGTTTCGGATCGACTCGAGATCGGCCGTCTCCGGGCGCTGCACGATGATCGGAACTACGGCGGTGCCGTCGACGTTGGCCACCTCCGTAAAGTCGTCGTTCTCGTAGGTCAGGGTGAGGACCTCGTGCCCGGTGTCCTCGTCGTGCACGAAGTGGTAGGAGATCCCCTCTTCTTCCATCAAGCGCACGCAGAAGTCGAGATCGGATTCCCGATACTGCACACAGTAGTCGCGCGGGCTGGTGCCGCGAGCCTGGCTGCCCTGGTCGAGGGTGCGGCCATACTGCCCCAGCTCTTGGCCGAGCACCTCGTCGAGGATCTCCAGCACGCTCATCTCCTGGAAGATCCGCGAGTGGGTCTGTTGGCCCAGCAAGTGGAACGCAGGGACGACCCGAACGTTGACGAACAGGTAGTCCTCGGAGCGGCCGATGTAATCCACCGCCATGATGATCCCGAAGATCGTGCGGATGTGGTCGCCGCGGGTGATGTCGAGCTGGCACGCGGCGCCGATGAATTGATCGGTGTCGGCGCTCAGCTCGTCGGTGACCAGGTCGAGATCGAGGTCGTAGCAGCCGTTGATCTCCTCCATCAGGCGCATGCGGTACACCCGAAAGTCGCCCGAGGGGCCTTCGTCGCACATGAAGTCGTACGCGATCTTCATGAGCGTGTTCTGGTCGACTCCGCCGCCGTCGTGCGCCATGGTGCCTATCCGTTCTGGGGCCGGGGTGGCCGGCCGGGGTCTTGGGGGTCTTCCCTTGGAAAAAGGGAGGAAGGGGGGAAGAGGAGGGGAGGAGGGCAGCAGAGCCCGCGTGGGCGCGATCGTCATCGCGGCGCGGGCTCCGAGCCCAGCGAGTCTAGCAGCGGGGCGCGGTGGAGCTACGCCGACGACGGCCTTCGTGGAGCGTCTCGGCTCGGGCTTGCGCGCCCGAGCGCCGCGGGGATGCCGCATTGGGCTCGGTCGCCAAAGTTCGCCTTGCCGGTATCGCCATGGGCAGACACGATCCGTTGTGGTGCTCGAGCACCGCCTGAGGTCCCCTGCGATGGCATTTGACACCCCGGCCGCGCCGCTCTCGGTGACCATAGCGACCACGAGGGTCCGCGCCGAGAGCCAGCACGTACACCAGGGTCTCCCCGAGTCCCGGGGTGTCTTCGCGACGGGTCCCGCCGCGCGCAGTGGGGCGTGGCATGGGGGTTGGCCGGGGGTGTGTATCGCCACGTGGGTGCTCGTGGTGGCCGCGTGCAACGCCCGCACCCCAGCCGACACGGCCACGGCCGCGGCGTCCGGGAGCGGTTCGAGCGACGGCGCAACGCCCGACGACTACGTATGCGAGCCCGACGCGCGGCGCTGCGCCAGCGAAGACGCCGTGGAGACCTGCGCGCCTACCGGTCTGCAGTGGGTGCGGGTGCCCTGCGGCGCCAACGAGAGCTGTCAGCCGTGCCCCGAGGGCGACGATACGTGCGAGGGCGCTCGTTGCATCGGGCCGTGTCAGCTCGAGACCGAGCGGCCTTCCTCCGCCGGGTGCTCGTTCATCGCCAATCGTCAGCTTCACCTGAGTGAAGACTCGCCCGATGGCCTGGTGGTGGCCAACCTCAGCGAGCAGCGGCCGGCCACCGTGCAGCTCTATCACGTGCCGCTTGGTCGCAACGAGGAGCAGGCGGTGGGGGAGCCGCAGGTGCTCGGCCCGGGGCAGAGCACCGTGTTCTCGCTCGATGCCGATTTCCTGCCCGCGTTGGGCTCGACGTTCCGCACCGGGGGCAACTACCGGGTGGGCAGCGACGCGCCGGTGGTCGCCTATCAGCACTCTCCGCTGGCCGCCGACCACGGCAACGACTCCTCGATGCTGCTGCCCGAGACCGCGTTGCGCCAGGACTATGTGGTCGTCTCGTTTGCTCCCCACGAGGAACAGGAGGGCGGCTATGGGGAGCCCAGCTACTTCGAGATCATCGCGCTCGAGGACTTGACCCAGGTGCAGTGGACCCCGCCGGTGGACACGGCGGGCAACGAGATCAACATCGACTCCGTGCCCGCCGGCCAGACCAGCGGGACGCTCCACCTGAATCGTTTCGACGCCGTGCGGATCGCCGTGTCCACCAACTTCGAGGACAACGCCGATCTTCGCGACGTGTCGGGCACGGTGATCCACGCCAACAAGCCGATCTGGGTGGTCGGGGCCAGCCGCTGCTCGCGGGTTCCCGTGCGGGACGAGCCGGCCGTGGGGCGCTGCGATCCCCTCCAGGAAGTGCTGATCCCGCTCGACTATTGGGGGGAGCGCTATGTGGCCGCCCACGCGTCGCGGCGCGACGACGAGCGACACTGGTGGCGGATCTATGCCGGCGATCCCGGCGTGCGGGTCACCGCCCGGGGCGGTCCGGGTTGCACCGAGCCGATCTTCACCCCAGACAATTGCCCGGCACCCAACGCGTTCGACGACGGCGCGTGCATCTTCGATGCGCGAGGCTCATGGATCCAACTCGACGTGCCCGGCGAGTGCTCGTTCGTGCTCGACAGCCAAAAGACGGGGCCCTTCATGCCCGTGCAGTACCTGCAGAGCAGCCGGGCCGCCGGCGAGCCGGTCGAGGGTTCGACCACCAAGGGCGATCCCGCGATGGTCCAGATGGTGCCCGTCGAGCAATTCCTCGAGCGCTACGTCTTTGCCACCGGCGTGGGGTTCGACGAGCACTACGTGCAGGTGATCCGCACGATCGATGGCCCTAACGTACGACTCGACGGTGAGCCCGTGGACGGCTTCGAGCCCGTCGACGCACAGTTCGAGGTCGCCGACGTTCTGTTGGCCGCCGAGGGCCCGCATGTCATCGAGAGCGGCGGCTCGTTTGGGATCGTGCAGCTGGGCTACACCAGCGGCGTGGCCAGCTCTGCGTGCGAGGCGGGCAGCGTCTGCCACGCGTCATACGCGTATCCGGGGGGGATGAGATCCGAGCCGATCAATGTGCCGTAGCGGGGTGCCGTAGCGGGTGCCGTAGCGGGTGGCTGACCGCCCGTGGTGGGCTTTTCCCCGGTATTTCGTCGAGACCAGGGCGTGTTACGGATCTGTATCAGAGCGATCGATCGTGGCGCATGTCGATCTTCCGGCTACTTTAGGGGCGCCCATCGTCTGACGACCAAGGCTCCCACTGTGAGTACTCACCTCACCCACCTCCCTTTTACCCTGCGCAAGTCCGACGCTCGCTTGGCTCGACATCAGCCCCGGCCGCTGCCGTTTTGGGCATACGGGCCCCACGGTGTGCACTTGAGCGAGGTCCCCGTGCGCGCCGGGGGACGCCGGCCGAGCTTCATCCTCATCGGTGCGGCCAAGTCGGGGACGACCTCGCTTCATCGCTATCTCGACGAGCACCCCGAGATCTCGATGTGCCCCTACAAAGAGCCGCATTTCTTCTCGACCGACGTGATCTACGAGCGGGGCATCGCCTGGTATGAGGGCCTGTTCGCGGACTGTGGCGAGGCCAAGGAGTACGGCGAATCGTCCACATCGTACACCTTTGGCCCCCTCGCCGCTGAGGCGCCCAAGCGGATCCACCAGCACGTTCCCGACGCCAAGCTCGTCTACATCGTGCGTGAGCCCGTCGCGCGCATGCACTCCGACGTGGTGCAGGGGCTCAAGTATGCGCAACACGCGCTGGGCGGGGCCGAGCTACCGGAGTCGGTCGAAGAGATGCTCTTTGCCTATCCGAGCATCCTGCACGCCAGCCGGTACATCGAGCAGATCGAGCGCTACCTCGAGGTCTTCCCGCGCGAGCAGCTACTGGTCGTGCTTCAAGAGGATCTCATCCGCGAACCGGCGGCCACGCTCGCTCGGATCTTCTCGTTCCTCGGGGTCGACGCGAGCCATCGGGTCGACACGAGCGCCCGCGACAACGTCACCGCCGACTACGTACGGGGGCGGCAGGACGAGCGCATCGCCACGTTGGCGCGGCGGTACCTACCGGCCTACGATCTGGTCCGCACGTTGGTGCCTGACTCGGTCAAGCAGACGGTCAAGTCGGTGCTGCGCCGCGGGGTGAGCAAGGATACGGTGATCGAGCCGCTCAGCGAGCAGCAGCGGGCCGAGCTCTACGAGGACTTCCGGTCCTACAACCGCCGGCTGGCCGAGTTTGTGGGGCGAGACCTCAGCCACTGGGATCGGCACTGAATGCGCGACAAACGGGCGGGGACGCGACTCGAAAGGGGCGAGATTCGAGCCGATCAACGTCCCGTAGCGAGTGGTGAGCCGCTCCCGCAGAGTTACCGGCACAGGTTCGATGCCATGGTCGAGACCAAAGGCAAAGAGAACTTCGACCGCTTCGATCCGATAGGTAGAGTCGCGATTCGCGAGCAATCACCTGCTGGTCAACAGCACATAGGGCGCTCGGACTCCGTGCTTCGACTCGATCGCGGCCATGGCGTGCTTGAGAGCTCCGGAGATGCTGGAACCCTCGAATAGACCACGGTAGAATTCAAGGCTGAAGTCCGCCGCTTGCTGGTCAATGATCGTGTCGGATGTGGCGATCACGCACGAGGCGATGGCGGGTGGCTCGACGAGGTGGCGTGCGGTTGGCACAGAGTGATTACCATTGAGTACGACGCACTGCAACGGGAGAGGATGGCCAGATGAGCCGAGGATGCGACGTAGTGCCTGTGGGTGAATCGGCCTGACGTCCCGTTTGTCTTCGAGCAAGAGCAGCCCTTTGGAGGAAGAATAGCCACTGTAGTGTATGATTGTGGCGGAGTGCCGAAGAAGGACGTTGGTTAGCTCGAAGCTCGATGCCACGGATTCGGCATGCACCGTGATCTCCCGCTGATGCTGCTTGGCGAGCTGTGAGATCGATTTCGACTCGATTTCGATTCCTGGTAGTGTGCCGGTAGCAGGGCCTCGTAGGAACAAAATGGAGGATCCTGGCTTCAGACGATGAGCAGCACCTTCAGCAACGCGGTGGGGGTGGATCACATCGTGCTCGCGTCCGGGGTTGACGAGGATACCATCATCGTTGACGAATCGGGGCCGGGTACCCAAGACTTCGAGTTCATCCGCCACCCGAGTGACCCGCGCTGCATCGGCATGCTCGCGGTAGGCGCGGGGAAGCCACAGCAGCGGGGGCGGTTGTCCAATGCTGCGGGTCGCGAGGTCCGGCGGCCGAAATCGCCTGAGGATGTTCTGTTCTTCGACCGCAGGCAGCGCTCGTAGTCCGTACAGTTCCCGGGGCTCGAGCGATCCTTCCCAGTGAAGCTGCTCGTCCACCCATGCGGCGAGGTCCGGTGCGACCGAGGCGAGTTCTCCTAGATCCTCGTCGAGCACCCACACGACGAACTGGAGAGAAAGGGTCTCGATACGATCGCGCCCACGGTTGAGTCGACCGAGGAGCGCGTGGCGCTCCGACTCGGGAAGGAACGGGAGCCCGTAGACGAGCCTGAGTCGACTTTTTTGCCCGTCATTGCTCAGTGGCGCCTCGTTCGACAACACGTCCACCACCTCGAAGCCGTGACGTGAGGTGAGGAAATCTTCGATCTCCGGGCCCGCCGTGATGCGCCGACTGGCGATGACTGCTATGACCGGACCTTCGGGGCGAAGTTCGATGAGAGTCTCGAGCAGCCGCTCATGCTCAGGACGCAGCATCCCGTGGACCTCGGTCGGGAAAGCGCTCCTTCAAGAAGCGAAGGACCAGCGGGGTAGGGCGATACCAGGGCCATTCGTTGGCGTAGCAGTGCACGAGGTTGGTGAACAGAAGTTCCTCTCCGTGGTCTCCCCCCGGACGGGCGTGGGTCTCCCAGCAGCCGAGGAGGGGCTCGTAGTGCTCGGGCTTCAGCCGTGTGACCGTACGTTGTTCGAAGTCACGAATGACCGACTCAACCTCGACCTCGGTGAGGGTCTCGTGCTCGATGTTAGTCCCGATGAGCCCCCGCCGTAGCGCGGCATCACACATGAGGATGAAGACCCGGGTGATCCCGCCGCTGGCCTCGATCAAACGATCAACGAGCCCTCCCGGCTCTAGACCACTCTCGAATACCTGCTCGGCATTCAGTCCCGCGCTCTCGATCCGCCGCGATATCAGGCGCCGCATGGCCAAGAAGCCCGTGGGATCCCGCCGGCCGTCGTTGCGATGCGAAAAAACGCGGAAGTTTCCCAGGGTCAGCGTCTTGAACCATGGGTCGCTCATCGTGCCCACCAGGTTGTAGCGGAGCGAGATAGGTGCGGTGTAGATGACGGTGCATACCGGACGGGCGAGGATGTCCGAGCCAAACATGGCCCCACTGTGCAACATGTCGAGCTTGTCGAGCCCGTCGACAAAGAGCATCAAGGGAGCCTCGGCATAGGTGGATCGAGCCCTCTCGATGCAGGCATCGACGGACTCGGCCAGCCGCGTGATCGCAGGATCGTTGGCCGCCAGCGTGCGCCCTCGACCGGGCAGTGCGATTGTGGGGGCCTTCTTGACCGCCTTGAGCAGTGAGCCCCCCGCCCCGAGCACCAATCCCGTGGTGGGGTCGGCCTTGGATGCGGGCCCCGCCAGGTAGAGCGCGAGCCGGCCTGCCAGGTCGGCAACGTCGACCTGTGCCCCTTGCGGTGGGGTGACGATCTGGAGGTAGGCATCGCGTAGCTCGTCGACCAGCTTGGCGGGGGGCACACCGACCGGTTCGATCAACCGCAGCGCCATGACCCCGATCAAGAACAGGACCTGAGCCGGGGTGAGCGCCTCTGGGCTGCACTGGTCCTGCAGGCGTATGAAGGCGACCACCGGAGGGTCGTCATAGCGTGCTACTTCCCGGGCCAACCGTAGCAGCTCGGTGCTCTTACCCGAGCCGGTTGCCCCGATGAGCAGGCAGTGGGTGGGATCATCGAGCACCGTCGCTTCCAAAAAGGCTTGCCGCGGCGAGTCGTCGCGGTCGACATAGAGGTCGCCATCGGCGACTCGCTTGGGGTCGACGAAGGGAGCGAAGGCTTTGGCGTACGCGCGATTCATGGTCGCGGCCCCGAGGGGCAAGCCGAGACTAACCCGAGGCCGTAGCTTTCACCATGGGCACTAGGGCGGACTCGGTGGCGCGCGGCTTGGCTCGCTGACCCGCGCCGTTTCTACGGGCGAGCGAGGAGCCTCCAGCTGGTCGATCCGCCCCTGATGCTCCGGCCGGATCGACTGATCGAATCCCGGGTTCGCGTCGAGCAGGGCGATGACGTGCTGGCGAGCGCTCAGCTCCGCCTCGGGGTCGCCTTGAGCCATCTGCTCGCGAGCGACGATCACCCAGGCGATCAGCTCCTCGGGACGACCGCTGCCTTGGGTGATCTCGAGCGCCTGTCTGGCGTAGGCCAGCGCGCCCGCGTGATCGCCCTGTCGGCCGAGGATCTCGGCGATGTTGTTGAGCGGAGCGGCCACGCGGGGGTGGTCGGCCCCGAGAGTCCGCCGGCGGATCGTCAGGGCCTGCTCGCAGCGCGCCCGGGCCTCGTCGAAGCGGCCTTGCATAATGAGTACGTTGCCGATGTGGTTGACTGTTTGGGCGACCACCGGATGCTGCTCGCCGAGCCGCTCGTGCTGGACCTCGTAGGCGCGTTCGTAATGGCTGAGGGCCTCGTCGAAGCGGCCGAGGCGGTAGAGCACGCCAGCGCGGTTGTGGTCGAGCGAGGCGCGGCGCAGTCGATCGGTGCCGAGCCGCTCGAGCGCCGCCTCGGCAAAGCGAACCCAGCGAAGCGCCTCTTGGTGGTGGCTCTGCTCCACCCCCACCACCCAGACCAGGTCGATCCAGGCGTCGGCGGCCGTCGCCTCGTCGCGGCTGCGCTCGGCCGCGAGGATCGCGTCGAGTAGGTGCTCTTCCGCGGCGCCAAACAGTCCCATCAGGGCGAGGGTCGCCGCCATCCGGTGCTGCGCGGCGGCATGGAGCGGGTCGTGCTCGACCGCGCGGGCCTCGTCGGAGACGTCTCGGGCTAGCTCGACCGCCTCCTCGTAGCGCCCCGCCAGCGCGTGGGCGCGAGCCTCGGCGAGCTTGCCGTAGCCCGCCTCGACCCGGGCGCGGCCCTCGGCGGTGGCCGGTGTCTCGACCCGGGCGCTCAGGGCAGCCACATCATCACAGCGGTGAACATCGCCCAGGGATTGCACCGAGACCACCGCGTTCTCGATCACCCGCGGATCTCCGCCCTCGATAAGCGTCGTCATGGCCTCGAGCTCGTGCAGCTGCCGACTGAGGCAAGACACCCGGAGATCGAGGGCCTGCTGGGACTGCTCGCGTCGCACGTGGGTGGCCTCGCAGGCGTCGCGATAGGCCGCGAGCCATCCCGTCGTCCATGTGTCCAGCTCGGCCTGGACGCGACGTCCGGCGGCGCGGGCATAGGACGCGGCCGAGGCCCCGAACGCCTCTCGCACCGCATGCTGCCGGGTTGGTCCCCAGGCGCGCTCGATGTGCTCGTATCCCGCGTCGCAGGGATCGTCACCGAAGGGCAAAACGATAGCCGGCAGCGCCACCAGGGCCGCGGTCGTCAGGGCGAGCCCGGCCGCCAGGCGACGGCTGATGCGGGGGCGACCCGCGCGCTCGAGGGCGGCGAGCAGATCGCTCATGCTTTCGAAACGGCGCTCGGGCTCGGGCTGCAGGGTGCGTTCGAGGATGGCGAGCACGCGGGCGGGGATCTCGGTGCCTGGGGGGATCGCACGCCACCGACTGGCTTGCTTGTCCCGCCGCATCTGCCTCATCGAGCCCGCGAAGGGGCGCACCCCAAAGAACGCCTCGTACAGGGTGACGCCGAAGCAGAACTGGTCCGAGCGCGGATCGGCGCTGTGGCCCCCGTGTTGCTCGGGCGACATATAAGGAGGGGTGCCCAGCACGGCCCCGCTCCGGGTGATGTTGCTGTTGGTGGGATCGTCCCAGCTGCCCGAGAACGCCTCGGGTTCGTTGCCCGACAGCGCCGAGGAGGTCGCCGTGCGGGCGAGCCCGAAATCGGAGACCAGTACCCGTCCGTCGTCGTCGATGAGGACATTACCCGGCTTGAAATCGCGGTGGACGATGCCGACCTCGTGGGCCGCGGCCAACCCCTGCCCGGCGGCCAGCATCACCTCGAGGACCGCGCGCCACGGGCGGTGGCGCCGGCCGAGCCAGCGCCGCAGGTCGCCGCCCTCGACCAGCTCCATCACGATGAACACTCCCCGCGAAGGGATCTCCAGGGCGTCGTGCGGCGAGTCGGAATCCAGGCCCAGATCGTATTCACCATACTCCGACACGTCGTGGACGGTGACCACGTTGGGGTGGGTCAGCTTCGCCATGGCCTGGGCCTCGCGCAGCAGGCGATCTTGAGCGCGCGGGCTACGGTCGTGCTCGGCTTGCAGGAGCTTGAGGGCCACCTTGCGATCGAGCTGGGGATCGTAGGCCTTGTAGACCATCGAGGTGCCGCCGCTGCCGAGCTGACCCAGCAGGATGTAGCGCGAGAGGATCAGCGGTCGGGGCTTGAACGCGGGGTGCCCTGGCCGGTGCCGACGCACCGGTCGCTCCGTGTGCTCTCGGTCGTCGTCTTCGCGCGTCGCCAGGTTGGCGGTCGGCTCCACCCCACCAGCATACCTCCGCGCGGCGGCTGTTTTGGGGCGCCGAGCCAGCGCATCAAGCGCTCGACGTCGCTGCGGGACCGTCTACTGTCCATGCTTGGGCTCGATGGTGGTCACGTCGTCCTTGCCCGCCTCGAAGTTGTGCACGCGCTCTTTGTTGCGCTCGGCGTACTTGGCCTCCCACCGAGCTGCGCGGTCGGGATCGAGCTCGACCCGACGGCAGTCCTCGACGTCCTCGACCCGGGTCTTGGCGTCCTTCCCTGTGGCCTCCAGCGGGGTCCAGTACACCCGGGTTTGCCAAAAGCCCGGGGTGACGAAGAGCTTGAGATGGTAGGTCTTGCCCGCCTCGAAGTTGCCCCGCACGCCCTCGGTCTGCTCCGAGATCAGCATGAACAGGTGCTCTCCGGCGGGCACGTCGGCGTAGAAGTACTGGGCGTTGCGTACGTATCCGAGCAGGGTCTCGTTCTCGACGATGTAGGCCGCGGCCCCGGGGTAGCGCTGCTCCAGCACGAAGTATACTCGGGCGGATCCCTCCGCGGGGCCGGGGGCCACGGGGCCGTCGACCGTGTAGCTGAGCCCGCCACACCCGGCGCTGAGAGGGGCGGTGAAGGTGAGCAGGAGCAATAGAGTCAAGGACGAGCGTCGGAGTAAGGCGAGCATGCGCGGGATCCTCGGTCGAGCTAGGGGTCAGGCTGGTGGTCAGGCTGGGGGTCGAGTTGGCGATCACGGTCCCATGATTTTCGTTGCGTTGGCAAAGCACGGAGCGCAGGTCAAGGCCGACCTCGGCCTGGCGAGGAGCACCCTCGCGGGCATGATGGGCGGGCGGTGAGATCTGAGTCCATGCGCGCCCTGCCCGAGTCGTTCGAGTTGACGCTGAGCCCGCAATGATCGCCGGTTGTCCCGCTTTTGAGACAGAGTGTCTTGCTCACCATGTGTTGTCCCGGTGCATGGTCGGCCCTAGGCTGGCGGCATGGGGCTGGACTTCACCCATTGTGTCGAGATCGCTCGCCCGGCGAGCGAGGTGTTCGAGTATGTCGCAGATTTCGAGAATAATCCGCGCTGGCAGGGGGGGATGCAATCGTGTCGGTGGACCTCGCCGCAGAGGATGAGCGTGGGCGCCACCTATGTGCAGGAGGCGAAGTTCCTCGGTCGTCGGATCGACACGCACTTTCGTGTCAGTGAGTACGAGGCCGGGTGCCGGATCTCGATCGAGAGCACGCACAGCACCTTCCCCATCCAGGTGACTCGATCGGTCGAGGCGCTCGATGGCGGCCGGTGTCGCGTGACCGCGCATGTGCGTGGTCAGCCGACGGGGCTGCTCAAGCTCTTCTCACCCATGGTCAAAAAGAGCATCCGCAAGGACTATCGGCGGCTCAAGACCACGCTGGAATCGGCGTGATGCGCCCGCGGCGAGTTTGTCCTACCCCGTCGTTGGCCCGGATGGCTGTATGGGACCTGGCTCGGGACTCGAGCCAGGGACCCGAGCTAGGGGTTGGACAAGATCAGCCCGATCGAGTTCGACAGCTGGTTGCTCACCACCATGTCGGGCACGCCGTCGCTGTTGAAGTCGCCTGCCTCGATCCCCGAGGGCAGCGTGCCCACCGAGTAGGTGGCCCCGTAGTCGAACCCTCCGTTGCCGTGGCCTACCGTGAGGGTGATGTCCTGGGATGTGGAGTTGACGATGGCGGCGTCGAGGCGGCCGTCGTTGTCGTAGTCGGCCACTGCGATGTCACGGGGGTCGAGGCCGGCCTCGACGATGGGCTGCGGGACGAAGAAGCCGGTGCCGTCGTTGAGGAGCACCTCCATCCCGAAGGTCTGGGCCACGAGTAGATCGACGGTCCCGTTGCCGTCGACGTCGGCGTCGGTAATGCCCAGCGGCATGCCGGACATGAAGATCTGATCGACCTCGAACAGCTCGCCCGTACCCTCACCGAACCATAGTTCGAGGGTGTTCTGGGAGGTGTTGGTGGCCAGCATGTCGATCGCGCCGTCGGCGTTGATGTCGAGCAGTCGGGTGGACCACATGCTGCCCGAGCGCGGGATGCTGTACGAGGTTTGGAAGCTGCCGTCGCCCCGGCCCAGGGCCACCCGGATCTCTTCGTTGGCTGCGACCGCGACGTCGAGCACGCCGTCGAAGTTCAGGTCGCCCACGTCGGCGATGACGGGATTGTCGCCAGCCCGGACCCGCTCCCAGTCTACGAACTCTCGCTCGCCAACGTTGAGCATCAGGCTCAGCGAGCCGGCGTCGGAGTTGACAACCACCAGGTCGAGGCCGCCGTCGGAGTCGAGGTCGCCCAGCCGGATCCCAACCGGGATGTCGTCGCCCGAGACATAGGGGACCGGCTCGCTGAGCTGGCCCAGGCCGTTGCCGTAGAGCACCGAGGTGAGGTTTTGGGTGCTCTCGATGTGGTCGAAGTCGGAGTTGGGGGTGGCTACGTCGAGGTGGCCGTCGCCGTCGATGTCGCCGATATCGAGCGCGCAGGGATCGATCCGGGACCAGAAGGTGATCTCCGGCATGAAGCAAAGCTCGCCCGGCTCGGCGATGCCGTTGCCACACGACTCGGGCAGCGGAGGGTCGGGCAGCGGCTCGTCGGGCTCGTCGGGCTCGGGCGGGAACTCGCCGTCGTCGTTGCCGGGGCCTTCGCCTCGCTCGTCACCGCCGTCGAAGCCGCCGCCGCCGGCGATCCCGGCCTCGGGGAAGTCCATGCCGGTGCGGCCACAGCCAAAGAGCAACACCAGGCCGCTCGCTATACGAATTTGGAATCGTGCTCGCATACCAGCCCGCTCATTGTAGCCCGATGGTAGGGGGGCGCTACATGACCCGCACGAACAGGCCCACACGCCACGATAAACCCCGCATGGAGAGGTCTCCGAAGGGGGAGGACGTCGCGCGCAGGGGTTGTTCGCTTTGGGATGGATCGGGCTTGACGGCGAGTGTGCCCCGCCAGGTGTAGCCCAGGCCGATGTCGAGCCCGGCCGTGACCCGCGATGCTCGCTTGCGAGCCAGCCACGGTCGGGGCAGGTAGAGGCTCAATCCCGCCTGTCCGTCGACCCGCGGAAGCACGGCTCGCTGGCTTGCGCTGTCGGTGCTGGTGAACTCGAGGCCGACTAACGAAGGCCCCGCCCCGAAGCGGGCGAAGACGTCGAGGCCCTCGAGGGTCATCACCGAGATCCGGCCTCGCAACTCGGGCTCGTGCATCACCAAGTCATTGATGAGCTGACCGTATGCGTCGCCGCCGCTGCGGCCCAGCCGCTGGTAGGCCAGCCCACCCCCGAGGAAGACGTGACCCCCGGCGAGCCGCACGTCGAAGAGCACGCTGGCGGCGGCGGCCGGCAGGTGCTGCCGCTTGGCGAAGGCCAGGATGCCGCGATCGGACACCATCGTGCCGCCGACGCCCAGCCCCAAGTCGAGCCGCCAGCGGATCGTCCGGGGCGGAGGGGGGGGCTCGATCGGGGCCGTCGAGGTGGCCGTCGAGGTGGCCGGTGAGGTAGACGGCTGGGTAGACGGCGGGGCGGAGCTCGATCGATCCTCGTCCGCGGATTCGGTCGTGGATCCGGTCGTGGACTCGAACTCGCCATCGAGCGTGTCGAGCTCGTCCTCGTTGGTAGGCGGGCCTTCGGTCGCCGGTGCCCCCTCGGGCGAAGCTTCGCCCGCCGTCTCGGGGTTGGGAGCGGGAGCGGCCGCCGGGGAGGTCGACGTCAGGTCCGGAGCGGCGCTATCGGGCGCCACCCCCAGCACGGCCACGAGCATGGATATCGTCAGTAATGAGGTCATGGCGATCTCCTAGGGGTCGAGCAGCCCGTCGAGCAGGTAGCCCCACGCCACATAGCTATCGGCACGAGCGGGGGACTGGGCATTGGCCACCGTCAGGTGGCCGACCGGGTCGTCGTGGAGCATGACGAGCTTGCCGGCGTCGGGCAGGTAGTGGAAGCTGTCGATCGCATCGTCGAGGACCATCGATTCCGGGTTGAGGGTGAGCAGATCGACGGTGCTCACCCAGGTCTGGCCGGGTGTACCCAACAGCAGCTGGTTGCCGTCGAGCGCGGAGCTTTTGGCGTCATAGGGCGACTGGGCCAGCAGCGGCGTCACCTGCCGCAGCGGAAGATCGACCACATAGAGGTTGACGCCCGAGCTGACCAGCACTCGATCGTTGTCGAGGACCACCAGCTCTTCGATCCCCGTCTCGATGTCGAGCGGCTCGGGCACACGGCCGATCGCGTTCTCGATGTCGTCGAGGTCGAGGGTGTAGAGCGCATGGCCGCCAGAAGCCCACGCCACGGCCTGCTGGATCGTTCCGGCCCCTGTCTGGGCATCCCGCATGAACAAATTCCGCACGGATCCGCCGGTGCCCACCGAGAAGCTCTGCTGGGTGCGGATGTCGGTGAAGACCAGCGCGCTGCCGTCCACGGTGACCAGATAGGGGGCCTCGTGCCCGTTGTACGCGCTCATGTCGGTCGCGCCGCTCCCCACCGGGATCAAGCTCACCTGGGCCGAGAACCCGGGCTCACCGGTCGCCTCGTCCGCCTTGTCGACCAGGGTCAGCATGGCCACGTCGGCCCCGATGTTGGAGCGTAGGAACAGGGTCGGCTTGCCGAAGATCTCGTCGCCTGGGCGCAAGAAGGTCTGCACGGGCGAGAAGCTCACGTCCTCGCCGAAGCGGACCGCGACCTGATCGATCTGCGGATCGCCCATGTCCACCAGCACCGCCTCGTCCTCGGCGAGGAAGGCGACCAGCTCGAGCGGGCGGCCTCCCACGTTGATCGCGCTGGGGCCCTCGACGCCGGCCGGCGTGGGAAACTGGATCGACTGGAGGCGCCCGCCGAAGCCGTTGAGGGTGAGGTTGCGGACCTCGGTGCCGTCGAGGTCGACACCAAGATCGATAATGGCCACTTGGTTGGCGTTCTGAAGCGCCCCGCTCGACACCCCGTCGCCAAAGTGGAGCACGGCGCGTCGCTGGTCTGGCGATAGGGACACCGAGGTAAAGGGCGCGAGCACGTCATAGATCTGTCCTTGTGCCTCGCCGTCGGCCGGCAGCACGTGCAGCTGCTCTTCGATGTCCTCGGTCTTGTCCGAGGTCGGCGCGGTCATCACCATCACGTGTCGGCCGTCGCGCGTGGCTTTGCTCCACAGCACCGTGCTGCGCTCGTCGCCGATCGGAGCGCGCCGGATCGTGAGCTGCTCGGACTTCGGGAGCACGAAGATCGCCTCCCGTTGCCCCTGGTCCACATAGACCAGGCTCTGTCGGGTGGTGACCGGAGGCAGGATCTCCAGCGGGTCGGCGTAGGGGTTGTCGGCATCGTCGGGTTGGCAAGCCGCGAGGGCCAGCGCCAGGAGGATGGGGCTTCGGATGCTCATGGCCGGCTCAGTCCTTGACCGCGTCGTTGAGGCGGTACCCGGTGACGGTCTCCACGTTGCCCTCGCGATCGAGGAAGGTGATGCGCCCCGTGGGGTGCTCTTGGGAGACGAAGATCTTCTCGGTAGCGTCCACGTAGCCGGCCCCCTCGGGCGGGGAACCCAGACCCAGGGCGTCGACGATGAAGCTGCGTAGATCGACCAGATCGACCCGCTGCACCCCGACCGCATCGTCGCGGATCAGCACCACCGAGCGGTCGCCTTCGGGGGAGAAGAGCACCGAGCGGGGCTCGGCCTCGATCCGCTGGAGTTTCTTCACCGGGAACTCCTTGCTCAGGTCCAGCAGCGTGTACGACCAGGGGGTGGTCCCCTGCGCCGGAGCTTCGGTGTGCATCAGCATGGCGTTGGCGCCATCGGGCGCCATGCCCACCGATCTCACCGGGTGGTCGACCAATAGGGTGATCCGCTCGGACCAGCTCCCCGACCCGCGACGGGCGATCGTCACCCGCTGGCGCGGATCCTGGCCGGGTGGAACGTCCGCTGTGTCGCCGCCGTTGTCATCTCCACTCGCGCCGCCATCGCTGCTGCTCTCGCCGGTCTCGCCGGTTGTGCCCGTGCCCGTGCCGCTAGATGCCGAGCCGCCGGCCCGGGGCTCGGAGGGGTCGAGCCAGGCGTCGCCCGGATCCTCGGGAGCGGCCATGAACGGGTCGACCGTGGTGTACAGCAGCATGCTGGTCCCGTCCGGCGACAGGTGGGCCAGGCCCACGTACTCCCCGTCTACGTCGAACAGATCCGGGGTGTCGCCGGGGCTCACCGGCAAGGGCAGCTGGGCGAAGCGGCTGCCTTGCAGCGAGGGCATGGTGACGATGGCGAAGCTGCCGTCGCGCGCGATGTCTAGATCGGTGGCCAGACCGGGCAGGGGCAGGTCGAAGCGATCGCCGGTGGACAGATCGGTCGCAAAGAGCCGGTCGTCTCCCTCGATGCGCGCGAGCGCAGTGCCCTGGTCGGCGGCCACCTGGATCTCCAGGGTGCTCGGATCAATGGCCGGGTCGTCGACCACCGGGACCAGATCGGGCTTGCCGATCATCGGCAGGTCGGCGGTGGGGACCACGTTGACCCCGTCGTCGGTCACCACGTAGGTTATCGAGCCGTCTGCGGCGAAGACCACGTCGCGCGGGTGGACACCGACCGTCATCTCGTAGACTTGGCCACCCTCCACGTCGATGACGGTGATCTCCTGGTCGCTGCCCGCTCCCTGCTCTTGCGGCCCGTCCACGTCGTGATAGACGTAGACGAGCCGGCCGTCGGGGGACACGGCCAGGTTGTTGGCTCCCGGCGAGCTGGGCACCACCTCCACCGTAGTCTGGCCGGCATCGTTGGTGCGGAGCAGGGCCACGTCGTCGCTGCCTTGGTCGAGCACCGCGACCGCGCCCTCTTCGCTGAACGTCGCCACCACGGTGGGGCCTCGTCCCACGCCCACCACGTCGATGGCCAGGGTCACCGAGTCGATCACCGCGACCGAGTCGGTGGTCTCGCTGGCGCTGTAGACGAAGCGCCCGCTGGCCCGCGGGACGCGGAAGTTGCCCTCTTCCTCCATCTCGGGGGGCGGCGCGTCGGGATCGCCCCCGGTGCCCGCGTCGTCGGCTCCGTCCCCGGCTGGCGCGTCGCTGTCCTCGGCCGGGGGAGCGCCGCCTGAGCCGAAGCCCGGGCTCCCCTCGTCAGAGGCACCGCAGGCGGAGCTCAGCAGGCTCAGGCCCAGGGTCGTCGATAAGCGCGCGAGGAGGGGCCTGTCCCGCCGGGCCCGTCGATCTCGTCGATTCCGTCGATTTCGTCGATGCATGCTCAAGCTCGGTGTGCGGCTGGTCAGTGCCCCGCGGCCGATGTTCGATCATGGAGCCGGTCACGAAATCGGGTCGGCGCCCGGGATGCGCCAGCGCACGACGGGGCTTATCGAGCGATCGTACGAGTGCCCACGGACGGGCTGGCCGGCGTAACATTGGCTGGTGCGCACCGTGGGCATGTGGCGCTCTTGCCTGTGGGTGGGGCTGCTGGGCTGTTCGCTCGATGCACCGGCGACCACGGTCGATCGTTCCGCGGACGCAGACCTAGCCCCGGCATCGCGACCCGTCGAGGTCGCGTCGTGGGCAGGGGCCCTGCGTCCCGTGGGGCGCCACCGCTGGATGACTCCCACGCAATTGCGCTATGGCTGGTCGGGCGCGGGGTTTACCCTGCGGTTCTCGGGCACCTCGGTGCACGTGCGCCTCGACGATCACGCTCGCTATCACACGGTCGTCGTCGATGGTGAGGACGTCGAGGTGCTGGAGACCACCCCGGGCCCGCGGCGCTACGAGGTGGTGGTTGGGCTGCCGCCGGGCGAGCATGAGCTGTCCCTGCTGAGGCGTACCGAGGGGCACCTGGGGCCCACTACGCTGCTCGGGGTGGAGGTGGACGGGCCGCTACGGCCAGTGCCCGAGCCCGCGGCGCGGATCGAGGCGATCGGCGACTCGATCACCACTGGATACGGCAACGGCGGATCGTCCCGGTACTGCAAGTACTCGCCGCGAACTCAGGATCATTGGCGGACGTATACGGCTCGGGCGGCCCGGGCTGTGGGGGCCGAGCTGTCCACGGTCGCGTGGTCGGGCAAGGGGGTGGTGCACAACTATGGTGACGATCGGGGCGACGATCGGGGCGACGATCGGGACCACGACCGGGGCGATGACCGGGGCGATAATCGCTTCGAGCCGATGCCCGTCCTTTATGAGCGTCGAGTTCCCACCGAGCCCGAACCCGAGCCCGAGCGATCCTCGTGGGCGCCGGCCGACGTGGTGGTGCTCAACCTGGGGACCAACGACTTCTCGACCGAGGACGACCCTTCGGAGGAGGAGTTCGTGGCGGGCTACATCGATCTACTCGCTCGGATCCGGCACCATCATCCCGACGCGGAGATCCTCGCCACCGTGGCCCCCCTGCTCCGAGACGACGAGCGCAGCGTGGTCGAGGTCTACATCGATCAGGCGATCGAGCTGCGCCAGCGGGAGGGTGACGCCCGGCTGCGGCGGATCGATCTCCACGTGCGAGCCCGGGGATGGGGCTGTGACTGGCATCCTTCGGCGGCGACTCACGCCGCGATGGCCGAGCGGCTGGAGCCGGAGCTTCGGCGAGCGCTGCGGTAACTCACCATGGCATCGCCAATCCCATCCGCAAGACCCTGTCTTCGTGCTGACGAGCTGCTCGTTCACGAGCATGGGTTGCTCAGGCCGACCGTGCGCGATGGACCCGTACCATCGCCTCGAGGGGCTGGAGATGCTGCTGCCCCATTTGCGTGTAGAATAGGAAATGCCAGGGACCTCCATCCCCTCCTCCGACTACTTGTTGGGTCACGTCAAGGCTCGTAACATCGACACTGTGGAGCACAATCGTGACGCCGAGCATGCGCGCCATCGTTGCGATGTCATGCACAGTCGCGGGTTGACCAGGGGTCGCCACCCGCTGCCGATCTTGATTGCACACATTCTGACTGAGCCTCGCCCGAAGGTCTCGTGATGTTGACCCGTCAGGGAGCCACTCAGCGCAGCATTGGTAGAAGAGATTCCCGTCGGCGTTGCGCGGAAGGACCCGGTAGCGAGACCCGTCGAGGTACGCGACCTGGCACGGCGAACGCTGCTCGTCCAATACCAGAAAACCGGGCCGTATAGTGAAATCACCGCTGTCGACGAACCAGCGGCCAACCCCACGACGGAAGCGGGTCTCCCCCTCGCCACTGGTATGAGGGCCCAAGAACGGGTGCACTCCGAGGATCTCGGCGTATCGAGGTCCTCTGGCCTTGAGCTCATCGCGGCATCGGTCACGCTCCCTGGCGGCCTCCTCTGCCCTCTTGTTTGCTTCACCGAGCGCTTCGAATGCTTCATCCCTTTTCTGCGTGGCGTGTGCGATCTGCTGCTGGCTCGCCCCATATCGGGTCAGCTGATTCTCCTCGTCATTAGCCTCGCTATATTTCGTTGCCAAGTTTGTGCATTTTTTCTCGTATGTGCCCGCCAGCCGACGAGCCGCCGCTTCCTGCTCTTGGAGGGATTTGTAGCTTTGGACGAACCGTACTTTGGACATCATCTCGGCGCCCTCGGTGCCATCGGGCATCCAGCGCCCGTCTCCCGCGGGGTCTTGAACGGTAAGCTCACCGAGGGGGTGCTCGGTGAAGCGCAGCGACACTGGATACTTGGCTTCGGGTCGGAACGTCTGGCTGATCAGCTGCCGAAGGAACAGCGTGCGGAGCTTCGTATCCGTGATCGTCTCGAAGGTCTCGAGGACGTGCTTGCGGTAGCCACAGTGATGGAGATAGCGCAGCTCGAGGATGAGGCTCAGGGCGAGGCCGAGCCGGATCTGTGGGCCGTAGAATACGAACTCCCAGAAGTTGACCTTGCGCTGGAGCTTGGGGTATCTCCTCCCGTTGAAATTCTTGCACTCGGTAGCGGAGAAGCTCTGCGCCTGCCTGAGCTCCGCGTTGGTCTTTCTCTTCGGCTGTGCCTCGCGTTGTCGCTTGCCAGAGCGCACCCGCACCTCCCTCGGAGGCGCATAGCCATACTCATAGACTTGCACGTGATTGTTGGTTCCCTCGGTCGAGGCCATGCGTACGAGGGCGCCGTTGTGGTCGTAGTAGCGTTTCATCGACGACGACGAGAGCGGCTTGAGCTGGTCGAACAGCGAGATCCAGCCATCACGCTCCACGAGGGAGAGGTCTGCGCTCAGGAGTGTCGCTCCGTATCGGGTGTCGATCGGGTCGTGCCCCACATCGAGGCGAAAGAACACGAACCCGTGGTTGCCTAGCTTCTTGACGTTCCCTGTGGTGCTGAACTCGGATTTCCACTCTGGGTTTCGGTGGGAGAATTCCTTGAGCGAGTCGAGGCGCCCGTCGTTGGCGATGCAGTACCAATTATTGGTCGCGTGCTTGATCGTGTATGGAAGATCGATGAGCGCCGCGAAGAGATTGAGCTCTTCTGGGAGCAGGCCGAAGGCATCGTGCTTAGATGTCGTCCGTGTGTAGAATTCCGCCTTTAGTTGGTGTATCTGGTCCTGAGCTTTGCTTGCCTTTGCTTGAAGGTCATTGATTTTATCCACGACGCGTTGGCGATCCTCCTGATCGACGCTCGACAGGAACCTCTGGTAATTACTGATCTCGTTCGTGAGGCTCTGGTGGCGCGCTTTCGTGGCGAGAAAATACTGCTTAACCTTCTGTTGGCGTGGTGTCTCCTTGCCGAACCAGGCCGCGGTGGCTTCGAGTTGCTTCTTGAGTTGCTGTATGTTCCGCTCCGATATCTCTGTGATCGGGTTCTTCCCGATCACGTCCTCTCCGGTCGCCCTGCCGAGATACTCTCGGAATCCTCCAGAGGTCCACTTCTTGCCCGCCCAGATTGCCTGGTATGCGAGGTGCTTCTTCCACATGCGAACAATGAACGTGCCCTTTTTCGCCATGGTGACCGAGTCACCACGCGAGCACGACACGATGTTCGGTGGTGGCGTGGGGTACCGTGTCTGCCGATCGGCTAGGTACTTGCGGCTGGCTCTGCTCACGAACGCAGCGTGGAGGAGTAGCGGGCTAATTTCCTCGGCGAGGCCGTTGATTCCTGTCTCGACCATGTCGTGCTCCGAAGGGTGGACCGTGACCCCTTTGAGCATCGAGGGCCCATTGAGTAGGTTCTGGATCCCCCGACGGAGTTTGTCGACAGACTCGAGGGTGGATTTGAAGTCATCGATGGTCAGGCCTTCCGGTGCGCAGAGCCGCCCGAGATCTCGCTGGAGCTGGACCATGAGGACCATGAACTCCTCGTAGTCGATCTTGAGGTGGTCGTTGTTTCGAGTCAGGCCGACGCCATGCTCTTCGACCTCGCCCTCGTCCTCGCCCTCGACCTCGTCTTCGACCTCGTCCTCGCCCTCGTCCTCGTCCTCGTCCTCGTCCATGCCGACCGGCCCGGGCTTGACGACGGTGAACCGACGCCGCTTTCGGGGAGGCGAGGTGGACCCGTCGCACGCCGAGCACTGCTGTCGTCGATGCTCGCGACAGAATGATCCGAGCTGTTTGTTACATCCTTGACAATAACAATCTACGGCGCCGAGTTCGCCACATTCATCGCATCGCATGTGGCATCCTCAATCGAGGTGCTCGGAGCGCAGCATTCCGCGTTCGAGCAGCAACCGGCTGACCTCCGTGGGCCCGATCTCGTCGATGCGTTCGAGCACCTCACTGGCCCATGGCGAGCTTTCGAAGTTGCCCATGAGGAACACCAACTCGAGGTACCGGCCCAGCTCGAGGGCACCGTTCAAGCCGTAGCTCTTGGCCCGCTGCAGGCCCGTCATGAGGCGGGCGGTCACGGACTCCCTTTCCATGGCGGCAAACGTGCTCGGGTAGCGAGCTGCGAGCAGATTGCAGAGGCAGTCCACGTAGTTCATCTCTTGCTCCACAGCGAGTGCGTCGCACTGCAAGGCTCGGATGGTGAGCATCGGTTCCTCCGTAGTGGCCACCACGCGATCGGGCAGGCTACGAATCGCAGTCTTCGGCCGAGCAGGAGTTGATTGCAGTTGCTGCGTGATATTAATCACTACATGTCGCTGCACATCGTCTTACCGACACCACCCGCGCTCGCGCGTTGTTTCACAAGGTGCTGTTCGTTCGTCGTCACTTGCTCGGGCTCGGTCACCCGGCTCTGGCGATCGCGCACAACAACAACAACGGTATCGCGCTGGCCCACGCGGGCATGCAAGGCGAGGCTCGTGCCGAGCTCGAGGCCGGCTTGGAGATCCTCGAGCGCTCGCTCAGATCTCAGCATCCCCGCGTGGGTCGGGCGCTGAACAACCTGGGCAGCTTCACGCCGACTGCGAACCGTGGCCCGGCTACACGTGCCAGCACGGGGTGAAGTACTGCGAGAACGACTGACCGGCTGGTGGGGTGCTCGCGTGGGCGGGAGCCCGTTCGCGCTAGGGGGCTGCCAGCACATCATCGAGGGTCGTGGCGGTCAGCACCCGGCGGGCCCAGGCGCGAAGCGGCTCGGACGCGGCGGCATCGATTCGGGCCCGGGTGGCCGGGGGGAGCGGGCCGAACCGTTGTTCGATCTGGTCGAGCAACAGTTTGAGCAGCATCTCGCGTTTGCCCTCGCGCTCGCCCTCCAGCAAGCCCTTGCGCTCGCCCTCCAGCTCCGAGCGTTACACTGCGGTGGTGCAGGGGCCGATTGGCCCTGGTGACGCGCGACGCCGACCCCACACATGCTCGCCGGCGTTGGGGGTGGTGGGTGCTTGGAACTACGAGTAGTCGATGGGCACTCGCGGACGGTCAATGGGTGCTCGCTGACCGACGCAACACAGCACTCGACGACCGCCTGACCAGTCGCCGCGGTGGTATGACCGCCCTTCGGGATGTCGGATAGGTGGGTATCTTTGCCCACCGTTCTTGGGTGGGACGCAATCAAATTCCGGGCATTCCATACGGCCGGGTAGTGAGCACGCTGGTGCGGAAAGCAAACGACATGAATGCGTCGGTGGGCGGATACGACTTGGGGGCCAACGACCGCAGCGACGTCATGGATGACATCGGGAAGGCGGCCACCCTGCTCGCCGAAGAGGGGGTCAGCAGCCCGGTGGTGCGGGCTCTAGAGGCCAAGGACGAGGCGGACTGGGCCAAGGAAGGCCCGGGGCATCACCCTCGGCGTGGCCGGTGTCGACTACGGAACCGCTCGGGCCGATTCGCAGGGCTGGAGCCGCGCTCTCATGGTACGGAGCCGCGTTCCGCAGGGACGATTCAGCGCCAGCGCAATGCTCGCGCTCCTCCCCTTTCGTTCCAGCAGGCTTTGAGCGGGGCGATACGCGCATTCCAATACCCGCTATCGGGCAGCCAACTCCCTCGGCGAGCGCTGGAATGCCCGCGATGCCGCGGCTCTTTGCGGGAAAGACGCAAATTCCGATATGGCGTTGGCGCCTCTGCACAGTCGGCTCCCTGGCCGATCGTCGGACACTTCGGGTCATCATCAATGCGTACTCTACGAATCAATGCACAGAGTGGGTTCCCTCCTGCCTGGCGCCGACGGTTGACGGCCACTCCACCTCCCGCAATCCTAGGAGGGCCATGTCCAACATACGAACAAACACTTTTGTGCTCACGTTCTCGCTTGCTTCTTTGGGCCTGGGCAGTCTGGGCACAAGCTGTGTCGTCGACCACGACGACCTCGATCCTATCGCGCTCGATGAGAATGACGACCAGACGACCGACGACCTCGATCCTGTCGCGCTCGACGAGAGTGTCGACGAGGTAATCGACGACCTCAAGGCGCCCGAGGTGCCATCACCGGAGGCGGCCGACTCGGCCTTCGCCGCTCCTCAGCTCCCGCGTTCCCAGGTTGACGAGCCCGTCGACATTGGCCTGTGTCTGGGTGGTTGCAACAATCCTCCCCCTTGCCACTACGGCCCCGGGCTGTGTGTCGGCGGCAACTATTGCTACTATTCCAAGATGCCTACCGGGACGATCTGCGAAAGCGGCTCCCAGTGCCTCTTTGCCGAGTGCATCAGCGGCACATGTGTCAGCAATGCGTATCTCCCCTCCGGCACCCCTTGCGACGACGGCGACCCCGCCACCGTCAATGACTCGTGCGACGGGGCGGGTACCTGCGAGGGAGAGGTGACCTGTCCGGGCGGCTGCAACAACCCGCCGCCCTGCCACTTCGGCCCCGGCCAGTGCATCGATGATCCCTTCGGCGGACCCACCTGTTACTATTCCTCGACGTTCAACGGGGATATCTGCGACGGTGGCAACCAGTGCATATTGTCCGAGTGCATCAACGGCGGCTGTACCAACACCTGGTTCCTCTCCGACGGTACCCCTTGCGATGACGGCGATGCGTGCACCTTCAACGACCACTGCGATGGAGCAGGCGCCTGCACGGGAACTCCCGGCATCTGCGACGACCCCTTCCTCGTCGAGGATCACTTGCACTGATCGCTCCAGCGTGCCCGAGACCCTGGGGGTCCCGGCGGGCCCCGCCCGATCCGATCAGAGCCTCGACGATGTCCGTTGCTCTCCCACGAGCGCCAGGGTGTCGTCGAACAGTGTCGCCGCAAGGGCGGGATCCCGAGCGTCACGCGAAGGCGCTCGCTCTCGGTCGAGCGTGTAGTAGCGACCGCTGATCCCGTCGAGTGAGGGATCGGCCACCAAGCGGGCCAGGGCTCGGCCCGCCCGCCGCGGCGTCGATACGTCGAGCCCGAACAGCCGCAGGATCCAGCTGCCCTTGGTCAGCATGCGGAGCCACGGGCTCCATGCGCGCGTCAGGCCGGTCCCGGGGACCGCCCCCGGATCGTAGGCATTGACCCACAGCGCTCGCCCCTCCGCCCTTGCGCGGCGATCAAGCTCGAGCGCGAACAAGATGTTGCACAGCTTCGAGCTCGTATAGCGACAGGTGGCCGACAGCGTTTCCTCAGCTGCGACTCCGCGCACCAGATCCGCCACCACCGGGGGCGCCGGCGGGCTCACGCGGCCCTCGAGCGTGTCGGGATCGTGGGTGCCGCTGCTCACCATGACCACCCGAGCCCCCGGTGCGAGGTGGTCGAGCAGGCCGAGCACCAGCAGCTGGTGGGCGACATGATTGACGGCGAAGGTCGTCTCGATGCCATCCTCGGTAAAGGTCGGCGGACCGACCTCTTGTAGTCCCGCATTGCACACGATCGCGTGCAGGCGCGGGCCCTCGCGGATCGTCGCGATCGCGGCCCGAACACACGCCAGCGAGGTGAGCTCGAGCTCGACCAGCGCCGCACGCTCGCCAAGATCGGCCCGCACTGCTTCTCCACAGGCCAGGTCGCGCACGCCGAGCCGGAGATCGTGGTTGCCATCGGTCGCTAGCGTGCGGGCGCAGGCCAGGCCAATGCCCCGGGTCGCGCCCGTGAGCAGCACCGTTTTTCGCGCATTCATGCGCTAAGCCTGTTCGAAAGCCACCCTCGAGACCAACACCGTTCTCGCCAGGATTCACACCCTTGGCAGAGGTAATATCAGCCATGGTCGAGCTTCGGCAGCTCCGGCACTTCTTGGCGGTCGCTGAGACCCTTCACTTCACCCGCGCGGCCGCGAGCCTCGGGATCTCCCAGCAGCCGCTCAGCCGTTCGATCGCTCGCCTCGAGGAAGAGCTGGGCGTGCGTCTGTTCGAGCGTACGACCCGTCGCGTGGCCTTGACCGAGGCAGGCGAGATCCTCCAGCGAGAGGGCAGCCTGGTGATCCAGCAGCTCAACCTGGCCGAGCGTCGAACCCGAGACGCTGGTCGAGTCAGCCTGCGCGTGGTCTATCCGGGTCGCTTCGGCCCGCTGCCTCATGGTGCGCTCGCTGCCTATCGCGAGGCCGCGCCCACGATCCGCGTGCGCGCCTCCTTGACACGCACCTGGGAGCAAGAGGCGCTCATCGCCCGGGGCGAGGCTGACCTCGGCTTCATCGTTCCCCCCGCGCACAGCCCGTTACTTCGCACCCGGCGGATCCTCCGGGTCCCTCTGGTCGTCGCCTTGCCCGCCGACCATCCCCTGGGTGACGCCCCGTGCCTGCGCATGGCCGATCTCCGTGAGGAGCGCTGGGTCCTGTACTCCAAGCGGCACAAGCGGGCGCTCGCCGATTTCATCGACGAGCTCTGCCACGCGGCCGGCTTTGTTCCTCGACGTGGTGCCACGGCCAGCGACGAGCCCGAGGTCCTCGGTCAAGTCGGGCTGGGGCTCGGAGTGGCGCTCGTCGGCGCCCCGTCGGCCGCCGATCCAGCGGTCGTGCTCCGCCCGCTTCGCGAGGCGCCCCGGATCGATCTCGCTGTGACCTGGCGACGCTCGGACGATCGGCCCGAGCTGCACGCGCTCGTGGAGACCTTCGCGCGCGTGGCCTCGGAGCTCGACCCGAGCGTCGCGGAGCGCCCGTCAGCCCCGTAGCGGGGCACCGCATGCGAGGGCTTCACCCTCCGGCAATGCCGTAGGCCGCGTACCCGATCCTCGTGTGCGAGCACCTCACCCCCGGTTCGGCCGCGGTCGTGTTCGGTCTCGACCGCAGGGTCACGGCCTCACCGCGCGCGTGAGCGGTGGCGTGTCGTACAGCTCACGGGGACCGCCTCGGTCGGGTGACACTCTTTGCTCGCGCGAGGGTTCCATGAATCGATGCGCTTACTGTCGACCCCCCCCAACTTTCGACGATCTACAGCTCACTGGCGGTTTTACGCGTGCCTCGGCCTATCCGTGACCTTACTCGCGTGCGGTGATGATGGCTCGGCGGCCGACGGTGAGACCACCGCCACGACCAGCACGACCGCCGCTACGGGCGACAACCCGAGCTCTGACACGGCGTCGACGGCCGCCGACTCCACCGGCGCCGATTCCACCGGCGCCGATTCCACCAGCGCCGATTCCACCAGCGGAGGATCCATGGAGGAATCGAGCACGACGGCGGACACCGGAGCCGATCCCCTCGACGACGACTCGATCGCGCGGATCCACCAGGCGGTGCAAGACACGCTCGGCACCGGATTCGCCACCGGCTGCAGCGTCGCGATCTGGCGTGATGGTGCCGTGATCTACGCCGAGGGCTTCGGCACCAAGAACGAGGCCGGTGACGCGGTTACGGCGGATACGCTATTTCAGATCGGCTCCGACACCAAGAAGATGACCGCGATCGCCTTGCTGCGCGAGGTCGACGCGGGCACCGTCGACCTCGACACCACGGTGACCGATCTGCTGCCCACGCTCGATCTGGCGGCGTCGCCCGGAGCCCTCGATACCCTGTCGATCGATCGACTCCTGTCTCATCAATCCGGCCTCTACGACTACACCCCGTGGGACGAGGCCCCCGACGACGCCGAGCTCGAGCTGCGCACGTCCACCGTGTTCGCGGCCAATGAGTACGCGATGATGCCGGCCGGGGTCGCGTGGAACTACAGCAACCCGAACTTCTCGCTCGCGGGCCTGCTGACCGAGCACCTGGCCGAGCGTCCCTGGGCCGAGGTGCTGATCGACGACGTCGCCGCGCCGCTCGACATGACCCACACCTACGCTCGTCGCGACGACATGCTCGCCAACGAGACCGACATCGCCAGCGGCTTTGGTCCGATCATCAACTCCGATCTCGACACCTTCGATCTGATCGAGCTGCTCTCGATCGAGGGCTCCGCGCCAGACTGGACCTCCCCCGAGGAGCACGCCGACAACGCCTTCACCCGTCCCGCGGGGCTGGTGTGGGCCACCGCGACCGACATGGCCAAGCTCGGCGGCTTCTTGCTCGCGGGCGACGAAGCGGTGCTGTCCGATGAGCTGCGCGAGCAGCTGCTGACCGGCCAGGTCGCGCTGGGGCCCGGGCTCGATCCTACCCAGATCGGATATGGCTACGGGGTGATGACGATCCGCGGATTCGGCGGCCCGCAGGGCTATCGCGACGTGCCGCTGGTCCAGCACGGCGGCAACACGCTCGACATGACCTCGACCTTCGTGATGCTCCCCGAGCAGGAGGTGGCGGTCTCGATCCTCTCGAACGGCTCCGGTGACGACATGGGCCTTGTCGCCGCGGTTGCCCTCGAAGAGGCCGCCG
This sequence comes from Myxococcota bacterium, assembly GCA_039194325.1. GTDB lineage: Bacteria > Myxococcota_A > Polyangia > Nannocystales > Nannocystaceae > Paraliomyxa. The sequence continues at coordinate 40,752 of JBCCWC010000102.1, forward strand.
CTGGGCGATTGCCCGATCCCAGCAACCCGCCGACGCCCTACGATCCTCCCGCCGAAGATCTCTCGGTCTACGCCGGCACGTTCTTCGATTCCGCGCTGGGCGAGGCTACGATCACATGGACTGGCGCCCAGCTCGAGATCGAGATCCCCCTGGTCACCGACCTCGGGGCGCAAGTGGATCCGGTGCTCATGCCGGCCTTCCGCGACGTGTTCTTGGTCTCGGTCGACGGTGATCAGATCGATCTGTCCTTTTATCCCGATCTCGACGCCGTGCCTCACCAGTACGCGGTCAACCGCTCGTTCGTGTTCGGCCGGACCGAGGTCGATCGACCCGAGCCCCGTCGGTCCAGGGCAGGCGGGCGCAAGCCCCTGGCGTTCACGCGTTCGCGGCCGCTCGCAGCGCCTCGATGGCGGTAGAGCACCCGGCGCTGGCGACCCGCGTTCAATGGGCGCGGGTCGGTACAGCCACGAGTCGTCGAGCAGACGTTCGCGCTCACTAGGCGCGGGTCGGTACAGCCACGAGTCGCCGAGCAGACGTTCGCGCTCTGCCGGTGGTTTGCACACTGTGCGCCGGTTGCGACGAGACGAGACGCACCGCCGTTTGATCGTTCGCCTTACCGCGGAATACGGTCGTCTCCTCGCCAGGCATGGGTCTGACTATGGTCCGCTGCTCGTCGAAGGAGCGGGCGATGGTGAGCATGCCGGTGAGGTCCTCGCGCGCGGGGGCCGTCGATACCGTTCGTTCTTCGGCCAGCAAGGGGTTTCGGGCGACAACGGTGCGCTCCGAGGTCATCGCAGCTTGAGGGACGAAGATCTCTTGCTCCCACATGGCCATGAACCGAAGCAGATCGGCGGCGTTGTCGACCTGACCCTGGTTCAAGAACACATTGGCCACTCGCTCTGCGAACTGTAACGCACCGGTGCGGTCGAAGCTCGGATCGGACACGACGGACGCGTTTCCCATGACCTCGAAGAAGCACACCAGCGCGGCCTGGGGATCATTGGCCGCCAGGTACGCATGGGCCCACGCCAAGCAGTTTGCGGTCGAGCGCTTGCGAGATGACGAAGCCGCCGCGGTCGTCCGGTAGGTCTCGGGTTGGTGTTGGGCACGAAAGGTCGTCGTCTCGTCGACGTCGGTGACCGTCGCGGGTTCGCGGCCACGCTCGACGACCCGCCGTACCCTGCGGCGCGCGAACTCCGAGGGAGGGGCGGGAACGGTACGCGAGATGCTGTTGTGCGTCGCCACAATGGGGGAGTCACAACCGACGCCCGATTGCATTCAGATCGGGGCGGATCTTCTGACTGGGCCACCGTGGTGGCCGTGGCAGAACGACCCAGGACGCAGGTGTAATCGTACTCATGCAATGATCACTGGGCCGTCGCTCGCGCTCTGGGGCGCGTGCACGGTCAGCGCGTGAACGGCTTGGCCATCACCCAGCTGTTGCGCCGAAACCATAGCTCGGCCACCTGCCGGGTTGTTTGGTCTGGATCCTCACGCTCGGTGAACCGCAGCACCGAGTCGATGTAGACGTATCCACACTCCTCGCTGTGCTGCGGGCAGGTCAGCGCCCCGTCGTCGGGGGCCACCAGCGAGCGCCCGGTGATCGCTCCGTCGAGCGCCACCGTGCCTTCGAACCATGTCGATTGCCCGCCGCCGGCGAAGTAGGTCGCGACCACCCCGGTGCCCTCGACGCTCACCTCCAGCCACGGGGTCTCGGGGGCCTGCGCCCCTTGTTCGGTGTACTTGCCCGCGTGGGCCTTGGCGACGACCCGGGCCACTGCTTCGCCCAGGGTGGCGTGGCTTTGGGCGAGCGCGGTCACCCGCTCGCGGATCACCTTGCCCGTGTCGCGGGCCATCGGCTCCGATCGGAACACCGCGGCGTTGTCGAGCGCCAGGCGAGCCTTGGCCAGATCCAGCACCCCGTGCCGCAATTGCTTGGCGTAGGCTCGGGCGGCTCGGGCGGTGGCGGGCTCGCGCGTCAGCCGGGCCGCGTCTTCCAGTCGAGGCATGTGCTCGTCGAGCGCGGTCCGTAGCGCTTGGAGCTCCGCCTCCGCCCCGGTGATCGCCTCGCGGGCGTCTCCGTCGCCGAACTTTTGCCCGTTGCCCCAGCGCCCCGTGGGGGCCGCGGCGGTACAGGTCTCGCAGATCGGCTCGCTGGGATCGGTATAGCGCTCGTCCAGCGGGACCCCGAAGAACCGGGCATAGCGGCGCGCGAACGCCAGCTGACGCTCGCGCTCGGCGATCACCGCGTCGTAGCCGTCGGCGGTCACGAAGCCCCAGGCCGTCCCGCCCTCGCGCCACGCGATAGTCCACCGATTGCACGTCAGCGTGCGGGGATCCTCCGTGGTCGCGGTGCGGGTGCCGTCGCAGGCTTCCACCAGCACCGGCTCGGTGGCGGAGGCGGCCATCGCCGATGGAGTGGCGGACGAAGTGGCGGACGGATCGGCCTCCGGGTCGCCCTGGGTGGGAGCTGGAGCCGCCGGAGCCGGAGGAGCCGCAACCGGGGGCGTTGACGGGGAGGCATCGCCACCCGGCGCGGTTCCCATTGCGAGCACGAAGATCGAAGCCAAGCGTGACAATGATGGATCTCACCATTTCTGCGGCCCGAGGCCGCCAAGAGCAAAGCGTGGCCGGCCGTCGACGACCGGGGCGCCTGGTCAACACCGCAGGGCGCCATTGCTGTCACCAGCGCATCATGCACTTTATGGCGAACCCTGCCCCGGTGGGTAGTGACCGCCGGCACGCAAACGATCGAGCGGGACCGGAAAAAGTGACCTTCGCCCGCGTGGATGGTCGCGCCGGGCGGTCGGCGGCGATGGACGTTGTTACCGTCCCTCTGGCATGCCGCCCGCTGTGTCGTACTCGCCGTCTCGTGCCATCACCGAGCTTCCCGAGGGCTTCTTCGACGTGGTGGAGCCAGCATCGTTCCCCCAGCACACGCTACGCTTTCGCAACCAGCGCTGGGCGGAGCGGGTCGGGCTGGGCTCGCTCGACGATGCGGAGTGGACCGCGGCCTTCGCCCGCTTCGAGCCGCTGCCGGACAACCTGCCCGTGCCGCTGGCCTTGCGCTATCATGGCCACCAGTTCCGCGGCTACAACCCCGATCTGGGCGATGGTCGCGGCTTCCTCTTCGCCCAGCTGTGCGATCCGGTCGACGATCGCCTGCTCGACCTGGGCACCAAGGGCAGCGGCACCACTCCTTACTCGCGCGGTGGTGACGGGCGCCTGACCCTCAAGGGCGGCATACGGGAGCTCCTCGCGACCGAGATGCTCGAGGCCCTGGGCGTGCGTACCTCCAAGACCTTCTCGCTCCACGAGACGGGCGAGCCGCTCGTCCGCGGGGACGAGCCCTCGCCCACGCGCTCGTCGGTGCTCGTGCGGCTGAGCCACAGCCACCTACGCTTCGGCAGCTTTGAGCGCCACGCCCACCTCGGCCACATCGACCGGGTGCGCATCCTGGCCGACCACTGCATCGAGCACTACTATCGCGGCGAGCTGGCCGACGAGCCCGAGCCTTACCGCGCCCTCTTCGGCCAGATCGCTCGCCGCACCGTGACCATGACCGCCGGCTGGATGGTCGCTGGGTTCGTGCACGGCGTGCTCAACACCGACAACATGAACGTCACCGGGGAGAGCTTCGACTATGGGCCGTGGCGCTGGCTGCCCCGCTACGATCCCATGTTCACCGCGGCCTACTTCGACCATTCGGGGCTCTACGCCTTCGGGCGCCAGCCCGAGGCCGCGGTGTGGAACCTGACCCGCCTCGCCGAGGCGCTCGGGGAGATCACCCCGCCGGCACCGCTGGTCGACGATCTACGCGAGGGATTTCATCACTGGCTCGAGGACGCGGTGATCGAGGGCGTCTTGCGGCGCTTGGGCCTGCGCTCCCGTGGTCGATCGATCGACGTTGCCCTGGTCGACGCGTTCTACGTGTTCCTGTCTCGCAGCGCGGTGGGCTACGATCAAGCCTTCTTCGACTGGTATGGCGGCCCGCTGAGCGAGGCGCGGGCGGCCGACAGCCCCGAGGCCAAGGCGTACGAGCACGAGAGCTTCGCCGCGGTCCGTCGCCAAGTCGTCGACTACGAGCCCACCGCGCTCGCGGCCCGGGCGGTAACCGGCGACCCCTATTTTCTTCAGCGCGCTCGACCCGAGACGATGCTCATCGACGAGGTCGAGGCATTGTGGTCGGCGGTCGACGAGCGCGACGACTGGGCGCCGCTGCAGGCCAAGATCGAGGCGGTTCGCGCCATGGCGACGGTCTACGGCCACCTCGGCCCGAGCCCTATTGGCCCGAGCCCTATTGGCCCGAGCCCCTCCGGTGGATGAGAGCGCTCAGCGAACGAGAGCGCTCAGCGTACGCGGGCGTCCTGGTGCCACGCCGAGGGCAGCCGCGACACCAGCTGGTCGAGCAGGTCGCTGATCGGTCGGCGAGGTACGCCTAGCTCCAGCAGCACCACCGCGAGCATGTCCAGCAGGGTGCGCAGTTCATGCGAGCCATAGCATCGCAGCGGGCGCTCTGCGCTCAGCATGCAGCGCTCGAGGACCCGCTCCACTGGCTCGCGAGTGTCCACTGGCTGCGTGGTCAGCAGTGCACTCAGCCTCGTATGCAGCATCGTCTCGAACTCGGCAGCGGACAGCGGCGCGTGGGGTTCGTCGACCAGTCGCAGGCCCGCCAGCGGCAATCCCTCTGCATTCCAGGCGAACAGCCCCCCATCGAGATAGCCCAGCGGGAGCTCGACCGTCTGGGCCAGGGCCAGGGCCAGGCCATGCGCTCGATGTCCCGTTAGGCACACCAGCACCGGGATCTTGCCTCCCGTGATCCGTTGGAGTGTCGTGGCATCGGTGTCGAGTTCGTTGCTCCGGGGCAGGCAGATCGATCCCGCCACGAAGCCCATTCCCGAGTACCGCTCTAGCGCCGGACGGATGTCGATCAGTTGGTAGCGTCCGAAGTCACTGGCTTGCGTTGGTTTAAGACCCAGCATTTGCTCGTCCTTTGTGCTCAGTCTCGACAAAGAAGGTCTCCGTGCCTCCTGCGCGGCGACGTCCCCAACTCTATAATGCATTCCCTGTGCCGACGACAGATGTATCGTGTCTTGCGCTTTGATCGGGAAGTTCGCGGATCATCTCGCCTCATCGGGGCACCTTGCCCCGCAAGTGCGGTCGTGCGCGCGATCTTGTGTCCATTTTGGTTCATCGACTGAGAACAGTGGGGTGATCGTCCCGGATCACGTCCGGAGCACGTTAGGAGCACGGTCGGAGCACAATTGCGCCGATCGTCGGATCACGACGACGAGGTAGGCTCGACGATCACATCCTCGCCGTGCGAGGCAGGCTCATCTCGGTCGAGAGCCTCGCGCCAGCCCAGACGCTCCAGCAGTGTGGTCAGCTCATCGTCGAGCTCGGCTTTGATCTGCAACGGTTGATCGGTTCGCGGGTGGGCGAGCGTCAATTGCTGCGCGTGGAGCAGCAGTCGTCGGATCCCGAAATGCTCACGAAATAGCCGGTTGTGGCGCCCATCTCCATGTCGCACATCGCCGACGATCGGGTGTCGTAAGTGGGCCATGTGCTTGCGCAATTGGTGGGAGCGACCCGATTGAGGACACAGCTCCACCAGCGAATATCGAGCGGTCGTATAGCGACCGATCGGGATCGGCAGCTCGACCGTGGCCAGACGGCGCAGGTGCGTGCGGGCGGGTTGCGCGGGTCCATCGGGGGTCTCGCGAAGCGCCCGATCGATCTCGGCGTGCGACGGCGTGAACCCCCGCGTGATCGCCACATAGCGCTTGGTCACCTCGCGGGCTGCGAGGCGCTGCCCCACCCGGCTCGCGGTCTCGGGATCTAGCGCGAACAGCAAGACCCCCGAGGTGGCGCGGTCGAGGCGATGCACTGGATAGACCCAGCGCCCGATCTGGTCGCGTACGCGCTGGAGCGCAGGGGCGCGGTCGTGCACCTGTTCGCTGCGATGGACCGCCAGCCCCGGCGGCTTGGCGATGGCCACCAGCCAGGCATCCTGATAGAGGATGGCCAGGGTCGGCCGATGCACCACGCGAGCCTACCAGTCGTGTTCGGCCCGTGTTCGGCCCGTGTTCGGCCCGTGTTCGGTAAGAGCGGGCGGCCTTGGTCGTTTCCGCGCTGGTGGGTCGAGCCCGATCCTCGCGGAGCGGCCGGGTATCAGGTTTGGGGGATTTGGGGCTCGCAGTGTCCGCTGCGATATCATCCGTTGCGATGCGACGCCTTCTCATCCTGACCTTGCCTGCCATGCTGACGACCTTCGCCTGCGACTCGGATGAGGGGGGTGGTGGGGATCGCAATGCCAGCATCAAGGCCCTGACGGGGGATGTATCCGCGGGCGAGACCGTGTTCTCCGGCAGTGGCTGCAACAGCACGGCGTGCCATGGTGCCGATGGCGACTCGGGACCCTCGGCCCCCCGGCTTACCGATGTGGTCGGGATGCGGACCGACGACGAGCTCATCAACTCGGTGCTCGACGGTCGCGGCAACATGCCGCCGCAGTCCCTCGAAGATCAGCAGATGGCCGACGTGCTCGCCTGGTTGCGGGACAGCTTCTAGTCGCGCTTTCGGCCCTAGGCCCTCGGGGATGGATGGGGGTCGGTACCCGCAGACCCCCCAGAGGTTTCGTGGCCAGGTGGCCTCAATTGCATCGAAATTTAGTGTTCCGAGCATAGACCCAAGGGCTCCCCGCGTTCGTTGGCAGACCGTCCAATGAGCGCTTCCCCCTCGTCCCGTCGTCGTCCTGTTTCTCTTGATCGCCCTCGTCCTCTCGTTCGTTGGGGGGGACTTGGTCTGAGCGCGGCTGCGCTGGCAGGTCTCGTTCATCTCGAGAGCGTCTGGGCTCACGCCGATGTCGGGGAGGACGGGCTCGAGGCCGTGAATGAGGTCGAGGTCGAGCCTTCGGTCCCGGTCGAGCCTTCGAGCGCGGCCGGAGCCGTGTCGCAGGAATCTGCGGCGGCGCCGGTTGGATCCCCGGGAGCGGAGGCCACCGCTTCCGCGGCCCCGCCGGTCGTTCCGGCGCCGAGCGAGGCTCCGGTGATGGTCGCGGATGCCACCTTGGCCGTGGCGACCGTCGACGCGCAGGCCGAGGTGGCTGCCGGGGCGATCCCTGTGGCTCCGGCGTTGGTGATCGTGCCCAATCTGCGGGGCATGAGCCTTCGCAAGGCTCGTCGCACCCTCAAGGAGGTTGGCCTCAAGATCTCCGTACGCGACTCCTACGGCGACAAGATCCCTCGGGAGTACTGGTCCGAGTATCGGGTGCGTCGGCAGAAGACCGAGGCGGGGGCCGAGGTGGAGCCGGGCTCGCGTGTTCGGGTCAAGGCGCGCGAGCGGATCCGGGCCGCCAGCGGCTACTGAGACTATCTATGCCGAGGCCGGCTCGGGATGTGCGACTGCGTCGCGCCCGGCCTCGGTCTTGCGCAAGCGTCACCCAGGATGGACGAAAACCGGGATTTACTTGCTAGCCATTGAGCCATTGAGCCGCAGATCCCCTAGTTCACGCGACGACTCGGAGCCATCATGGAGCTGATCCTTCGGTTGGTAGTGTTTACCGCGCTCGCCGGGCTGGTGTTCGTGCCGCTGGAGCGGCTTTTCGGCCAGCGCCGCGGACCTCGGCGCGATCGGCTGACCGACGTGGGTTTTGCGACCGTCGGCGACTGGCTGGGGCACCTGGGGATCGCGGTGGTGGTCGGCGGCCTGCTGACGGCGCTCGACGATTTTGGTCGGGACGAGCCGCTTTGGGTCGAGGTCGATGGTCGCGCGCTACGGGCCGGGCTCGAGATCGCCTCTGGCCTGCTCGTCTTCGAGGTGATGGGCTATGCGTATCACCGGGCGGCGCATCGCGTGCCGGCGCTGTGGCGGTTGCATGCCGTGCACCACAGCGCCGAGCGCATGGACTGGCTGGCCTCGTTTCGTCAGCACCCGCTCGAGATCGTCTTGATGACGCTCGTCCAGAATGCGCCGCTGGTGCTGCTGGGCATACCCCTGGGGGCTCACGCGATGGTCTTGTTGCTGATCCGGCTCAACACCGTCTTCGTGCACGCCGACCTTCGGCTGCCCCCAGGATGGTGGTCATACCTCGTAGCCACGCCCCGCTTCCATCACCGGCATCATCAGCGCGACGGTGCGGTGCGCAACTACGCTTCCATGTTCCCCTGGCTGGACCGGCTGATGGGCACCTTCGACCCCGCCGAGCCCGGCCCGGTCGGGCTGTGCGAGCCTACGCCCCGCGGGTTTTGGGGGTTGTTGGTGCATCCCTTCACGCGGTGGAGCCGAGCCGCGCGTCGCCCGTGACCGATCGAAGCCGACGGTCGACCCACGGGCGACCCTGGGCGGGGGGGGGTGGTTGGGGGTGGTCCCCGGGGTTTGCGGGCTGAGGCCGTGGCTGGGCGGATCGCACC
>JBCCWC010000103.1:0-48719 GCA_039194325.1 Myxococcota bacterium
GGCGACCTTCTTCTTGGCGGTCTTCTTCTTCTTGGTGACCTTCTTTTTGGCGACCTTCTTTTTGGCGACCTTCTTCTTGGCGACCTTCTTCTTGGCGACCTTCTTCTTGGCGACCTTCTTCTTGGCGACCTTCTTCTTGGCGACCTTCTTCTGGGCGACCGTCCTCCTGTTCGCGGATGACGTCTTGGTCCCGTGCCTGGTGGTCGCCTTCGTCTTCGCCATGGATCGTGCTCCGACGCCAGCGTGACACATCGGAGGGCCCGTCCTCAATGGACGGGACGTGAGCGGGAGGCGGGCTCGAAGGTCTTGCTGGACGTACGCGCGAGCGCCTGGTAACGACAGGTCCACGCATGGCCAAGCCACGCCCCGTTTTGCCACCCCAGGGCCGTAGCGCCGAGGATGTGCTGGCCGCGATGGATGTCGCGGCCGCCGATGATGCCCGCTGGCGCGACGGCAAGACCATGAGCTTGGTGTTTCACCCGGGCGACGAGATCAGCGATTTCGTCAAACGGGCGTACACCCGCTTCTTCTCGGAAAATGCCCTCAATCCTAGCGCCTTTCCCAGCTTACGGCGCTTCGAGAACGAGGTGGTGGCCATGAGCGCTCAACTGCTGGGGGGCGATGGCCAAGTCGTCGGAAACATGACCTCGGGGGGTTCCGAGAGCATCCTGATGGCCGTCAAGACAGCGCGTGACTGGGCGGCCGCCGAACGCCGCGTCCGGGGAACCCCTCAGATCCTGCTGTCCCGCTCCGCTCATCCCGCCTTCCCCAAGGCGTGCAGCTACTTCGGCCTCGAGCCCGTCTTCACCCCGCAGGGCGATGATTTCCGAGCCGACCCAGAGGCCATGCGGCAGGCGATCTCCCCCCGGACCATCATGATCGTAGGCTCGGCCCCCGCCTACCCCCAGGGGGTCGTCGATCCGATCGAAGCGATCGCCGAGCTGGCCGACCGCAACGGCCTTTGGTGCCACGTGGATGCCTGTGTCGGGGGGTTCATGCTCCCCTTCGTCCGGGACCTGGGATATTCCGTACCACTTTTCGACTTTGGCGTACCCGGCGTGACGTCGATCTCGGCGGATCTCCACAAGTACGCCTACGCGGCCAAGGGCGCGTCGGTCGTGCTCTATCGCAATGCCCAGCGCCGGCGGTACCAGTACTATGCGTTCACCGACTGGCCCGGAGGGATCTACGCCTCGCCTACCATGACGGGCACCCGACCCGGCGGCGCGATCGCGGCGGCCTGGGCCATCATGCAGCACCTGGGTCGCGACGGTTACCGCCGGCTCACCGCCGCGGTGATGAACGCCACCGACGAGATCAAGGCCGGGGTCGAAGAGATCCCCGGGATCGAGGTGCTCGGTGTTCCCCACATGAGCGTGTTGGCGCTGGGGTCGAACGAGCTCGACATCTATGCGGTGGGGGATGAGCTGGGCGCGCGGGGGTGGCATATCGATCGCCAGCAGCACCCCGCCAGCCTGCACCTGACCGTGCAGCACGGGCACGTTGGTCGCACCGAGAATTTCTTGGCCGATCTGAGGGCGGCCGTCGACGGAGCGGCCGGCGCTCGCGGGCGCCGGCTGGCCGAGCGGACCGCCCTGGCGGTGACCGGAGCCGTGCTGCGCCGACTCCCGCCCCGGCTCACCCGCGCGCTCACCCTGGGGGCCGCCTCGCGGATGGGGATCGGCGAGGGCGGAGGGCTGCCCGAGCGCTCGGCCCCGATGTACGGGATGATGGCCAGCCTACCCAACCGCGGCGATCTCAAGGAACTCGTGCTCGACGCGCTCGATCGCATGACGCGGCTCGACGACGACGAGTAGCCCGGGGCCCACGACGCGTGGATCCGGTTGGAGGTGGGTCGCGACGAGATACGACGCCTCGGTCCCTTGATCGTGCGTAAGGGCGCAAGACGGCGTATCGCGGCGCGAAGCAGTGTTCGCGACGGTGACCGGGCGAGGCCATCGTGCGCAGTACGCTATGCTCCGCGACCATGGGCTACACAATGAACATCTTGGGGTTCCGACCTGTGTTGGGCGTGGTGGTGTTGGCGATCGGTCTGGGCTGTGGTCCCGGCTCGGCGCCCGGCGCCGGAGGCGAGAGCGGAGGGAGCTCTTCGGGGTCGAGCCCGACGGCGACCAACCCGACGGCGACCAACCCGACGGCGACCAACCCGACGGCGACCAACCCCACCGCTTCGGCCGACACGACCGAAGGCCCCGGCTCTTCGACGGGCGACCCGACGACGGGCGACCCGACCACCGAGGGCTCGACGACCGGTGATCCCACCACCGGGTCCACCTCTGATGCCTCCACCGGATCCGAGAGCAGCAGCGGGGGCGACATGCTGCCGGACATCTCGGGCGATTTCTTGATGGCCGCGGCCACGACCATCGAACCCACCTTGCCGCTCCAGTTCATCGCCACCTTCAACTTCACCCCGGCCGGCATGGGAGGCACGGTCGACGTGGATCTTCAGCGCCTCGCGCTCAACCAGGGCAGTACCACCGACCCGCGCACGCCCTTTGGTGCGCCGCTGACCTTCGTGGGGGTCCCCGTCGCCGCCGATGGCACCTTCAGCCTCGCCGTGGGCGTGCTGGACATTCCCGGCGAGACCAACCCGGTCGTCCCGCTCGATGCCCAGGCAAACATGGTCGTCATCGACGGCACGGTCCTCGATGCCGATACGGTTTGCGGCACCATGGACGGGAACGTGGTCTTCCCGATCATGACCCCCCTTATCGGGACCACCTTCTCGGCGATCCGGGTCGCCGACACCTCGCCCGCGGGGTTGCCGGTGATGTTCCCCGTGGCGTGCCCCTAGCAGCCCGTGGTGAAACCCTCGTGTGGTCGGTATCCCGGCCGCGCGAGGTTTCACTACGATCTGCGAGGATGACCACCGCGCTGGCGGATGACTCGCACGAGTGGGGAGGCTACCCTCACAGTGCAGCATGCTGCGCCCCGTTCCCATCGGTGTCGACGACTTCCGCGAGCTCCGCGAGCGGGGGATGGAGTACATCGACAAGTCGCACCTCATCCGGGGGTTGCTCGACAAGGGGGCGCAGGCGCTGCTGCTGCCTCGACCGCGGCGGTTCGGCAAGACGCTCGCGATGACCATGCTGCGCTGCTTCTTCGAGAAGCGCGCCGAGGATCTGACGCCCTTGTTCGAGGACCTGTCGATCTGGGCGGCCGGGGATGCCTACCGGGCACACTTCCAGCGGTACCCGGTGATCTTCTTGACCCTCAAGGGGATCAAGGTCGAGACCTTCGAGTTAGCCTGGGAGGTGATCCGCAAGCGCTTGGCCGGGCTGTTCGCCGAGCACCGCGCGCTGCTCGACGACGGCGCGCTGAGCGAGGAGGAAGCGCGGCGGTATCGACAGGTGCTCGACGGGACGGCCGACGTGTCGGTGGTTGCCGACGCGCTACTCGATCTGTCGGGCTACCTGCACCGGGTGCACGGACAGAAGGTCGTCATCCTCATCGACGAGTACGACGCGCCGATTCACGCGGGGGTGGCCGGCGGGTACGTCAAGGAGGTGCTGGACTTGTTCCGGCTGCTGCTGACCCAGGGGCTCAAGGGCAACCCGCACCTGTTCAAGGCGGTACTCACCGGGATCCTGCGGGTCGCCAAGGAGAGCATCTTCTCGGGGCTGAACAACGTGGCCGTGTACACGCTGCTGCGACCCGACTTCGCGACCGGGTTCGGGTTTACCGAGCCCGAGGTGGACGCGCTGCTGAGGCGAGCCGGGCGAGGCGAGCACCTCGAGGCGGTGCGGGCCTGGTACAACGGCTATGTCTTCGGCGGAGAGGTGATCTACAACCCCTGGTCGATCCTCAACTACGTCGATGGATCCGAGCCCGAGCCCCGACCCTTCTGGGTCTCGACCAGCGCCAACGAGCTCGTGCGCGAGTCGTTGGTCAACCACGCCGCCAAGGCGCACGACGACATCGAGGCGCTGCTCGAGGGTCGAGGGGTGCTGCGTCGGCTCGACGAAAACGTGGGGCTCTCGGAGCTCGGTACCCGCGTGGACACGCTGTTTGGGCTGCTGACGTTCTCGGGGTACCTGCGGGCCGACAAGGAGGTCCTCGATCCGACAGACGAGCCGCACTATCGGCTGACGATTCCCAATCGCGAGGTGCGGCGGGTGTATACGTCGACGTTCCGCGAGTGGATGACCGACCGGATGGGCGGGGAGAGCGCGGTGCAGCGGCTACGGCGAGCGCTGGTTTCGGGAGACGACGAGGGGCTGGCCGAAGAGCTCGGGGCGTTTTGTATGAACGTGCTCAGCTATCACGATACGGCGGCAGGACGACGACCGGAGCGGCCGGAGCAGGTCTACCACGCGTTCGTGATCGGGCTGCTCGCGACCTTCGAGGGGGAGTACGAGGTGCGGTCGAACCGGGAATCGGGGAGCGGGCGGCCGGATGTGATGCTCCGGCCCAAGCAGGCGGGCAAGCCAGGGGTGGTGCTAGAGCTGAAGGTGGCCAAGAAGGGGAAGAAGACGCTGGAGCAGGCGCTGGCCGAAGGGGTGAGCCAGATCGAACAGCGCGGGTATGCCAGTGAGCTGCAAGCGGCAGGCGTGCGCCAGGTCGTTGCGTTTGCGGTAGCGTTCGATGGCAAGCGCGTGCGGGTGGCGCGAGGGTAGCGTGTCCTCGCGAGATCGCGTCACCCTAGATCTCATAGGGGTGATTGCAACTCCTCGTACCTGTCGACTTGCGTGGACACGAGGGAGAAACAAAAAAGAGGCCCGCGCTCGACAAGAGCACGGGCCTCGTCGGAGCAGGCCCGGCTGGCGCGACCGCGGTCGTCGCGTGCGCGTCGACCTACTGGGTGTACCCCCACTGGTACTGGCCGGGGTTCTCTCCGAGGGGGTTATCGGTGACGTCGAAGAAGAGCAGGTCCTCGTGCCCATCCCCGTGCAGATCCCACGCCGCGATGCCGCCGTTCTCGCTGCCGAGGACCCACGAGCCGTCGAGCCTGATGGGGTCCGACCACCCACCGGTGGCGACGCCCGAGCCGTCGAACTGACGACCCACGCGGATATAGCCGTCGATGCCGATCCCGTCGAGCAGGCCGCCGATCTGGAAGATGACCAGCGAGGGCTTGCCGCCGTAGGTGTTGGGGAGCGCGGTGACGCCCGCGCCGACGGTGTCGATGCCGAAGCCGCCGGGGACAAGGGTGGTGTCGCTCCACACCGAAGGCTGCCCGTTCACGTCGAGGTCCCAGCCGACCTGGTAGTAGCCCTCGTCCTCGATGAGGTTGTCCTGCACGTGGAAGAGGACCATGTCCTGGACGTCGTTGCCGTCGAGGTCGAGCACGGCCACGCCGGCGCCGACGGTTTCGTCGCCGAAGCCACCCGGGACCTCGAAGGGCTCGGACCAGCCGCCGATGACGTCACCCTGGTCGTCCAGATCCCAGCCGATCCGATAGTAGGCGTGGTTGCCGAAGAGCGGGTCATCGATGTGGGCGACGACGAGATCCAGCATGCCGTTGCCGTCGACATCGGCGAGGCTGATGCCGGCGCCATCGCTGCTGCTCCCGAAGTCACCCGGGACCTCACGAGGCTCGGTCCAGCCGAGGGTAGGATCGCCGCTGTCGTCGAGATTCCAGCCAATGCGGTAGTAGGCGTCGTTGGATCCGAGGATGTCGTCGTCGATGTGGAAGAGGACCATGTCGGCCCCGGCGCCCGCGCCGACCTCGCCCACGGCGACGTCGGCTCCGCCGGTGTTGGTGCCGAAGGTGCCCACGGTGTGCTTTTCGCCCCAGTCCAAGACGATGACGGACATGTCGCAGTAGGCCAGCAAAGCCTCCTCGCCGCCCTCACCGTCGGAGTCGACGATGTAGTTGTCGTCCTCGGCGTCGGGGTCGACGAGCTTGATGTCCTCGCAGCTGGCGGGGATCGTGCAGTCGGTGAGGCAGCCGTCGCTCAGGTCGGTATTGCCGTCATCGCAGATCTCGTCGACGCTGTTGCGGATGCCGTCGCCGCAGTGGGGGGCCAAAGTGCAGTCGGCGTTGCAGCCCCCATAGTCGCCGTCGTTGGTGGCGTCGTCGCAGTCCTCTTCGGGGTCGACGACGCCGTCGCCGCAGACGCCCGTGCCCGTAGACGTGCCGCCCGTCGACTCGCTGTCGCCGCCGTCGTCGTCGCTGCCGTCCAAGCCGTCATCGTCGGAGCCGTCGTCCAAGCCGCCATCGTCGGAGCCTTCACCATCGGCACCCGGGATGTCGTCGCTCGCGTCGTCATCCGCCGCGCTCGAGGTCGAGCCATCGTCGGCGCCGGGCCGACCCGGCTCGTCGGCGCCGGCACACCCGGCGAGCAGGGCAAATAGGGCCAGGCCCGCCCAGGCGCTCGAGGTGGTGATGGGGCGAAGGGTGAGGGGGCAATGATAGTTGGGCGTGGTCATGATCGTGTATCTCCGGATTCATCTCGTTGGCTTTGATATCTGTTGTCCGATTGCCGGGAATCGAGGCCATCGTTCGATTCATAGCGAGCACCCATCGTGGCGCTCTGGTCCGCGGCTTTACGGGCCATCAGTCACCGACCACGACCCGGTTTATTCAGGTCGAAGGTCGAATATCGAAGGTAAAAAAAGTTCGAGTGAATCGCGGAAACGCGGCGGCGATCTGGTGTCTCAGCTCGGTACCTGGCGGATCATGGGCACTTGGTGGCCCGCTCAATCCAGCGTAAGCGTCGGCTCACATCGTCTCGCTGGCTGAGCGCACCAAGCCGGCCAACTGCTCACCCACCGATCGCAGCGGCGTCGTATCCCGATGGGCGCGGCTGACCAGCAGCGCGCCTTCTATCGCACATAGCACCAGGTTGGCCATCGACTCGGCCCCGCCCGCGTCGAAGCCCGAGGCTCGGAGATTGTCCTCGACGAGCGTCTGCCACCGCGCATACGAGCGCGAGCAGATCGCCTGCAGCGGCGCCGACTGGCCCGCGGCCTCCAGCACCACGGTGGCCACCGGGCAGCCGTCGAGGAAGTCGGAGGCCTCGAGCTCATCGGCCAGCGCACCGGTCACCGCCCGGATCGCCTCGGCAGGGCTTTGGGCCTGCTGAAGCAGCGCGTGCAGGTTTTGGTGCATGTGCTCGCCCGAGTACTCGAGCGCCGCCTCGGCTAGCGCCTCCTTGCCGCCGGGAAAGTGGAAGTAGAGCGACCCCTTGGGCGCGCCGCTGCACTTGACGATCTGGCTGAGGCCGGTCGCGTGATAGCCCTGCCGCCGCAGCAGCGTCGCGGTGGTCTCCACAAAGCGCGCGCGGCTGTCGATGGGGCTCTTCACGCGCCGGGCGCCATTTCTGCCACCGAGGGCGTGGCATCCAGCGCGTGGCCCTCACGGCGTAGCCACGACGCCGCGAGCTCGCGATACATCCGCGTGAGCGTCCGCATCACCGTGCTCCAGCGCCCCAGCTTCGGATCGGGCTCGTGTCCGGCCGCCATGCGCTCGAGCTGGCGCTGGTACCAATTGATCTGCAGCAGATCGTCCAGCAGCCGCACGCCCACGCCAATGTCGTGCTCGGCCGCGGCCTCGACCGTGCCCGCCGTAAGCTGCCCCGGTAGATCGGGCTGTACTGCCATTGGCCGTCCGATCCCGATCACGTCGGTGGCCCCCCGGGCGAGCGCCTCGTTCATACCCGCGCGGGTGCGAAATCCCCCGGTGACCATCAGCGGTATCTTCACCACCTCGCGCATGCGCTCGGCGTACTCCAAGAAGAACGCCTCGCGTGCCCGAGTGCTCTGCCGCTGGGGCTGCTCGGAGCCCATCATGGCCGGCTTCTCGTAGCTGCCCCCGGAGATCTCCAGAAGATCGATCCCCTCGGCCTCCAGCGCTTGCGCCACCTGCATCGACTCTTCCAGGGTGAAGCCGCCGCGCTGGAAGTCGGCCGAGTTGAGCTTGACCGCCACCGAGAAACCCGGCCCCGTCTGTGCACGCGACGCCCGAACGACTTCTAGCAAGAACCGCATGCGTCCCTCGATGTCGCCGCCGTAGCGATCGCTGCGCTGGTTGGACAGCGGTGAGAGAAACTGGCTGACCAGGTAGCCGTGGGCCCCGTGGATCTGCACTCCGTCGAATCCCGCCGCCTCGGCCATGGCCGCGGCCCGGCCAAAGCGGGCGACGAGCGTCTCGATCTGCGCGAGCGTCAGCGGCTGCGGCGTCGAGAACAGCCCACCCTTGCGATCGACCTTGACCGCCGAAGGGGCCACCGGCTGCCACGTCACGTTGCGCGCCGTTTGACGCCCCGCGTGGCTTACCTGCATGAACAAGGCGGAACCCTCGGCCTTGGCCGCGCGGGCCCATCGCGCCAGGTGCTCGCCGTGATCACGGGTCATCAACACGTTGTGGCGCTCGGTTCGACCCCCAGGATCGACGATCACGTTACCGGTGATGAGCAGGCCCGCCCCGCCTCGCCCCAGCCGTTCGTACAGCCGCACCAGGGCCTGCCCGGGCGCACCATCGTTGTCGGCAAGGTTCTCGCTCATCGCGGCCTTGGCCACGCGATTGCGCAACACCAGGCCCGACCGAAGAGTCAGCGGCTGCGCGATGGGGTTGATCTCGCTCATGCACCGAACTATGACGATTGGTCTATATATGTCAACCGGTTTACTTATTGGCGTGAAGCCCGCAGGATCCCGCTTCGGTCCAACGGACGAAGGTGTATCTAACTGCCTGCTATTGCTTGATTTAATCGGTCGGTGGGCTCACGGGGGCGGGCTTGCCGGTCGCGATGTCCGAGCCTTCGAGGAGCGAATGCGCTTCGGCCGCTTCGTTGGTCCCCGGGGCTTTATCGTCGAGCAGCGCCGTCGCACGCTCGAAGTGGGCGCGGGCCGTGGCCTCGCGGCCTTGCCCTCGTTGCGCCACCCCCAGCCCGATCAGCGCCGAGCCCACCACGGGATGATCGGTGCCAAAGCCCTGCTCGTAGAGCGTAAGGGCGCGCCGCAGCAAGGGCTCGGCCTCGTCGTGGCGACCTTGATCGCAAAGGGCTCGGCCCAGGCCCACCAGCGAGTCGCCCAAGTCGGGGTGCTCGGGGCCCAGGACTCGCTCGCGGATCTCCAGGGCCCGGCGGTGGGGAGCCTGGGCCGCGGCTGGATCCCCGCCCTCGCGCAGCGACACTCCGAGGTTATCGAGCGACTGGGCCAGCTCGGGATGATCGGGCCCTCGCACCGACTCGTAGATCTCCACCGCCCGACGTAGCGCCTGCACCGAGTCCTCGAACTTCCCCTGACGCCGCAGGATGATCGACACGTTGTTGAGCGCTCCGGCCACCTCCGGGTGACCGGGGCCGAAGATCTGCTCGCGCAGCTCCAGCGCGTGGCGGTAGCGCGCGAGGGCTTTTTCGTACTCTGCGCGCCGGGAGTGCAGGTTGCCCAGGGCGTTGAGCGAGCGGGCCAGATCCGGGTGATCCTGCGGCAGCAGCCGGGCTCGCAGCGCGAACGAGCGCTCGTACTGCTCTTTGGCTGCCTCCGTGTCGCCCGTGGCGTCGGCCAGCGCCCCGAGGTTGTGGCGGGCCTGGGCCTCGGCGAGCTTGCCCTCGCCGACCCGCAGGCCCATGGCCAGCGCGTGCTCTCCCCACACCGATCCTTCGCGGTGCCGGGCGAGGCGATACCCCACCACGTAGGTGAGCCATGCGGCCGCACCGGCGGCCACTTCGTCGTGTCGGATCTGCAGGGCGGTCAGGTACGCCTGGCGAAGCGCCCGCTCGGCCCCCGCGGAGTCCCCGGTCTCGTCGAGCATCTCGCCCTCCAGCGCGTGGGCCTCGGCCAGCGCCGGCCGATAGCCCACCCCGGCCGCCTCCCGGCGCACCGAGATGGCCAGGGCCCGCGCCTCCTGGTAGCGACCGGCGTGCAGGCGCGCTCGCGCTTGGCCGATCTGCTCGCGCAGCCCAAGCACCGCCTCGGCCACCGCCGGGTCGTCGGGGGGGGGCAATCGGTTGCGCAGGGCCACCACGTCCGCGCAGCGGCCCAGCGAGGGCAGGGCCACCACCGCGCTCACCGCTCGTTGCACCACCTCGGCGTCGGCGCGCTCGAGCACGGCCACCAGATCGTCGACCCGGCGCAGTCGATCATCGAGGCACGCGTTGCGCAGATCGAGCAGCGTCTCGGATTGCTCGCCTCGGATCCGGGTGGCCTCACAATTGTCGGTCCGCATCCGTACCCATTGCGCCGTGTAACGATCGAGGCGCTGCTCGACACGGCTCAGCGTCGCGTCGGCCATCGGCGAGCCCGAGGCCGCCATCGCCTGGCTCAGCGCCGCCTGCCGTCCTTGGTCCCACACGCCGCGAAGGTGCCGATCTGTGCCTTGGCAGGGGCCCGCGGGGGGAGCCTGCGGCGTGCTCCACCCTCTCCACTCGTTCCACCATGCGCCCGCGCTCAGCAGCACCAGGGCCCCGGCGCCCCACGCCAGTCGGCGGCGGCGTCGACCGGGATCCACCTGCAGCGCCTGCAGCAGCTGCGACATGTCGACGAAGCGCTCGTCCGGCGACGAGCGCAGCCCACGAAGCACCACCCGACGCAGCCACTTGGGGATCGTGCGGCCCGGCGGCGGATCGTCGAGCATGCCGCGGGTCACCGCCATGCCCAGCGCCGCGGCCGACTCCCCCGAGAATGGGCGTACCCCATAAAGGCCCTCGTAAAGGGCCACGCAGAACGAGAACTGATCGCTGCGCGCATCGAGGGCCAGGCCCAGGTGCTGCTCGGGGGCCATATAGGCGGGGGTGCCCATCAGCGCACCCGTGCGCGTGACCTGGGTGCTCAGATCCACCCCGGGCCGCGACGGCAGCTCGTCACCGCTTGCGTCGTCACGCGCCCGAGCCAGGCCGAAATCCATCACCCGTACCCGGCCGTCGGTGCCCAGCATCACGTTGTCGGGCTTGAAGTCCCGGTGCACCAGGCCCTTGGCGTGGGCGGCCACCAGGCCCCGACCGGCCGCGACGAACACGTCGAGCACTCGCGGCCAGCCGGGTTGCTCCGCCAGCCAGCGCGTCAATGTCTGGCCCTCGATGTACTCCATGGCCAGGAACACCCGGCCGTCCGCCGTACCCACGTCGTGCACCGTGACCACGTTGGGATGGGTCAGCTGGGCCATCGCCTGGGCCTCGCGCAGGAGCCGCTGAGCCCGGCGGGTGCCCACCTCCGGTCCTCGCACGTGCAGCAGCTTGAGGGCGACCCGGCGATCGAGCTTGGGATCGTAGGCGGCATAGACCAGCCCCATCGCCCCGGCGCCGATCCTGTCGAGGACCACGTAGCGATCAAGGGGATCGCCTCGCCTGAGCGGCTCGCGCGACTCGCGAGGCGGAATCCGATCTTCGCCGAGCGTGTGCGCCGCGTCGGTGCGACTTTGCGGGCTCGTCTGGCGGCCGTCCAACGGCGGTCATCGTAGCAGCGAGCCGGGGGGGTCCGGGCACCGGACCACCGGCCTGCGCGCGCGCGCATGCGCTTATGGGCTCGAACCTACGGGTGAAATCCTCGAGCAGACGGACGGACGGATCCACGATCGCCAGCGAGAACCGATCGCGACCGAGCACGCAAGAGCGGTGAAGGCAAGGAAGCCATGGGTAAGGAAGCCATGGGCAAGGAAGCCATGGGCAAGGAAACGAAGAGAAGGGGAACGGGATAAGACATGCGCTCGTCGACCGTGGATCCGTCCCGGGTGTCCGTCATGGGGGCCGATGCACTCCTCACCACCCGCGCCGGAGCCCGAAGTTTCCTCGGCGGGTCCCCGCGCTTCGGGCGCTCAGGGGAGGACCAGCCGGCGGAGTGCTCGCGCTGTTGCCGGTGATCTCGGCGCGGCCTCCATCTTCACCTTCGACCGGAAGCGGCCGCACGACCTCACCCTCGTCGGTCACCGCCGCGCGGCGGGGTGGTCGAGTCCCGATTTCAGGCGAGCGCCGCCCGGGGCCCAGGGCGGCCGCTGGCCACCAGCGCCGCCATCGCGACAAACAGCAGCGAGATCCACGAAAACGGGTGGATCCCACTGACGAACAGGCCCGCCGTGGCCACGACGAAGGTCACCGCGAGCACCACCGCGGCCATCTGGCGGGTCTTCGCGGGCAAAAGGGCCACGCCGGCCAGCGCCTGCAAGACCCCAAACGCCATCGTCATGCCCGGTGAGAACCCCAGCCGGGCGAAGATCTCCACATCGGCTTCCAGGCCCGCGATCTTGACGATCCCCGTGGAGATCGACAGCAGGGTGAGCAGGGCGAGGTTGATCCACAACAGCGGCTTCATCGCTCCCCACCGTAGGCGCGGGACGGTGGGGCCACAATCCATCCTTGGATGGGTTTTGGGGATGGGCTCGGGGTCAGCGGGGCGGGGCCACCGGCGTGACCGGTCCGGGCTGGACCATGGTCCCGGGCGCCGCAGGCGGGGGATCGGCGACCACGGGGTAGCGGCGGATCCATCCCAGGGCTTTGAGGCCGCGCAGCAGCCAAAACACCACGGGCAGCGCGAGCAGCCCGCCCAGGGGAACGAGGAGCATGTCCATCGCCGTGATGGTGCCGCTCTCCAGGTCGACGCCGGGCAGGACCTGCTCGATGGCCAGCCACCGCAGCCCCGTCGCGAACAGCACGGGCAGCAGCATGACCCCAAGCGCCCCGAGGATCCCCACGGCCCAAAACGACCGGTAGCGCGACAGCGGCTGGCCCCAGTGAAAGCGGGCCCGCAGGATCTTCCGCACCGTGCCCACGAACAGCAGCATGGTGATGATGTAGATCGCGATACATCCGACCAGCAGCATCACCGAGCCGCCCAGGGCCGCGTAGAGCACGAAGCCCGACGCCTCGGTCAGCAGGATGTAGAGCACCGTCAAAAACGAGTAGCTCATCAAGATCTCGATGAGCGGCTCGACGGCCAACGACAAGAACACGCCGCTGACCACCAGGTAGATCACCATGATGAGCAGGTAGGGCAGCACCAGCTTGACCTCGGCCAGCACCGTGGCCATGGCGCGCGACGTCACCCCTTGGGCGCCGCCCTCGGCCGCCTTGGCGGGCGCGGTCGCAATCGTCACGAGCGTCTCCCGCATGGGGATCATGTAGAGCACCACCGCGAGCAGCGACAGCACCAGCGGCACATAGCCCATGATCCAGTCCACCTGGCGATAGAAGGCGAACGCCTGCTTGAAGCGGGTGACGTGACCCTGGAGCATCTGCGCGTTCTTGACCAGCGGACGCAGCTCGGGCTCTTGGAGCTGGTCGACCCAGTGCTCGGAGACGAAGGCGGAGAAGGCCAGGTGGCGGGCGTCTTCCTCGTCGAGCGTAGCGGGGGCGTCCGAAGACTCGATCACCCGGCGTAGCGGGGTCTTGATGAAGTCGAGCCGCTCGCGGCTCATCCCGCTGAGCTGATCGACGTAGTCATCCTTCTCCAGCACGTCGAACACCCCGTGGGCCACCACCATCTTCGGGCTCGACGACTCGGTCGCCACGCGCCCCTGCACCGTGCGCATCACGAGCAACGTGACCCCCAAAAGGACGATGGTCAGCGCGAAGGTGCCTGCCGCGATCGCGCTAGCCTTCCACAGCTGGGCGCGGCGGTCGGGGAATCGCTTGACCAGCCGCAGCGGCATCAGCAGCACCACGATCGAGCCGATCGCGCCGAAGATCGCGAGCAGGACCAGGATCAAGCGGAAGCTTCGCATCTGGGCCGCCTGCTCCTTTTGGTGCAGCGCACGGGTGACCTTGTCCCGAGCCAGCGACAGCCACGCGCGCAGCTGCGGCGGCGAGATGTACGCGGGGTTGGCCATCGGATCGGTATGCGACCCCTCCTCGATGCAGGTCATCATGGCCCCGATGTCGTCGGGGTGCTTGGCCGTCTCGAGCTCGGGGTGCTGCGCGATGCATCCCTTCGCCAGCGAGTCGAGCGCGTGGATCGGAAAGGTGAGCAGCATGGCGATCATGCGCTCGCCGTACTCTTCAGCCTCCGGCTCGCTGAGCGACTCTCCGGCCGCGGCCAGCTCTTCGTTGGCCTCCTTCATCAGCTCGTCGGAGATCATCACGAAGGCCTGGAGGATCTGCGCGACCACCTCGTCGGAGAGCAGGCAATCGAACAGAGGATCCTCGTCCTGCTGCGGGCAACGCTCACGCATCGCGCGGACGTCGTCCAGCGCCATGACGGCCATCATGCCGCGGAATTGCACGTAGAGATCGGGTCCGAACACCTCCTTTTTGTCGGCCTGGATCTTCAGGTAGGTCTCGGTGACCCGATCGTCGCCGATGAGGCAAGACGCGAGCGTGTCTTCGAGCTCGAAGCAGGCATCGCTTTGGACCCCTTGCTCGAACACGCACGTTGCCCAGGTCTCCCCCTCGGTGCCGCAGGTCTGCGCGAGTGCGTCGAGCAACTCGGGCCCGAGGCGATCGGGCAGCTCCATGTCCATGTAGGTCAAAAGCGACGCGATCACGCCCCGGGAGTGGAGCGTGTCGAGAAGCCCGGTCACCTCCTCGGTGTCGAGACACTCGACGACTTGCTCGAGATCCTGCTGCGGGCAGGCCTGCTGCAATGCCTGGTAGTCTTGCGCCCGTAGGAACTTGGTGAGCGCCTTGGGCAGCGCGTCGAGGATCTCGCGAGGCAAAAGAGCGAGCGCCTCCTCGGGATACTCGATCTCGCCCTCCGGAGCGACTTCGATGTTCCCGGGCTGTCCCGGTGCACCCTCGATGCCCCCCGCCCGTGCCTCCTCCACGCATGCGACGCGATCGCCGTCCGGGCAAGCGTTCGCGAGCGTCTCGAGCTCCTGCTCGCCCAGGCTCAGCAGTGCTTCGCCGTGCGTCTGCACGACTGCCTCACCAAAGACCTCGACCAGTATGGACATCGCCCGCTCGGCCGCCGCCTCGATGACCGGCTGGGCTGCCTCGCTGCGGCCCAGGCACGCGGCGAGCGACTCGGGGTCGGGCTGGGGGCATATCTGCTCCAGCACCTGCCGTTCCTCGTCGGAGAGCACCGCGCTTACCGTCGGGCCCAGCACCGGGACTAGCGCGTCGGGGGGCTCGACCTCGGCGTGGGCGACCGGCAGGACCGAGACGAAGGCGACCAGAACCGTCGTCAGGATCATGGCCAGTTGCGCTCGGATAGGCGCTCGGATAGGCGCTCTAGTCGGCGCATGGAACAGTTCGTTGGGGAACCGTGAGTAGACCTTCATGGGGGCAGGACTCCAGATTCGGAATGAACGGACACGAGGCGTCCATTTGCCGGTGACACCGTCGATGCGTGTGCTTTGCGCTTGGTGGGACGAGGTGGATCCGGCCGTTGCGCGGATGCTCGGGGACCCGGTCGCTCAGGATCGCGCATACGCTCGGGCCAACGGCCCGAGGCATCGATGCGGGGGGAGTGCCGAACGCGTCGGGCGTTATTCAGGCGATGTGCCCCGGCGGACGAAAAAACGACCTGGGTCCTCGGGGCCCCATGGGGTGGAGCCTAATGGCCGCGCTGCTCGAAAAAAAACCCTACCTGAGCATACATCGGGAATCTCGGTCCCGCGCTCGTACGTAGGGCGGGCACTGGCACGGTCCCATGCTCGATCGGGGGACCGATCCACTGGCCCTGCCCCCTCGTAGGACAACGCAGCATCCCATGTGTCTCTTTGCCGTCGATGGAACCTGGTCTGTGAACTTCAACAGCGCTGACAGCGGCAAGGACGTCGTGGGTCGCAATGTCGGCAACAGCGACGAGGAGATCCGCTCCAACACGCGTCGTTTCTACGAAGGCTGCGCGTACCCGCCCAGCAAGAAGTTCTACTTCGCCGGGCCGGGCTATGGCATGTCGGGCGCCGACTCCTGGAAGATCTATCACAACGTGCTCGACACCATCATCGAGCAGACCAACAAGGGCAACTGCGACGAGATCGTGATGGTGGGCTGGAGCCGCGGCGCGGCGATCATCAGCGAGCTGACCGAGGGCCTCTCCGCCCTCGCCGAGACCAACTCCCGCCGTGTCGCCTATCAAAAGGGCGGTCGAGGGACCCGCTA
This sequence comes from Myxococcota bacterium, assembly GCA_039194325.1. Classification (GTDB taxonomy): domain Bacteria; phylum Myxococcota_A; class Polyangia; order Nannocystales; family Nannocystaceae; genus Paraliomyxa. Next base: position 15,945 of record JBCCWC010000103.1, read on the forward strand.
TCGCACCCAGCGCAACGTGATCAAGGGCGGCAAGCTGCCCCCCATCAAGTTCATCGGCTTGTTCGACTCGGTCTCGATGATCTGGCGCAACTCGCCCATCGACCGCAAGTGGGGCGAAGACATTACCTCGCAGGTCAACTACTTCGCCCACGTGGTCGCCGGTGACCGCACCGGACCGGTATGGGGCTTGGTCGACTTCTATCCGGCCAACCCCCTCATCGAGGCCACGCGCCAGGAGGTCATGCACCTCGCGAACACCAATCACGGCGGGGTGGGTGGTCAGGACGACACGGCGTCGGCACAGATCGCCTACCGCTACATTCGCCACCACGCCACCATTGCTGGTGTCCCGTGAGCTGCTGCGGCGCGGTCCCGTCGGTCGTGCCGTGCTCATAGCCTCGGCGGTGATCGACAGGCTACGGCCTCGCGGGGTCTCACCGGCCGCCCCAGGGATCGGACAGCGCCTCGTCCTCGAGGAAGGCCGGATCGGTCAACGCCTCGAGGAACGCCACCACCGCGTCGATCTCCTCATCGGTGGCCGAGAACCCCCGGACCAGGCCCGACTTGAGCGGGCTTGTTCGTCCATCGCCGGCGAAGGGTCCGTCCTCGATGACGCGCCCGCCCGCCGCGTAGTGCTCGACCACCTCTTGGAGGGTCTCGATGCTACCGTCGTGCATGTAGGGCGGGGTCATCGCCACGTTGCGTAGGCTCGGCGGTCGGAACAGGCCGCGGTGCTCGGGATCGAAGGTCAGCTCGTACAGCCCCTGGTCGTGGGCTGGATAGCTGCCCTCTCCATCCACATCGTACAGGCCCGTGTTGAAGAAGGTCAGGCGTAGATCACCCTGCTCGGTGCCCTCGTCGCGGTAGGACGTGGTCAGGTTGATCCCCCCGTGGCAGTGGAAGCATTCGAAGCGCTCCCCGTTGAACAGCGTCATGCCGCGGCGCTGCTGCTCGTCGAGGGCCGAGCGCTCTCCAGCCACGAACCGGTCGTAGGGGCTTTGGCCCGTGGTCATGCGGCGACAGAAGCTGGCCAGGGCCAAGACGATCTTGTTGACCGTAGCGCCGCTGTCGCTGTTTGGGAACGCCGCGTCGAACATGCGCGCATACTCGGGGTCCTGGTCGAAGCGGGCGAGGACCTCGTCGCGGTTTTCGTCGTTGACCCCCAGCTCGACCGGATCGTCGGCGCGGATCGGCACGTGGAGCTGGTCTTCGAGCGACAGCAGCCCGTCGCTGGCCCAGGTCAGCGAGGAGTTGTACGCGACGTTGCCCAGGCCTTGGCTGTTGCGGGCCAGCGTGCTCCCCGTGGAGCCGGTGGGGGTGCGCTCGTCGTCGGCGAACGCCAGGTGAGCGAAGTGGCAGTCGACGCAGGCCTGGGTCTCATTGCCCGACAGCCGGCGGTCGTAGAACAGGTGACGACCCAGCGCGATCTTCTCCGCCGTGGGCAGGTTGGCCTCCGGGATCGCCGGCAGCTCCATGTGGTCGGGGATCGCCAGCAGCGCGCGTAGCTCGTCGGCCTGGTCGGCCTGGTCGGCCTGGTCGGCTTCGGGAGGCGCACAGGCGCCCAGCAGCACGACGAGCACCCCGGGGCGCACGAGCGCGGCGGCGGTCGCGAACGACGAAGGGCTCAGGGCTCGCATGCGTCGCTCCTCAGCGGATCATGAAGACCTCGTTGGACGAGGGGCTCGCCGAGCCCGTCGACGCATCGAGACCCAGGCGTCCGAAGATCATCGCGCAATCGGGCTGATCGGGGGACGAGTGGCACTCGACGCCCGGGCCCTCGTCGATCACCTCGAAGGTCATGGGATCGTAGATCGGCGCGATGAAGTCCAGCCCGCGCACCAGGGCGGGTACGTCCAGCGCCACCGTGTCGGTCTCCAGATCGAAGTCGTCCAGCGCCACGGCCGGGGTATTGACGAAGCTGCAGGCCTCGCGATCCTCGAGGGCCAGCGTGCCGTCGGCGCCGCAGTCTCGGCTGCCCACGTGCAGGTAGCCGTCGCCTCGCTCGCCGGCGCCGTCCTCCACGCTGAAGTTGAGCACCAGGTGGCGATAGCCCGTGGTCCACGACCAGTACATCTCGTCGAGCGGTGAGGGGGCCGCCTCGGCCGTGTTCGTCGCGATCGTCTCCTTCATGAGCGCCTGCGGCACCCCCACGTCGAAGGTGATCCGCACCACCTCGTCGGTGAGCGTCGAGCCGGTGATCACGTCGTTGGTGCGCGCGGTGCCCTCGGCGAACGCGATCGCCGTGTCGGCGCAGCTCCCCTCGGAGTTGGAGGTCAGATCGACCAGCGACACCTGGCCCGACGCGTCGGCGTACTGAAACTCGCTGTCGTCGAGGCTCAGGGGGACGAGCGCGCCGCTTACGTCGTACATCTGGAGGTTGCTGACGTAAAACCGCAGATCGCTTACCCCCATGCGGTGCTGGCCATCGGGCCCCACGCCGGTGAGCCGATCGCTGCACCCGACGGGCTGGCCCTCGGCGGTCGCCGCGAAGCGCAAGGAGAAGGGGCTCGGCTCGGGCTCGGGCTCGGCGCAGCCGATCGGGCCGGTCGTGGTGAGGACGAGGCTGCACGCGACGAGTCGACGGCGCCGCGCGGGGACGTGTGCATCGGGCATGGTGTCTTCGTGAGTGGAGAGGAGAGGATCGCGTCGGTTCTCGACGGTAGCGGGTCTTGCCGATCGAGCCCATTCGACACCTTGTCGCGTGACGAGCGGTCGCGCGACGAGTGGTCGCGTGACGAGTGGTCGCGCGACCGCTCGTCGCACAGCGATGGAGCCGGGATGCGGGTTTCGGACCGCATAGTCATTGTCGGCATAAGAGGTGGGGCCGCAACGGCTCTGGACGAACGGCCCCGTTGCCCGAAACCGGTGAAAGGATGACCTTCGAGATTCGCGGTCTCGATGAACTCAATGGTATGCTACCCAGTGGGCCTCGGTGGGCCTTTGAATTGCGATGATATCATCGAAGGGTGTTGGAAGACACGCGGAAGGAATTGGATCGTACCGGCCCCCTCGTACCCGAGACATCAGCCGCCGTCGGCGATCGTCTAGGGGACTACGTCATCGAGTGCCGGATCGGCGCAGGTGGCATGGGCGAGGTCTTTGCTGCTCGGCACGCGCAGACCGGCGAGCAGGTCGCCCTCAAGACGCTCTCGACCAACGTGGCTCGTCGCCTCTATCGGTTCAAGCGCGAGTTCCGAGCGCTGGCCGACGTCCCTCATCCCAACCTCGTCTCGCTGTACGAGCTGGTCATCCCCGAGCAAGGAGTGGCCTTCTATACCATGGAGCTCTTGCACGATGCGGTGCCCTTCGTTCACTGGATCCGCGACGATCGAGAAGCCGGTTGTCTGCCCAACCTCGACCGGCTCAACGAGTGTATGCGACAGCTGGTCGAGGGCATCGAGCACATCCATGCCCACGACTGTATCCATCGCGATCTCAAGCCCGCCAACGTGCTGGTGACCACGACCGGCCGGGTGGTGGTGCTCGACCTGGGGCTAGTCTCCGAGCTATCCGAGCCCGGCATGGGCGTGACCCGCGAAGGCCAGGTGCTGGGCACGCCGAGCTACATGGCGCCCGAGCAGGCCGTCAGCCTACCGTTGGGTCCTCCTGCCGACCTCTACTCCGTAGGTGTGATGCTCTTTGAGGGCGTGACGGGACAGCGACCTCCGAATGCGATGCAGCGGCTCCTCGATGAGTCGGCCGAGGAACCCCCCGATCCCAAGACATATGTCACGGGCGTTCCCGAGCCGCTTCGGGCCTTGTGCAAGCAACTGCTGGCGCGCAAGCCCGAAGACCGCCCGAGCGCGACCCAGGTGCTCGAGCGTCTGGCCGGCAACACGGGCCGGGCTATGGCCCGCAAGGAGATCTTCGTCGGTCGCGAGCACGAGCTCGCCGTGCTCCATGAGTGCTTTGCCACCCTCGCAGCGGAGCAGACGCCGGTGACAGTGCATTTGCGAGGCGCCAGCGGCAACGGTAAGTCGCGACTCTGTCAACAGTTTCGGCGACAAGTGATGGCCCTTGATGCGACTGTTCTGCATAGCCGTTGTCGTCCACAAGAGACGATCCCCTATAAAGGCATGGATGGGGTCATTGATGCCCTCTCGGGCTACCTGCGACGACTTCCCCAAACCGAGCGCCAATCCCTGCAGCCGCCGTACCACGACGTGTTGGTGCGGTTGTTCCCGGTGCTCGATGAGATCTGGCTCGCACTGCCGATCCACCGACGCATCGAGGCCGCCGAGCTACGTCGGCTTGGTAGCTTCACGCTCAAGGACTTGTTTCGCCGGTTGGGGCGGGTACGGCCGCTGTTGGTGCACATCGACGACATGCAGTGGGCCGATCTCGATACGGTGAAGTTGCTTGAGCAGATTGTGGGCGGAGACGAGTCCGATGGCCGGCAGTCTGATGGTCGGCCCGCCATGGTCTTGCTCCTGTCCTATCGCGACAGTGCCGAGGAAGTCCAGCGATCGGAGGCGTTGAAGACTCTGCTGTCCAGCAAGTACCTCACCGGTCCGTCGGCCAGGATCCTCGGGCTCGATGCGCTCCCTTTCGAGGATGCACGGGCGATGGCCGAGGCGCTGCTGCCCGCGGAGAAGATCGTGGAAGTGCAGGCCGTCGAGGCTCGGGCCGAGGCGATCGCCATGCGAGCCAAGGGGAGCCCATTCTTCATTTCTCAGCTGGTTCGGGGCAGGGACTCGTCGATTCTCGACTCGGACTCCGATCTCGATCGGATCGTCGTCCAAAACCTACACATGTTGGACGATGAGGCTCGACGACTGCTGGAGGTCGTGGCCGTCTTTGGAGGGCCACTTTCGGCGGAAGTCGCAGTCGAGGTGAGCGAGTGTGTACAGTCGGAGGCGACGCGCGCGGACCTCGAGCGACGAGGACTGCTCGTGCGTGCGAGCGTTGGGGGGCAGGCGCGCCTCGAGGTTGCGCACGACCGCGTTCGTGAGAACTTGCTCGTGGAGTATCCGGATCACGAGCGAGCCGAACGGCACTGGGCGTTGGGCCAGGCTTTAAGGCGGCGATGTGAGGGCGAGCCGCGAGGGACGCAGCTGTTCGCGATAGCCGACCAGCTCGGGGCGGGCCTGGAGGTCCGACGGACGGTGCTCCAGCCGCAAGAACGGCTTGAGCTCGCTGCGCTCCAAAGCCGGGCGGGTCAGGAAAGCCTCGACTCTGCGGCCTGGGAGGCGGCCCGTCGCTACCTTCGCTGTGCCCACGATCTACTCGAGCCCTGGCTAGATGATGTCCGTGCCGGCAGAGGGCCGGTGGAGCTGAGTCGCGCGGTGATGTTCGCATTGGTACGCGCCGAGCACGCCCTGGATCCGGGCTGGGGCTTGGCCCTGGCAGAGGCGCTCATGGAGTGGGAGTTACCACCGCTCGAGTATAGTCGAATCGTCGACTGGTTCGTTTCCTGCCAGACCGAGATCGGAGCCTTGGACAAAGCCGTCGATACCGCACTGGTGGGGGTGCAGCGGTTGGGGCTTCGGATTCCGCAGCGCATATCCTGGGGACGAGCGGTGTGGAGCTTCTTGCTGGGTTGGCGAGCCATGGAGCAAAGTGGACTGTTGCAGGGAAAGGTACCCTCTCAGTCGATCGAACCCCAAGCCCGCGCACGTACGATTGTGCTTGGGTCGGTGTTCAAGCTGCCTCTGTTCTTCCTGTCGAATCCCAGGCGCGGGTTATGGCTGTTGGGGCAGCATGGCCGACTGCTACGATACCACGGAGCAGCCGGCGTTCAGCGGCAGCTGTACACCTGGGCCATGGTCGCGATGCTTCGTGGTCGTACCGAGTACGCTCGGGCGATGCTCCATGTCACCGAGCAAGCCCTCGAGGAGCCGGAAACCTCCACCTCTGTGGCAAACGAGACCAAGCTCTTTGTCGTGTTCTTGAAGGGGATGTTCGATCCGCTGAGAAAAGCCCTTCCTCGAATGCGAGAGTACCACGAAGATATCCGCAATACGGCTCCAAGATCGACCGTCGAGACTAGTATCTCTACTTTTTGTGGGGGCTCGTTTGGGTTCATGACCCTGTCAGAGATGAGTCGTGTGCTTGCCTACATGCAAGTGCATCCGCAAGGTCAACAAACAATTAATGCTCAGTTCGTCGCCGAGGTATGGATGAAGGTCTCTCGATGTCTCATCGACGGTGGACCGGTCGTATTCAAGCCTAGTCATTGTTCAAGCTGGGATGAATCTGTGCGGGTGATTGCATCAATGCTGTATACCATCACCGCGGTCATGCTCGGTGAATTCGACGCCGCTCGGGAGTTCGAGGCGAGCGTGTCACGGCATCGTCAGGGGTTCTTCTTCGGGGCGCCGTTCGTCCCGCTCTACGCGCTGGCCTGCGTGATCGTGGACCTCGAGCCCCGGTCGAGCGGGCATAGTCGAGGCTCCTTTTGGAGCCTACGTCGGTACAAGGCGGTCGCCCGCAAGTATACCGCCATGTGTCCCGAAAACTTCGAGCCCATGCTGATGGGCATCGAGGCCGAGCTGGCCGCCGCTCGGGGGCGCGACCAGGACGCGCTCGCTCGCTACGAGCACGCGCAAGCCGCCGCCGCGCGACACGGATGGCACTCCCTGTCGGGCCTGGTCTCTCATCGTCTCGCGCGGCTGGCCGTGCGTCGCGGTCGCACGATACTCGCTCGCGCGGCCTTCGATGCGGCCTGGGGGGCCTACACCGCCTGGGAGGCTCCCGCGGTCGTTCGTGTGATCGAGGCCGAGCGCGCGGCGGCTGGCCTCGACCCCGCCCTGCCCGTTGGCTCTCCATGATACGCACCCCGCCCGTATTATGGATGCGGCATAAGCCGCAACCACTATGCTTATGCTGTCCGGCTCGATCACGACCAGGCCGGAGGCTGGCACGGGCTGCTAGACTTGGTGGACGACGTGAGCGAGATGCTCGGGGGCGGAGAGCTCTCGTAGGGATCATGCCCGAGCGATGTAGGCGATCCCCACCGCCGCGCGCCCGGGCAGTCCGGTCTTGTCCAGGATGTGGTGCACGTGATCCTTGACCGTGGCCAGCGAGATGCTCAGGCGCCGTGCGATCTCCTTGTTGCGCAGCCCCTCGGCGAGCAGCGCGGCCACCTCGAGCTCGCGAGGCGAGAGCACGGCCAGCGGATCCTCAGTCGGCTCGGTGGCCTGACCGGCGGGGCCGCGCGTGGAGCCGGGGGTGGAGCCGGGGGCGGGGCGCACCACCACCATCGGGGCGCCCAGTGTCTCGCTGGCCGCGAAGTCGATCGTGACCCCCGCCGAAAGCCCCAGCTCGTGCGCCAGCGTGACCAGCTGGGGCAACGGGACCGCCGAGCCGGCCTGGCGTGCTCGCTCCACGAAGCGGCGGAGCTTGAGGAGGTCTTCGCGGCTGGGCCCGGACTCGTCCACCGCTTCGAGTGTAGGATCGCGGGCCGGCGGACCGTCATGCCCGATGCTCCATCCCCTCGCCAGGTCGTCGACCGTTACTTTCACGCCATGCGCGCTGGCTCCGCGGCCGAGACCGAGCTGATGGCGCTCTTCGCCGAGGATGCGGTCTACACCGAACCCTTCACCGGACGCACTCGGACCCACCGCGGTCGGCCCGCGATCCGCCGGTGCTTCATCGAGTCTTGGCGCAATCCTCCGCCCAACCTCGAGCTGCGTGTCGACCGGGTCGATCTCGACGGCGAGCGCGTGCAGGCCCACTGGACCTGCACCTCGCCGGCCTTTGACGGCCCGGTCCACGGCCACGATGCCTACGTGGTCCGCGAAGGAAAGATCGCGCAGCTTACGGTCACGCTGATGAACTCGCCCTGACGGGCTCGTCCCTGCTCTCGCAGCGCGGCGGTCCCCGCCCGCTCCGATCTCACCGCGTCGTTGTGCTCGGTCGAGCTGTGGGATCGTGAACGCCGTGGCGATCGAACCGCGCACGGGTGCGTCGTCCGCATCGGCCGCCGGTCACCTGCGTGCTCTGGACCACGCGCATGCGACGGCGCGCGGTCGGCGGGCATGCTAGCCCTTGGCAGGTCGTGCTGGGCCCGGTACACCGAACACGGTTCGATGTCTGAAGAGGCCAAGCTCCCCACCGGACGCCTGGGCCGCCTGGCTCGTTTGGCGCGGGCCGGTGCGTCCAGCGGGGTCGCGTTGCTGCGTCGGGGCGAGGGGGCCGGCGTCGACAAGGCGGCCAAGATCCTCGGGCAGATGCGCGGCGTGGCCACCAAGGTGGGTCAGATGGCCAGCTATGTCGACGGCGTGGTCCCGCCCGAGCATCGTGACGCGTTCGAGGCGGGCATGGCCAAGCTCCGTGCTGCCGCTCCGCGCTCGTCGATCACCCAGATCCGGGCCTTGGTCGAGGACGAGCTTCAGGCTCCGCTGGACGAGCGCTTTGCCGAGTGGGACGATGAGCCGATCGCTAGCGCCTCGATAGGTCAAGTGCACCGTGCTCGCACGCTCGAGGGTCGACCGGTGGCGGTCAAGGTCCAGCACCACGGGATCGTCGAGGCGATGGAGGCCGACCTCAAGAACGTCGGCCTGTTCGACGTGATGGCGAGGACCTTCGGCATGGGCAAGATGGAGGTGGGTCGCCTGGTCGCCGAGGCGCGGACCCGCTTCCGCGAGGAGCTCGACTACGAGCTCGAGGCCGAGCGCCAGCGGGCCTTCGCTCGCCTCCACGCCGATCACCCCGGCATCGTGATCCCGCCCGTCGTCGACTCGCACAGCACCCGGCGGGTGCTGACCACCGAGTTCATGGAGGGCGTCAGCTTCGAGGCGGCGTGCGAGGCCGACCCCGCGCAGCGGCAGCGCTGGTGCGAGACCCTGTGGCACTTCGTCTATGGCTCGATCATGGTCGGCGGCATGTTCAACGCCGATCCTCACCCGGGCAATTACCTCATGCAGCCCGACGGCCGGGTGGTGTTCTTCGATTTCGGCTGTGTGCAGGAGATCGAGCCGGCGCGTCGAGAGCTGATCCTCCGCGCCCATACGGCGGCGGGCGAGCGCGACTATGCCGGCTTTGACGCCGCGGCCACGCAGATGCTGATGGTCGCCCCGGGCAAGCATCGCGAGCGGGTGTGCGAGTACATGCACTTCGCCCTCAGCCCGGTGTTTCGCGCGCCCTTCCGCGTGACCCGTGAGTTCGCGACCGAGGTCGTCGATCGCTTCAAGGCCATGGCCATGGAGTTCGCCCGACTGCCCAAGGGGGAGTTTCGGCAGATGCCCCCGGGGATCCTCTTCTTGAACCGGCTGCAGTTCGGGTTCTTCTCGATCCTCGCCCGGCTCGACGTGGAGGTGGACTACGCCGCGGTCGAGCGCGGCTTCATCCCGCGGGGCTGGGCGGATCTCCGGGGCGAGCCGGCGCCCGCGGGCTGAGGGCGGGCGGCCCTCATCGGTTGGGGCGCCCGGCTACTTTGCGTCTGCGGGATCGCCCGCGTCTTTGGCGTCCACGCTCAAGTGCAGCCCTCCTCGGATGAACTCCAGCATGTCGTCGACGATCGCCTCGGAGGGCATCGTGCCTTCCCACAGCACCCAGCGCATCCCCACGAAGTCCAAGATCCCCATCATCATGTACACCAGCCCCTCGGGATCGACCTGGCGGATCTCCCCCCGCTTCATCGCCCCTTGCAGCCCCTTGCGGTACCCCGACGACAGCTGGTCGTAGTACTCCCGATAGAGCGTCTCGTCGACGAACTCCGCCTGCCGCACGATCCGATAGAGGTTGCGGTGCTCTTGAACGAAGTGCAGGTAGGTCAGCGCCCCCGTGCGTTCGAGCTCCATGCGGTCCGGATCGACCAGGGCATCGGTCGCTTGCCGCAGGCTCTTGCGCAGCATGTGATTGAGCTGCCACACCAGCTCCACGAACACCGCCTTCTTGCTGGGGAAGTATACATAGAAGGTCCCCTGAGCCACGCCGGCGCGGCGGGTGATCTCCACGATCGACGCGCGCTCGTAGCCTTCATGTCCGAAGACTTCTTCGGCGGCGTCGAGGATCTTTTGGCGGGTTCGTTGCCCGCGGGCGGTGGCGGGCGCGTTATGGGGCGCGCGAGAGGACGAGGTCACCGGTCGTTGTGCTTTCGGGACCGCGACGTGGCGGGGGCAGATGGGGAGTGGCCCGGTGCCCGTCGCGAGGGCCCAGCATGACGTCGTCCTCGGTCGCGCAGCAACCCTACCCGCGGGCGCGCCAGGACAGCCAGCGTGCCATGAAGGCGCGCAGATCCTCGGCCCGCATCAGCTCCAGCTTGCCCAGGTTGCCCTGGCTGGTCTGTGGTCGGCCGCCGCGGGCCGGATCGACCCGCTCCCAGCGGACCCACACCATGCCATCCTGGGCATCGACGAAGATCCGCAGCTCGTGGCCCTTGCGCACACGAAGCCACACGCCTTGCTCCGGCCAGACCTCCACCGACAGCCCCGCCGCTCGACCCTCCGGGGTCGTGGCCAGCTCGAGGGCGACGTGGCCGGCGAGGTCGCGAATGAAATCCTTGGCGTCCTGCGGGTCCGTGCGACGCGCAGAGCCAGGACCGGAAGCATGGGTCTCGGATTGAGGGAGCATGGGAGGGGTCTCTACGGCGTCGCCTTCGTCGTCGTCGTCGTCGCGACCACCGTTGGGCATGGATGTGATGCTGAACATTTAAACAGTGTCGATCAAGCGGTTCACGAAAGAAGATCGCCCCCCAATTTCGCGCAATTTTGCTCGAATTTGCTCGAATTCGGCCAAAACCAGGCTCGTTGCGTCGTACGCAGTCGAGCCGTGGATCGATCCGTGGATCGATCCGTAGATCGATCCGCACTCGAGCGAGGGCATTCGGGACAAGGCCCGGTGGGGAGCAGCCGCGCACTCATCATGACGTGGTCTGGCGTTCGGGGCTTCCATGGTACGCCCTCCCTGCTGACAGTCGATGTCAGCAGCCCACAACGGGTCGTTTCTTTTGTTCGCTCGGCCTCTGCAGGAGCTCGGGGAGCGTGGATGGCCCGGGTCGTCGTCCAAGGTCGCCGCCGAGGTCACCGCTTGGGTCACCGTGGTTGGTCGCGCACGTACACCCAGGTGTCGTCGTTGGACTGACCTTCGTCGAGGGCATAGCCGTCCTGCTCGAAGCGCCGAAGTCCTTGGGGACGATCGATCCGGCGGTCGACGATGAACCGAGCCATCGCCCCACGGGCTCGCTTGGCGCTGAAGCTGATCACCACCAGTCGGCCCTTGCGTCGTTCCTTGAACACGGGGGTCACCACTCGAGCGGGGAGCTGCGCGAGCCGGGCCGCCCGGGCGTACTCCTGCGAGGCGAGGTTGACCACCACCGGTGGGTCGTGCCCACGAAGATCCGCGGTCAGGGCTCGTGCTAACTGGTCGCCCCAGAACGCGTAGAGATCCGGCCCAGACGGGTTGGCCAGTCGGGTGCCCATCTCCAGCCGGTAGGGCTGGATGAGGTCCAGCGGTCGCAGCAGGCCGTAGAGGCCCGAGAGGATCCGCAGGTGGGCGTGGGCGAACTCCAGCCCCTTGGCGGTCAGGGTGGGCGCGTCGAGCCCCGTGTACACGTCACCCGCGAAGGCCAGCACCGCCTGCTTGCGCCCGCGGGTTGCCCGGCGGCTGCTGGAGAACTGCTGGAACCGCTCGAAGTTGAGCTCGGCCAGCGCCGGCGAGATCCCCATCAGGTGGGCCAGATCCTCGGGGCTCTGGGTGCGGGCGACCGCCAGCAATTGCTCGGTTTGGCCATGCAGCCGCGGTCGGGTGTGGGGCACCGAGGCCGGAGCCGGCTGTAGGTCCAGCGTCTTGGCGGGGGACAGCAGGGTCAGCATCGCCTGCGTCCTACCAGGTGTAGAAGCCCTGTCCGCTCTTCTTGCCCAGCTTGCCCTCGGCGACCATCTGGCGCAGCAGGTCGGGCGGCTCGAAGTGCGCGCCCATGGGCAGGGCGCCTTGGAGGTACTCGGCGATGTGGAGGCGGACGTCCAGGCCCACCAGGTCGGTCAGTCGCAGCGGGCCCATCGGGAAGCCGTAGCCCAGGGTCATCGCCTTGTCGATGTCTTGCGGCGAGCCCACGCCCTGCTCGACCATGCGGATCGCCTCCAGCCCGATCACCAGGCCCAGTCGGCTGGTGGCAAAGCCGGGGAAGTCCTTGATCGTGATGCATTCCTTGCCCACGCGGGCCCCGAACGCCCGGGTGCGCGCCAGCGTGGCCTCCGAGGTGCTCGGCGCCACGATGATCTCGAGCAGCTTCATGATGTGGACCGGGTTGAAGAAGTGCGTGCCGATCACCCGCTCGGGGTGGGGTAGGGCCTGGGCCAGGGTCTGCACCGACAGCGAGCTGGTGTTGGTGGCCAGCACGCAATCGGGGGCCACGTGGCCGGCCACCTGGCCGAATAGCTGCTGCTTGAGCTCGATCTTCTCGGGGACCGCCTCGATCACGATGTCCGCGTCGGTCACCGCCCGGGCCAGGTCGGTCTGGCCCTCGAGCGCGGCCAGGGTGGCGTCGCGTTGCCCTTCGGTGACCTTGCCGCGGCTGACGCCCTTGTCGAGGTTGGCCCGGATCCGCGAGAGCCCGCCGTCCACCGCGTCGGGGGCCACGTCGAACAGGCGGGTGGGCAATCCGCTGGCCGCGGCCACCTGCGCGATGCCGTGGCCCATGGTTCCGGCGCCGAGCACCGCCACGGTGCGAATGGGGGAGGGATCGTGCGGATCATCGGACGACGCCATGGTGCGCGTTATGCCACTTTTTTCGCTCCGGCGGGGATGGCCGGGGCCCGGACCTTCCGCCGGTGGTGGCCGGTGTCATACCCTTCGGCCGTGCGGGGCCGGCCTGACCACGGGAGCTCACGGTGAACCGCGGCGAGCGTCTGCCGATCGTCTTGTGCTGTGCCGAGGACACCGAGGTCGCCCTCGTGGCGGTCGTCGATGCCCTCCATCAGGAAGGATTCACTCCCGAGGTGGTGCCCGGGGTGGAGACCGACGCGGATCTGCTCACCTCCGCCGCCGATCGGATCCGCGGGCCGGCGCTGTTTGTGCTGTGCCAGAGCGAGGACCTCGACCGGTTCCAGAGCCGGCGCTTGCAGGGGTTGTTCTCTGCGCGCAAGGGCCCCGAGCACCGCATGATCACCGTCGACGTCCAGGCCATGGGCGCGATGTCGATTCTGCCCGAGGTTCGGGTCGCCGCTCAGGGTGACGGTAGCCCCGCGCCCGCGGACGACGACGACGATGGTCGTCATATGCGGGACGTGATCGTCACCAGCGCTGTAGCCGCGCCCGGGGCCTCGATCCCCGAGAAGTCTCGGCGACGGCATCCGGTGGCGCAGGAGCCCGAGGGGATCTCCGACGAGGCGCTGGGCATGCCATTGGGCGGGGTCCCCGAGCCGACTCCACCGCGGCGGCTCTATCCCGAGCCCGACGTGCTTATTGCGACCGATCCCACCGGGGAGACGATCAGCCCCTTCGACCAGGTGCGCTTCGAGCCGTCCTTCGACGGGGTGCCCACGGCCGTGCCGCAGGACTTCCCCGTCGTCGGTGACTCGAGCGCCGAGATCCCGGCCGTGGATCCCTCGTCCTCGTCCTCGTCCTCGTCGAGGGTGGTGTGGGGGGAGCCTAGCGGGCCGATCGCGGTGGAGCGGGTCAAGTCGGGCGCCCATCGGGCGGACACGCGGGCCGATCGAGACGCCGAGCCGCTGCCCTCGGTCAGCAGCCCGATCCAGATCGACGAAGAGGCGCTTCCCGACGAGCCCGAGCCCGAGCGGCGTAGCGGGCGGATCGGGCTGCTGCTGCTGTCCGGGGCGGGCATGGCCGGGGTGGTCGTGATGGCGATCTTGCACGGTACCGCGCCGGTCGGGCTCGGTCCGGCCGGGGGCGAGTCGGCGGCGCGTGGGGTGCCCGTGGTTCGCGGTCAGACCTCGGCCGGGCGGCCCCGCAACGACGGCAACGACCGTAACGATGGGGGCTCGGTGGCGCGCGACCCGACCCGTGCCGACTTGGTGCGCGACGGGGGCGAGCGAGCGGTGCCCAATGGTGGATCGGCGGCGGGCGTGGGGTCGTCCGGGGGCGACCGCGGTGATCACGGGGATGGACCCGAGCAGGCGTCGTCCGGCTCGGGTGCGTCGTCGGTCGAAGCGGGCACCGGTGGTTCGGGCGTGGGATCGACCGATGCGTCGGATCCGAGCGGGCCGGCCGGGGATTCGGCCGGAGACTCGGCCGGGGACTCGGCCGGGGTCGCCGAGAGCACGATAGCCACGCCGTCCGAGTCGGGCGAGCCCGCGGTCAGTGATGACGGTCTCCGACCTGGTCCGAAGACCGTGCCGCCTCCGCCGGCGGTTCCGTCGACGGTTCCGCCAGCGCCGACCCCCGAGCCTGGGGCCGACTCGGTCGCGGTCGCCGTCGAGGCGGCGCTGGCCGATGGGCGGATCGAGGCGCTCGACGACCTGCTCGTGTCGCGGATCAGCAAGAGCGCGATGACCTGGGACCAGGCCCGGGCCAAGTGCCGCCGACGCCAGGTCGAAGGGGTCCGGCGGTGGCAGCTGCCCACCAAGAAGCAGCTGGTCAAGCTACGCAAGGCCAAGATGCTGGGCGGCAGCCACTACTGGCTGCGTGCCGAGGCCGGGGAGGACGAGGCCAACGTCTACGATGTCGCTACGGGGCAGGTGCGCGTATGGCTGAAGGCAGAACCCGGCGCCCGCGCGCTATGCACGCGCAAGCGGCCTTGACGGAATGGGGCGCAAGGGCCGCTCCTTTCCCCATAGATGTGATGATTGTTGGGAATTGCGTCCGCGCTCCCCAACGTTGTGTTAGTTTTACGGCTCTGTGTGGCAGGTTAATACCATTAATTCGATATTTGGAGGTTTCGTTGCGCTTTCCGTTGTGACCCTGGGATGTGGCCCGCGGATCACGTGGGGCGACGCCGAGGGCGCGGGCTCGGACACGACGTTCGAGGGGCCCACGATGCCGGGGGATCCCACCGTCGTGCCTTCACCGCCTTCGGACTCGACGTTGGGCCCGGTCGACGACTCGGGCACGACGTTGGGCCCGGTCGACGACACCGGCAATCCCTTCATCGTGGATCGCGACGGGGGAGTGAGCAACGAGTGCGACCTATGGCTCCAAGACTGTCCCAAGGGTGAAAAGTGCACCCCGTCGAGTACCGATGGCACGAACTGGGACTACTGGCGCTGCGTGCCGGTGGTGGACGACCCGGGAGCGCCGGGCGAGCCTTGCATCGTGGAAGAGAATCCATGGAGCGGCCTGGACGACTGCGATCAGGATTCGATGTGCGTTTACGTCGACGCTCGCACCCTCGAGGGGACGTGCTTGGCGCGATGTGTCGGGGACGAAGTGGCTCCGATGTGCGAGGAGTCCAACAGCTCCTGCTCGATCCCGGGTGATGGGATCGTTGCCGTGTGCATCCCGTATTGCGATCCTCTGGCTCAGGACTGTGTGGAGGGGCAGGGCTGCTACGAAGTGGGCGGTGAATTCACCTGTGCCCCCGACGCCTCGGGCGACATGGGAGTGCCCGGCGATCCCTGCGAGTTCATCAACGTCTGCGACCCGGGCGCGGCGTGTGTCGTGCCCCAGCAGGTCCCCGATTGCATGGGGGCGTTTGGGTGCTGCACGTCGTATTGCTCGCTGGACGATCCCATGCCGCCGTGCTTGCCGGGGCAGATCTGCCTGCCTGTCTACGAGTCCGGGGCGGAGCCACCGGGTCTCGAGCTGCTCGGCTGGTGCACCGTGCCCTGATAGCCTCCGCTCCGCATGGCCCGTCCTCTTCGTACCCTTGTGGCCCTCGCGGTCGGGGCCGGCGTGGGACTGCTTGCCGGGGCGGCCCGGGTCACGCGTCAGTCGGTGCGGGTGGAGCCGGCGCGGATCCCCGAGCTCGAGGACGACGAGAATCTCGACGCGTGGGTCGAGCGGTTGCTGACCCAGATGACGCTCGACGACAAGCTCGAGCAGCTCTCGGGCGATGTGGGTCACCGCCGGTTCTTGTGGCAGTACGGCCTGCGCCTGGTGGCCGGACGCGGAGCGCCGCCGGTCTACGCGGGGCGTCATGCGCGGCTGGGGATCCCGCCGCTGTCCTTCGCCGATGGTCCCCGGGGGGTGGCCGTGGGGCAGGGGGGGACCTGCTTCCCGGTGACGCTGGCCCGCGGGGCGAGCTGGGATCGCGATCTCGAGGAGCGGATCGGCGAGGCCATGGCGCGGGAGCTGCGGGCGATTGGCGCCAACTACTCCGCGGCGGTCTGCGTCAACGTGTTGCGCCATCCCGGGTGGGGGCGGGCCCAGGAGACCTACGGCGAAGATCCGCACCACCTCGGGCAGATGGGAGTCGCGCTCACCCGCGGGCTTCAGCGACACAACGTCATGGCGTGCGTCAAGCACTTCGCGCTCAACAGCATCGAGTGCTCACGCTTCTACGTGGATGTCGCCGTCGACGAGCGCACCCTGCGGGAGGTCTACCTGCCGGCGTTTCGTGCCGTGGTGCAGCAGGGCGGGGCTGCCTCGGTCATGAGCGCCTACAACAAGGTGCGAGGGGAGCACTGCGGGCATGCCCGCTGGTTGCTCACCGACATCTTGCGCCATGACTGGGGCTTTGCGGGGTTCGTCAGCTCCGACTGGATCCTCGGGATCCGCGACGGCGTGGCCGCGCTGCGGGCGGGGATGGACGTGGAGATGCCGGCCCGGCGGCACTTCGGTCGGGGCCTGCGGCGCGCCGTGGAGCGCGGCCACGTGCCCGTCGAGCAGATCGATGCGTCCGTGCGCCGGGTGCTGCGGACTCGGCTGCGCTATGCCACCGCGCCCGATCCCCAGACGTACCCGCGCGCGGTGGTGGGCGGGCCGGCCCACGTGGCCCTGGCTCGCGAAGCGGCCGAGGCCAGTGCCGTGTTGGTGCGCAACAAGGGGCTCTTGCCGCTGCCCGCCACTTTGAAGCGCTTGGCGGTGATCGGGCGCTTGGCGGGCCTGCCCTCGACCGGCGATCGGGGCAGCAGCGCCGTGCGCTCTGCCCATGTAATCACCGCGAGGGCCGGCCTTCGTGAGTACCTTCGTGCGCGAGGCGGTCAGATCATACGGCCGACTCGCCCCGGGCTGGACGAGGCGGCCGCGGTCGCGCGGGATGCCGAAGCCGCCGTGGTCGTGGTGGGTCTGACTTCTCGGGACGAAGGGGAGTATTTGGTGTGGGATCCCGAGGCCCGGGCCGCTGCGCGTCGGGTGCCGCTGTTCGGTGGTCCGGGCGATCGGGTGGACCTGGCCCTTCGTCCCCGCGACGTCGCGCTCGTGCGGGCCGTCGTGCGAGCCAACCCGCGCACCGTGGTCGTGGTGATGGGCAGCGCGGTGGCTCCCTGGGGGTGGCTCGAGGAGCCGGGCGCGGTGCTCTACACCTTCTACCCGGGCATGGAAGGGGGGCGTGCTTTGGCGCGCCTGCTGTTTGGCGACGTGACACCCAGCGGCAAGCTGCCCTTTGCGATCCCCGTGGCTCCTTGGGATCTACCGCCCTTCGATCCCCGGGCCGAGCACGTGGAGTATGGCCCCCGGCACGGCTACACCAAGCTCGACGCCGAAGAGCGTCCCGCGCTGCTGCCTTTTGGGTACGGGCTGAGCTACACCACGTTTGCGATCGACCAGCTGCGGGTGGTCACGCCCACCCTGCGGCGGGGGGAGTCCCTGCGGGTGGAGGTGCGGGTGCGCAATACGGGAGCGCGGGCCGGGGCCGAGGTCGTGCAGCTGTATCTCGGGGTGCCGGGCTCGGTGCACGAGCGCCCCGTCAAGCTGCTGCGTGGGTTCGAGAAGGTCTGGCTCTCGCCGGGGCAGATCCGGCGGGTCACCGTCGAGGTTCCCGCGCAGGGGCTCGCCTACTGGGACGAGCGTGCGCATGCCTGGCGGGTGGAGGCCACCACCCACGAGGTCTACGTGGGCAATAGCGCCGACGCGGCGATGGATCAGCGGGCCTCGTTCGAGGTGATCGGATGACCCTGGCCTGCTGGTCATCAGCCACGACCACACGTTCAGGCCGTAGGCGTCGCCGACCACCGCTGCGTTGTCGAGGCAGTTGTTGAAGAACAAGCCGTAGCCTTTGTTGGTAGCCGCTCATGCGTGTTCTTCTATACTCGTTGCCGTGCGGTTCATGGAGGCGGGTCGTCGGGGTTGCTCACGGGCGCAGGTCTGTCTGCTACGACTCGCCGCGACGTATCGCCGCAAAGATCTGGCCGAGGATGGACTTGGCCGTGCCGAACGCTGCGGCGTGCGAGTAGGTGACCCTGATGTTGATCGATCCCAAGCGAAAATAGGCGTTGAAGGTGCCCCAGATGCCGTGATTGGGAAGGGCGCGGATCCACTGTGAGGCGGGCAGGGTGCGAGCCGGAGTAAACCAGAAGCTGCGTGAGCCCAAGACCGCGGGTCTGCCGGCCTCGATGGTCTTGCCACCGGCGTAGAGGCCTATCCCGATGCCGGCGACCAATCCCACGCCTCGCGCCCATTTCTCGAAGTCGTTGTCTGGACAGCGCAGATCCTTTACTTGTGACGCCGTGATCATCTTTTCCCGCTGCATCGAGGCGAGGGTGAGGTTGTAGAAGGGCGAGACTGCGCTGAAGAAGGCGTCGTAGAACGATAGGAAGACCCCCCAGCGTTGGGCACCGTGAGATTGGCGCTCGGCTTCCCGTGCGAGCTCCAACGCCTGCTGGCGTAGCTGCTCGGCGCGTGATTGCTGCGGGGTCTGCAATAGCGGAAACGAGGGGATGAGCTCTACGTTAGAGGGATCTCTGCTGTCGAGCGTGGTTGTTTCGGTCTCGCCGAGGATGAGGGTTGCCATCGCTTTTGCCCCTGATGTCGTTGTACGGTGGGCAGGGGCGCGGGAGGTCATGCGCCGATGCCTAGCCTTGGTCGACCCTTTGTTGCGCTCTTCTCACTTTCATTACGCACTTTTTGGGCCGGAGGTCCTCACTGGGCCTCGCCGCCCCGCCGGGGCCGAGGCGGGATCGGATCGAAGGCATCGACATCCGAGTCATAGCCAGTGCGGGTCATCGAGCGAGCCAAAGACCAAGGGTCGAGTTCAGCCCGTGATGATTTCGCAACAGCGCCCACGCGCGGAACGGCGGGTACGGAGCGCGTGTGACGTTGTGCAGCGCGGTTCGTCGAGTTCAGTCCTCGTCTCGACGCCGCTCGTGGCGGCACCAGGAATATGCGACGGGCGAACTCGAGTTCGGATGTACCCGGGTTCGATGGGAACGCATGCGCCGACTCATCGATCGTTGGCTAGTCGAGCGGAACCGACTCAGGCGTCTTGTACGGTCATGCCCGGCTTGAATGCATGTGTCAGCAAGATGATGGTCTCGCAGTCGGGGGCGGATTCGTAGTGAGATTGGCCGGGCTCGACGTAGTAGTGGTGACCCGCGCCGATGCGTTGCTTGCCGTGCTCCTGGGTCTCGAACTCCATTTCTCCCTGGAGCACGGCCACGTGGACCCAGCCCTCGTGGGCGTGCTGCGGGATCTTCTTGCCGGCGCCGAGGCGATAGATCGCGGTGCGTACCTGCAAGCCGTTGCTCCAGCCGATGCTCTCGTCGGCCTCGACGCCATGGTGTTGGATCTGGTTCCACTGGAGGTTGTCGGTGTCGAAGACTTGGTTCACTGGTTCATCCTGGGTGGTCATGATTTGCGCTTTTTGCGCTGGGCGGACGGCGCGGCCATCAATCCCATCACTGATGGAATTAGTCGATGGATAGGAATCCCGCCACCTCAAAGTCTTTTGAACAATGTTATCTGGTAGTTATGACCTGCTTTCGCCTCGCGTCGGCACACGGTGCGCTGTTCCCGGCGGAATGCTCGGGCGCGCAACGAGAGGGCGGCGATGGTCCTGGCGGCCCGACGATTCAGTCCAACCGTAAGCTGCGGAGGATCCCGTCGGTCATCTCGTCGACGTGCTGCTTGGCGGTCTTGGAGGGGACGACCCCATCGGCCACCAAGGATGCCAAGCCGTGGACCCCGGTCCACGGCAACAGCCCGCAGTCGACCGACGAGCGGGCGGTCAGGCCGACCTCGGCACACCGATCGATGACCTCCATGAACACGCGTCCGGGCGGGGGTACCGTATCGACGTCGGTGGGTTGGGTCTGCGGCCCGATTCCCAGCGGGCTGAACACCAGGCGGAACAAGTGAGGCTGGCGCTTGGCAAAGCGCACATAGCCGCGATTGAGCGCGCGCAGCTGATCGCCGGGGTGAGCATGGCAGGCACATGCTCGCTCGAGCGCGGTGGTCAGCTGAGCGAGTGCATCATCGGCGACCGCACCAAGGAGCGCATCGCGGTTCTTGAAGTGATGATAGGCCGACGCGATATCGACCCCGAGGCTTCGGACGGCCTCGCGAAGGCGAAAACGGTCGACCCCCTTGTCGGCGACCATCTCGCTGGCCTTGCGCACCAGCGCGTCCCGGAGCTCCCCGTGGTGGTAGGAGCGGCGAGTCGAGTCGGGTGCCTGCGCTCGCTTGCCGGCCATACGAGAGCCTATCATTGCGGTCGACGCCGGAGCGCGACGTGGTGCCCGGAGCGAGTCAGTCCAGGATGATGCCCAGGGCCATCGCGAGCGTGATGCCGAACGACAGGATCGCGGGATAGCCCATGGCCAGGAAGGCGGCACGCAGCGCCGTGAAGACCCAGTGATCCGAGTAGGCGTGCTGGAGGGCAAAGACGGTATAGATGCCGGGCAGGACCGCGAGCACCACGAGCACGGGAATCGGCACGAAGGGCCCGAGCGCGATGATGAACGTGACGCACAAGAACCATACCGTGTGCACGTGCAGCGCGAACACCAGGTGATCGACGTAGAGCCACCGGGTGCCCAAGAACAGCAGCTTGAGCATGAGCGCGTAGACCGGCAGCATGCAGAACATCACCAGCGGAGCGTGCTCGAGGGTCCCGCGGACCAGCTCGATCGCAGCCTCATTCTTTGGCATGCGCTCGAGCTCGGTCATTCGTTTCTTGATGGCCTGCCCCAGTGGGTGGTCGGGCTGCCATTGGTCCAAAGCGGAATCGTCGGTGAAGGAGACGGAGATCGCGGGGGTGGTCGGCCCGGAGGCGGCCGGCTCGAGGACGGTGTATACGCGAAGGCCGATGCTGGCGGTCGCGAACATCACCAGGCTGATGAACAGGTAGAGCCGGACGGGCGACATGTAGCGTCGGCGTCGTCCCGCGTTGAACTCTCGCGTGAGTCGGCCGGGGCGGAGCATGGCACGGCTCGTGCGCCACAGCCGGCCGTCGACCTCGAATACGTCGCTGATGAGCGCGCCGACCAGCTGCCACAGCGAGCGGCGATAGTCGCCGCGGTGCTGACCGCACGCGGGACAGTACTCTTGCTCGATGACGGTGTTGCAATCGAGGCAGCGTTCGGGGGCTCGAGGCGACTTGACGGTGTCGGGCATGATCGAGCGGTCGAGACCCAACTAGCGTGGCATCGGGGTTATTTCTCGGGCAACCACGGTCTGCGTGGGTCGCAGTGGCGGCCAAAGCGATGCACCGCGCGAAGGCTCAGCGCGGACGCGTGGCGTACCAGCCGCTCGTCCCCAGCGGCACGGAGTGCTCGCCGAGGCTGCGCACGTTGCGTAGCGTCCCGGCGATCCGCCACTTCGGATCCTTGGCCGAGTACGCCATCAGGTACCCGGTCCACTCCTGCTCGACCTGACCGGGGACCGAGCGGGTGAACACGAGTATCCGCTCGCTGGCCGACCACTTGGCCGCGCTCACCTCACCGCTGGTGAGGCTGGCCTCGACCTGCCCTCCCGACACCTTGACGATCTTCAGCGCGTAGATCCGACCGTTGGCCATCACGTGCCACTCGCCGGTGGGCAAGGCGCTCGATTCCCGGTAGGGGCCCCCGTAGATGGAGGACGAAGGAAAGGATCCGGGGTGCTGAAGATCGGGCATGGGGGTCTCCGCTCGCGCGTGGGCCGAACCCCCGCTTCATTGCGAAGCGATGTCTCAGTGCGGCCAGGCACGCGGCGTCCCAGGGACGAGTCCCGGCGGTCGATCCCCTCACCCGAGATCTCACGGCCGGCCGCGAGCCCGATCGAGCGGGCGATATCCCCGCACGACCGGTCGTGCCCGGCCGAAGTCGAGCACCCGCTACGCGGCGCGCCTGTCGATCAACACATGCACCCCACGAAGGCGCTGTGCAGCAAGTGCCGCACCTTCACTTCGTGCCCGCATTTCGGGCACCGTTGCCCGATGCTCAGCTCACGAGGGGCTGCGTCACGCGACGCGTCCGGCTTTTGCGCCGCGAGGGGGGGCGCTATCGATGGGCGCGGGGATGGGCGCGGGGATGGGCTCGGCGGGGGACGGACCGACGGGCTCGGCGGCGCACCCGCCGGCGCGCTCGCGGCGAGGCTCGGCAGGTGCTCGATGATCACGGCGGCGTGATGCCCGGTGGCCGGGCGGGTGCTGCACTGGGGGGAGCGCAGCAGCGAGGCCTTATCGGGCGTAGCCGGGCTGCCGGGCGAGTACTTGAGATAGACCATCTGGGTCGCATACTGCTTGGGGTCGAGCATGCTCGGCGTCGAGCCGGGGGCCAGACCGTTGTGGAAGGCCTTGATGAGGGCATCGACCGCGTCGGCCTCCCGCCCATGGCCCGCGCCCCGATCGGGGGACACGATGAAGACCCCGGGGCCCAGGCCGGCGGCGGCGACCCAAAAGCCCCCCGAGGCGAGGTGATAGCCGCTCACGGACCACGAAAAGCCCCGGTGCTGCTGCATGTGATCGGACAGCGCCCGAGCGAGCTTGTCCGGGGTGGAGGCGCTCGGAGGCAGCAGGTGAGTGAATGCCCCGACGTGCCAGGTCAGGCAGTCGCTACAGTGCACGCCGACCATGGGGCGGGCCGGGCGGCTGGGGTCGTCGCAGAAGCTGCCCCTTAGATCGCTGGTGTAGCAGCCGGTGAAACAGGAGTGTGACTCGACCGCGTCGAGTAGAGACTGGGGGAGGGACATGGCCGGACGTCACCCTGGTGCTCGATAACTTCTCGCACAGGATGACGACGTTGTCATCGACCTCGCGCATCGTTTCTCCGTGGCTCCAGGGTCCGGCGCGAGTCTCGAGTGGCACCAGGGGTGCCACGAGCGCCGAGCGCCGATGTCACTGGGTGGGTCCTAGCGACCCAGTTGCGCAACCCGACCGCGGACGATGCACCACGGGCTGCTAGCCCGCCGGCGGCAAAAAGCAGGTGATCGACGTCTCGATCCGGAAGTTCGAGCCGTCGTGGCGTCGCTCGGCGTGGAAGATGTCCATGTCGTACGTCTGCCCCGCGACCAGCCCCAGGGTGTCCAGATCGACCGAGCCCATCAGCTGTCCGTGGAGGCCGCCCAGATCGATCACCAATAGACCATCGATGAACACCCACAGATCGTCGTCGCCCACGAAGGTAAAGAGCTGGCCGGGTTCGTAGACGAAGCTGGTGTGGATCTCGGTGGTGAAGTGGAAATTGTGCGGATCCCCAAAGGTGTCGGGATAGGTCTCGTTATTGGGGCCCGGGGCGGCGTTCCAGCCGTCCATGTCGATCGGGAAGAACGTGGTGTCTTCGAACACGAAGATCCCCGAGCCCGGTGGCGTCTCGGTCAGCGGGATCTCCAGCGGCACGGCCACGTTGATATCCGGTACATCATTGTACCATTGACCAAACGTAGCGGCCGAGGTGATCTGAGTGGCCGAGCTCCCCGGCGGAGGAGGCGGCGCCGCGGGGTTGTAGGCCGGCTTTTGATCGCCGCCCAGCATGTCGAGCACCAGCCCGGTTGACGCGCTGCTGCCCCAGAAGGCCTCAAAGTCCGGGTGTGTGCTGGCAAAGTCGCGGATCGTCGCCGACAGGGTGGTGGTCGAGTCGTCGCAGGGATCGCCGATCTCGCCGATGTCGGCTCCGTTCGCGAGATCGAAGAGTATCGGCGGACCGTCGTCCTCGCTCGCGCTCCCGGTGTCGTCGGCGATTGCGGTGGCGCTCGCCGGTCCGGTCGTGGCCCCCGGTCCCATGGTCCCGCCGCTGTCGACCTCGGCCGCTGTGGTCGTGCTGGAGCCCGTACCGGGCGGATCGACAGGCCCTGGCGTGGTCGTCGAGGTCTCTTGGGGCGGCTGGGGATCACAGCCGAGCATGCCGCCGAAGGTGCCGCTTAATATCCCCGCGAGGGCTCCACGCCCGATCGATCGCCATCCACTGCGTCCTTGCATCATCATGCTCCCGTCTGCTCGTAGACCACCAGCGCGGCCGACATCTGGATCACGGGCGGCGTGTGGTTGCCCCCGTCGTACTCACACCCCGTGCCCAGCACGCAGCCCATGCATACCGGAGCCTCGGGGCGGCAGGTGTTCTCGTAGCCCTGAATGTCGTAGCGCACCGTCAGCGACTCGGTGCCCAGCGCGGCCGCGCTGACGTCCTCGACCCAAGGGGTCACCACGTCGCCGGGGCACCACCCCGCGCGTGACAGCGTCCAGGTGCCCTGCTGGTTGTCGACCGGGTTTTCGGCGCAGTCTTCCCGCCACACCGTGCGCTGCCAGGGCATCCCGCCGACCTCGTAGCCGTGGGCCAGCGGGCAGAACTCGGCGCAGTTGTTCGAGTTGCCCTGCCCGTGCCCGGTGATCACCGACCACAGGGCCACGCGGGATGCCGAGGGCGGGATCGTCACCTCGGCCGGGACGACTTGGTCATCGAGCGGGAGATCCGGATCGCCTATCGTGAGCTCGCCCAGCGGCCACAGCGGGATCACCTCCACCGGTCGCTCGGAGGGCACGCCACCGACGAAATCGAAGGCCGCGTCGACCAGCCAGCCGTTGCCGTTGGCGTGGCCCGGGCCCACCCAGGTGTCGATCGTCACCCGGACCGTGCGCGGGCCGGCCAGCAGGGGGCGAAGGGGGCTGACGTCGAGCGACCACTGGCCGCCCACCCGGTAGGGGGTGACGAAGCGAGCGATCTCCACGACCCGCTCGTCGTCGGTGCCCGCGTTCTCCACGATGCCGAGGCTGCCCTTGCGATCCCACCAGTCGCACGCGCCGTCGGGACACGACAGATCCAGCCGTAGCGTGGCCGAGGTGTAGGCCCGTGCGGGATCGGGGAACTCGAGGTCCACGTCGATCGAGCGCAGGTTCTGGCCGTCTTCCCAGCCCGAGAAGAACACGTGGGCCTGCTCGAACGCGACGACGGTGGTGTCGTCTCCGGGCTCGGGGATCACCGGGGCGCCGGTGGACTCGGTGCCGTCGGCCGCCCCGCTGGTATCGACCGTACCGTTGGTCGTCGTCGTGGTCGTGTCGTCCGTCGCCGGGCGGCCGTCGCTGCTTGGGTCGTCGCCGCTGCTGCCGTCCGTCGACGCGTTGGGCGGCGGGCTCGCCGGGCAGGCACCCAGCAATAGGGCGAGGATCGATAGTCCGAGGGCCGAAGGTTCAAGCGTACGCATTGAGATCACGAAGGGCTCCGTGGGCAGAGTGTCGATCCTGTTGCCTTGGTTGCGGCTGGTTGCGGCTGGTTGCGGGCCCAAATGACGAAAATCGTGTGTGTGAACGCACAATGGGCGATACGATAGAGGGAGCCGCGATGGACGAGCAATCACAGGGATCGGCGCGCTCGTGGATGCCCGGCGAGCCGTCGCCGGACGTACTGGCGGAGGAGCTAGCGCTCGCGTCCCTCGAGCGTCGGCTGTTCGATCGCCGCTCGCCAGCCCTGGTGCTCGACCGCTACGTGCTGCTCGAAAAGATCGGCGCGGGCGGCTTGGGGGTCGTGTTCCGTGCGTACGATCCCCACCTGGATCGCCGGGTGGCGCTCAAGCTGCTGCGGCTGCGCGAGGGGACCGACGAGGCCGAGGCGTCCCGGCTGCTCGACGAGGCGCGGTTGATGGCTCGGATCTCGCACCCCAACGTGGTCACGATCCACGACGTCGGGACGTACCAGCGAGCCGATCTGGGGCTGGCCGCGCATCGCGAGCAGGCGCTGGGGATCCCCGTGCCCGGAGTGTTCCTCGTGATGGAGCTGATGGAGTGTTCGCTGCGTGAGGTCATGCGCCGTCGGCCTCCGGCTCGGGAGATCGTCGCGCTCTTGATCGACGCGGCCCGAGGCTTGGTGGCCGCCCATGAGCGAGGGATCGTTCACCGCGACTGCAAGCCGGGCAATGTGCTGATCGGGAGCGACGGTCGGGCGCGGATCGGCGACTTTGGGCTGGCCTGCGGCGCCGAGGTGCTCGGCCAAGCAGCAGAGGGTGCAGCAGAGGGAGCAGCAGAGGGAGCAGCACCGGGGGGCCAGTCGGTGCGGGCCGGAACGCCCGCCTATATGGCTCCGGAGCAGCTGCGGGGGAGCCCGGCGGACGCGCGCAGCGATCAGTACTCGTTCGCGCTGACCGGCTACGTCGCGCTCTATCAGATGCACCCCTTCGCGGCCGGTCGCGATCCGAGTGGCCCCCTGCCCGTGCCCCCCACCACGGCGGCCTCGAAGGTTCCGCGCCGGATCCACGCGATCTTGCGCCGTGCGCTGCAGGCCGATCCCGCGGCGCGGTTTGCCGACATGGGCACCCTGCTGCGCGAGCTCGAGTCGGTCGCGCGGGAGCGTACGCGACGTCGGGTGTTGGTCGGGGGGGCCGGGCTGCTGACCGCGGGGTTGCTTGCCTTGGCGTGGGCCGAGCCGGCGCCGGAGCCCTGCGCGCAGGCGGGCACGGCGATCGATCGGGTGTGGCACGACGACGCGCGCAAGCGGTTGCGCTCGTCCTTCGCGGCGAGCGGGGCCCCCTTTGCCGCCTCGTCGCAGCCCTCGGTGGAGCACGCGCTCGATACCTACGCGCTGCGCTGGCGCGAGGCTCGACACGAGGCGTGCACCGATACCCACGTGCGCCGCGTGCAGTCGGAGGCCGAGCTCGACCTTCGCAGCGCGTGTCTCGAGCGTCGTCGGCTCGAGTTTGGCGAGGTCGTCGGGCTCTTGCACGACGCCGACGACGTGGTCGTGGCCAGTGCGATGCCCGTAGTGCAGGGCATGGGGTGGATCGACGCCTGTGCCGATCCCCTCTTGCGGGGGGTGGCGCGGCTACCCGACGATCTCACCGCGCGACGCAAGGTGCTGCGCGCCTGGCAGCAGCTGGGTCGGGCCCACATGCTGGAGCGGGCGGGTCGCTATGTCGAAGCGACGGCGCTCGTGCGCTCGGTTCGGCAAGACGCTGCGGGGCCGGCGGATCCGTCGTTGCTCGCGGCCGTCGACGTGCGGCAGGGGAGCATCGCCGCGCGCCGCGGCGACTACGAGCAGGCCAAGGCATGGCTGCTCCAGGGGATCCAGCGCGCCGAGGCGATCCGCGAGGACGCGTTGGCCGTGGATGGCTGGATCCGTCTGCTCTGGGTCGCGGGGGTCGAGCTGCAGGACGAGCAAGGGGAGGTATGGGCCGGCTTTGCGCGCGCGGCCCTCGATCGCTTGGGTGACGACCCCATGCGGCACGCTCAGCTCGAGCACAACTTCGGGGGGGTCGCCTACGTCGAGCATCGCTTGGGCGACGCCTTGGCTCACTACCAGCGCGCGCTCCAGACCCAGCAGCGGCTTCTCGACGAGGACGACCCGCGGATCGCCCGTACGCTCAACCATATCGCCAATGTCTTGCTGATGATGGACGAGCCCGAGCGCGCGCTGGGCTACGCGCGCCGCTCGCTGGGGATCCGAGAGCGGGTGCTCGGCGAGCAGCACCCGCAGGTGGCGGCCTCGCTCAACAACATCGCGAGCGCCCAGCTCGCGAGCGCCCGAGGGGCCGCCCAGCTGGCGGTGGCGCGGGCGACCGTGGAGCGCTCGCTGTCGATCACGGCCGGGCGCGACCTGCCACAGGCCTCGGTGGCTCGCACCCTGGAGCAGCGCGTGCGTCAGCGACTCGAGCATGCCGCCCTGCCGGAGCCCGAGGGTGGCTGAGGAGCTCGAGCTGCTGGACCGCTGGCGCCGGGGAGACGACGGGGCCGGCAATCGTCTGGTGCGTCGCCACTTCCATGTGGTGTTCCGTTTCTTGTCGAACAAGGTCGGCGACGAGGCGACCGATCTGACCCAGCAGACCTTTCTCGCCCTCGTGGAGCGCCGCGATCGCCTCGATCCCGCGATCGGGCTGCGGGCCTACGTGCTGGGCGTAGCCCGCCACATGCTGCTCCGCCACCTCCGCGGCCGCTACCGCGATCGCGCCGTGTTCTCCCCCGAGCGGGTGTCCGCCTTCGAGTCTCCGCCCGATCTGGGCACCTCGCCGACGCGGCGGATCGCCCAAGGCCAGGACCGCGTGTTGCTCGACCGGGCGCTGCGCTCGCTGCCGATCGACCACCAGATCGCGCTAGAGCTGCACTACTGGCACGAGCTGGGCATCGCCCAGATCGCCACCGTGCTCGAGTGCAGCCCCAGCAGCGTCAAGTCCCGGCTGTTTCGTGCGCGGCACGGGCTGCGCCGTCAGGTAGAGCGCCTGTCCACGCGGCCCTCGCCCTTGCTCGAGCGGCTCGAGGACGAGCTGAGCTCGCTGCGGAGTTTCTCGGGCGGGTGAGCGCGGCGTAAAATGCCTGTTGCTAGGGGACCCAGGCGCGATATCTGCCAATGTGGGTCTGCGGATCAGGGTGAACGTCCCATAGCTGGCGCTGGGCTTGCCGTAAGGCCTCGGCCGCGTCCAGTGGACCAGATTTGGGAAGGTGTGCGTAGAGCTCTCGCCCGAACGCGGCGGCTCGGTCATCGAGTAATATGTCGGGTGATGCAATGACTACCTGTGCACCGCCGGTGATGAAGGCGTGTGCGAGGCTCGGTCCTCCTATGCTCGGATCGAGCACACCGGCCTGGCATGCTACAAGCACCACCACGCGTGGGGCCGGAGCCAATAGCGAGATGTCGTAGGTTGCCATTTGCTGACCGGCCGTGAGGCGCAGGGTCGAAGCTTTTCCCGGGTTTCCCGCTGCGTATGGTGGCCATAGACCGTGCTCGTGAAGTGTGGGATATTGTGAGTGCCCGGCAAAGTGGACCAGATCAGCTCTTTGGAGCGCTTGTTTGATGTTTGTCACATTGGCGTGCTCTTGGGGAACGGACTCGACGAGGTATCCGGCTTTATGCAATTGGTCTGCCACCTGTGCGAGCTCGTTCTCGACCTCCGGGAGTGTGTGCGTAGGATCGGCGATCAGCACTGCTCGTGGTGGTCCAATACTTGGGGACAGTGGTCTCGGCACTCGCTCGGTGCCGTGCACGACGGTGATCGCCTCTAGCAAGGGGCGCCCTCTCCAGGGCAGGGTCTGGACGTCGATGGTCTTCGCTGCTCCGGAGGCAACGACCCGCAGGCGGTGGGCCCGCGAGAGTTGCTCCGTGATGGGCTTCAGGAGTGTCGCGGCGAGCACCTCGGGGTCATCGGCCGGGGCCGAGGCGACTTGTGCACGATGAACTATCGTTTCGTCTTCGCTCTGGCTGAACACCAGCCAGTGATCGGCGGCCGGGTAAAGGCCCAGGAGCAACTCGCCGCTTTGTACGGGGCTGAGCTGATCGCATCGAGGTCGACCCCGGTGCTGGCCGGAGCGGAGCAGCATCTCGTCGAGTAGCCCACGCATCTTGTCGATCTGGCGAGACACCTTGGCTCGGATGAGCCGGCGCTCTCTGGTTGTGGCAGTCATACTCTGCGCGACTGCGTCGTCGAGGTCTGCCTGAGCTCGCGTATAGCTGGCAGCCAGATCTCGGACATGGGAATCGAGTCGGTCAAACGTGGGGAACTGCGCGGTGCGACCCTCGGCTTCGCGTAAAGTGCATAGTGCCTCCGCGGGGCGGTCGAGCTCGATGAGGGCTTTGGCCAACCCAATGGCGCTGGCGTTGTGCGAGCGCCCGATGGCTTGCCGCCCTAATCCGAACGCCACCAGGCGGACGAGCCGGTCGAGTTGATCTTCGGCTGCTCGGTATGCGGTGGCCGCTTCTTGCCATCGTCCAGCCCGAGCACGCAGATCTCCGCGACGAGTGGCGACCCACCATGAGGCTTCTGGGGAGACGACTTTTTGGGCCGCATCTTCGAGCATGGCGAATTCCCTGCCCAGATAGGCCTCGCTGAGTCCGAGGCGAAGCCCGATGCGGAGCTCGAGGTCATGTCGGTACGCCCGGTCGTCGGGTATGAGCCACTCGTCGGCGACTTGCTCGACGTAGGCCGAGGCTTGCACCGGTGCACCTTCGAGTAGTCGCGCTTCGGCGAGGCCGAGAAGCGCGGGGCCCAGACGGTAAGGTGACGGGAAAGAGCCTTGGGGCCCGAAGATCTGTATCGCTCGTTCGTAAGAGTCAGCCGGGTCGGCATGCGCGTGGCCCTCGCGCGCGAGCACGAGGTCGACCCACCCCGCCGTCTCTAGGACTTGCCCGTGCACCTCGCTACCGGGCTCGACGAAGTCGAGCGCATGATGGCTCCAGTGCGCACTTGCCCGAAAATAGCCGAGTTCGGCGAGCGCGGCAGCATACATGGGAATGGCCTCCACGATAAGGCGCGAGTCGTTCATTTTCAGCGCATGTTGGCAGGCTAGTCGATAGTGAAGCGCGGCCTCACCGATGTTCCCTTCGCCCCAGTGCACGTGGCCCGAAGAGGCGTGCCAGTCTGCGCGGTTTTGGGGCGATAGCATCGCCAAGTCGTGGATGCGAGCGAGTAGCTCCGTCGCAAGGTCGGGTCGCTTTGCGTGCCAGCCGAGGAAGAAGACGGACATCAGGGCGATGTCCACTGCCTTGCTGTTGCGCCCGGAATTGATGGCGAGGTCGATCGTCCTTTCTGCCGTCGCTCGCGCCTCGCGCCAGTCACCCCCGCTGGCGTAGATCGTATTGGCCTCCAGTTGGAGCTCGTCGATAGTGGCGAGTTCACCCTCGAGCTCATCCAGAGCTTCTGTCGGATGCAATCCGAGGGTCCAAGGTGTGGCGCCTGGATACTCGACCTGGAAGATACGGGATGACCGCGACAAAAACACTCGCAGACCTACTCCGGTCACCTCGGGGACCAGGTATTGTTCGGCGTTCACGAGTGTTCCATCGAGGTAGATTTGGAGCGCTGTCGGGTCACGAACCGATAGCCACAAGTGGAGAGGTTGGTTCGGTTCGAAGATACACAGCGGAGGCGCGCCGGCTCGAATCTCCACGCAGCGACCCCACTCGGGTTCGAGATTGATGATGTCGGCAACGAGGTCTAGCTCCGGTGGAGAGATGATGCGCTCGGGCCCTCGGTTGAGCAGTAGTAGGCATGCCCCCGTCATCGCCAACGCAGTGCGCCAGGATCCCCGGGATTGGCGGCGCGGTCTTGTGTTCATAGAGAATCAGCAGCACCCGTCGCTGCAACTACTTGCACGGGAATCCGCTTTAGATCGTAGGGGGACGCATCGCCGTCGACCGACCCGGGGAGCTCATCGATGTCTGTGGGGAGTGTGCCTGGGCGTCCTACCACGAATACAAGCTCCCACTCGCCCACGGTGAGTCCTGTATCCTCGATCGTTGCCACGATGTGAATGACGCCGTTATCTTCGAACATGGGATCGACCAGGAGGCGGCGTATCCGTGCCTTTTGTCTAGCGTAGAGTGCGACCTCGAGCGACGTATCGAGTGGATTAGTAGGGCGCAGCCAGGCTTCGATGGTACGATCGCTACGAAAGGTCTTGCGCTCCGTGCTTCCGTCTGTGCTACGGTGTAGTGCAAGTTCCCGATGTAGGGTGATCTCATAGTGAACCTTGAGCGGAGGCCGATCTCCGAGTGCGGCCCGAAGCACGAGGGTGAGCAGTGCGGCGGCGGCCAAGCCGAGGGCCCACCGGCCCCACCATCGAGTCTCCGGGGTGGAAGGCCGGGTGTCACTCGCACCGCCGGTGTCGTAGAGCGACATCAGCGCGTCGAGTCGCTGTTCATCATCAGTAGCCATCGACCGACGGGGAGGATCCTCGCGTTGTACTTCGTGCTCGGCGTATTGGTCGATGGTTCGGTGGGCGACCAGTCCGGCAATGTACTCGTCGTCGTTCACCATGGTGCTCCGTCGCGTAGCCCTGGGAAGCTCAAAGGGGGGGAGTCATGGGATCCGAGTTCTTGCCCGTGGGTTGGGAGTGATATTGATAGGTACAGCAGCAGCGCCTCGATGGCGTGCCCTGGTTTGTTGGGGGCAGGTGGTGCTCGCGGGTCGAGGTCTTGGCGAAGCACCGTAATCTTCTTGCGTAGCCGTGAAGTTGCGGTCCAGACTGCGTCTGCGCTGATCCCGAAGTCGCGCGCCACGTCCTTGGCCGATCGCTGTCGCACAATGACCTCTTCGAAGAGCACGAGCTCTCGCTCCGAGAACTCGTGCTGCAGGCGCTCGTCGAGCTTGGCCAGTAGCTGACGATCCATAGCTAGCGCTTCGATGTCGAGGTCGCTGGCCTGCCTGGCGAGTTCTTCTCGATCGAACAAATGGATCTGCGGGCGTGCGGAGAATTCCTTCAGGGAAGCCATTTGCCAGGCGGTGTTTGCGCCGACCATCGACATGAAGTAGCCAAAGGAAGCCTTTCGGGGGTCGTAGGAGCGCAGCCATTTTCGATCTCGAGCGAGCAATCGTACCCACGATCGGCTGACGATCTCTTCCTCGTAAGGGCGGAGGCGCGGCACCTTGTGGATGAAGGCTCGCACTCCGTACCGAAGATCTGGAAGGTAGTGGCGGTATAGCTCGCGGAATGCCGCGGAATCTCCGTCGTGGATCGCGGCGTCGAGCCGGGTAGGATCCATCTTCTCCTGTCTTCGAGACGACGTCACCGGAAGCCGGGCTATGGTCGCACGGGATTCTCGCGCTGCATAGGGATGCTGGGGGAGCGGCCGGTCCGGGAAG
Organism: Myxococcota bacterium; assembly: GCA_039194325.1. GTDB lineage: Bacteria > Myxococcota_A > Polyangia > Nannocystales > Nannocystaceae > Paraliomyxa. The sequence goes on from JBCCWC010000103.1 coordinate 48,633, forward strand.
GCCGCCCCGCCAGAACCAGTCGAGCGTAAAAGAGTTGGTAAGCACGAAAAAGACCCCAACCACGACGAGCCACACGAAACCAACATA
>JBCCWC010000104.1:0-48703 GCA_039194325.1 Myxococcota bacterium
ACATCGCCGTCGAGATCGACCGCGGTCGCGTCCTCCAGCACGATGTCGTCGGGGTAGGCGACCAGGTCGCAATCGAGCTCGACGGGCACCCCCTCCATAGCCGACGACAGCACGGGGTCGAGCTCGACCTCCGGCACCAGTGAGACCGACGAGCCCGATTGCGACCTGGTCGCCTACCCCGACGACATCGTGCTGGAGGACGCGACCGCGGTCGATCTCGACGGCGATGTCGCCCGAGTGATCGCAGCCGCCGGCGGCACGATCGGCTGCGGCGACGGCTTCGTCCAGCCGACCGGCGGCACCGCGCTGGCGATCCCCGGCCGCTGCACGGGACTGGCCGCCCTGGGCGACGACCAGGGGGTCGTGGTCACCGACACCGGCGCGACCGTGCTGCTGGACCTCCAAGGCGGCATGACGAGCCTGGTCGACATGGTCGAAGACGTCGGCCAACAGCACGAGGACGTCACCGTCCACGACGGCGCGATCTACGTGGCCTCGGGCGTCGACGGCCTTCTGCGCTTCGACCCAATGCCCAACGCCCTGGGGGCCGCGGTCCCGGTACCCGGGGCCACCGACGCCCGCGGAGTCGCCAGTAGCGTAGCCGGACTGCTGGTGGCCGATGGCACCGCGGGTGTCCGCTTGGTCGACCCCGAAGGTGGCGGATCGATCACCGCGCTGGACCTCGATCCCCCCGACACCCCCGCACGAGCGGCTCGCCGCGTCGTGGTCGACGACGCCCGCGCCTACGTGCTGCGCGGGGTCCACGGCCTGAGCGTCGTCGACATCGCCGAGGCGTCCCTTTCGCTGTTCACGTCGATCGTCACCGAGGGGATCGTGCTGGACGCCGCCCCCGTCGAGGGGGGCCTGCTCATCGCGACCGGCTCGGCCCTGGTGCGGGCCTCGCTGCCCGCCGACCCCGACCAGAGCCCGGTGCTCGTCTCCCGGCAAGCCCGCCCCGACTACGGTGATCTCGCCGGCGGGTGGGTACAGACGGTGACCGCGACCCCCGAAGGACCGGTCGCCACCGTAGGCCCCCGCATGACGCCGGTGTCGCTCGGCCCCGGCGATCCCCAGCCATGGGTCCACGTAGAACGAGCCACCTACTCGTTTTGGGCCGACCCGGGGGAGTCCACCGAGTCGATCGTGGCCTTCGACAACCGGGGCGCCGCCCCCATGATGGTCACCGATCTCGCCGCCGATCCCTTCTCGGTCGTCCCGCTGTCCCTCGAGGAACGAGCGGGATGCCCGGGCCAGTTCATCGTGCCCGCCAGCGATCGAGGCCTGGTCACGATGACCTACGCCGATCCCTCCGCCGACGTGCTGCTGGGGAGCTTTGGCGTGACCACCGACACCAGCGACGACCCGATGTTCGCCCTGCGGGTGGAGGTCAACCGCTCCACGCCATCCGTGGGGCAGCCGGCGCCGCTGTTCGAGGTGCCCACCAGCGAGGGCGGCCTGCTACGCGCGACCGACTTCTCCGACCGGGTCGTGTTCGTCAAGGTCTTCAACGAGACATGACCCACCTGCGCTGAGGAGTTGCCTCAGATCGAGTCCGAGTTGCTGCCCCAATACGAAGCCGAAGGCCTCACCGTGGTCCCCGTGCTCGTCAGCCCCGATCCCCTGGCCGGGATGGTGCTGATCGAACAGTTCGGCGTCACCTTGCCCATCGCGCTGGACCTCGAGGGCGAGATCTTCCGCCACTACCGCTTGCCCAGCCGGGTGTTCCCGCTCAACGCGGTCATCGACCGCGACGGCAACCTCGTGCACGTGGACGGGAACCGCGACATCGGAGAAGCCGAGGCCGTCATCGTGGCCGCGCTGGGGGCCTGACGCTCCCCAACCCCGCGAACTCCCCAACCCCGACCTCGACGGCAGCGCGCACCGTCGACCGCTCGGGGGTCGGGGGATCCCATCATCAGATCAGGGTCGATGTGCTCGCCCCTGGTCCGATGTCGCCTTTCCTATTGCGACTGAGGGCCCCAAGGGCCCGATCTCACCACCCGCGCCGACCTCTCGCTCCCCTACGCGAGACGCCCGGAAACGCCAAATAACAACGTTCAAAAAGGATCTATTGGACATCGAGCCCCACAGTGTCATCACGCGACCGTAATGCGGATTCGAGGAACGAATCGAGTGGTAGGGGCCGGGATCATACTACTGAGCAGCCTGGGGATGGCGTGCTCGGATTCGTCGGGCTCGTCCGAGGGCAGCACGACATCGGGCGACTCCGAGAACCCGACCATGGGGTCCATGGGATCCACCAACTCCCCGGATCCGACCTCGCCCACCTCGCCCACCTCGCCCACCTCGCCCAGCACCTCCGGACCCACGGATACTGCGGACGAGACCGCGGATGAAACCGCACAAGAGACCGCCAACGACACAGACCCGCCTCCCCCGGGAGATGCTCGGGTGCTGATGGTGGTGGGCTTCAACAACACCTGGTGGCCCGAGTACAAGGTGATGGCCGAGGGGCTGCGGGCCGCCGGCTACGAGGTCGACGTACGCAGCAGCACGGACGACGGGGTCGCCTATAGCTACGGCGACCGTGTCGACGGCACCAGCGCCGGGGTTCCGGCGGTCGATCCCATCAGCTACGAGGAATTTCGAGCCTCGTTCGAGGCGAGCTTCGGCGCCGCCTGGGATCCGGCGTGGAACGAGCCGCAGACGATCCCGCTCGACGGCCTGATCCAAGACGCCACGATGGAGGACTACGTAGCCCTCGTGGTTCCCGGCGGCTCCGGGTCGCAGTTCCTGCGGTACGACGGCGACTACGAAGATCTGCCCCCCTCCAACGGCGATCCCGCCCATATCTCGCCCGAGGCCGACATCGCCGCGGCCGCCGAGGCCCTCAACGATCTCGTCGTGGCCGCGCTAGCCCAGGGCTCCCCGGTGCTCGCGGTGTGCCACGCCGGGCCGACCCCGGGGTTCGCTCGCGTGCCCGGAACCGAAGGGCAGGGCCCCGACGGGCTGGGCCTGAGCCTGCTCAATGATCGCCAGGCCACCGGGTTCCCCCTCGATAACGAGGTGTTGGGAGCCGTAGGCGACGTGGCCCAGCAGTACGCCGCCCTGGGGATCGAGTTCTTGCCCGGCCAGGCGGTCGTGGTCGACGGGCCCGGGGTGGATCTGGACGGCGACGGGAACCCGGACGGCGCCGATCTCGTGGTCACCGGTCGCTCGTGGTATCCCGAGGAGGTCGCCCTGGGGCTCCGGACGATGCTCGACATCCTCGAAGGTTGAGCGGCAACCGGGCCCGGCCATGGGCCCCACCGAGTGCCCCGCACCGGGCTTGCGCACGAACCGCGAGCCTTGCGGGCTCCTTGCCGGCGTCGGGCTCCTTGCCGGCGTCGGGCTCGCTCACGGTGTCGGGCCCGGGACGAGCGCCGCCTCGACTGCGGCCATGAACACGGCGCGGGAGCGATATCGGTAGATCCGACGGCCGAGGATGAGCCCGGCGGCGGTCGTCGTCATCCCGATGAAGGGAGAGTCGAACAGCACGTACATCTGCTCCCACCGCGAGCGCTCGCGGTGGAGCAGCTGAACGATCGCATCGCGGATCCCGGGGTCGTAGCGCAAGAACGCCTCGTTGTCCCAAAACACATGCGCCGCTCCCGACTGATACAGGAACTCGGCGATGGCGTCATGCAGGAAGTCGGCGTGCTCGTTGGAGACGTAGCCCACTAGCTCGATACCGATCACGTCCTCGCTCAGGAGCGACACGCTGATCCGGTCGTCGCCTCGGCACCAATGAGACACCTTCGTGGGCTCGCGAGGCCAACGACAGACCCAGTCGGAGGGAGGCACCGTCGCCATGAGCGCTGCTGCGCCGACTATACAAGACAACGACGGGGAAAGAGCCGATCCCTCCCCAGCCGCGGCTCGCGGTGTGCTCGCGCCATGACACAGCGCGGTCGGTCGTAGCGTGCCGCCCTTGTCAGGCTCACCACCGCCCCTTTTCGACCGCGCCACGGCCTCAGTCAGCCTTGCGTCGGCCCTGGAACGGACGCGTACCGCGACGGGCCGCGAAGGTGCCCTTCATCGACGTGTCGGTGTAAGTCGCGGCGAGCTTCGCATCTCCCATCGGGGTCACGACCATCATCCGGATCCGCCCGGGCTCGACATGCAGTGACTTGACGAGCCGGGCTGCACCCGCTCGACGCTCGTAAGCAACGCACCGTGAGCGCGCCGACTTGGTCTCGCTCATGGTCTACCGCTCATGGACCCCCTCATGCACCCACCATGGCCGACCGCCCCTACGGACGAGCCCCCCTAAAGACGAGCTCCATGGTCGAGCACCTGCTCGACCACGGCCATGAACTTGTCCCTAGAGCGATAGCTGTGGAATCGACGGCCGAGGATGAGCCCGACCGCAGCGGCCGTCATGCCGATGAACGGCGACTGGAACAGCACGTGCATTTCCTTCCACTTCGAGCGTTCGCGGAAGAGCAAGCCTACGAGGGACTCGCGCAGCTCGCGGTCATAGCTCTGGAGCGCTTCGTCTTCCCAAAAGAGATACGCGGCCCCCGAGCCTTGCAACAGATCCGACAGGGCCTCGTGCAGGAAATCCAACAGCTCGTCGGGGACATGGCCCACCAGCTCGATGCCCATGACGTGCTGGCTCAGGCGCACCACACTGACCCGGTCGTCACCTCGGTGCCAGTGCGATACGTTTGTGGGCTCGCCGGGCCAACGACAGACCCAGCCGGGGGGAGGCGTGGTCATGAGCTCTGCGGCGGGGAGTGTAGACCAGACCCTCCGATCGTGTCGATGTCGCGCAGAACCCCGGGGTGGTCGACCGAGACCCGCAGCACGGCGTCGGGCGAGGCCATCAGCAGCCGCCGGGCTCCCCGATCCCCCCGGAGCCGGACCAGCGACTCGAAGGTGTGGCGGGGCCACAGCACCGGGTTCCCCAACCGCCGCGCCGCGCCATGGCCCGCCTCGGGGGCCACGATCCGGGGCGGATTGCTCGCCCGGTAGGCTGCGACCAGTGCGCGCAGATCCTCGACCCGCACGAAGGGCATGTCCCCCAACACGATGAGCGCAGCGTCGACCTCGGTCGCCGACATCGTCGCCATACCGCAGCGGATCGACGCGCCGATCCCCTCGGCGTGGTCCTCGTTGACGACCGGCGCTATGGGGAGCTCACCGAGGACCTCGCGAACACGCTCGGCCTCGTGCCCCAGCACGACGACGCAGGGCTCGACCACCGCCTCGAGAACGGTACGCACAACCCGTCGCACCATGGGCTCGCCGTCCACCTCGTGCAGGAGCTTGTTGATCTCCCCCGCCCGGCGCGACGACCCGGCGGCCAGCACGACCGCCCCGACCCGTCGCTCGCCCCCCGACCGACCATGTCTGCCACGGTCGTCGCTCGCCTCGCTGGATGATCCCGAGCCAACCCTCATCACCGCCAAGACAAGCACACGATCGACCCGAGGAACACCGGCCCGTACCGCCCAGGGGTTGCTCGGCTCATCGTCGTAGATCGGCGATCACTCACAAGCGAGACCCACGGGCGACCTCCTCGCGTGGCCCATGGGGCGTCACCCCCTCGCGCAGGGTGCCGCCCAAAGAACCGTGACGCATCACGGGTGGTTCCATTCGAACCAGTCCTGGTCCCTATCGACCCCAAGCACCCGTTCCATCGATCACAACGGGGCGAGCACGGAGGCGTGCGTGGACCTTCCGGTGCGCTAGGCTGCTCCACCGTGCAACGACTCGACCCCAAGCTCGACCTCGTCTTCAAGACCTTGCTGTCTCGCGAGCCGGCGCTCTTGGCCGACATGCTGCGAAGCATCCTCGCCACGCCGGTATGCTCGGTGTCGATCATCGACCCCGCGCTCCACGTCGACATCCCTCCCCGTGCACCGGCCATGCTCGTTATTCAGATCGCCCGCCACGACCACGACGACGATCCGATCGAAGTGTTCCTCGAGTTTCGAAGTACTCCGGCGACCCCTGCGAACATCATCAACTCGGTCTTCACCCGCGACCCCCTGCGGTTTCGACGCACGGTGTTGATCGCCTGGCTGCTCGATACCGTGAGCACTTCGGGGGATCAATTCCGATTCATGTTCGGGATGCACGAGCGCTACAACAACATGCCGTTCAGCGATCGATGGGCGATCCACGTGCTCCAGCTGTCGTCGTTCTCCCCGTCCGAGGCGACCGGTGACCCGGCCCGCGTCGAGCGCTGGGCCCGCTTTTTGCTCGCCTCGAGCGACGCCGAGCTCGATGCGCTCGCGTCCGAAGATCCCATCATGGCCCTGGCTCGCACAACGCTGGACCAGATCTCCGCCGAGCCCGAGATCCAAGCGCTCGCCCGAGCACGCGCCGAGGCTCTGGGTCTCGACGGCGTGAGCCCGAGCTAGCGAGCGAGCGCTACACCGTCGCGCTCATGCCGACGCCTCTTCGCCGGCCGCCTCTTCGCCGGCCGCCGGCTACCAGCGCTGAGGCGTGGGCCCAAGTGACGCCCTGCCCATGTCCATAAATTCCGCGCGGGTGTTAGCACCTCGCGCGGCGGGTTATTGGGGCCGCTGGGGGCCGCTGGGGGCCGCTAGTCACATGAGTTGCCAAAACAAGGACCGTCACACTCATCATAGTTGATCTTGCACGCCTGCCCCGGCTCGAGCTCGACCAGCCCTCCCCCCGCGACGCGACACTGCTCGAACAGCGGAGGATCGGCGTCGGCCTCGACGACGAAGATGCACATCCGCTCTCCGTTGCTCTGGGCAAAGCTGCTGCTGCCCGTACGCCGCATACAAGCATCGAAGTGCGGCGGCAGATCGGTTCCCGAAAGCCGCGAGGAGGTCTGCTCCCCGCAAAGGTCGACCGGCTCGACCGAGCACGAGCCTCCGTCCTCCAGCTCCCCCGGCAATAGCCCCAGCAAGAGCGCATCCGAGTGCCCCTGGGAACGGTGGACCACCGGCTCGCGCTCAGCCGCCGCGTCGAGCTCATCGTCGAAGGATCCGATCACCCAAAGCCCCTGCCCTGCGGCCCAGTCCACCCCGAGCGCCTCGTCCTCACCACGACCTCCCCAGCTACGCACCCCCAAGGTCTGACCCTGCGGATCCAGATGCATCACATACGCGTCTTGGTCCCGCGCATCGAAGGCCTCCCGGCGATCGGTACGGTGCAAGGTCTGGTAAAAGCTCCCGGCCACGAAGACGGTGGAATCCGGTCCCGGAATCACCGCGTCCACGCGATCGTGGCCCAGCCCCCCCCAGGTCACCGTGAAGCGGCGCTGGCCATCGGCGTCCAGGCGCGTAGCGAAGGCATCGCGGTGGCCGTGCCCGGTGTGGACGTCATACCCCGCGGCGTCGATGGCAAAGCCAGACTCGCCCGCATCATAAAACCCCCCGGCCACGATCGTATCGCTGCCGACCGTGGTGATCGCCGACAGCTCCGGCGTAGCCAGTGCGTAGCTCCACACCAAGGTGCCCGCGAGATCATAGGCCTCGACCACCGGATCGGTCGTCGACTCGGTCGAATAGACCGCGTCCCGGGCCACCACCAGCACGTCGTCCTCGCGCAGGGCCGCCGCCAGGATCTCCCCGCCGTCGTCGAAGGTCAGGGCGGCTTGCGAGCCGCCGGTACCGGGATCGAGGCGCTCGGCCTCGTGCTCGTGGACCACCCAAAGGCCCCCCACCGTGTCGACGAATACCCAGGGAACGCCGCCGTGAGAGACCATTCGCTCCCAGGTGCGCACCCACCCGTAGCGACCATCCGGCTCCAGGCGCACGACGAAACCGGCGTAGCCTTCCCCGGGATCGCGCAGTTGCTGCCCCTCGCCCGGATCGAAATCGACGGGCCGGGAGAACCGTCCCGCCAGGTAGATCTCCCCTTGGGGGCCCGAGCTCAGGCGCACATCTGCGCCGGCCGCTCGGGTGCCACCAAACGCGGCCGACCACACGAGCTGTCCGTCGAGCCCGAGCTTGGAGACATAGGTTCCGCTGCCGATCGGATCCCCCTGCGGCGTGCCGATCGCGGTCTGCTCCTGCGGCCCGGGATCGAGATCGATCGTGCCCGCGAAGCTACCGGCGACCAGCACCCCATCGTCGCGCACCGCAACCGCATGACCACTGACGCCCATGGGGCCACCCCACGACACCGAGCGCTCCAGCGACCACGCCAGATCCGTCTGGGCCGACAGCGCACACGTCGATGCAGGATCGGCTCCCAGATCGCCAACGTCGACCTCGCACCCCGCCAACACCACGAGCGCGGCAGCCACGCTCTTCCACTCCATCAAGCTATGCATACCGATAGTGTCGACAACCACCGACACGAAGACAAGCGACCGAAATCGTTTGGGAGATCGCGGCGGATCGGCGCATGCGCCACCCGTACGGACCGATCCGACCGGAGCCGATTGCGGATCGAACGGACCAGAACCGCATCGTCCGCATCGTCCGCATCGTCCGCATCGTCCGCATCGTCCGCACCGTCCGCACCGTCCGCATCGTCCGCATCGTCCGCACCGTCCGCATCGTCCGCATCGACCGCATCACGGCACAGCATTTCGTAGCGCAGCGTTGACCAGCTCGCGCTAGGCTCGGCGAGCCATGAGCATCAGTGAAGCTGTCGCCGGCGAGCTGCAAGCCTGGGCCCTCGCGCAAAGAGCGTTCAAGAACGCCATGGCTGCGCGAGCCCAAGACCCCGAGGATCCCATCGTCGTCGCTCGCGTGGAGCGGGCGCGGGCCGAGCAACAGGAGGCCAAGCAGCTACTCAAGGCCGCGCTACGGGTCAAAGGCCACTCGCTGGCCGATCTCCAGGCCGAGCTGGCCACGCGCTGAGGAGCGCCACCCGGCAACTCTCCCAACTGCGAGCGCCCTGCGCCGCTTCGGTCGGGAGCCCGACACCTGTCTGCACGTGCTGCAATGGGGCGAACCCTCGGCCGCCCAAGCAGTCCGCAGCGGGCAAGCCCACCTCGGCATGGGGCTGTCCGACCTAGTCCCCAGGGCCTGCGCACCCGCGACATCCTGCGGGCACCGACGACTCCGACTCGGTGAACCTCGTCGACACCGACACCGCACCGGGGACGCCGAGTCGCTCGTGCACGCACGAGCCTCCGCCCCTCCTCGCGCTGAAGACCTCGTGCTCCAGGTTTTGGTCGTATCATGGCCCCGTGGAGCAGACCCTCGAGGGCAGCGCCCCCGGCGAGGACTCGGCCAACGCCCGAACCCTCGTCGAGCCCGGGGCTCGCCGGGTCCCCGCGCGTCATCGACCGCTCCGGATCGGCCGCTTCATCGTCCTCGAAGAGCTCGGGCGCGGCGGGATGGGCATCGTCTACGCCGCCTACGACCCCGATCTCGATCGCAAGGTCGCGGTCAAGGTCCTGCAGGTGAGGGCCGAGACCGCCGAGCACCCCCTCGAAGATCGCGCCCGACTGCTGCGCGAGGCCCAGGCGATGGCGCGGCTATCCCACCCCCCCGTGGCCACCGTGCACGTGGTGGGCACGACCGACGGTCGGGTGTTCTTGGCCATGGAGTTCATCGAGGGGCGCACCCTCGGGGACTGGGTCACCGAGGTCGGCTTGGCCCAAGGCTGGCCCGCGATCCTCCCCCTGTTTCGGCAGGCGGGGGAGGGACTGGCCGCCGCCCACCGAGCGGGGCTGGTGCACCGCGACTTCAAGCCCGACAACGTGCTGGTCGACGGCCACGGGCGAGCGAAGGTGCTCGACTTCGGACTCGCCCGCACCCAGCCGGCCTCCCATGCCTCACCGCCCTCCCATGCCTCACCGCCCTCACATGCCTCACCCTTTGAGCTCGGCGGCTCGGATCTCGACACCCCGCTGACCATGGCCGGGCAAGTGATGGGGACACCGGCCTACATGGCCCCAGAACAATTCGTCGGGGAGCATGTCGACGCGCGCAGCGATCAGTTCAGCTTCTGCGTCGCCCTTTACGAAGCGCTCTACGGCGAGCGCCCCTTCGGGGCCTCGACCTTCGAACAGCTGCGCCACCGGGTCCTGCGGGGCGGACCGCCCGTCCCGCCCGACGATGCCTCCGTGCCGGGCTGGCTGCTGCGGATCCTGCTGCGGGGGCTGGCCCTGCACCCGGCCGAGCGCTACGACACGATGGAGGAGTTGCTCGAGGGGCTCGGCCGCGATCCCGGTCGTCGTCGGCGGCGTCTGGCCTGGGGCCTGAGCGCGGGGGTGCTACTGACGGCCGGCGCCCTTGCGGGGTATGTCCGTGTCCAACGCGAGATCGACCAGGCGCGGACAACCGCCGATCCCTGTGCGCAGCCCCAGCCGGGCCTGCGCGGGATCTGGGACCCCGCGCGTAAGCGGGCGATCCGCGACGCGTTCACCCGCACCGAGGTCGAGTATGCCGAGGGCACCTGGTCGCGGATCCAGGACCGCCTGGACGACTACGCCACCCGCTGGGCCGAGACCCAGCAGGCGGTCTGTCGAGCGACCGAGGTCGACCACACGCAGTCCGAGGAGCTACGGCTGGTCCGGCAAGCCTGCCTCAATCGGCGACGCAGCGAGCTTCGGGCCCACACCGCCGTGTTTACCCGCGCCGATCCCCACGTGGTGCAGGGGGCGGTGGCCGGGATCGATGCCCTGCGCGAGCCCGAGGCGTGCCGCACGGTGGAGACCATGCGGATCGAGATGCCCCTGCCCGCCGACGAGGCGGCGGCCAGCCGAGTCGCCCAGCTGCGCCAGCGCCTCGACGACGTGATGGCCCTCATCACCTCCGGCCAGCGCAACGAGGCCCTCGAGGTCGCCGAGCAGGTGGTGGCCGAGGCGCAGGGGCTGGCGTACCTGCCCTTCGTGGCCGAGGCACGCCTCAAGCTGGGGATCACGCTCGACAAGAAAGGGCGCTACGACGAAGCGGCCCAGACCCTCGGTGCGGCGCTGTCGGCCGCGGAGGTGGGCCGCCACGACGCCGCGGCCGTCGACGCCTGGAACGAGTGGCTGCGCACCGTCGGCTACCACCAGGGTCGACACGAGGTCGCCCGCGCCACCCTGCCCCGCCTCGACGCCGCCCTGCGCCGGCTGGGCGACGATCCGCTCCGCGAAGCCGACGCGGCCAAGACCCGAGGCACCCTCGCCTACGCCGAGGGCGACTTTAAATCGGCGGTGCGCCACTTTCGAGCCGGCAAGGAGCTCCTCGAGCGCGAGCTGGGCCCCGATCACAGCCGGACCGCGATCCTCTACCAAAACCTGGGCACCACGCTGCAACGAATGGGGCGCTACGACGAGGCCGAGCAGGTGCTCCAGCAAGGGCTGCGGATCTGGAGCGCCCGCCGGGGCTCGCGACACCCGGGGCTCGCGGCGATCCACGAGTCGCTCGGCAACGTGGAGCTCGATCGCGGGCGGGCCGCGGCCGCGGTCGAGCACTTCGAGCTAGCGCTCACGCTGTTCATGCAATCCCACGACGCCCTGCACCCTGAGGTGGCCCTGCGGCACCGCGAGCTGGGCCTGGCGCTCGCCGCCCAGGGGCGGGCCCCCGAGGCGATCGATCGGTATCGGAAGGCGCTGGAGGCCGAGCGTGCCCGGCTCGGCGGACCCGAGCCGCCCTTCGAGTCGTCGCGGCTGCTCGGGCGGGCGCTCGTCGATCAAGGCCGCAGCCGCGATGCCGTCGTGGTGCTCGAGGAGGTGCTCGCTCACCCCGAGGCCACCGGCTTCGCGCACGCCGAGGCGAGCTTTGCCCTGGCGCGTGCGCTGTGGGCCAGCGCGCCCGGCCAGCGCGGGCGAGCCCAACGCCTGGCCCTCGATGCCGCGAAGGCCATGGAGACCGCGGGGTATCCCAAGCAACGCGCGGCGATTGTGCGCTGGCTGGGAGCGCACCGCTGAGGACGTACGCAAACAAGCGCACGCTCCGTTGGTAATTCGTGCCAAACGCTCGTTTGGGGGCAGTCGCGAGCGCGCCGCGACATGGTCCTGTTGACGACAAGTACCTACCTCGCACGTCCTTATCGGCCAATTGGCGAGTTGGAGGTCACGAGTGCTTGGAGATGCGAGTCGCCACCACCTGCGCGCGATCGAGAGCGCTTTTCCGTCTACGCGGACCCGACCACGGCGAGCCTGCGATCCGATCCAAAATGAACAACTGGCATGAAGTGCCTAGATCATTTTGATCGATCGCCGATCAAGATGGCACAATTTCGGGCACCATGGCTCGACCCCGCTGAGACTCATCGATATTTTATTGATCTCCTCGGGAGATCGTCTTCGTTGGATCCAAGATATACCGACTGGCACAAAGTACCTACGATCGGGCAATATGACACGATCCCGATGAATAATACCCCATCGACATTCGATTGATTTCTCTTCAGGGACCGTCATTGTTGAATATCATGAGCTCTCGTCGTCGAACGTATGGTGCTATTTCGCTGCTGCTGATTCCGCTCACGGCTTGCCCCGGTGAGGATCCGGCCTCGATGGACACCGATGGAAGTACCGGGACCACCGGAGCCACCGGAGCCACCGAAGCCACCGGAGCCACTGCCGCGGGAACAGGCGAGACCACCAAGAGTGATGACATGACCACGGAGACGACCGTCGCGGGCAGCAGCGACACCACGGACGGCTCGACGGGTGACTCGGGCCCGGAGCCGGAGTGCGGCAACGGAATCGTCGAAGGTGACGAATCATGCGATGACATGGGCGACTCCGCCGAGTGCAACGCCGATTGCACTCCGGCCACCTGCGGTGACGGCTACGTCAACGAAGCCGCCGACGAAGAGTGCGACGCTCGCGGAGAGTCGGCCGAGTGTGACGCCGACTGCACGGCCGTAGCGTGTGGCGACGGCACCGTCAACACCACCGCGGGGGAGCAATGCGACGACGAGGGCCGCACCGCGGCCTGCGACGACGACTGCACGCTCGTCGAATGTGGCGACGGCCACGTCAACGCGGCGGTCGGCGAGCAATGCGACGATGCCGGCGAGTCCGCTCAGTGCGACATCGACTGCTCCCCGGCCGAGTGCGGCGATGGGGTCTCCAACACGACCGCGGGTGAGCAGTGCGACACCATGGGGGCCTCGATGACCTGCGACGCAGACTGCACCCTCGCACAGTGCGGAGACGCCACGCTGAACACGATGGCCGGTGAGGCGTGCGACGGCATGGAAATGGACGGACAGACCTGCACATCCCAGGGCTTCGACGGCGGCACCCTCGCCTGCGATGCGGCTTGCACCTTCGACACCAGCGGCTGCTACACCTGCGGCGATGGCAACGTAGATCCGACCGAGCAGTGCGATGGGGCCAACCTGGGCGGCGGGACTTGCGCCGCCCAGGGCTTCGACGGCGGCACCCTCGCCTGCGATGCGGCCTGCACCTTCGACACCAACGGCTGCTACACCTGCGGCGATGGCAACGTAGACCCGACCGAGCAGTGCGATGACGGCAACGCTATCGACGACGACGCCTGCAACAACCTGTGCCAGTTCAACGTCGACCCGCAGTGCCTGCAGCCCTACGCCAACCTCGACCTCGCAGATCGAAATATCACCTTCAACGACGGTAACGGAGGCACCGAGTACTGCGACGAGCTTGGGATCGCCGACGTCAGCCCCGAATGGCAGGGCCCGGGGTGGTATCGCTTCACCGGCGACGCCGGCGACCGCATGCCCGAAGCCGCGCCGCCGATCTACTCCTGCGGCACCGATTCCCCGGGCTGGCTCAACGGCACCCACCCCATGATCGCCGAGGGGGTCGTCAACCGCCAGGCCTGCTTCCACTGGGGCGGCAACCCCTGCAACTGGAATGCGAACATCCAGGTGGTCAACTGCGGCGACTTCTACTTGTACTCGCTGGTCGAGCCCGGCCCGTGTGACCTCCGGTACTGCGGCGAGACTTCACCGTAGCCGCCCGCAGGACGAAGGAGTCCACGGACCCGGGCTGAGGACCCGCGAGCGACCGCCCTCACACAGGCGGCTGCAGCAGCTCGGCCGCCATGGGCTCCCCTTCGAGCGCCTCCAAGAACGCGAGCAGGTCGTCCACGTCTTGCTCGCCAAGCGCGAAGGGGCGGATCGTCCCTTCGCGCTCCCCGGCGAAGCGCGAGCCCCCGTCCACCTCGAAGCCCTCCCCGTGCAGCACGATCCACTCGCGCAGGGTGGGCACCGAGCCATCGTGTCCGTAGGGCGGATGGAGGGTCACGTCGCGCAGCGTCGAGGTCTTGAAGGCGCCCTCGTGCCGCTCGAGCGCCGACACCCCCCGCAGGCCTTGCTGCCCCGCCTCCACGTCGTCGGAGAACGGCCCGATCCCGTTGAAGGGATCGTCGAGCAGGGCCTGGGCGCCGACGACACGCCCCCGGTCGAGCTCTCCTTGCGGCTGGTGCAGCCCCAGGTTGTGGAAGGTGTCGTCGGTGAGATTGGGCCCATCGTGGCAGTTGACGCAGCGGCCGAGATCCTCGCGCACGAAGATCCGAGCCCCCCGCAATTGCGCGGGCGACAGCGCCTGCGGATCGCCCTCGATCCAGGCGTCGAGGGCCGATCCCCGCGAGACAAGCCGCCGCACGTGGGCCTCGATGGCCTTGCCCACGTTGGCCGCCACCCGATTGATCTCGAGCTGCTGCTCGGGCGTCAGCGCCTCCCAGGCATCGTCGCCCGGCTTGGCCCGAGCGGGGACCTGCGCCAGATCCGGCAGCGGGCCAAACAGCTCCTCGTACTCGGCGCGATAGTTCGCGGCCAAGAAGTGCACCACCTCGCCGCGGGTGAAGTCGCCCTCGAGCTCGTTCTCGAACGCTTGGATCGGCTGGGCCCACAGCGAGTCGGCGCGCCCATCCCAGAACTGAAACCGGTTGTAGGCCGCGTTGACCAGCGTAGACGCGTGACGATCGCCTCGGCGGCCGAACACTCCCTCGGAGAGCGGATCGGGATCCGACAGCGCCTGGTCGCCTTCATGGCACGTGGCGCAAGAAACCTCCCCATCGGCGCTCATGCGTCGATCGAAGAACAGCCGCTGCCCTAGCGCCTGGGCCCCAGGATCGTCGGCCACCGCGTTGGTCGGAGAGGGAGGCACCGGCGGCAGCGGCCCCAGCCGCATAAACAACTCCCGTTCCTCGTCGTCGAGCGAGACCTCGGAGGTGTCCCTCTCGGCTGGCTGACAGGCCCAAAGCCCCGCCGCCAGCACCCAAACCACGCGACCGCTCATGCCCAGCACATCACTCGCAGCGTTAACTCGTGCCTACTCGATGTCGAACACGAAGTGGACCTCGTCGGACATCTCGCCGTGGGTGATCTCGACGGTGGTGTCCCACGTGCCGAGCATCTGCAGCTCGACCGTCTCGGACACGTAGCTGCCCTGCCCCATGTCCTCGACCGTCGCCTCGCTGTCCGAGCCATGACCGTGGTCGGGCATCCACGGCTCGATCGTGACCATGGCTCCGTCCACCATGCTCTGGTCCTCGTGGTGCATGATGGTGAGGGTCCAGGTATTGAACCCCTTGGACGGCGGCTCGGGATCGGAGAGCAGCGTGACCATGAAGTGCCCGTCGTCGGACATCTTGGTGATCCCACCGGCCGTGTACTCGTCGTGCTCGTGCTCCTCGCCGTGATCGTCGTGCCCGTGATCATCATGCTCGTGCTCGTGCTCCATCGAGGCGTCCTCGTCACACGCGCCGAGGGTCAAGGGAACGGTGACGCTCAACACGCCGAGTAGGAAGGTCTTGGTGGTATTGCGCATGGATCGAGCTCTGCTGTCCGGTCTATCCCGGGTGTAGCGAATTCGCCTACGCGCCGCCGCGACCAGACGTCGCAGCTCGGGAGCATCGCGACGGATGGTCGCACCTCGGCGGATCGGCGGTCCGCCCGCGCTGGGCCCCATGCGTACCCTATGTGCACTTATGTAGGGTAAACCCCAAGAAAATCAAGGCGTCGCGGTTCAAGGCATCGTGGTGTGGTCGGCGAGTCGTTGCCTCACTGCTCCAGCAGCTCTCGCCACGTGCGGCCATCAGGATCGACCCGACCGTCGGGCTGAACCAGGAACCGGGACTGGAACGAGCGGATCGCCGCGATGGTCTTGGGCCCGACAACGGCATCGATGGCCCCCGGATCCACGCCATTGTCGGCCAGCCGCTGCTGCACCATCTCCACATCGTCCGCGTCGTTGCGACCTCCCCTGCCCACCGAGCCTCCGAGTCGAGGGCGAGGGGTATCGTCGACCTCCCACAGCATCACCGTGGATGCCTTGTGGAAGTAGCCATTGTGGCGACAGGACGTGCCGTTCCACAGATCGATGTGGCCGGTCGCGTCGGTCCAGCCTTTGACGTCGAAGATGATGACCCCCTGGCGCCCCTTGAAGCTCGCCGGGATCTCGCCACCGCCAGGCTCGGGGTACTCATGCTCGTATCCGGCCGGGCCATACTTGCGCCGCAGGTAGCGGGTGAACTCGCGGACGCGCAGGGCGTAGTTGCGACCATCCCCTCCCTTGATGGTGAGGATCTCGTCGGTGCTGCTCCTGGGGATCGAGTTGTCCGAGTAATTGAACGCCCGACTGATCCGGAGCACGCACGTATTGTCGATCGAATCTGAGGTCGCCCGCCCCCCGATGATGTACTTGGCCTCATCGGCCGTCCCTCCCGGGGCGGGATAGGCATCCCACATGCGATCGAAGTTGCGTAGCCGTGCCACCATTGCGGGGCCCACCATAGCCGAGGCTTCGCGGCCCGATCCGGTCGAGCCTTCTGTCGTCGCGTCCCGTAAGGGAAACCTCGTCGGGGGAAGTCTCGTCAGGGACGCGGTATCGGGGAAACCTCGTCAGGGAAAGAATTGGGACCAAGGGGGCGGTTCGAGGGCCACCACGACAGCGAGGCATGCGCACCGCAGACGGGCCCTCCATCGTGTGCATCGTCAGGTCGCGACGGGCGGCGATAGGAGCGGCTTTGAACGGGTCCTGGCACCGCAAGTGGCTAAAGTCGCCGCTTGCTCGGAAACTTCGATTGCTTCCTCGTCGTCCAACGCGAGTATCAAATGTCGGAGGACATCTTTCCTTTTCCTACCCTATACTGATCCCGGAACCGTGGCCCCAAGTCACGCTCGTGGACCCGCCCCCCTTCACCATGCCAGGAGCCCAGCTGCCCAAAGACCACAGCTGGCCCCCCGATGACGCCTCCTTGATGGAGACGACCGCCTCGGGGGATCCAGACCTCGTCAGTCGCACGCAGATCGTGGCCGTCCCCGAGCCCGGCGACCGGCTGGGGCCCTATATTGTAGAGGGAACCCTTGGGGCCGGCGCCATGGGCGTGGTGTACCGGGCCGTCGACCCCGACCGACAAGAACAGGTCGCGGTCAAGCTGATCCATCGCTGGCGGACCGATCCCCACGGCGAGTCGGCCGAGGAAGACTGGCTGCGCCACGAGGCCGGGGCCCTGGCTCGATTGAGCCATTCCAACGTGGTGGCCGTGCTCGGCGTCGGGACCTTCGACGATCGACCCTTCCTCGCGATGGAGCTGGTCGAGGGCCAGACGCTCTCGGACTGGCTCGAACAGCGGCCACGGCACTGGCGAGAAATCGTGCCGCTCTTGCGTGATGCGGCGCGAGGCTTGGCGGCGGTCCACGACGCCAACCTCATCCACGGCGACTTCAAGCCCGACAACGTGATGGTCGGCGACGACGGCCAAGTGCGGGTGATGGACTTCGGCCTCGCCCGCTCGGCCCTCGCGCCAGAGAACCGGGGCTTGGTCCAGGTCGACCGTCGGGGCGTCTCCCGCCACCAGCCGATCGGCACGCCCGCGTACATGGCCCCCGAGCAGCTCGCCGGTCGACAGGCCGAAGCGCGCTCCGATCAATTCGCCTGCTGCGTGACCCTCTACGAGGCGCTCTTTTCGGAGCGACCCTTCCCCGGCCGAACCCCGGCCGAGCTGGCCTATCACGTGATGCGAGGCGAGCGACGACCCCGGCCCAAGAAGCCGGTCATCCCCACCTGGCTGTACACAACGATCAATCGCGGGTTGGCCGTGGCGGGTGCGGCCCGCTGGCCCTCGATGACCGCTCTGGCCGACGCGCTCGACCGGGGGCTTCAAGACAGCCAAGACTGAATTGCCCACTGGGCGGCCGGGGGGCTCGGGTTCGTCCCGGGGCACGTATGCACCGGGCATCGCTCGTATGATCGGAAGACTCCGAGATCACGCGCTCAGGTGGTGTTCGTACGCTCGATTTCGTGGGGTGGGACCGTCCCCCGTCGTGAACATCATCGTATGGGCTCGCTGAGAGTATGAACGCTCGGATGACAGATTCAATGAACAATTGCTAACAAAACTTTCTTTAGTCTCTCGGGTGGGGGTAAGGGACGGGGAACTTCTAGAGCCGCGTGCTGTCGGTGGTGCCCAGACCTGGAGGATTGTTCATGCCCTCTGCCTGCCTGCCCGTGTTGGGGCTCGCAGCCGGGGTGCTCGTGGTCGCGTGCACCTCGGCTCACCCCGCGCTGGAGCTCGAACCCCCCGACGACCCCCTTGCGCTCGCGGACGAGCCCATCGTGCCACCAATGCCGTCCGAGCCCGAGCCACCGAGGCCGCCCCAGACCGACACCGGCGATGATCTGCCCGACGATCGCTGTGTGGTCACCGAGCGCCCCCGAGGCGTGGTTGTCGTCGATGATCCTCGAGATCCTGCCGGCGGGCGGCTACTCACCGAGCGCCCCGACGGCACTGTGGTGGGGCTGCCGCTCGAGCACACCAGCTTCGACACGATCGTGGTGGGGACGGTGGCCGAGACCACCGTGATCCAGCGCTTCTCCAACCCGCTGTCCGATCCGATCGAGGTCGTCTACACCTTCCCCCTGCCCCACGACGGAGCGGTCGACGACTACTGGATGCGGATCGGATCGCGCCGGATCCAGGGGATGATCCACCGTCGGGAGGAGGCCAACGCGATCTATGAAACGGCCAAGCGCAAGGGCCAGCGCGCGGGGCTGCTCGAGCAGGAGCGCCCCAACGTATTCACCCAGCGTGTAGCCAACGTCGCCCCCGGGGAGGCCATCGAGGTCAGCATGCACGTGGTGCAGCCCCTGCGACCCGACCAAGGGCGCTACGAGCTGGTGCTCCCCACCGTCGTGGGGCCGCGCTACATCCCGGGGACACCCGTCAGCCCGGCCAGCGCCAGCGCCAGCGACGGCACGGGCATGGTGGCCGACACCGATGCGGTGCCCGATGCCTCGCGGATCACCCCGCCGCTTGTGCCCCCGGGCTACCGCAGCTGCGGCGACCTGGAGATCGAGGTGTCGATCGACGCGGGTGGACCTATCACCGCGCTTTGGACCCGCTCGCATCGGATCGAGGCGGAGTCCGATCACCTCGGGGCCATGGTCCGTCTCGACGAGCGCTACGCCCTGCTCGACCGCGACTTCGTGCTGTCGTGGCGCAAAGACGGCGCAGAGCCTCGCGCGATCTTGCAGGTCCAGCCCGACCACGACCACGACCACGACGGCGGCTACTTCACGCTCACCATCCAGCCCCCGCAAAAGGTCGATCCCGCCCAGGTTCCCAGCCGGGAGATCGTCTTCGTGCTCGACACCTCGGGCTCGATGCACGGCGCGCCCATGGACGTCGCCAAGGCCACCATGCGCCGCTTCCTCGCCGAGCTCGGCCCCGACGACGCTTTTTCGGTGATCCGCTTCTCCGAGTCCGCCTCGGGCCTGGGCGATCAGGTGGTCGAGGCCTCCCCCGCCAACGTCACGCGAGCGCTCGAGTATGTCGAGACCCTCGAGGGTGGAGGCGGCACGCGAATGACCGAGGGGATCCGCGCCGCACTGGGCATGCCGCACCGCAGCGATCGACTGCGTACGGTCGTGTTCCTCACCGACGGCTACATCGGCAACGAGGCCGAGATCTTCGAGCTGGTCGCCGAGCAGATCGGGGCCGCCCGGCTGTTCTCGCTGGGCGTGGGCAGCTCGGTCAATCGTTTCTTGCTCGACGGCATGGCTCGCATGGGGCGAGGCTCGGTGACCTACGTCGATCTCAACCAGCCCACCGCGCCGGTGGTCGAGCGGATCTACCAAAAGCTCCGGCAGCCGGCGCTCGTCGACCTCGAGGTAGAGATCGACGGGCTCGACGTCCACGACATGGTGCCGCAGGCGCTGCCCGATCTGTTCGTGGGCGAGCCGGTGGTGCTCTTTGGCCGCTACGAAGGCCCGCTGACCGGCCGGGCCGTGGTGCGGGGCCGGCGAGGCGACGAGACGATCGAGCTCCCGGTGGAGTTCAACGAGGTGCGTGACGAGGACACCGACGGCGTGCGCTCGATGTGGGCTCGCCAGAAGATCGACGCGCTCGAGATGGATCCCACGCTGGGTTGGGCCACCCAAGCCCGCCGGGAGCTGGTGCAGGAACGGGTGACCAACCTATCGCTGCACCACCGGGTGCTCACCCGCCACACCGCCTTCGTGGCCGTGGATCGGACCCGAGTGGTCACCGGACGGAGCCGGGGTCGGACCCCAGGTCGGACCCCAGGTCGGACACCAAGCCGGACAATGGTCCAAGGTGTACAAGCCCCCGCCGGGATCGCCCACGAGTCGGTTTGGGGCCAGGTGGCCCTCCCCTCGGGCGGCGATGGCTCGCCAGGTACGATCGGCAAGGGAAGCGGTGGGGGCTCGGGCAGCGGCTATGGCCGGGGATCCGGGGCGGGCTTCGGGGGTCGCGGCAAGCGGATCCCCCGGATCCGCCAGGCTCGAGCCCAGGTCAAGGGCTCCTTGAGCACGGCCATCATCAAGCGGATCGTCCGCGCCCATATCGGTGAGGTGCGACACTGCTACAACCAGGGCCTCATCGGCGATCCCACGCTGGCCGGTCGGGTGGTGATCCAGTTCGTGATCGACGCGATCGGCCGGGTCAGCGTGGCCACCGTGCTCCGCACCGAGCTGCCCGACGAGGCGGTCGGCCAGTGCATCGCCAAGGCGGTCAAGCGCTGGAAGTTCCCCCAGGGCCCCGACAGCGGCACGGCGCTGGTGAACTACCCGTTCGTGCTCTCCCCCGGCTGAGGTGTCTAGTGATGCCGAGACCGGCTCGGCATGCGCGACTACGTCGCGCCCGGCCTCGGTCTGTATTTATGCCGAGGCCGGCTCGGCATGCGCGACTACGTCGCGCCCGGCCTCGGTCTTGCGCACGCGACACCCAGCAGGGATGAAAGATCCACCCGAATGTGGTGTCCATCACCGCCAAGCGCGAGCCGATCGCACCATCGTGGCCCCGGCGGCATTAGACCGCCGGGTGCACTCGCCATGATCTCTGCGTCGTTCATCTCCTCCCCGCTGTCCACACTGGTCACACTATCGTTGGTCGCGTCGCCGGTCGCTTTGCTGGTCGGCTGCACCGATCGTCCTGCCGAGGACGGTACGCAGACCGACACCGACGACACGACGGGCACGCCGGGCACGACGACGGCGACCACCACCACGCCGCCACCACCACCGCCTCCCGCCACCACCACGGGTACCGACACCACCACCACCGGTCCGGCCCTCACCACCAGCAGCACCACCACCGGCCCCGATCCCGACTCGGGGAGCAGCTCCGAGGGCAGCAGCTCGGGCTCGACCGGCACGGGGAGCACCGGCACCACCGGCGCGCTCGACTGCACCAAGGGTGATCCCGGCTGCAACCAGCTCGACCTGGTGTTCGTCATCGACAACTCGGGCACAATGGGCGAAGAGCAGCTCACGCTCGCCCGCAGCTTCCCGCTATTCGTGGAGCAGCTGCGCAACCTGACCGACGCGGCCGGGGCCCCGATCGATCTCGACGTGCAGGTGATGGTCACCACCACCGATTTCGGCAACCCGCTGTGCACTCAGTTCGAGCCCCCCGGCTATGATCCGGCGGAGGGCATGCCGATCAGCACTCCTTGCACCGATCGCCTGGCCGACTTCGACAACCTGGTGGGCACCGTCTCGATCCCCGAGGCCTGCACCAACCTGTGTCCGGCGGGGATCGCCCCCACCGACGACTACGTGGCCTTCGATGCCAACGGCTCCAACGTGCCCGGCGCCCCGGTCGACATCGACGGCGACGGCACCCCCGACTCCCCGGCCGCACAGGCCCTCGCCTGCATCGGGCCCCAGGGGATCAACGGCTGCGGCTACGAGTCGCCGCTCGAGAACATGCTCCGGGCCCTCGATCCCTCCGCCCCGTGGAACCAGGGCCCCGCGCCCTTCTTGCGCGACGGGGCAACGCTGGGGCTGGTACTCGTGTCCGACGAAGCGGACTGCTCGATCCAGGACTACACGATCCTGGAGGACCCGGCGTACCAGAACGTCAACCCCAACACGGGGGTGCCCGCGGCCTCCTCGGCGATCTGCTGGAACGCCGGGGTCACCTGCAACGGACCCGACGCCATGGGCGTCTTCTCCTCGTGCACCACCTCGGCCTCGCCCGAGCTACAACCCCTGACGCGCTACACCGACTATCTGATCCAGGAGCTGCGCGACAACCAAGGCAAGGAGGTCTTCATGGTGGCGATCACCGGCGTGCCCGAGGTCACCGCCCGTAGCCTCGATCTGCCCTATGCCCCCACCGCGGGCGGGGTCTTCGATCTGGTCTACCGCCTGTGGCAAGACGGGCCGTACCCGGCCGGCGACATCCTGCCCGACGAATGGGCGATGGGGGAGACCGCCGCCGACAAACAGTTCGACTTCGGGATCGGGCCCGGGTGCACCGGCCAAGACGGCATGGGGAACTTCACCGGGCAGGCGATCCCCCCGGTGCGCATGCTCGAGGTCTGCGAGACGCTCAACCTCGACGCCACCCTCGAGGGTACCCGCTGCTGCGTAGAGTCGATCTGCGACGCCGACTACTCGGGCGCGGTGGGTTGCCTGGCGGGCATGGCCGCGCTGACGGCCGGCTGACGGCCGGCTGACGGCCGGCTGAAGTATGCATGGATGCCGAGGCCGGCTCGGGATGCGCGACTACGTCGCGCCCGGCCTCACGGGTTGGCCAAGTAGGCGAAGACAGCTCCCGGGCTCGCAACCACCATGTCGTTCGCGCCGTCGCCGTTGAAGTCTCCCGCCTCGATCTCCACCACGGTCGCCCCCTCGAAGGCCAGCATCGTGGGCACCGCGAAGGTCCCGGAGCCATCGTTGCGGTTGGGGTAGATCTGGAGCGCATCGTCGCTGCCGTCGTGGGCAATGAGATCGACGGCGCAATCATCGTCGACGTCGGCTAGCTGGAACCCACCCGAGCCCTCCACGTTGACCGGCGTCCCTTGCACCAGCGCCCCGCCGGGATCCTGGGCCAGGTGCACATAGATAGCCCCCGTGTCGAAGTCGTCGGCCAGCACGTCGACCCGGCCGTCTTGATTGACATCGGCGGCCCGCAGATCGCGAACACCGTCGGCGCTACCCATCGGAGCGTTGTTGTAGACGGTAGGATCGGCGAAGGTGGCCCCGCCGGTGTTGAGCAAGACCCCCGTGCTGCCGGTGTCATAGGCGCCCACCACGAAGTCCGGGCCATTGGCCCCGTCGATGTCGAACACGGCCACCGTGGTGCCCCCGATGAGCGTACCGGGAAACGCATAGGGGATCGGAGACGAGGGCAGGCCCTCGGCGTTGGTCAGGTAGACCACCGCATTCTCCCAGTAGACCACCACCACATCATCGCGGCCATCGTCGTTGAAGTCGCCGACCCCAAGAGCAGACGGAGCACCCAACGCAGGGGGAGCCGGAGGGCTGGGCTGGAAGCTGAACGAGCCTGTGCCGTCGCCCCTGCGCACAACCAGCTGTCCGTTGGTCGGCTGGGTGGTCACGATGTCGGGGACCCCGTCGCCGTTGAAATCGCCGCCGGCCACGTCGACCTGGCCTTGCGACACCGAGATCGTGCCGAAATTGGTGAGACCCGCCGCGGTCCCCCGCAACAGCAGCACCTCATTGGCACCGGCCCGAGCCACGAGGACGTCGTCGAGGCCATCGAGATCGAAGTCGAAGACCGAGAGGTTCACGATGCCCATGCTGGCCGCCACCTCGACCGGAGCCCCCAGACACAGCTCGCCGCTCGTCACCATGTCATCGCCGCACTGCACCGGCCCCTCTTGGCCGCAATCGCCGGGCAACTCCCCGGTGGTCTCCGTCGGCTCCCCGGTGTCACTGCTCGAGTCCACGCCGGGCGGCTCCCCGGCGGTCGAGCCCGAGGCCCCCGTCGTCTGGATTCCGGTGGCCGAAGCCGACGACATCGGGTCACCGGTCGTCGTGACCACGCCCGACTCACCGGTGGGCAGGCCGGTGGACGCCTCGGTGCCGAGGGAGCTGTCGGGGACCTCGAAGCAGCCCGCCCCAAGAGCGATCCACGGGGTGATAAGGACAATCGCGCGACGCATGGGCTCCTTATATCCGACACCTCCGGCCTCGCAAGTGAACCCGGATCCAATGCGCAACAGACGCGATGCTCTCCCCAGCCGTGTCGGGGACATCCTCAGTCCCACCGAGCGGTCCCACCAAGGATCAGGTGTTCGGCCGAGCAGCAGCGCGGCCTCAAGTCGAATAGATCACCTCGGCCATCGGCGGCGCTTCGCGGCGCCCCGAAGGCGCGGCGATGAACTCCAGCACCAGTCGCCGCACGCGCGCCGGGATCCGGCCATCGTCCCCGACGAGCACCGCCAGCGGCCCGATCGGACGTAGCAGAGAGGGACGATCAGCGAACGACGCATGACCGGCCCGGGGAAACCGGAACCACGCGCAGCGCTGCCCCGTGGCCGTGCACGCCTGCCGGATCCGCCGCTCGCAGTCCACCGCCGCAGACGCGAGGCAAACGAGGACGACGGGGAACGAGGACCTCGAGACCCTTCCAGACATCGAGCCCGAGCAAGACCACCACCGCGACCACGAACCCCGCACTCGCGGATCACACGATCCACCCAAGGGCCCCCGCTACCACGGCCAGCACCGCGGTCACCCCAAGCACGATTCCATTGCGAGAGATGGACATCAGACGTTCCTCGCACAAGCAGGAGTAGAGGAAGGGCCGGGGGCGGAACCGGGGCTAGGACCCGGAGTAGGACCCGGAGTAGGAACAGCAAAGAGCGTCAGGTGTAGCGGCCGAGCCCGCGGACGCGGCTGCAGATAGGGCAGCAACAGCGCCGCTAGGCGGTCGCGAAGGCACTCCAGCTCGTCCTCGGTGACGAAGATCTTGACCGCGCTCGCCCGCACCCAGGCGCAGATCTCCTCGGGCGTGTCCACGCGACGAGCAGGCGCAGCGACGAAGGCCGCAAAGACACTGGTGAGCGCCTCACCAAGCTGCGACGGCTCGGGCACGATGCGCGTCAACGCCTCGCGCTCCACGGCCAATCGCCAGGTGCGCTCCACAGTGCCACGCACGGGCCGAGACTCGTGCACGTGGATCAAACCCCGCTCGGCCAGCTCTTCGAGCGCCCGATAAAGCGTGGGCCGGCTGCAATCGACATGCTCGTGAAGCTCGGCCGCCGTGGCCGGACCCTCGGCCAAGCGCGCGAGAATTTGCAGGCGCCCGGGCTCGAGCACCGAGCGGGCGAGCTTTGGTCTCATAGTTTGAGAATATTCTCAATCCATGAGAACGAACAAGCAAAATGGCGAATTCGCGTCCCTATGGCCCAATCCACGAGATTCTCGTCCCCAGCGGCTCCAGCGGCGCGTCCCTCGCCGGAGCGATCGTCACCCGAGCAAGACCGAGGCCGGGCGCGACACCCGTCGCATACTCCGAGCCGGCCTCGGCAAAACTAATGCCTCAGAACTCCAGCTCGATCCGCTGCACACACCCGTAGGTGCCCGGCTCGACATAGAGCACGCTCATGGTCTCAGGGTCATTGTTGGGTTGGTAGGCCCCGAGGAACGTGCGATCGAAGGCCTCGCCGGTGACGCTGCTGACCGCGGCGACCCCGTTGACACTCACCGACTGGGTGTCGCTTGAGTCGAAGACCACCTCGAGCTCGTTGAGGTCGGTCGTCAAGCTCGCGAAGTCCGTGTCGCCGAAGCTGGTCGGCACGGCCCCCTCGAACACCGGCATCACGATAGGCTCGCCTCGCGCGTCGACGCCCATCTCAAAGGCCTGGCTCCGGGTCACATACCACTCGAAGGTCCGGGCCCCAAACTGCACGGCGGTGTTCGGGTTGCCCCCATAAAAGGGGCCTGGCGTGGTGTCCCCGTTGGCGGGCCGGATGTAGACGAACTCGTAGCCCGAGTCCGGTGACAGATCGGCGACGACATTGTCGGCTTCTTGACGCGCCGGTACCCGCGTCAGCAGACCGATGAACCCACGGCTGAAGGAGTCGGAGGGGAACAGATCCCCCCGCGCGGCCGCGTCGTCCGGGAACAGCTGCTCGAGGTTGTCGTCGGCCACGTTGATGCTCGACAGGGTCAAGCTCAATCGCCGTGGAGTAAAATAGGGAATCGTGATGCCGGTGCAGCTATCACAGCCGGCGTCGTCATCGAGGGGCGGCCGCGGGACGATCGGCTCGCCTTGTTCCCACCGGTTCTCGGCCTGCTCGAATTGCTGCTCGATGACCGAGCCGAGCAGCGCGGGGTGGCCCGCGGAGACCGACAGACAGATGCCGACGTCCTCTTGCCACTCGTAGTACACGAGCTCGTCGGCCCGGTCGTTGTCCAACGTGTGGAAGGGCCGCGTGTTCTCCAAAAACCACTGCGCGTGGGCGGGATCGGTGAAATCGAGCACCAGAGTGCCGCTTTGGGGCCGAAACGGGTCGTCGGCCGAGCTCCCGCTGGAATCGACGATTCCCGTCGAGTCGCCGGTGGAGCCCTCGGTAGAGCCCTCGGCGGACCCCTCGGTCTCGGTCGTGGTCGGCTCGCTCTGGCCGCTTTCGCCGGCCGGCTCGTCGGAGCAGGCCCAAAGCATGAAGACAAAGCAAGACAGACCTACGTGATGGATGAAGGAAGAATTGAACATCGATGCCTCTTGGGCTTGTTGATCGTCGAGAAGTGACCGTGATCGAGCGAGACGGCCGAGCGAGACGGTCCAGACAGGTCCGACCCACCAACCTCGTACGTCCCCAAGGCGCGACTCCGCGCCACGCACGGCGCATGGAGCCGGGCGAGACGAAGCGAACGAAGAAGCGACGCCGACCCGAACACCGGCAGTCTACGGCCTCATCCGGGCCGATGACGTACCGATCCTCCGGATCTCGTGTCCGCGAAATCGGGACGAGCGGACGATCACGACCCACCAGGAAACTGGTCGGCGAGCATGTCGATGAACAGCGAGATCCTCGGCGGGGTGGGCCGCTGCGGAGCATAGAGCGCGTAGATCGAGAAGCGCTCGCCCGACCAGCCCGGCAAGCACTCGACGACGGCCCCCGTGGCCAGCGCGCCGACCACCGTGTACTCGGGCACCAGCGCAAAACCAGCCCCGGCGAGTAAGAGCGCCCGAACACCCACCTCGTTCGTCGCCCGAGCGGCAACCCGTGGATGAACCCGAACCGGGTGTGCATCGTCGGGCCCAAACAGCTCCCAGCCCGCTGACAGGCCGCTATGGATCACCGCGGGCCACTTATCGAGCGGCTCGGGCGTGCGGATCGGACCCCACCGCTCGAGCAACCCCGGAGTGCCGACCAGTACCAGACGCCCTGTGCCCACACGACGGCTGATCAACGCCGAGTCGGCCAGTGGACCCGGCCGAATGGCCACGTCGACCGGCTCGGTCGCAAAGCTCAGGACATGATCGGTGACCCTCAGATCCACGATCACTTCGGGATACCGCTCGGCAAATCGCACCACGATGGGCGCGATGATCTCGCTCCCGAGACAAACCGGCGCAGTCAGCCGAAGCTCCCCCCGAGGTGAGCCTTGAAGGGTGCGCGCCACGGTGCAGCCCGCCTCCCAAGATCCGAGCATCTCGAGGGCAAAGGGGTGAAACTGCTGCCCCGCCTGGGTCAGCCGGATCTGACGATTGTTGCGCTCGATCACGCGAACACCGAGGGCATCCTCGAGCTTGCGCACGTGCTCACTCGCGGCGCTCTTGGAGATCCGAAGCCGACGCGCCGCGCCGGAGAACGAGCCCTCGGCCACCACGGCCACGAACGCTGCGACGTGATTCAAGTTGCCGTACTGCGCCATCGTGGCCCATCCCGCCGGTTTACTCCCGACTCGACCCCCAGCCCGGCCTCCAGCCCGGCCCCCAGCCCGGCCTCCAACCCGAACCGGCCCCCCCCTAGATCGAGCGTAGGCCCGGGATCCCCACGATGCGCACCGACCAAGAGCCGCCCTTCACTTCGCCTCGTCTCGCGGCCACCGCCCATAGTGATAGTCGATCGCATCCAAGAACTCGGCGCTGTACGCCCGCCGTCGCGCCACCTTGCGGTAGAACACCTTACCCGCCTCGTCGACGATGTACACCGCGTGTAGCGACAGCTCGGGCACGTCGGGATTCTCCAAGGTAAACGCCCCGATGAGCTCCAGCTTGGGATCGCTGGCCAGCGGCATGGTCCACCCCTTGTCCTCGACCCAGGGCAGGGTCTGCTCGGGGGTATCGACGCTGACCGCCACGATGCTCACGCCGCGCTCGTCGAACTTTGGCAGGTGCTCTTGCAGATCACCGATCTGCGTGTTGCAGGCGGGTCACCAAAAGCCCCGGTAGAACATGATGAGCACCGGCCCGGCCTTGCGCGCTTCGGCGAGCTTGAAGGTGCCGCCGTCGGCGAGCGCGACCTCGAAATCCGGGAGCGTGGCCCCCAGGCCCGGGGCGTTGGGCGCGAGCTTCGAGAACCCATAGGCCGGATCGGTGATCGACATCGGGGCCTTACTGGAGCTCGAAGGCTTGTACATGGGCCCGGAGCCGGGTCCAGACCCGGGCCCAGACCCAAGCTCAGCCGAGCCCGACGCCGGCGCCGGCTCGCTGGAGGCGGGCGCGGGCGAGCCGCCGCAGGCCAAGGCAAGAACACAAGCGGCGGCCCCGAGGGCCGTGATCGGACGTGGCATGAGGTGACCGTTCCCGGCCCCGAAACACCGCGGAGCCTCGGGCGAGCCTAGCCGATCTGCCCGCCGGCGTCGTGACGAAGAAATCTCAGACCACGATGCAACCAGGCGCAACCGGTTCGCGACTACCTCGGAGCGCGGGCCTGCGCGCCCTGGACACTCGCTGTGCTCGACCCCATGCCCATGCGGTCGCGCTCATCGCTGATGAGACGCGCCATCGCCATCCTCGTGCTCGCCCTCGTGGCCCCGAGCCTGTTCTTTGCGGTGACGCTCGACGACGCGTTCATCACCTTCCGCTTCGCGAGCCACTTCGCCGAGGGTCTGGGCTACGGGGTCTGGAACCCGACCGAGGCACCGGTGGAGGGCTTCACGACCCCTCTGTTCATGCTGCTGCTGTCGGGGGCCTCGAGCCTGGGCCTCGAGCCCGCGACGGCGGCCAAGCTCATCGGATGGGCCTCGCACTTGGGGGCCACCGCGTTGGTGGTGGCCGCCGCGCTGGCCCACGAGCGCGACGACAACGCCACCGCGTTCGACCGCAGCAGCGCCTGGGTCGCCGCGCTGCTGCACGCCACCCTCTTGCCCGCCGTCTGGTACTCGACCTCGGGGATGGAGACCTCGCTGGTCGCCCTGCTGGTGACCTGGGCGATGTGGCACCCGGTGCTCATGCGCGGCACGGCGAGCTTCGTCGTACCCATCGTGGCCCTGACGCTGGTCCGCCCCGAGGGGTTCGCCTTTGGCCTGGTCATCGCGGCAATGCATGCGTGGCGACGCCGCGACGATGCCCGCGCACGCCTGCCCTACCTCGTAGGGTTGTTGGCCGCCCTGGCCACCATGGCCGCCCTGCTGACCGCACGCACCACGATCTTTGGGCCGTGGCTGCCCAACACGTACTACGCCAAGGGCACGGGCCCGCTGGGCCGCAACGTGCTGCTCGGCCTGGGCTATAACCTCCAGTTCGGCGCCGCGTTGCTGCCGATCTTGCTGCCCGCATGGCTGATGGCCCCGCGCGGCCGCAAGGAGCCGGTGCACTACGGGGTCGAGAAGATAGCCTACGGGCTCGTCCTGCTGGTCGCCGCGTCGATGATCAAGGTCGGGGGCGATTCTCTGGCCGCGTTCCCGTTCTTCCGCCAGTTCGTCCACATCCTCCCCGCCATCGCCTATGTGGCCGCGCGCGGCGTGTGCCGCTCGGTCTCGACCGATCGGCGCAGCCTGGCCATTGCCGCGGCGATCTCGGCCCTGATCGCGGTCTCGGCCGCCCAGTGGCACAAGGAGCGGGTGGTGTCCGATCTGCGGACCTCCGTTCGCTCGGCCGTGCAGCACGGCCCCCTGACCTCCCCACGCCCGACCGCGTTTCACCAGTGGCTGCGCACCATCACCTTCGACCACACGGTGACCGCGGTGCTCGCCGCCGGGGCGTGGCCCTACCATGTGGATCGCGGCACGTTCATCGACATGCTGGGCCTGTGTGACGCCCACATCGCGCATCACGGGCACTTCGACTCCTTCGCCCGCGTCGACAGCAAGACCGACATCGACTACGTGATGAGCCGCGAGCCGGACATCCTCGACGGATACCTCCCCGCGAGGCCCATCCTGCAGGGGCTTTCGCGCGAGCAGGTAGTGTCGGCCCGGGCTCAGATGATCAACGCGCTACTCGACCACCCACAGTTTCGACAGCACTATGAGCTGGTGGTCGATGCCCCCTACGAGGTCTGGCGCCCGGCGGTGTTCATCCGGCGCGAGTACCTGCAGACCTTGCCCCCCGAGGTGCGTCCGCGGACGATCGATGTGCGGGAGACGTCGCTGTACCGGGAGTGACGTGCACCCAGGCACCACTTGTCCTGGAGGACATGGACCTGCTACGGCTCGCAGCCGATGAACGCGGCGATCTTCGGCAACAAATCATGCAGGACGCCTTGAGAAAGTCGCGTTCGCGCCACCAGGACTCCCTCTCGCTCGATGCTCCGCACCCGAGCACAATCCTAACGACGCACAACGCGCTACACCCCTGCCATCACCGACCGCGCAGCATACGCTCCTGAAATCTTTGCATTTCTCAGGCGCAAATACCGCGCATTCACCGTCGGTGTACCTTCAAAGGGCCGCGAGTCCACTGCTGCGGTCGAAAACCCATGGATGTTTCCTGCACTTCTTCCCCGGAATGGCTCGAGAAACCCGGCGGCGTTGAGCGCGATCATCTCCCGCGAGCTCTCGAGGAGCGCACGATTCCAGCAGAGCTCAGGGCTTTCTTTGTCGACCTCGGTGATGCAGTGTACCGGCCGGTCTTCGAAGCCGAACGTTCGAAGCGCTGGGAACGTCTCCAGGATGTTCTCGCGGGACCGATGGACGCTCTTCAAAGAGCGCCGTCCCCTCCTTGTGAAGCCACCGAGGCCACCGAGTACAGTGGACGTGCTGTCGAGCTTTATGCGCTGTCCCTATCTCGTGATTTTGAAGACGATATGGCGGCTATCTTGGAGAAAGGAGCCAAGTATCGCAAACGGCGAAACGCACTCCTTGATCGCCGAGGAGACGCCCTTGCTGGCGAGTACGCCAGCATGTCGCATACCGCAGCCAACGGGTTCTTGTGGGCACTTTTGTTCATTGGCATGAGTGGGTTCTATACGCAGGAATTCGATATGACCCTAGAGGAAGACTGTTGGGATTTCGTGGTCTTCGTGCTGGATCTCGGAGGAATTGATCAGTATCGCCTCCTCCGCGTTGCGGAAAACCATCTCATTGATGAAGAAACGGAAGTGATGCTCGTAGATGAAGGCGAGACGAACTCGGAGGCATCGCTGATGGAGTCCGAAGCTCATCGGTCTTGGCTCGAAGTGCAACAATAGGGTTCCTACATCGTGAACCAAAGGAAGAAGCGTGTTTTTAGGCGCCATGAAGTCTGGTGGACGACTATCCCCGACAAGCATACGGAACGCCCGGAATTCAGCGACGGCACGAAGAAACACCACCCTTTTCTGATCATATCGACCAACGAAATTACGAAGCTGGGACTTTGCATTGGCGTCCCGGGCACCAGCCACGCGGGAGAAGATTCACAGTGGCACTACCAAGTATCTCCCGAAATGCTCATTGTTGGCCCCGGGGACCGGGGGCTCAGTATCGACACCCACCTCCTATTTGAGCAGATGCGAGTGGTCTCCACCAAGCGGCTGGTCAGTAGAGCGGGAAAACTGCATGGCGTTCCACGGGTAGATATTGAAGAAATCCTTCGTACAATCCTGTGCCTGGACTAATAACGGTGGATAGCGTCGCCAGGCTGGACGAAGATCAGTCATGGGTCGTCGGGCTCCACGCTCGCTCGTCGAACACCTCGATGGTTTCGGGAACTCGGCCCAGCGCCAGCAGCGTCCTTCCCACGTTGTGGTGCGCGTTGATCGTCTCGGGGTGATCGGGACCTCGAGTACACACGTGCAATGCGATCGCCTCGCGGATGACCGTCTGCGCCTCGTCGAAGCAAGCCTGGCTCTCCAAGCAGATCGCCAGATCCTCTAGTGTTCGGGCCACTGAAGAACGCCCTTGACCGCTCCGCTGGGCCATCGCTTGCGCTTCGCGCAAAAGCCGCGAGGCCACGTCGCCGGGTTGGCGCTGGAGTCCGTCGTTGCCCGTAGACGGCGGAATTTGGCGCCCAATCGGCCCGCACGGAGTTTTTCGGCGAGACCCCGATCCAACCCGTAGAGCACCCCGTACCCCAGCCGAGCCCGCCAGCGGGCCCCCCCACCCCCCCACCGACTTCGCCATGACCATCCACCGCCCCACTTCGTTGCTCCGTCGTGCCCTGTCCGGATCGGCCGCCGCCCTGCTGGGCCTGGGCCTTTGCCTCACGACGACGACGGCCGCCGCCCACGCGGGCAGCAACAAGCGGATCCAGGCTCAGGTGCACCCCGGCGGCGCGACGCTCCGCGTGGAGGTCGACATGGTCGACGCCGCGGTAGCGCTGGGGCTGGGGGCCTCGATCGAACCCGACGAGCTCCGCCCCCACGGGGTGCTGATCCAGCGCTGGCTCGGCCGCGGCCTGCAGGTCGACAGCGATTCGGGCCTCTGCACGGCCACCGCCACCTCACCCCGCCTGTCCAACGCCGGCGACAGCGACGACGCCTCGCTAGTGGTGACCCTCGACTACGCCTGCCCCGCGCCCATGGGCACGGTGGTGCTGCGCGACGACACGATCTTCGACGAAGATCCCGACCACGAGACCTTCGTGTCGGTGATCGGCGCCAATGGTGAGGCGCAGGCCCGGGTGCTCCGCGCCGACGACCGCGAGATCGAGCTTCACCGCACGCCGAGCGTCACCGAGACCGCCGGCGGCTTCCTGCTCGAAGGCGGGCGCCACCTGGTGACCGGCTACGACCATATGTTGTTCTTGCTGTCGCTGATCCTCGCGGCCGGCCTGCTGGTGCGCCGCGAGGGCATGCGCGCGGCCCTGCGTGACGTGGCCTGGGTGGTCACCGCCTTCACCCTGGGCCACAGCGTCAGCCTGGTCGCCGCCGCCCTGGGCTGGGTGGCCCTGCCCGCCCGCGCGGTCGAGATCGCGATCGCCGGCTCGATCGTGCTGGTCGCCCTGGGCAATGTGGCCCGACCCCAGGCCTCGGTGGCCCGCCCCTGGCTGGCGGCGGTCTTCGGCCTGGTGCACGGCTTCGGGTTCTCCTCGGTGCTGGCCGAGCTGGGCCTGCCCACCACCCATCGGGTGCTGGCGCTGCTGTCGTTCAACGTGGGGATCGAGATCGCCCAGCTGCTGCTGGTCGCGGCGGTGCTCGTGCCCCTGGCCCACCTGGCCCGCTACGACGGCTACCGCCGCTACGTGCTCCAGGGCGCCTCGCTGGCCATCGCCGCCTGCGGCGGCCTGTGGCTGGTCGAGCGCAGCCTGGGCCTGTAGCGCGAGCGAGCGCCGATCCGCCGACATCCCCCCCTCGTATTTCGGGCACGCCCCCTGCGGGCCCACCCCATCAACCAGGCGAGCGCCACCCTAGCCAGCGCGCTCGTCCACGGAGAACGCATGCACAACGCAAACAACATCATGCAGCGCATCCTCCCGGGCCTGCTCGCTGTCGCAGTAGTCGCCGGATGCAACTCGGACGCAGACCAGGGTCTGCCCACCACCCCCCCGACCAAGGTCGAGCTCATCACCGACACCGGCTTCCGCCACGCCGGCGCGGTGGAGTCCAACCCTGACGGTACGATCTTCTACGCGGCCGCCTTCGACGAGCAAGACCGCCCCGGGATCTTCTCGGTCACCGTCGACAGCAGCGCGGTCGCTCCGCTCCACGTGGGCGAGCCGCTGCTCTACCCCGCGGATCTGGCCATGTCCTGCGACGGCAGCAGCCTGTTCATCGCCGACATGGGCCTGGGCGTGCCCGACTCGGAGGTCGGCGACCCGACGGACCCGCTGGGCCAAACCGGAGGGATCCACGTAATGTCGACCGCCGATGGCTCGCTGGCCCACCTGGAAGCCTCGGGGATCGCCCGCGCCGCGGGAGCGGTGGTCAGCACCGACTGCAACACCTTGTTCGTGACCGGCTGGACCGAGACCTTCGCTCCCGCCGTGTTCACCGTCCCCGTCGGGGGAGGCGCGGCCACGGTGATCCACGAGGGCGCCCCCCTCGTATCCCCGACCGGAGTGCACGTCGACGAGGCCAACATCGCCTGGGTCATGGACCACGGCGCCCGCAACGAGAGCGGCGAGGGCCTTCTGTTCGCGATCACCCTGGACGGAGACGTCACCGAGGTGGTGGGCGGCCTGGGGATGGGACGCCACGGCGGCGTCTCACTGGTCCCCGGGGGCAAGACCGCGGTGATCCCCGTCCGCACCGACCGCGGGCAGTCGCAGCTCATCACGGCCAACACCGAGACCGGCGACGTGCAGACCATTCCCACTCCGCAGATCGCCTACCCCACGGGCACCGCCGCCGCCCGCAACGCTCCGGTGATGGTCGTCGCCGGAGAACAATCCATCAGCATCGCTACCTTTTCTGACTCCGACTCTGACTCCGACGCCGACTCCGAGTAAGTCGCCCCACCCCCAAAGATCTCGAGGACATCTATCATGTCGAACCCAAGCCGTACCCTCGTCGCCTCCACCCTCACCGCCGCCGCCCTGCTCGCCCTGCCCCAGCAGGCCGACGCCTCGAGCCACCGGGAAGCCCCGGCCATCGCCGAGGACCAGTTCGCCGACAACACGGACGTGTACGCGTTCATCAGCCCGACCAACCCCGACAACCTGGTGATGGTGGCCAACTACGTGCCCCTGCTCATCCCGCACTCGGGCCCCAACTTCTACCGTTTCAGCGACAACGTCCGCTACGAGATCCTCATCGACACCGACGGCGACGCCTACGCCGACACCCTGTACCACTGGGTCTTCCACACCACCACCGAGAACGGCGAGACCTTCCTGTACAACACGGGGCCGATCGCCAACATCGACGACCCCAACCTCAACGTCAAGCAGACCTACGATCTGTACAAGGCCAAGTACGACGAGTACGGCGGCAAGTCGGTGGAGCTGGTCGTCGAGGGCGCGCCCGTGGCCCCGTGGCACGTGGGCGACCGCAGCTTCCCCGACTACGACTCGGTGGCCAACCAAGCGATCACCCCCACGGCCGACGGCGGCCAGGTCTTCGCGGGCCCCCGCGACGAGCCCTTCTTCGTGGATCTCCACGTGTTCGACCTGCTCGGGGTCGCCGGCGCGCCGACCACTGACGGCGTCAACGTGATGTCGCTGGTGCTCGAGGTGCCGATCACCGAGCTCACCGGCAGCGAGCGCCCCGCAGCCGGCTCCGCGGGCCCCGACTCGGTGGTGGGGATCTACGCCCGCGCCAAGCGTCCGATCGTCACCGTGCGCACCCCCCACGGCTACGACGCCAACTTCGGCGGCTTCCAGCAGGTCTCCCGCCTGGCCTGGCCGCTCATCAACGAGGTGGTGGTGCCGCTGCAAGACAAGGACGTGTTCAACCGTAGCCACCCCGCCGACGACGTGGCCAACTTCGGCGCCTACATCCTCGACCCCGAGCTGACCGGTCTGCTCAACGCGGTGCTCGGAGCCGGCTGCGCCGACACGCCCGCCGACGGCCGCCTCGACATCGTGGGCCTCTTGTCGCCCAACGGCACCACCGCCGCCGACCTTCTGCGGATCAACATCAACGCGGACCAGACCTTCGCCAACAGCGGGTTCCCCAACGGCCGGACCCTGGAGGACGACGTGGTCGACACCCTGTTGACGGTGGTCTGCAACAACGGCGCCCCGCTGGGCGACGGGGTGGACGACAACGACCTGCCCTTCGGGGACACGATGCCCTACCTGGCCTCGCCGCACTCGGGTAACCCGCTGCCGTAGCCAGCCCGACCCGCTTTCACCGAGCACACGCCAGTACGCACGAACGCGGCGGCGCCCCCCGGGGCGCCGCCGCTCGGGTTTCGAACGCACCAGCCCCGGACAACCCGGCTGGGAGCACGCCGGGATCTCGCCGGGACCTCGCCGGGAGCACGCCGGGAGCACGCCGGGAGCCCGCCAGGGGGGGTCGAGACCCCGCGCCCGCGGCCCACGGCCCCCTGAACCCGCCAAGGGGGCCGTGGGCCACGATCGCCGTGTGCATTCGGTGGCGACTGACACCGAGGCAACGAGCAGAGAACGCGTGGCCTTCGATACCTGATAGGACGTCGAAAAGCATGTGGCAAGGAGGACGAACAACGCATCTTCGTCCACCTAGTCCCCCGATAGGCCGACACTTATACTCGTTGACGGTGAGTACGGTGAGGCGGGGCCACTGACGGTCAATGCCGTGTTCCAGCTCGCCAACAAACCCCGACAAATCCGTGATCAAAAAGCCAGCGGTCGTAACTCTAGCCGGCGCGCAGGGCGATCCAAGAAGCTTCACCGTTCTCCACCGCAAGACGATGGCCATGAGCAAGACCAAGCCCAGGCACCAGCGTCGTCCGTGAATCGAACAATGTCGAGTAGGTGCACCATGAAGATCATTCGACCCTGGGACCTCGCTCGGCAATTGTCGGCCGTGGTGGGGCTGTGCTGGTGCTGTGGCTGCTACGTCGGGCTCGGGTCGTTTGATGACCAAGACTCGGGTGACCCGCCGAACACGAGCGCCGGCGACTCGGGAGACGGGCACAGCGACGACGAAGAGCCAGCAGGCCCCGAGCCTCTTTGCGGAGAGGACTCGCTGGCGCCCACCCGGATCTGGCGGCTCTCGGACTCGCAACACGCCAATGCCACCCGGGATCTCCTGGGGCTGACGGAGGTCACAAAGGTCAAGACTCCAGGCACCACCGCCGACAGCTTCGTCAACGAGTCGGAGCTGTTCGCGGTGACGGGCCCGATGGCCTCGCAGTACGCGACCGCGGCCAGCGACGCGGCCACGCAGGCGGTGGCCTCGCTGGACACGCTGGTCTCGTGCGAGCCGGCAAAGGGCGATGAGGCCTGCGCGGCCGAGCTCATCGACCGGATCGTGCCCCGAGCGTTTCGCCGCCCGATCGACGACCAGGAGCGCGAGGCGCTGCTGGCCCTCTACCGCGAGGGTGAGCAGGAGAGCTTCGCAGCCGGCGTGGGCCTGGTCATCGAGGCGGTATTGCAGGCCCCGTCGTTCCTGTACCGCACCGAGCTGGGCGCCGCCGATGCGCAGACCGCCACGGTGAGCCTCGATGCCTACGAGCTGGCCTCGGCGGTGTCGTTCCTGCTGCTGGACTCGATCCCCGACGATCCGCTGTGGGCCGCGGCCGAGGACGGCTCGATCGCCGATCTGGCCGTGCTCGAGGCACACGTGGACCGGCTGCTGCAAAGCCCCCGCGGGCAGGACAACCTGGTGCGGATCTACGGGCAGTGGCTGGGGGTGCCCAAGGTCAGCGGGCTCGACAAGTCGGACGAGCACTACCCCGAGTTCGACGATGCGGTCGCCCAGGACATGGCGACCGAGCTGGTCACGGTGCTACAGCACCTGATGCCCGCCGGGACGCTCGCCGACCTGCTCACCTCGCGCACCACCTTCGTCAACGAGCGCCTGGCCGCGCTGTACGGGATACAGGGCGTCACCGGCGAGGCGTTCGTGGAGGTGCAGCTGCCCGCCGACGAGCGGGCGGGGATCATGACCGGCCTGGGAATGATGGCCGCGCTGGCCGCACCCGAGGAGACCTCGGTGGTGCACCGCGGCCTGCTCGTGCAGGAGCTGCTGATGTGCAACGACCTGCCGGCGCCGCCGCCGGGGGTCGACCTCAACGACCCCGATCTCGACGGCCTCGACCAGCGAGCGCTGGCCGAGTACCGCGCCCAGGAGGTCGCCTGCGCGTCGTGCCACAACCTCATCGACCCGGTGGGGCTGACCTTCGAGCACTACGACCCGATCGGCCGCTTCCGCCTCGAGCTCGACGGGCAGCCGGTGGACGCCTCGGCCGACGTCCCCGAGGTAGGACCGGTCGACGATGCGGTACAGCTGATGGATCGCCTCGCCGACGATCCACAGGTGCGCGCGTGCGTCACCGAGCAGCTGGTCACCTACGCGCTGGGGCGGCGCCTGGGCGATGCCGACGAGTGTGAGCTCGAGCAGATCGAAGCACGCGTGGAGGAGGCCGGCGGCGCGCTCGCCGAGCCCATCCGGGCGGTGGCGCTGAGCGAGGCGTTCCGCCTGCGCCACAGGGAGGACCAGTAGCATGCACGGCATCCAAGTCTCTCGTCGCTCGCTGCTGCGGGGCCTGGGCTACGCCTCGGCCGCCGGAGCGGTCAGCCTGCCCTTTTGGCGCTCGGTGCAGGCCGATCCCCTGGTCGGCCCCCCCACCCGCCTTTTGGTGGTCCACTTCCCCTGCGGCACCGTCCCCGAGCAGTGGTTCCCCACCGGCGGCACCGAGGACTTCGTGCTCGGGGAGATCACCGCCCCCTTCGAGGCCCTGCGCGACCGCATGGTGATCCTCGGAGGCCTGGACATCATCCGGCAAAGCGGAGCCCCGGGCGACAACCACGGCTCGGGCATGGTCACGGTGATGTCGGGCAGCGCCCCGGTGGAGTCCCCCGACTTCGACACCCCGATCGCCTCGCACCCCTCGCTCGACCAGATCTTGGCGGAGCAATCGCCGCTGTTTGCCGACACGCCGATCGCGTCGGTCCAGCTGGCCGCGGACACCCGGGCCGACCGCGACGACATCTACCACCGCGTGCTGACCTACGGCGCGCCGCTGGGACAAAACCCCTGGGCCCAGCCCATGCCGCCCCAAGACCAGGTCGACGAGGCGTTCTCGCACCTGTTTGGCTCGATCGTGCTGGGCGAGGGCGGCGGCAACCTCGATCAGCTCGAGGCGATCCGCCAGCGCAAACTCCACGTGATGGACGTCCTCGACGGCGACCTCGATCGCCTCGCGGCCCGGGCCCCCAGCGCCCAGATCGCCAAGCTCGAGTCCCACCGCGACGCGATCGCCCAGCTGCGCACCAACCTCGAGGGCTCGGCCTCGGCCGCCTGCATCGGCCAGGTTCAGGAGCTCGAAGGCATCCTGCCGGGCGGCGGCGCCTCGCACCAGGCGATCGGGATGGCCCAGCTGCAGCTCATCAAGACCGCGTTCATGTGCGACATGACCCGGATCGCGACCTTCATGTGGGCGGCCGGCACCTCGCACGTCAACTTCAGCGACGTGATCGAGGGCGTGCGCGACAAGGGCCACCACGGGATCACCCACAGCAGCAGCCCCAAGGCCGAGCTGGCGATGATCGACACGTGGTACAGCGAGCGCATGGCCGAGTTCTTGGCCGATCTGGACGCGACCCCCGATCCCTTCGGCAGCGGGAGCCTGCTCGACAACACCCTGGTGGTGTACCTGAGCGAGATGGCCCAAGGCGGGCACACCTTCCGGGACGTGCCCGCGATCCTGTTTGGCGGGGCGGGTGGGCGCCTCGGCGGCGGGCGCTACCTGCAGTACGACGGCCGCTCGTTCAACGACCTGTGGCTGGCGATCGCCGAGGCCTTCGACCACCCGCTGTAGCACTTTGGCGACGAGGACAAGTCGACCGTGCCGCTCGAAGGATTGTTTGGCTAAGGGGTCCCGAGACGCCACCAAGCCCTCGAAATCACGGCGTTCACGCGCTTCGCCCACCCGAACACGTACCCTTGGCGGCGATGAACGCCGCCGCCCTCGACCAGCTGGCCATCCACCTCGCCGAGTCCGGCCGGATCCCCGATCGGGTCATCCGGCAGGCGATCCGCCGCATGTGCGCCCAGCGGCTGCGCGAGGACATACCCGATGATCCCGCGGAGGCGATCGCCCAGACCGAAGCCTTCGTGGAGCAGATGCGCCAGGGACCGATCGCCCCGGCGCCCCAAGACGCCAACGAGCAGCACTACGCGCTGCCCACGGCGTTCTTCCGCGAGGCGCTGGGACCCCACCTCAAGTACAGCTGCGCCTACTGGCCCACGCGGTCGACCACGCTGGCCGAGGCCGAAGCCGAAGCCCTGGCCCGCACGGCCGCGCACGCCGAGCTGGCCGATGGCCAGCGGATCCTCGAGCTCGGGTGCGGCTGGGGATCGCTGACCCTGTGGATGGCCCAGCGCTACCCGCAAAGCCGGGTGACCGCGGTCTCCAACTCGGCGTCGCAGCGACGATACATCGAGCGCGTCGCCCAGCAGCGGGGCCTGACCAACCTGGAGGTGCTCACCGCAGACATGAACGACTTCGCCACCACGCTCCCCATGATCCCCATGATGGGTCGGTTCGATCGCGTGGTGTCGGTGGAGATGTTCGAGCATATGCGCAACTACGAGCGCCTGCTGGACGCCATCGCGGCCGGGCTGGAACCCGACGGGCGCGTACTCGTGCACATCTTCTGCCATCGCCACGTGCCCTACGGCTTCGCGACCGAGGGGGCCAGCAACTGGATGGGTCGCCACTTCTTCTCGGGGGGCATCATGCCCAGCGATGATCTGCTGCTGCGGTGTCGATCCGATCTGCGGGTGCTCCGGCAGTGGCGCTGGCCAGGGTCGCACTACCAGCGCACGGCCAACGCGTGGCTGGCCAATGTCGATCGTCGCCGAAAGCAAGTACGATCGATCATGAGGCACACCTACGGCCCGGCCGCCGCTCCGGTGTGGCAGCAGCGCTGGCGCATCTTCTTCATGGCCTGCGCGGAGCTGTTCGGCTACCAAGGTGGGCGGCAGTGGTGGGTATCGCACTATCAGCTCGGTCGATGCGGCAGGCCCCAATAGCCACCGCGGGGTCGAGCCCGACTCCGGTCCTCCAGCCCTCATGGGGCGCATCCCATGGGGAATCATCCCATGCAAAGCGTCCCGGGGCTCGGTCGACGTGCCGATCTACTGACGACCAGCGTCAGTAGAAGTCGATCGAAACCATCACAATGCAGCCATCTTCACTATCATCATTGGAACACCGCGTTGGACCGAGACGTGGGATCGGCTGATGTCCCGCCGTCGATCTCCGTGGGCCCCCGGTGTAATCGGAGACCATGCCCTGCCGCTCAGCCGGTGTTGGAGACGAGATCGTGTTCGATCGACGTCATCCCATGGATGTTCTTAGTTAATCCGTGTTCATCGGTGACCGGTGTCGCCTAGCGGCTCCGGTGGCCCTTGATCCCTTGCCGTCCAAAACCGTCCAAAACCGTCCCTCATCCTCGACCACCCCCGAGACCAGCCCTATGGCCTCGGCGGCGGTCCACGTCCCCGAGGTCACTCCCCGAATGTCGCCATTGCATACGCCCGCCCCCTTTTCGCCACTGCCCTATGTTCAGGGCGAGCTCGACGCGAGCGATGACGCTCGCACCTTCGCTCGGCCTCCTGGCCGCGATCGAGCGTGGCTGGTTTTCCTGCCGCTGCTGCTGGCGTCGACCGGCTGCGGGGTGATCATCGAGATCCCACTAGGCACCACCAGCGATCGCGACGACGACGAGACCAGCACTTCGTCCCCCGCCGACACCACCGTAGATCCAGAGGATGGATCGTCCACCGCCTGCGATCGGGACGAGTGCCCGGCCGGGACCGGGTCTCCTTCTGGTGAAGACACCACCACCGCAACCCCTTCCCCAGACCCTTCATACTGCCAGATGCCCTACGCCCCGACCGAGGCGGGGGTGGTGACCGACACCCTGACGATCCCCCTGATGGGCGCTCTAGCGGACGTCCACGTGCTGGTTCGCGTCACCCACCCGCGGGTCGGCGATCTCCAGATCTCCGTCGAACACGACGGCACCACGCTGACCCTGATGGACCAGCCCCAAAGCGGCGGGTGCGAGGGCAGCCACGTGGACGCGATCTTCGACGACGACGCGATCTTCCTGGCCGATCAAAGCTGCCTCGAAGAAGGCTCGGCCGTCGCCGGCGTGGTGATCCCCACCGAAGCGCTGGCGTTCCTCGCCGGGCAGGAGGCCGGGGGTGACTGGACGCTCCATGTGCAGAGCCTGGCCGACCCGGCGGTCGCCGAGCCGGCCATGCTGGAATCGTGGTGCGTCGCGCTGTCGACCGACGAGCCGCTGGACTAACGCCGCCCCGCTCGGGCCCGGCCCCGCACCGTGGCCGAGCCTGCGCGCACTTGCTCGATGCGGAGCCGGGTGCGGGTGGTCGTGGCGCGGATCTCCGGGGTGTACATGGCCTCCACCACCGCCGCCGGCAGCACGAAGCGACCCGGCGTGGCGGCGAGCAGGGGGATCGTGTGCACATGGCGTCCAGGATCCAGCGCGTCGGCGAACAGCAGCACCCGGTCGCCGTGGAGCTCTTGGTGGCTCACCCACCACCCCGATGACCCGACGCGCCCCAGCCCGGAGCGCGCGGCCGCCCCGGCGCCCAGTGGGGTCTGGATGGCCTCCAGACCCGCCGGCAGAGGGATCTCGACCGCCAGGTAGCGCTGGGGCGCGTCAGTGTCGATCACCACCTCGAGCGCATAACGTCGACCCGCGCGGAGCACCTCACCGGGCTCGCGGGATCCCTCGAGCAGCCGGCGTGAGATCGACAGGCCCTGACTACGCGCCGGAGCATCACCCGTGGCGGCCCACTCCATACCGAGCCGATAGTGCGCAGCGCCGGTCCCCTCGCGGTCGAGCACCACCGAGGTGGCCCCGTCATCGTCCACCGGACCCAGCAGATCGGCCATCGCGATCCGAAGCTGCCGCGCCGCCGTGTCATGCCCCCGGTGTTCGACATGACCCAGCGGGGTGGGCCCGACCCAGGCCGCGATCCGATGGTCGGGGGCCACCGCTTCGCGCGCGCGCGCATAGGCGGACAGGGCCAGCAGCGCATAGGCGTTCTCTTGGGTGTTGCGCCAGCGACCCCCCTGGCGCCGCGATCGTAGACCCCGCGCCAGCTTGTCGACCAGCGGGGAATCCGGCTCGATCTGCAGCCAGGCCATCAGCGTAAGGGCGTGGCTGCGCGCGGGCGAGTCGAACAGCGCGAGGAATCGATCGTTGCTTCGCTCGACCGGGTGGGCGGTGCTCGGCGTCTGCTCGATGCTGGCCGAGATCCGACGCCGCAGATCGATCACGCGCGCGTCGACCGGATCGACCCGATGCATGGCCATCAGCACCAGGGCCTGCGCAAAAAGGGGCAGCGCCCCGCGACGAGCGTAGAGCTCGTCGAGCGCGACCTCGAACCCCGGGGCTTGGCCTCGCCCGGCCTGCGCCAGCGCATGCACGACGAGGGCACGCTCGGCCCACCACGGCTGCTGCGGCCACGGGGTGCGGGGCGGGGGCTGGGCGAGACGCTGCTCCAGGGCGTCGAGCGCCCGGTCAAGCGCCGACGCGGGCACCGGCTGCCCGGCATCGACGGCCAGCTGCAGCACCCACGTGGCATAGGCGGACGCATAGGGGGCCGGCTCCGAGCTCTCCGCCCAGTAGGTGAAGTCTCCCGCGGCCCGCTGCATCGACAGCAGATGGTCGAGGGTCTTCGACCACTGCGTGGCCGGATCGCGAACGCCCGCGGGGAGGCGATCGGCCAGCCCTGTCAGGGCCACCAGGGGCAACAAGCGGCTAGCGGTCTGCTCGAGGCAGCCGTAGGGATACTCCTCGAGGTAGCGGGCCGCCTCGTCGAGGTCACCCAGGGCGGTGCTGCGCAGGGTGAGGGTCAGCCCCCCGAAGTCGGGCCGCACCCCCTGGGGGATCCGCACGGGAATCCCCACGGGGGCGTCGGCGTCGATCCGCCCGTAGATCGCGGCGCGCTCGACCTGGGTACGCTCTACCGCGATGGTCAGCGTTCGCTCCACGGCGGCGACCCGCCGGTTCGCACTGCCCTGGGGCGCAAAGCGGGCCCGCATCTGCACGCGCGGCTGCCCCGGGCCCTGGGCCCGCACGGCAAAGTCCACCCGGGTCGGCCCGCGACCGTCCACCTGGCGGGTCACCCGCGTGGGACCCTGCCAGGCGAGCCTGCCCCCGAGCGCCTTGCGCTCCACCTCGACGGTCAATGTGCCCGGTCGCCCGGCGGGCGTGGTCACCAAGGCGGCGAGCTCCGCCTCGTCGCCGGGACGCAAGATCCGAGGGAACACGGTGCGCACGGTCAGCGGGGCGCTCACCTCGAGCGAGGCTTCCCCGCGGCCGAAGCGGGCAGGACCGGAGGCCCGGCCGACCGCTCGGGGCAGCTCGGCCGAGGCGACCGCGAGCACCACGAAGCGGGTCAGATCGTCGGGCAAGGACAGCGGCAGCTCCACCACGCCGTCGGACCCGGTGCCCACGTTGCCCTCGAACAGCGGCACCGACTCGAAGCGCTGGCGCACCTGCAGGTCCATCGCGCCTTTGATCTGGGCCTTGGCCTGTCGCACCCGGGGCGCTCGGCGGCCGCGCCCGCCGAACTCCCAAGGGGAGAAGGGGCGCAACA
The DNA here is from genome assembly GCA_039194325.1 of Myxococcota bacterium. Lineage (GTDB taxonomy): Bacteria > Myxococcota_A > Polyangia > Nannocystales > Nannocystaceae > Paraliomyxa. The sequence continues at coordinate 44,641 of JBCCWC010000104.1, forward strand.
GCTGGTCATAGCTGGACCGCTGCGCGTGCATGGGGGCCCGCAGCGGGTTGAAGCTTCGCTCGAGCATCGGCATGTACGGCCCGCGCAGCTGGTGAACGGCGTCGTCGACCACCCATACCGCGACGCGAGCATCGACAGGGCGGCCCGCGCGATCGGACACCCGAACGCGGAGCGAGACCTCCGAGCCGGGGGCGGCCTTGGCCGGGGCCTCGACGTCGACCGCGAGCGCGCGGTCCTCGGTCAGCCGCACTCGATCGCGAGCATGCACGACGCGCGGTCGATCGCGGGTGGTCTGGGGGGTGGCCACGATGGCCCGAAGATCCAGCAGGGGCCCGCGACCCTGCCGGGGGGTCACGGTCACGACCGCCTCGCCACCGTCGAGCACGAAGGGCCGAGCCTCACGCAGCCCCGTCTGCTCGACGGTGAGCAAGCCCCGGGCCGTGTCCCAGGGGCCCTCGATCCGTAGATCGATCGGCGCGCCCGCACTCCCGCGCCGGGGCGCATGGATCGCGAAGGGGCGGGGCTTGGATGCCTCGGACTCGGCCTCGGCTCCGGCCTCGAACTCAGGCTCAAAGGGAGCCTCAGAGCTCGCTCCCGAGCGCTTCACTTCGGTCGCTTCGACAACCGGCGGTGCGTCGACGACGACAACCGCGTCGGTGCGGATCGGCACCCCATCCACCACCGTAGTGGCACGGACCCGATAGGCACCGACCACGGGCCGCGCGACCTCGCAGCGGGCCGGGTCCTGCTCGGCGGTCAGCTCGAGCGAGCAGCGGGCCACCTCGACCATAGAGTGCTCCTTGCGGCGCCCCTCGGCCTCGGGCTCGCGCTCGATGACCACCTCGACGCCATCATGGGCGATCCGACGACCGTCGCGGGCCACCGCGATCACCTCCACCCCCAAGGGGGTGCCCGCCACCGGATCGTCCGGCCAGCGCAAGCCCACGTAGGCCCGCGTGGGGTGGACGAAATAGCTGGTGTCGGCCCCGCTTTGCTGGAAGGTCGCGTCCTGAACGGCCACGCTCACCCGGCACCAGTGCGGGACGAGGGGATCGAGCCCGTCGGTGGGCAGCGACAGCACCATCTGCGCCGCCGGCTCCACGGCGCCGTCCCGGCTCCCATGGCGTTCGAGCGGCGAAGCGTCATGGTCCCGGCGGAACGTCCAACCCGACAGGGCCGGATGGGAAAAGGAGGTGGAGTGGCACGATGCCTCCCAGTCCAGGTGCTCGATGGGCGTGGGCTCACCGCTGAGGTAGTCCGCTCGCACCAAGACCCGGGCGTCGGTCCCCCGCAACCACCCCTGCCCCTCATGATCGCGAGCAGAAGCGGTCACCTCGAAGGTGGGCAAGCGGGTATCGGCCAGCATGAAGGGCGCGGCCGCGGTTCCCTCCAGCATCTGGGCGCGCGCTGTGTAGAGGCCCAAGGGGGCCCCCGGCGGCAGCGGCAGCGTGGAGGAGAAGCGCCCGTGGCGATCGATCTCGACCCGGCGGCTGACGACCACGCGCCCGCCGGTCCGCAGCTCGACCACCACCGGGGTCTCGGTCTTGGCCCGCCGGGTCGCGATCTCGCCGTAGGGCGTGGAGATCCCGGCCCAGCCGGCCAGGTGCACCGAGTCCCCGGGCAGGTAGACGCCACGACCCAGCTGAACCGCCAACATCGCACGCTCGCCCCGGCGCAGGCCGGGCGGCGGCGGCGGTGGTGGCTCGCTCCGGGCGACCCGTCGACGCCGGGAGCGATACGTCATCCAGTGAACCACCGGCGCCGGGCCGCGGGCCGAGGGCCACCGGATCGAAGGCACGGGCACCACAAGTCGATCGCCGGCGGTCGGATCACGTAGCACGATCCACGCATCACTCTCGATCGACTCGGCCTCGGGCAGCGAGACCAGGCCATCGGTGTCGGTCGGGGGCAGGGCCTGGCTGTGCTCCTCAGCGTATAGCTGCGCCGTAAGCCTCGACCAGGGCCGACCGCGGGTGGCCCGAGTCGCCCGTATGAAACCGCGGGCGGGACCCTGGTCGATTACGACGCCGATGTCCGAGATCTGAAACAAGCCACGCACCGGTGCGCGCGTCGACTCGAGATCGGCCCGGCCATGCTCGGTCGGCGAGGCGACGGCCAACTCCACGAGCACGGCGTCCCCCTGGCCCGCGTAGCGCGATAGATCGAGCACGTGCTCGGCTCGACCGTCTCGCCCCTCGGGCTCGAGAGTGCGCTCGACGACGGTCGTCGGAACCTCGGGCCAGGCCACTTGCATCAGATCGTCGGCGGCCAACAGCGGCACCAACTGTGGCATCAACCCCGGCGATAGAGTCGACGCATCGAACACCGCGATCCGCACCCGCGCCTGCGCCACGTGCTCGCCGATGATGCCGACCCGGGCCTGGTCGGGTCGTAGGTAGGTACCCCGCTGGCTCGACAACCACAGCCTCGTGGGCCCCGGCTGCTCCCGCACCGGCGGAGCCCGGCGCACACCAAAACGTCGACGCCAACGCCGCCCCAGGCGCTGGCCGTGCACGTCGGTGAGGCCCTGGCCCACGGTGATCACATAAGAGCGACCAGGGACGAACTCCCCGTCGATCTCGACCGTGCTGCCCTCGTCGTAGCCCCACCCCGGTTCGATGGACAGCGACTCGGGCCGCGGGGAGACCTTCACCGCGCGAAGCGACGGCTCGTCGATCTCGGTCGAGAGGACCAACGTGATCCCCCCCGGCGCGCACGACCGACCCTGCCGCCGGGCGCACTCCACCTCGACCACCCGCAAGCGATCACGGATCGTGAAGGGGGCCTCATAGGACTCGGCAATCGGCAGCGGGCCAAGTCGACCGCGCAAGCCCGCCTCGACGCGCAAGATCCCGGCGACCCCGGGCGGCCAGCGGCCCGCCGGTTCGATCGCATAGAGCGACGGAGCGTCCGGGTCGTCGGCGTCGAACCACCAATAGTCGCGCCAGGGCTCGGGCAACACCTCGGGATCCACGCGGCGCACCCGAACGGCCACCGCCGCCGGCTCGCCTCCGGGGCGCGATGGCGCGGTCACCTGGACATTGCGCTGCAACACCCCGGGATCGACCGGCTGATCGACGGTCACGTAGAGCGGCTCATGAGCCAAGAGCGCCTCGTCCTCGGCCAGCACCTCCACCTGGGGACGCGCGGTCTCGAAGCGCCACCGCACGGCGCCCAGCGTGGAGCCGTCTCGGTTGCGTAGCCCCGCGGGCAAGGTGACCTCGTAGCGGGTGGCCGGGGTCAGCGGTCGCGACAGGCGAAGCTCGAGCGTGTCGGACCGGGTCCAGAGGCTGCGCACGTCGAGTACCGGCACCCGCGGTCCATTCGTGTCGACAGCTTCGGCCGGCAGAGCATGGAGGGTGAGTGCAACATCGCTGCGCTCGCCGGCCGGGCGCCGCATGTCGACCACGGGCTGATTGAACCGCACCCGGATCGGGTGGTCACCGAGCACCCCTTCGGGCCCATAGTCGCGGACGGCCAGCGCAGGCAGTGGCCCTAGATCGGGAGGACGACCATCGGCGATCGCCTCCGGATCGAAGGCGGGCAGCCACTGCTCGACCCGGGGCGGCCCGGCGGGCACCGTGGTCCGGCAGGCCACCAGCAACACCGCGACCAAACCCCACCACCGGTACAAGGAAACCAGGGGGCACAGGATCACGCGGGCGCCGGACATGCGCGGGTGGGACAACGATGGGCGATGGGGGTTCCCGCGCGCGACGCCGGCATGGAACGCGCCGCCCATGGCGCATCGCGGTACACGCACGAGCGCGCTATCCTTGGTGGACCATGGATCCCAAGCCTCCGACCGATCGAGTCTTGCTCGCCCCCGCGGCGGATGGCTCGACGACGGTGCGCTTGCCCAGCCGTCGGTCATGGCCGCGCGTCGATGATCAGCTAGTCGAGCCCGAAACCCGCCAGGAGATCGTGCGAGGTCGTACCGTCATCGCCGCGCCCGCCAAGGCGCCCCACGCCGAGCGTCACTATGAGCTCGACTATATACTGCGGGGCAGCATGGCCCCGGGATACATCGGCGCCACCGATCTGCTCACCCGGGCCGGACCCC
>JBCCWC010000105.1:0-47875 GCA_039194325.1 Myxococcota bacterium
ACATCGCCCCCGGGCCGCCGGGGTTGTTCCTGGGCCGGGGGCCGCCCGTCGAGATAGTCCTTGAGTTCCATGCTCGCCAGCTTGGCCGCGCTGCGCCGCCGACGCTCGGGCAATTCCTCCTCGAGGCTCAGCATCACGCTGAGCAGGTAGCGATTGGTCATTGGAGGGATCCCCTCGAGCCCCGAGGGATCGAGATTGACGCGGATCGTCTTCCAGACCACGAACTCGTTCGCACGCAGCTGCGGGAGCAGTCCGGCCTGGACCAGCGAGCTCTTGCCCGCCCCGGACGGTGAGTGGAGTACGACGATCCTTCGGGCCAGGAGGCAATCGTAGAGCTCCATGAGCTCGGCCTCGCGGCCGTAGAGCTTCTCGTCCTCCTGGATCGAGCGCGGACCCACGTAGGGGTTGGGCGCGGGGTCGCTACTCGTAGTCGTCGTAGTCGTCGTCATCATCATCGTCACCGTCATCATCGTCACCGGCATCATCGTCGCCGCCGTCGTCCTCGTCCTCGCTGATCTCGAGCGCGTCGCGCAGAGCTACGAGGAACTCGGCCGAGCTACCCCAATAGATGGAGATATTTGCCTGCTTGCCAAAGTAGGTTGATAGGTAGGTCCGCACCCCCTCGACGTCGGCCATGGTCTGCATATCTGGATCGACCTGAACGGCGACGTGGCAGTAGCGCTCGAGTCGCTTGCGCCCGGGTAAGCCCATCATCAGGCGAAACAACACCCGGAAGTGCCAGTCGGTCAGGCGAAAGCCGAGAAACAAGAGCGAGTTGTCGACCAGCGCCCTCTCGATCACCTTGGGCACCAAGTTGAGCTCCCGGGCCTGCAGCAGGTAGTCGAGGTAATCGTCTTCGGTCAGCACCAAGCTCTCGTCACTGTTGGCGTCGAACGCTCCAAACGCGTGATAGACGATCGGCGCGCACTCGTCGGGCCGCTTGGTCTTGCTCTCGTCCTTGTCCTCCTGATCGGGCAGGTCGCTCTCGTGGCGCCAGCCGGTACACATGGACTGTGGGGAACGCCCCTTGGCCTCGAGCGCGCGCTCGAGCAGCGGGTCGAAGGTCGTGGTCACATAGACCGAGGCCGGGAGCTCGGCCAGCAGCCGATGCGGATCGTTGGGGTCCTTGCGCTGGTGCGCGCCGACAGTCTCGACCAACTCGACGAGCCTGGACGTCGGAGGTGGGTGCTTTGGCTTGATGCCCGGCAGCTTGTGCTGCCTTACCAAGTTGGCGATCAGCTGGGCCTTGTAGGTCTCGATTACGTTATAGCGCGAGCTGTTGACGGCGATGTACTCGGTCACCCGCGGCAGGTCATCCCAGTGATAGCGGGCGAGCGGAAAGCCGCTGTCACGGGCGAGGCGTCCGGCGACGTCGTGGGCGCCCCCATGGACCCCCTCGAGCAGGCGCGCACCGATGACGGGTACGAGCTTGCCGTTGCGCACGGAGGGTACGAGCTTGCGCCAGATCTCGTCGGGGTTGTCGTCCGCGAAGCGAGCCTCGTACCACAGGCGACCTCCTACCAGGCGCGTGTACAGAGCCGGCATCCAGTCGTCGTGTCGCTCGCAGACGGCGCTGCGAGCGACGGTGAGGGCGCGATCGATCCGTCCGTCGCGCAACAGCTCGATGAAGAACACCGGCATCATCTCAGCGACCGTCTGCACTGAAATGAAGCCCTGCATCGCGACCAGCGCCGGGACACCTGCGTCGGCGAGGCGCCCGGCCAGCGTGGCCTGGGCCGTGGACTTGTCTTGTTGCTGGAGTTGGCCGCCGTCACCCGCGCTCTGGCACGACGCGAGAACCCACAGGCGAGGTGGATGGGACAGGGTCTCGACCTGATCGGTGATGCGCTCGCCCCCGGTGATCTTCGCAGCGCCAGCCTTGTCCTGAAGCACGAGTGCTGGGTTCCCCGACCTGCGCGAGAACATGCCGTGGCTGACGAGGTAGACGATATCAACCCCCTCGCGCAGCTTCGCCAGTAGGGAGCGGAGAGTCACCGGCGCGCCTGGACCCCCGAGCACGTCGAGCTCGATGCCGTCGAGCTCGAGTGCTGGCTTGACCGCCTCGACCTCGTTGTCGAACTCGATCGCACTCAGTCCCTTTGGCATGGACGTCGGCGCCGAGACGACGATCAGCGCGCGCAGCATGTTCTTGGGCCGCAGCTTCACCGGCCGCCAGTCGCGCGACACCATGAACCGCGACAAGTACACAGACTTTGACATGGTCAAGCGCTTGCCCGTCTCGGGATGGCACAGGAGTTCCCAGCGCAGCGACTGGAGTTCCTGCGCCGAGGGATCGATGCTCAGCGAGATCCGCAGACCCGCGTCCCTGCTCTCGGCCATTCGTGCGACGTCCAAGAAGCGCTTCTTGATCTCGTCGTCGTCGAACCGCTGCGCGGCGAGGGCCTCGCCGTAGCCGGTGAGCTCTTTTTCGAGCAGCTGCCCGAGATCGAAGCTGACGGCTCCGCGCTGTGACTGGGTCTCGGCCTGGCTGTCTGGATCACGATGACGAAGCTCGACCTGGTAGGATGGACCAAACCGGTGGATCGAGACCGTCAGTGTGAAGTCTTCGCGGGTCATTCGGGCCGAACACCATCATAGTTCGACGCCGCGTCACCCGACCAATGCTCACCCGGCGGCAAGGACATCCGAACCGGCGTGGGCGACGCGTGCAGCCGCATATCAGTTGGATAGAGGCTCAGGCGGCTCTCGTCGCTGACGTGCCGAGCGACGAGAGCTGTGACCCCACGAGGCCCTCCGCCGCGACTACGACGACCTCATGATGGTTTGACATCCCGAGAGTGGCCACGATAAACGTGATGAACACCGTAGGAGGCGATGCAATTCTTTCGAACTTGGCGGTCACGGCGAGTCCTGCACACACCGAAAACCCATGCCAGAACTCCCGTAGATCAAGACTGGGGATGCACGACGGAAGTAAGTCCACAAATCTGCATAGACCGCAGGCACAGTATAAGCGCCACCACGCCCTATGTGCTCAGCCCCCATCCCCGGCCCCGTTGGATTGTCTATATCTTCCGGGTCGTACCCCTCCGCGTACCAGTCGGCGACCCACTCCGCTACGTTGCCCGTCATGTCACGCGCACCGTAGAATGATACGTCCAGTGGCCTGGTCCCCACATCCATCGTTGCGTTGGTCCCACAGCCATCCACCCCCATGTCGTTCTCTACTACCTCGACTACGGCATACTCGCAACTTGGCCGCGGGCTGTCTCCCCATGGGTACATCCGAGCATCCGTCCCTCGCGCGGCCTTCTCCCACTCCGCCTCGGTCGGCAGCCGACCTCCCGCCCAACTGCAGTACGCTACAGCCTGATCCCAGGTCACGCAGTTGATTGGACGCTCTCCGTTGCCGGAATCCCAGTTGCAGTTGGGCCCAATTCCTGGGAGCAGGCATGCCCCAAGCTCCATAGTACATTGCGCATACTCGTCCACCGTCACTTCCGTCACATCGATCCAAAACGTATCCACGTGCACCTGTCGCTCTGGCCCCGCGTTCTCGAGGAACTCATTCGTCCCCATCGTGAATACCCCACCGGGAATCTCGACCATATCCGGGACACACCCCGACGCATCGAGCTGACACCCCACACAGGCGAGGTTACCGCCAGAATACCCCTGAGTCGTGCATGTCTCCCCCCTGAGATCCCTACCGTCGCATTCCTCGCCTTCGTTCGCCACTCCATCACCGCACACGAAGCACCCGCTGGTGTCAAGGGTACACTCGCCACTGCACACCAACGTTCCGCCGCTGAATCCTTCGGTGAGACATGTGGCATTACCTAAATCTGCGCCATCACACTCGTTGGCACCATCAATCACTCCGTTGCCACACTCACTCATGGCCGTTGTCGTGTCGCTCGACGACATGCTCGACGCGGTTGGATCATTTCCCGTGATGCCCGCGCTCAACGTTGCAGAGGACGTGCCGGACTCCGACCCTTCGGTAAATTCCGGGTTGTCGATAAGGCGACAACCCATCAAGAGCCCTGGCCCAAGAAGCAATACCATAATGAATTTCACATCTGTGTTCATCAGTCCTTCACCTCGAATCCCGGCCTCGCGAGAACCCCACGGTCAAAACCGCAGCACCCCGCTCGGCTCCAGCCGCACCCTTCGATCCTGCCGCGCCCGACCCCGCCGCTCATCGACGATGAGCAGCACCGCCGAGGTGATCGCGACTCCGGCCCCCGCCGCGACGAGCGTGGCGCCGCCTGGGATATTGCTCTTCCAGACTATCGAACATGTCAGTACAGAATCGTTGAGGTTCTGGCATCGCCCATCCGCCCCCAAGATCAGGGCCCCAGCCGTCAGCGCACCCACGCCCACGGCAATGCCCATTGTCTCCGCCCACCGGGGCAACAAGCGCTTGGCGGGCTCCGGCTCTGGCTCCGGTTCTGGCTCCGGTTCTGGCTCCGGTTCTGGCTCCGGTTCTGGCTCCGGTTCCGGCTCCGGCTCCGGTGGGCGGCGGAACTCGATGACCACCTCTTGCCCGCTCTTGAGCAGCTCTACACGCTGCTCGAGGGTCTCGATGGCCCCATCGACCGACCGTACCGCGATGTCATAGCTTGCGAGGTAAAGGTCGAACTCGCGGCTTTGCTTGGGGTAACGGTTGACGCTGACCGCACACTCGCCGTCACACTCGACGACAATGCGCCCTTTGCCCTTGGTTTCGATGGCTGCCTTTCGCTCGCTGGCCATCTTGATCATCGGGGGGCCAAACGCCCGAAACGGAATGCGTTGGGTCTGGGACAGCAGGATCAGCTCGTCGATGATCTGCTGGGCCTCGGCATCCTGACCGGTGGTCAGAAGAGCCCGGGCGAGGTTCAGCCGCGCCTCGAGGAACACGTCTCGGCCGTCCTCATCGAGCAACAACGCATGGTCGTAGCCCTCGACCTGCTCGAGGGCGTCGAACGCATCGGCCAGCTTCTGGACCGATCCCCGAGGATCATCCTTGTAGTGAGTATTGGCCCATGTCGACGCCTCATCGGCAGCTTCAATCGCGGCCTGATACTCGGGGGACTGCTCGGAGGACCGCTCGGAGAGCGACGCAGAGCCAGCGGGCGACGTCAGGGCTAGCACGGTCGACAATAGGCATGGCGAGAGCATGATTCGCGAGATTCCTACGTCGCAGTAGCGTAGCTACGCGCCCCGTTGTGTGTACCCCCCCGTTATGGGGGGTCCATGAGCGGCACCGCTCATGCATAATCGAGCTCTATGTTTGGCCAGAGCACACGGTTTGCCAAGGGTTGGCCGATCGAACTCTTGCTCGCCTCCGCGCTTTGCGGGTGCGGCTCGGATGCCCCTGCGCCGAAGTCACCACCAAGTCCTGCGCCCAAGAAGAAGGAACTCGACAAGAAGGAACTCGACAAACAGCCGCCCTCGCGAGCGCCGAGTTCAACCCGGGAGACCCAGGAGGATCTCTCGACCGAACCCGAGCCTCTGCCCGATATCCCCGCGGAGCAGTCGCCCATCGTGCGCTGCACGATCCGCGTCGACGGTGGCCCCAGGATCAAGACAGCCGCAGTCAAGGTGCAATCGGGTGAGCTTCGCCCCGGCGAGGTCGAAGACACTGGGTATGCCGTCGATTACGACTGTCCCGACTACCGTGACCGCAAGGGGGTCAATCTCATCGCCAAGCTCGAGAACGACGAGCAGGTGCACTGGACGAACATCCACGTTGGCGACGACATGAACGGCACCGTAGCGTCGAGCGAAAGCAATAAGGGGTTGCCCGAGCTGACGCCGGAGCAGAGGGAATTGCTCGAGGAGCAAGGGTTCGAGGTCACCGAGACGGTGGCCCCGCCCCCCCCGCCCAAGAAGGTCAAGGTGCCGGTCATATTCTGGCCGCACAAGCTACCGTGGGCCGAGCTCCAACTCGAGGGCCGGGGCAAGCCCCGCACGGTGACCCTGGCCGGCAAGCGCAGCTATCCCCTCTATCCCGGCCGATATGATGTCATGATCCGCAAGGATCCCGATGGCGAGTTCGAGAGTGCGGGCACGCTGACCATCGAAGGGGGCAAGTCTCACACGGTCAAGCTGATCAAGCGGCCGCTGGGGTTCGAGGTCACCTCGAAATAGATCGGGGCCGCAGAGGGGGCGCAACGAGCACAGAACGGCACAGTGCCTCGACCTCCGCTCGGTCGACCATGATGCCCTTGATCGCCCGACACGCGAAATACAGACGTTCTCGAGAGTCCACCACCCATCGCAGGACCGCGCCGTCGATGCTTCCGGTGATCGCCCTGCGCCCCCCGTCGACGAATCTCGCCGAGATCACCTTTCGCGTGTGAGTCCCGAGCGTGTAGAGCTCCTCGCGGGTGTCGAGATCCCACAGACGGACCGCGGCGTCGATGCCGGCCGTCAGTAGCTGTCGACCATCGGGGGAGAACGCGATCGCTCGAACGGTCGCGAGGTTGCCGGACAGCTCCACGAATTCGCCGGTCTCAAGGGTCCAAAAACGAACCCCACCGATGGAATCACCCGTCGCGATGTGCTTGCCGTCCGGGGCAAATACGACCTGCAAGACCGGCTTGGCGTGCTCGAGGGTGGCGGTGGGTTCCCTGCCTAGACGAGACAGATCCCAGACCGTCGCGCGCATGTCCATCCCGCCGGTTGCGAGCCGAGTGCCATCGGGCGAGAACTCGAGATCCAAGACACCATAGCGATGGGCCCTCATCGGCTCTTCGAACGCCTCGTAGGATCCCGAGCGGAACAGCCTTACCACGCCCCGGCTATCGCCAGTCGCGACGAGACGACCCTCGGGCGAGAACTCGATCGAGTGGATCATAGCGTCGTGCGTAGCGAGCTCGTCGATCACCGCACCGGTGGTGGTGTCGTAGGCGGCAGACACACGATCCTCGGTGGCGATGACGATCCGCGTACCATCGGGAGCCCACGCCATGGCCCGGGCGGGTGACTCGAGATCGAGCGTGATGACTTCGCCGGTCGACAGGTTCGACAACGTGGTGCTCTGCGCGGTGGCCATCGCCACCCATGACCCGTCGGAGGACAGCGCCATGCGCCGGACCTCGGCGCCATGGCCGGGTAGCAGCAGTTCCTCGGTGCCACAGTGGGCTTGCCATAGTCGCACGGTCCCGCTCTCGTCCGCGGTGGCGATCGTCTGGCCGTCGGGCGAATAGTTCACCCGTACGATCGGCTCGGTATGCCCATCGAGGACTCCGAGGGCCGCGCCGGAATCAGCACTCCACAGCCGCACGGCCTTGTCGCGACTGACCGTGGCCAGCCGCCGACCCTCGGGGGAAAATGCCACGTCGCGTACGTTAGCCCGGTGACCTCGCAGCGTGGCCACCTTCTCACGCTGCCGGATGTTCCACAGCTCGACCAACCGCTCGAGCGCGACGGCCACGCGACGGCCATCGGGTGAGATCGCGATCTGCTGCACCATCCCCGTACCTCGATAGGCAGCCTCTTCGGTGCCGCGTTCCGCATCCCACACCAGGGTCGAGCCCTCCTTGTCACCGGTAATGAAGCGCGTCCCATCGGGCGAGGCCACCACCGCCGAGATCGCGGCCTCGTGACCCCGCAGCTCGATCTCCCGTATCGGCTCGGCTCCGGCATCGAGGATCCTCGCCGTACCATCCGCGTGAACAACCAGCAGGCGTAGGCCCGACGCGGCGTACACCAGGTGCGTCACGGGGCTGTTCAGGTCGTCGAGCACCGGGGTCGCCTCGAGCGTCATGAACCCTCGGGTCCACAGGGTCACCAACCCCGCCCGGCTCGCGGTGGCCAACTGACGACGATCGGGGGAGAAGATCGCCGCGACCACGTGACCCATGGGCTCGATGAAATCGAGCGGCGTGCCGTCGGCAGCCCACAGGCGGGTCTTGCCGTCCATTCCGACGGTGATGAGCTGCGGATCCCGCGTGTCCCCGGCGGGCACGAAGGCCACGCTCTGCACATCGTCCTCGTGACCCGAAAGCGTTGCCAAGAGCTCCGCCGATACGACCGACCAGATCTTGGCGGTGTGATCGCGGCTGGCGGTGGCCAGTCGCTGACTGTCGGGCGAAAAAGCGAGATCGACGACTGGCAGGCCATCGGAGTGCATCAGCTCGCGAGCGGCATGCAGCCCTCGGGTAGCGCCATAGATCGCGCGTCGCGTCTCGATGGGCAGCGAGTCGGTGTCGAGCGGCGACGGCTTGGCCAGCTCGATCGCCTGAAACACGGCCTCGGCCCGCCGGCCCGGCTGGTCGGCCATCAGCTCGGCAGTCAACCCCTTTTGCCGCTCGAGCGCCTGATCGGTCGCCTCGTGGGCCGCGCGTGCGTCGTCCCTGGCCACCTCGGCCTCGTCCCTGGCCACCTCGGCCTCGTCCCTGGCCACCTCGGCGTTCTTCTTCTCAGTCTCGGCCACGCCGTACAAGCTGAACGCGACGACGGCCGCGGCCGCGGCCAACAACCCCATGGCGGCGATGGTCGTCAGCGAGCGACGAAGCTGCCTGACCCTGCGCGATTGCTCCTGCGCCAGCCGCTGCGACGCTTCGAGCTTCTCCTGCTGCTGCCGCTCTTTGTCCTCGCGCTGCCTTCGCTCCTCGGCCTCGCATGCGTCGAAGTACTCCCTGAGCCTCACGTCGAGCCGGAGCATGTCGTCGCGCAGGAAACTCCGCACTCGATCTCCACGCTCCCCCATGTGCTCGAGATACGCCGGCGACCGGTTGGTGGCTCGCCACCTCGCGGTCGCCTGCTCCATGTCCTGGCGCAGCCGGATCGATTCCCGAGCCTCGGCCAGCCAGTCTTGGAGTCGTTCCCAGCTGCGCAGCAGGGCCTCGTGAGCCACCTCGACCACGTCGCCCATCGTGGCGTCGCGGCTCTTGACCAGCAGCCGGTCGTCGGCGAGCAGGTCGACCAGCCGCATGATTGCCGCCTGCTCCAGCGATGTCGACATGCTCGACAGCGGCGACCGCGTGGTGGCCCCGGTGGAGTAGAGACTCGACAGCGGGACCCGCCGCCGGAGGTAGCGCGCCGGGCCGCCCCCTTCGGGCTCTCGGACCTCCGTCAGCTCGAGCATGATCGAACAAAGGCGCTGATGGTCTGCCTCGTCGAGTTGATCCCACACGCTCTCGGCGGTCTGCGTGATCGCTCGCTGCACCCGACCGATCTCCTCGTAGGCCTGGACCCGCAGCCATCGCCCATGGCGCCGGTCGTAGAGCTGCCGCAGCGCGTGCTGCAACAGCGGCATCGCCCCCGGCTCGTCGGCGAGATCCTCGAGCAACAGCTCGCAAAGGCCCGTCTCGTAGCGCAGCCCGGCCGCCTTCCCCTGCTCTTGCACGGCGTTGCGCAGCTCGTTGGCCGACATAGGGGGGACCAGCTGCAGCCCCGCGATCTGCTGACGCAGCGTCTCGTATTGGGCACACTCGCCGATGAAGTCGGCACGCATCGAGATGATGACCTTGCGGCGAGGGCTCACCGAGGCGAGCAGTTGCTCGATGAACTGCTTGCGCTCGATCTGGTCCCGGCACAGCGTGAAGACCTCCTCGAACTGGTCGACATAGAGCACCGAGTCAACGGTTTCCCCGAGCCCGGCGAGCCCAGCGAGCCCGGCGAGCTCCTCGCGAAGCTTGGCCTGCGGGTGAGCCCCGGGCTGGAGCGTCGTTACCAATAGCCCGGGGGATCGCTCGCGCAGTCGGGGAACGACTCCGGCCATCACCAACGAGGACTTGCCGCATCCCGAGCTTCCGAGCACCGCCAAGAACGATCGCTGCTCGAGCTGCCTGGTCAGTGCGTGCACCAAGCGCTCTCGACCTCGGAAGAACTCGCGCTGCTCGGCCGTGAAGGGGCGCATCCCCGGGAACGAGCAGCGCACGTTATAGGGAGGCGGCTCGCGGCCATGGCCCAGGGCCGAGAACGAGAGCTCCAGCACGCTCTGACACAAGTGCTCGAGCTCGACCAGGCTCTGGCCATGCTCGCGAGCCGCGTCGCCGGTGAGCACGGAGGGATCCACCGTCACCGCGGCGGCCAGCGTCCGCGCCCGTGCTCGGAGCACCGGGGCTCGCTCGACGAACAGCGCATCGAGCTGCTCGGCGGTGGCCGCCAACTCGATCGCCGTCAGGGGCCTGTCGAGTTCGTCGGAGAACAGGGGACGACCGGCGAGCCGGCTGAACAGGGCGGGGACCACCGAGTCATCGCGCCCCCGAACCTCCACGCAGGCCTCGACCAGGGCGCGGTCGACCTCGCCATGCTCCCACAACCGCGAGTAGAGCCCCGTGCCCAACGTAAGCGCCGTCGACTGGCTGACTCGCTGGGTCATCGCCACCACGGCCGGCATGCCCAGCTCTCGTACCAGTCGCTGCCCCAGCCCGCCCAACGCGTCTTCGGCTTCGGGCTTGGCGCTGTCGCATGCGACCAGGAATGCGAAGTGAGGTAGGCCTCGGGTCGTCCCTAGCTCGCGGAAGCGCTCTACGATCGTGGTGGCCTTGACCGCCGTGGTCTTGCCGTCCGCCCCGTCGAGGAACACCGCCGTCTCCCCGGTCCGCGACGAGAACGCACCGTGACAGATCCAGTGCATCAACGTGTAGCGCTCGGTCGTGAGGCGACGGCTGAGCTCTTGCAACGTGGGGGGTCCCTCTGCACCAGGGGCCTTGCCCAGCACGGTGGATGGGATCGTCCCGAGCCCCTCGAGCACCGTCTCGATCGCGGTCGCCTCGTCGAAGGGATCGACCCCGTACCGGTTGTCCGGGTTCGGGCTGGCCACGACGACCAGCGCCCGAAGATCTCGTCGACCGAAGGGCGGGAAGCGTCGGTCGGTGGTGCTGGGCAGGTACAGCGAGAACGGGGTTGGTTGGCTGTGTCCTAGCAAGATCCAATGATCTGCCCCGAACGGAGCCGCCAGCCTCTCCCACCGCAGCGATCGCAGGGCCTTGGCCTCCACCGCGAGCAAGACGCGCAGCTCGGACGGATCGGAGCGAGCTCGCACGAAGAGCTCGCGGATCCCATCAACGAAGAGCATTCTCCCGAGCGCTTCGCCGTACGCGCGAGCCTCGACGCGACCGCGCAGCGTGGTGTGATCGACCGAGAAGTGGCGCTCGGATCGAAGAGGCAGACTCCCGGCGCGGCTCCACTCCGCGACGAGGCGGTACTCGTCTTCAGCGGTCGTGGACTCGACGGTAAGCTCGAAGATCGAGGGAAGCATGAAATCCTCACTCCACTAGACGAGGCCAAGCAAGCACGGCGATGCCCGCGGCATGCGTCAGTGTGCACCGGCCGGCTCGGTCGTATCGCAGGTGGTGGTGGGGATGTTCGATCCCGACCACCACCTGCTCGATAGTTGCGCATCGACCCCCCATCCAACGCCCCCCGTTCGAGGGGTCGACCCGCCTGTGCATCTGCTGCGACACCAAACGCAAAGTGAACCAGATGATTCGACACACGATCTATCGACTCATGCTCGGTCTCGTCGGTGCCTGTGGCATCAAGGCCGAAAGCCCGCCCGCTGCTGCCAAACCGGCGGCGGCCGACCGCAATGCTCCGCCGAGCGGTGAACGAACCGAGGCGAACACCACCCCGGACAATGGCGCAGCGAGCGTCGACAACGCGACGCCATCGAGCGCCGACGAAGAGACACGGAGTGAACAAAACGGACTAGGCACCGTTGCCAACGCTCCCCCAGACGTCAAGGGCTTCGACTGCTTCTTTAGGGTCACCGAGCAAGCCAAAGAGCTCGCATCATCGGGCTATGGCTTCGCGGTGCGCTATGTTCCACTCGACTCCAGCAAGCCCAACCTGACCCGGGAGGAGATCGAGGCGATCCTCGACGCCGGCCTCGCGTTGATGATCGTACAGGAGGGGGCCGGGTTCAAGGATCAGAAGCCGACCCGGCAGCTGGGAGCCTTCAATGGCACGAACGCATCGAAGTACGCCCGCGAGCTGGGCTACCCCCCCAAAGCGATGCTCTGGGTCGATGTGGAGGCGGTCGAGGACGGAACGGCGCAAGACGTGTTCGAATATGTCTCGGCATGGGCGTCCGCGGTCTCGCCCCTTTACACGCCAGGGCTCTACGTGGGCGAGGACATCAAGCTCAGCGACGAGCAGCTCAGCCGCCTCCCCATCGAACACTTCTGGAGGGCGGGCGCCGATCACCACGAGGTTCCGTCGGGCCGTGGCTTTCAGCTCATTGAACATGGCCACTCCCAGGTCGCGGGACTCACGGTCGACGATGACCTGACGCAAGACGACAAGGACGGCGGCTCGGTCCTCTGGCTTCAGCCACGAGGGTGGAAGGCGCCGACGAGCTGAATCGCGATACACACAATCGCACCCGTGGACGCCTACGACTCGGTCGACTCTACCGGCTCTACCGGCTCTACCCGCTCTACCCGCTCTACCCGCTCCATCTGCTCTACCCGCTCTACCCGAGCAGCGGCGGACTCGACCGACAGTGCCGCCTGCAGCAGATCACGGCGCCCGCGTTGCGCCCGTTCCACCATCGCCACGTGTCGATCCCACACCGCGATGTCCCCGGGCTCGGCGGACTTGGCCACGACCACGTCGACCTCGCCCTCCACGGTCATCCGCGTAAAGGCGCACAGCTCGGCCTGCTGCGCCAGCGTGCTGCGCTCGGCCGCCGCCGCTGCCCCCACGTCCTCGCTGACGTAGGTCCGCACCTCGAGGTCCTTGCGCAGCCACATGGATAGCTCGGCGACGACGCTGGCGCTCTGCGTGCCCTGACCGTCTGCATCATCGCTGCTCCCCCCGCCGATCCCAAAGTGCACCGGCGCGACCGCCTCTTCGAGCGCTACCCCAGACACGACTTCGGACACCTCGCCGACCTCTACGCCCACCGTACCCGCAACCTTGCTCGCAGCCCCGCCCGCGACGCTCACCCCTCCAAAGCTCGACACATCGATCGCCCCCCGCGTCCGACCGCCCTCCCTTCCCTCGTCCCAAAACCACAGCCGTACCGCAGGATCCCCCGTGATCGCATACCCCCGCGCATCATTATTCGAGGTCCACATATTCGCCAGCGTGTACGAATCGACCGCATCGGGCGCCCACTCCAGCTCTTCGAGCGCTCCGCTCAGATCCGACGCCATCTCGGCGTACCGCTCGTTGAAGTACTCGAGCGCCACCCCTACGGGCATGCCCTTCATCAACGCCCGAAGGGTGCTCTCGAACACGGTCAGCTCGGCTTGTTGCGCCCCTCGCTGCCCGGTTCCCCACATGAACGAGCACCCCCACGCTCGCTCCACGTGCCCAATCGTCGCCAGGGCTCCCCCCTTGGGGTGCCCGAGCAGCCGGCGCGGCAGGTTGGCCACGAACGCCCGGTCGGCGATCGCCTTGCGCTCCTTGAAGGCCTGCTTGGAAAACTCGTCATACTCGGGTGTCCCCGCCCCGTAGCACGCAAAATTGAACGCGATCAGCCCCAGCAGCTCCGCATCGTTACCGACATCATCCCCCGAAAAGTACAGATCTTCGCCGACTTCACCCTTCCACTGCTGCGGCCCGGGCCAATCCTGCAGCAGCAGCGCCCCTTGGTGAGCTTGCTGCCGCGGGTGCCCCTTGGGAAACCCCATGCCATGGCTGCCGGTGAACAGCAGCGCCGGGGTCTTGGGCCCTCCGAGCAGCTGCGAGATATTGGCCTTGTTGGCGCTTTCGTCGAAGTAGCGGCGGACCGTCCACCCGGGGATATCGGTCCACCCCTCAGCCATATCGGCCAGCGGGCCCACGAGGTTTTGGCGGCTGAGCTGGGTGGCGGGGTCATCGGGGTTGGCCACGCCGACCATGGCCAGCTCGCGCGAGAGCGCGAGGCCGCCGGTCTCTGCCGCGACCACGCTGCGTGCATAGTGGGCATACTCTTCGGCCGTGTCGAAGTGAATACGACCCACCGCATACTGCACATCGAGCTGATACTGGAGATGAAACGGGATCTCCTGCGGCGATCCAACGATCAGCAAGAAGTAGGGCACCTTGGCCGGATCCGCTGGCCCGGGGCCGGCGCCCAGCCGGGCCAGGTACTTTTGCTTGCTCTCCCCGGGCCGATACGCTTGCTTGCCTCGATACTCCCTATAGAGCCGCTCGTCGACGGCGGTGGCCTGCGCCTTGCGCAGCGCCAGCAGCGGCCCGAGGGCTTCGACGATCTCCGCCTGCTGCTGGGCCTCCGGGCTGCCCGCCCGCACGGCCGCGAAGATCACCCCCCAGCCGGCTTGTTCGAGCTTGGCCGGGTCGAGCCCTTCCTTGATCCCGAAGTGCGCCTCGTCCTTCGACGCATCGCGAAACCTGAGCTCGGCGAGATGATCTTTTTCGCCCGGGTCGGCTTGCCGCTCAAGCGCCTTGCCTTGTGCGACGGTCGCCAATTGTTCCGAGTTCATGGGCTCGAACAGATACGAGCCCGAGACCGCGTCGATCCCATTAAAGTGTAACGGCTTGTCATTCATCATTCTCATCCTCTCGACGCTCACGCGACCAAGCGACGGCGTGCTCTCCTGACCATCGTGCGCGGAGACATTGACCGCCGAGCGAGCGAGTCGAGATGGCAATGTTCGCCGCTCGCGAACCTCGCCTCGCCGCTCGCGGAGCTCTTTGGCTGATACCATGACGCGCTCAACCTCGCGGGGTAATGCTCAAGAACGTACCGAGCGTGTGCTCCCGCAGCCACGGATCGGCCTCATTGCTCGAGCGCAGCATGTAAAAGACACTGATCTTGGCGATCTCGCTGAGTCGCAATCGCGCCGCGAAGGGCACGAAGCGGTTCTCGGTGATGATGACCGCGTTGCGCGACTCGAAGAAGGTCTGTCCCCAGATGAGCTCGTTGCTCGCATAGACCAGGTCGAGCGGCCCGGCGCCCTCGAGGTCACGCGACAGGGTCAAGCGATGGCGAGCGCGCGTGCGCCACTCATCGGGCTCCTTGTCGTTCGAGATTCGTACGAATTCTACGCGGTTGCGGAGCTGCACCTGCCACTCCTTCCCGAAAGGCCTGAGCTGCGGGTTGACCTCGAGCTCGAGGCGTTGCCATTGCTCCAATGTCGAGGTCCGCAGGAGGATGTATTTGAGCGCCCCTCCGAAGACTATGTAATCACTGAGTTTGTATCCGATCTTTGGACCCACGAAGAAATCATTGATCGTGCTGGCATTGTCCTGAAGCCGCAGCTCCGCATAGATACCAAAGCTCAACGGGCCAGGCCTCGTGACTCTTCCGAAATACCGCGACCAATGCCGTAGATCGTCCTGAGCACGGGCCAACGTCGGCGCCAAGACCGAGACCATCGCAAACAGGAAGATACACAGAGTTTTGGCGCTCACGGGCAAGCTCCCCGCGGATCATTTCGACAGAACACTCTACGCGATCCTACCCCTCGAACGGGTGGTGCCGAGACTAGAGCAGCGTAGTTTATGCTCGCAAGGCTTAGCCTCGCAATCCACCGACAATCCACCGACAATGGGAAGCCCGGCAGGACTACGAGTATTACGAGTGCACTCATGGGCGGCCGGTGATATTTCACGAGTTGGACCGGTCGTGCCCACCCCCCGAAAAGGGAGTTCACATGCCCGGCACCTTCATTAGACTCATGGATATGAGCATGCCGATCAAGAGCGACACCTTGGATTCCGAAGCCGACACCGTCGTCATCGCACCAAAAGGGCTCGAGCCGAAGCAAACGCTCCAACCGATTCAACCAGCCAACAACGACGACGACGACGACGAGCAGGGACTCAAGCCCAAAGAGACCGCAACGGAGCAGGAGGAAGAAGACGAACAAGAAGACGATGAACAAGAAGACGACGACGACGCTCCAGTCAACTTCTCGGCTACAAGTGGGCCTGTGGGGCTTTTGGACACCAGCACGCACCCACGGTGGCTACAGAGCGCACTTCGGACGCTCGTCGCCCCCAGCCTTCGGGTGGATGGATTGCTCGGACCCCGGAGCCACAAGGCGGTGGCCAAATTCCAGCGTCGCTCGAGGTCGTTCGGTGTCGGCTCGCTCCTCGTCGACGGTATCCCGGGAACGCGTACAACAGCCGCGCTCGAGGCCGCAACCAAGAGCATGGCGCCGCCGAAGTTGCCCCATTCGACCCATTCGACCCAAGATACCCCGCCTCTCAGGACGAGCCATGACCGCCTCATCCTAAAGACGATCGCTGACGGAGATACCACCGAGTACATCATCTGCGCGGACGACCAGCAGGTCAGCTTCAAGTACTGGAGCCCTGACCGCCGCAACTACAAGCCCTACAACGTCAGTCGCTACAAAGGGGCAAAGAAAGATCTATTGACCGACTCGGACATCGCCGCTCTCGGCTATTCGACGAGCGACATCAAGATCCTCCAGGCCAACGCGCTCAAGGAATCGGGCGGTACGTATGGCGCGATCAACACCTGGGACAATCAGATCGTGTCATGGGGCGTCGCCCAGTTCGCGGGCAGCGCCGGCACCCTCGCCAGCTTGCTCGCCGAGCTCAAGGCGAACGAACGCACCAAGGCGAGCTTCGAGCGATGGTTCGTCACGCAGGGCATCAACGTTGCCTATGGCGAGTACCCATGGAAGAGAGGCAAGACCAAGACAGGCTGGCACGTAGTCATCAACGCCGGCAATGCGATTCATCGAGGAAATGAGGGGTGGAATCACCTGAGGACGCAGCCGCTTCTGATCGGCGCTTTCTTGCTCGCAGGCAACGATCCCGCCATCCAGCTCGGCCAGCTCGATTTCTGGCACCAGAGGTTCCTAACCCGAGCGATCAATAAGAAAGTCATCTTTGCCAACGGACAAAGAGGCGAACTACGCAAGTATATCACCTCCGAGCGAGGAATCGCGATACTCGTACGCCTGAACAACTGGATGCCCAAGTACGTGAAGACATGGTCCAATCGTTTTATCAAGCAACTCGAAGAAACGAATCCGGGACAGGATCTTTCGGACCCTCACAATTGGGATCAACGACTCGAAGACATGTTCGTGCAAAAAGTATGTGACGAACGCAAACGGGTAAAGAAGGGGAGCTACGATTCCTATGCGCTCGACCTGAACACCGCTCGCGGCAGCTATGTTGCGGGCCCAGCAGACTGATCGACATCGGCCCAGACGCATACGGCTCGATCGCCCAACAACGTCGACATCACCCATTCAAGGAGTATCGACTGGCCTTCGAGCTAGACCAGCGACCACCGTATCGTCAGCAGATCCGCCCCCCCTGTTCACCAGTGCCCCGTGCACAGAGACAGGCCAACCACCTCCAGAGAGACGATGAATTCAAAATGAGGCGATCATGAGCGATTCTAGTGACACTTATGTAGAGAAGCGAGTCAGCGTACGAAGATACGGCACCATCGGCCGGAGCTCCAAGCTCCTGGTGCCAGTGCCCGGGATCACGAACTGGCAAAATCCCAAGGACGTAACCCATCGACTGCACGTGCTGGCCGCGAAGGCGATGACCCAGATGGCTGAGGCGATCAAGCGGGATCTCGACATCGAGCTCAAGCTGGCATCGGCCTGGCGACCTCACCGCTGGAAGAGCCTGGAGCACTACGAGGCAACGATCCGCAAGAGGTTCCCCAAAGGAGACGGTCGGAAGTGGCTGGCGTATAATTCACCCCACGAAACTGGCCTCGCAATGGACATAGGCGTAGGAGGCCTCTGGCCCTCGAAGAGCACGAGGAAGGCTCAGCGCAAGCAACCGCTCCATGCCTGGTTGGTCGAGCACGCGTACGAATACGGGTGGCATCCCTACAAGGCCGAGCCCTGGCACTGGGAGTACCCGGTAAGCCTCGAAGCATTCAGCTCGGGCCAGATCGGACCCGACGACACGGGACCACCCGAGGAGATGGTCTCGTTTGGCCATAACGAGGACGAAGAGGTGATCGAGGCCGAAGACATCGCCGAATTTTCTGACGACGTCGAGGACGCGCCAACGTCGTGATCGCCCGCAAAGCGGGTCGTGAAGGCCCGGGGAGCCCGCCGCTCGCGAGCTCCTCGTGCCTCGTGCCGGAAGTTCGTGCCGGGTTGGGTGCGGAGCTCCGCCGCGAGGGCAAGGCGCGATGAGGGCGCTCATCGGGCATGAGTAACTGACGAGCAACGCAGCACTCGTGGTGCAGTGCCGTGCCCAACCCGGCACGAACTTCCAGCACGAGGCACTAGCCCTTTAGCCCGCTGAGCGGGTCACCATCGCCCCCTAGCTCGAGCCGAGGCCGGGTGCGCGTGGACTTATCGGTCTTGGTCCCCTGGGACCCCTTGGCTCCCTTGGCTCCCTTGGTCCAACGCGGACGAGACTTACCGGGACGCTTGGTAGAACGCTTGCCGTCGCCCTGGGCGATGCTGGCATCGACATTCGCGAGCTTGCGCTCGAGCTCGGCTCGGACCGCATCGTCGTCCTTGGCCGCGGCGATCTGGGCCAACAGAGCGGACCGCTCTTGCTGGAGCTGGGCCTGCCGCGCCTCGAGCGCACCGAGCTTGGCGCGGACCTGGGCCAGCGCGTCGGCCTGCCGGGCGGCGATCTGCTCGGCACTCTCGCGCTCGGCGTTCTCGCGCTCGGCGAAACTGTGCCAGCCGAGCCCGACCATCCCGACAAGACCGACCACGAGCACGGGGATCACCGCCATCGGCCAACGCGGCCGGGCCTTGCGCTCGGTCAAGCGAACCTGAGCATCCAGGCGCATTTGCTCCTGACGCAAGCGAGCCTCGTGCTCGATACGAGCACGGGCCTCGGCCTCCTCGACGCGCAGCCGATCGTGACGCTCGCGCTCGAGCTCGGCCATACGCTCGTCATGGAGCCGGGCAGCCTCGTGCGCGGCGCGACGCTCGGCCGCCTCGCGTTCTTGCTGCTGCATCCGCTCGGCGGCCAGGCGCTCCGCGCAGGCAGCAGCACGGCGCGCTTGCTGCTGACGGCGCACGCGGTCGGCTTCGAGATCCCAAAGGTGGGACAGGGCGACGACGGCGGAGTTCTCGGATGACATCTGGGCTGATCACACGCACCACCCCTCGATCGGTTCCACTGCCGACGCTTCGATCCGGGACATCGCGAGCGATAGATCAGAATCGGAAGCTCGTGCGTAACGACAGGCCACCCGCACCGGGGGCAACCCACGTGACCCCCCCGGTGATCCCCTGCATGACCACCCCCGACCGGCGATTGCGACGCGCGACCACGCCGTAGCGGATCACGGCGCCTACAAGCAGCCCGATCCCCACACCGGTTAGGGATCCCCCGACGGCTCGCAATGTATCGACCCGCGCAAGGCTGCGATCGAAGCTCGCCTCGTCTTCACTGCCTTCGGCCGCTCGCACGTCTCCCTGCGCTTGACCCAGTAACCCAGCCCCGACGGCGGTGACCGCCACGCCGGTGCCCAGCAAGCCCCAGCCCAGGCCATCGCGATACCACGGGGTCGGCCCGGGAGGATCCTCGGTCGGGACCTCGGCCAACTCGGACGTGGCCTCGGTCGTCGCGACTTCGTCCGGCTCGGACGCGACCGGTGTGGGGACCTCGGTGTCGGTCTGGGCGTCGGCGTTGGGGGGCGATACGGGCTCGGGCACGGGCCCAACCTGCGATCGTAGCTGCGCCTCGCAGTAGGCGATGACCTCGCGGGCCTTGTCCGCCGCTCCTTCCCTGGGCGAGGTCGCGAGGAAGCGCCCCAGGTACCCGACCGCCGTCTCGCAATTGCCCCGCTCCAGCTCGATGACCCCCATGCCAAACAGCAGGCGAGGCTCGGGATCGGGCTCGGCGTAGTACGCCTGCTCGAGCAGCGCAAAGGCCTCGTCGAGCTTGCCCTGTCGCACCAGCGAATCTGCGCGCGCCTCAATCTCGTCGAGCTCGGGCCCGGGTGCATCGACCCCCCCAACCGTGACCACGAGCGGGACCACGAGCGGGACCACAGGCGGGACCACGGGCGTGACCACGCGCGGGACCACGAGCGTGACCACGAGCGGGTGCACGAGCGGAAGCACGAGCGGGAGCATCGGGCCCCACCGTACCGCAGGTCAGGGGGGGAAGATCGACTCGAAGCTGGGCTTGCTCGGCTTGTCGGAGGAGGTGCTCCCTCGTCGACCCCGTCGCTTCCGACCGTTTCGGTGGCGGGCACCCGGATCGGTTCGTGACTCCCGCTCGCCCGAGCCGGTACCCGCCTCGGACGCACCCACCGGATCGACGGCTCCCCCCGAGCCCCCCGGCGCGACCCGGGGCGTGGGCTCTCCCACCGGCGAGTCGACCCTGGACGGGGCCAGGCCTTCACCCGCCTGCTTGGGGGCGGTTGGCGACGACGGAGACGTGACCGGCTTGGCCGAGTTCGAGTTGTCGCGCATCAAGGTGATCACCAGCGTAGCGGTGGACATCAGGGCGGTCGCAACCAGCCCGAGCCCCAGCCACATCTGCCCACGAGAGTCCGCCGAGGAGGGCGCCGCCAGAACGGGCAACGGAGCGACCGCGGTCTGTACATCGGCGGGAGTGGGCGGAGGGGCGCTCACAGGCCCATAGGTGGGAAAGGGCGGCCGCCCGAGCTGCTCGACGACGTAGTCGGCCAACACCGCCGACGAGATCCGCAGCCCCTCGGCTTGAGCGAACTGCTCGAGGTCGTCGAGCATGGCCCGAGCGGTGGGGTAGCGAGCCGAGGGATCGGCCGCGAGCGCCTGACTGACGATCTGCTCGAGGCCCGGCGGATAGTCGGGCACCAGCGCGGTCGGTCGCTCGTAGTCTCCGCTGACGATGCGGTTGAGGGCCGCGAAGTGGTTGTCCTCGTAAAAGGGACGATGCAGGGTGGTCAGCTCGTAGAGCAGGACCCCCAGCGAGAATAGATCGGTGCGCCGATCCACCGGGACGCCGCGACACTGCTCGGGCGACATGTAGCCGACCTTGCCCTTGAGCACGGTCGCGCGGGTGCGGGTGGTGTGCGCCGCCGCCTTGGCCACCCCGAAATCGACCAGCTTGACCACGCCGTCGTAGGTGATGAGCACGTTGGAGGGCGAGACGTCACGATGCACCAGACCTAAGGGGCACCCGTCGGGGCCGATCCGCTCGTGGGCGTAGTGGAGCCCGCCCGCGAGGGCGGCCGCGATGCTCAGCGCACAGGCCAGAGGAATGGGCTCGGTCTTGGCCGCGTGGCGCAACAACGTGCGCAGGTCGACGCCATGCACCAGCTCCATGGTGAGGAAGTACCCATGCCGGCTCTGCCCCAGCTCGATGACCTGCACGATGTTGGGGTGATCGAGGGTCGCGGCCAGGCGCGCCTCCTCGAGGAACATCGCGACGAACTCCTCCTCCTGCTCGAGGTGCGGGAGGATCCGCTTGAGCGCGACCAACTTCTGAAAGCTCTCGGGGCCGGTGGCCCGAGCCACGTAAACCTCGCCCATGCCCCCGGTGGCCAGGAGCTCCAGGACCTCATAACGGTCGAGCCGAGTGCCTGGCGCAAGCTCCACCCCACCCGCGATGGTACGCCAGCGGGGTAGGCGGTCGCCAGCGGCAGTCGCGATCGACTGCCGGGCGCCCGATCGCACCGGGCGCTCGATCTGGCGCTCGATCTGGCGCTCGCCCCCTCTAAAGCGGGGTTGCAGGGGCTCGTCGAGCACATCCGCAAGCCGGTCGCCGGGAGCCCTACGATGCCGCCGAGCGCAGGCGCAGCGACCGCATGCCCTCGATCTCAGCGCTCGCGGCGGGCGACCAGCGATCGGGTCCACCCTTCGAGGTTGCCCACCACCGAGGATTCGATCCCCTGGGGCAGTCGCATGCCCTCGACCGCCTCGCGCATGCGCTCGCGAGCCCGAGCTAGCCGGGTGGTCACCGTGCTGGTGGCAACCTCGGTGATCTCGGCGATCTCGGCGACGGGCATGCCCTCCCAGTAATAGAGCTGCACGGTCATCTGTAGCTCGTGGGGCAGCGTGGTAAAGGCCCGCAGCACGAAGTGCTGCTCCTGGCTGCGAGCGAACACCCCGGTGAGCGAGGTGCGATGCATCGGCTCCGGATCGTGGTCGAGCACCGACGCGTTGCGGCGCTGATAGCCGGTGCGTAGCTGCATCAGCAGCCGCCGCCGCGCCACCCCGAACAAATAGGCACGAAACGAGATCCCCACCCGCCCCTGGGCCGCGCCCTCGAAGGCAGCCAGGAAGGTTCGCTGGGTGAGATCCTCGGCCAACGCAGGGACCCGAGCCTCGAAGAACCGGCGCACCGCCGGGTAGTAGCTGTCGGCGAGGCGCTGGCCAGCCGCCGCATCGCCGCCCCGCCAACGGGTGAGCAGAACCGCATCCTGGTCGGGCTCGTCGTCGTCGGCCCACGAGCGTGCCTTCTTCGGGGCCATGAGGGCGACCATAGCGTAGTCTGCGTCGAGGCCGAACCCTTCCCAAGCTCCTGTCCCGCCTCCCCGCATGGACCCACGAGGCCATGCACCGGACCATGCACCGGACCATGCACCGGACCGTGTATCGGACCCTGCTACGATACTGCTCACATGAAGATCTTGGTGACCGGAGGGGCGGGCTACATCGGGAGCGTGACCGTCGAACAGCTCGTAGCGACGGGCGCCCAGGTGGTGGTCTTCGACGATCTCTCGCTCGGGCACCGGGCCGCAGTCCACCCCGAGGCAACGCTGGTCGTGGGCGATCTGGCGGATCGGAGGGCCGTGGATGCGGTGCTGGCCGAGCACCGTCCCGACGCGGTGATGCACTTTGCCGCCCGCTCCCAGGTCGGCGAGTCGATGCGCGAGCCCTTCCGCTACGTGGGGGACAACGTGACCAACGGCCTGAACCTCATCAAGAGCATGGTCGAGCACGGGGTGAAACGCTTCATTCTCTCGTCGACCGCCGCATTGTTTGGCGAGCCCACCAAGATCCCCATCGACGAAGACGAACGCATCATTCCCGGCAGCCCCTACGGGGAGTCCAAGCACATGCTGGAGCGGATCCTGGCCTGGACCGAGCGGATCCACGGCATGCGCTATGCCGCGCTACGCTACTTCAACGCGGCGGGGGCCAGCGCACAGCGGGGTGAGCACCACGACCCCGAGACGCACCTCATCCCGCTGGTGCTCCAGGTGGCGCAGGGCAAGCGCGAGCGCATCATCGTCTTCGGCGACGACTACCCCACGACCGACGGCACTTGTATTCGCGACTACATCCACATCATCGATCTGGCCCAGGCCCACATCCTCGCGCTGTCGGCCCTCGACCAGGGCAGCCGGATCTACAATTTGGGCAATGGCCAGGGGTTTTCGGTGATGGAGGTGATCGAGACAGCGCGCGAGGTGACCGGGCACCCGATCCCACACGAGCTGGGAGAGCGCAGACCGGGAGATCCCGCCGCCTTGACCGCCGACAGTCGCAAGATCCGCGCCGAGCTGGGATGGACCCCTCGATTCCCCGAACTACGATCGATCGTCGATAGCGCCTGGCAGTGGCACCGCACCCACCCCGACGGTTACCCGGAATAACTCGACCGCCACGCACGACGGGTCGGCATGCTCGCAGCCCGTGGTTTCACCACGGGCTGCTGGGGCCAACGACAGGTGTGCCCATGTGGTTTTGATTCTGGTCACGTCGGGGAACCGACACGAGCGGCTTGTCGTGTAACCCCAGCAAGCGCGGGAACGCTCTTGTCCATGTACCCGACGTACCCGACCGGGTACCCGACGGTCGTACCCGACGGACGAGCTCCCCCCGGAAACTTCCCAACCCCCCAAGAGTCCACTCCTCCATGAACGCCTCATCCCCCTCCCCCTGGATGATCGCCAGCGCCCATAACGCCTCCGTCGCCGGAGAGCTCGAGGTGACCTTGTCCCCCGCCGGGCCTCCCGTGTCGCACGACCCCGATCCTGGAGACACGGTGCGACTCCCCACGCTGGAGCGGCAGGCCCGCCTGCTGCCGGTCGTGGGCTGACGCGCCGCGCCCAGGACCACAGGCTCCATCGTCGACCCATCGCGCGCCCACCGATTGGCTCGCCGGGCAAGGTCCGATCCCGCGGTATGCTCCGCCGCGGAGCTCCGCATGCAGCACACCGTGACCCGGCCGACCCCTCCGTTTACGTCCCGTGATGGACGGCTGACGGTCCACCAGATCCCCGCGTGGGTCGACAACCTGGTGTGGCTACTGGTGTGCAACGAGACTGGAGCAACCGCGGTGGTGGACGGGCCCGAGGCGGGCTCGGTCCTCGACTACTGCAAAGAGCACGATCTCGAGCTGACCACCGTGCTCAACACCCACACCCACCCAGATCACATCGGGATCAATCGCGATCTGGGCAAGCGCGGCCACCTCGAGACGATGACCGTGGTGGGCTCGGCGCTACGCGCTCCGGATGTCCCCGGCCTGACCCGGGGGGTTGGCGAGGGCGACACCGTGAAGGTGGGCGCGGTCGAGGGCCGGGTGATGCTCACCGAGGGGCACATCGACGGGCACATCTCGTATGTATTCGACGACGTGCTGATGTGCGGGGACACCCTGTTCGCGGGAGGCTGCGGGCGTCTGTTCGACGGACCGCCCGCCAAGATGTTCGACAGCCTACGGCGCCTGGCCCAGCTGCCAGACGACACCCGCGTGTGCTGTGCTCACGAATACACCCAAGACAACCTGCGCTTTGCCTGGTCGCTCGAGCCCGGCAACGAAGCGCTCGCCGCCCGGATCCGGGCGGTCTGGGCCCAACGGGCCGAGGGCGGCTGTACGGTACCCTCGCGGCTGGCCGAGGAACGAACGACCAATCCCGTCTTACGATCGCCCTCCCCCGAGTTGGTGGCCTCGGTGCGCGCGGCACTGCCAGACCCATCGCTGTGCGATGCGTCGGCGATCTTCGCCGCGACCCGAGCCCTCAAGGATCGCGGCGCCTACAAGGCTCGCGGCGACGAGGATCTGCCGCTCCACTAGCTGAACCGACCCGCTCGGCACGACGAGCGCCGAGGCGCTCGCGACGACCATGCCGTTCGTGGTGGCGGGATCACACCGGCGGCGCCGGCGAGCACCGGCGCGCGAGACTCCGGTTGCGCCGGTTCGATTCCTTGCGACGATTTACGCAACTGTCTACGCAAGTATCTTGCACGACTATCGTGCCGCGTACTTGCAACCATCCGTAGGACTCCGGCATAGGAGCCCTACATGCTTCGCCATTTCATTGCCATCACCGCCCTGCTGCTCACCGCCTGCCCCGACGATTCCGGCAGCGATGGCGACGACAGCGGCTCGGGCTCCGGCTCGGGCTCGGGCTCCAGCGCAGGCTCCGCCGACGAGACCGGCACGCCCATGATCGAAGTACCGACCGACGCCGCGGCCTTGCTCACGTGGCTCGAGGCCGAGAGCTACTCGGGCTGGTCCGCCGAGTCGGCGATCCACGATCAGACCGGCAACAGCCCGCACGGTCGGGTCCTGGTCTACTTCAACGACGTGCTCGACGCCTCGTTCGACGCCGGCAACACCAACCACACGGTGGGTAGCGCCTCCGTCAAGGAGCTCTACGACGCGGCGGACGCCCGGATAGGCTGGGCGGTGATGGTCAAGGTCACCGACGGCGAGGACGCCAACAGCTGGTACTGGTATCTCAATGCAAACGGGAGCGTCAACGCGGACGGCACCGGGGTCGGGGGCTGCGAAGGCTGCCACAGCGCCGGAGTCGACCGCGTGATCACGGCCTATCCGCTCGACTAGGCCCAACCGGGGCGCACGAGCGCCAACGCTCCGCCCGGCGCCCCCGCGCAGGTCCCACTACGTCGATCGACGTAGCCCAGACCGCCCGAAGACCGAGCAAATTGCGCCAATCATCGGATAGTCCCGAGGATGGCATCGATCGCACCCTCGGAGGGCCGGTGAGCCCCGCTCACCCCCCTCCCTGGAGTGCGTTCCATGAAGGCGTCACCGACCGCCCTGTCGACCCTGGTGCTGCTGGGGTCGTGCTCGCTGCACGATCCATCCCGAGCCACCGAGGTCAGGATGCACCCCCCAAAGCTCGCCACCCGAGCCGAGGCGGGCGCGCCCGCGCATACGACCGGTGAGCCCTCGAACCCGGACCGCTCGCGTCGCCCGGTCCGTCGACCATCCCGCGTGCTGCGAAACCTCTACTTCTTTCGCGGCTAAGCGCAGTACACGGCTCGCATGCGGTGGCCCGCCGACGCGCGAGCGCTCGCCGCAGCGCGGGATCCGACGAGCGAGCCGGACCTCCGAGCGGGGCGCTCTCGAGTACGCGTTGACACCCAGAAGCGCCCGCGGCTAGCGTTCGGTCCTGACGCTCATGCCGACCGCGTTTCGCCTCTACAACACCAAGACCCGCACGATCGAGGACTTTTCGCCCCAGACGCCCGGGAAGGTGGGGATCTACGTCTGCGGCATGACCGTCTACGACCGCACCCACGTGGGCCATGCCCGAGCGATGGTGGTGTTCGACGCGTTCATCCGCTGGCTGCGCCACGGGGGCTGGCAGGTCCGCTTCGTCCGCAACTTCACGGACATCGACGACAAGATCATCGCCCGAGCGGCGAAGCTGGGGACCGATCCGGCCAAGCTGGCCCAGGACGAGATCGACGCCTTCCACCGAGACATGGACGCGCTGGGCCTGGCGCGCCCCGACGACGAGCCCCGCGTCACCCAGACGATCGAGCCGATCCTGGCGCTCATCACCCGCCTCGTCGAGCGCGGCCACGCGTATGCGGCCGAGGGCAACGTGTGGTTCTCGGTGGAGTCGTTCTCGCGCTACGGGGCGCTGTCGGGGCGCAAGGTGGAGGACCTACGCTCGGCCGACCCCGACCAGGGCAAGCGCTCCCCGGCGGACTTCGCCATGTGGAAGGCGGTCAAGCCCGGAGAACCGGCGTGGGACAGCCCCTGGGGGCCCGGCCGCCCCGGCTGGCACATCGAGTGCTCGGCGATGGCCAAGCAGTGCCTGGGCGACACGATCGACATCCACGGCGGGGGCCTGGATCTGGTGTTCCCCCACCACGAGAACGAGGTCGCGCAGTCCGAATGCGGCAACGACGCCGAGTATGTGTCCTATTGGATGCACAACGGCCTGCTGACCATGGCCAGCGGCCAGAAGATGGGCAAGAGCCTGGGCAACGTCACCAACATCGAGGACGTGCTCCAGCAGTTCCCCGCCGAGGCGTTGCGGCTTTACTACCTACAAAGCCACTACCGCTCTCCCCTGCCGTGGAACGTGGAGGCCCTGCCCGAGGCGCTGGCCATGCTCAGCCGGCTCTACGAGGCCCGAGACGTGGCCGAGACCATGAAGGGCAGCGAGGACGCCGACCATGTGGCCCAACAGCTGGGCGAGGACGCCCAGTCGGTGTTGGCGCTGGGCCGAGCCTTTCCCGAGCAGCTGGCCGAGGCCCTACGCGAGGACTTCAACACCTCCAAGGCGCTGGGCCAGCTGTTTACGCTGGCGCGCGCGGTCAATCGCTTCGGGGGCCACAAGAAGGCCAAAAAGCGCGGGGGCCCGGTGGTCGCGCCCGCCCTCGAAGCGTTTGCCGCGGTGACCCAGACCATCGGGCTGATGGGCATGGCGACCCAGGACTTCCTGGAGGAGGTCAAGCACAAGCGCCTGGCCGCGCTGGGGCTCGAGCGGGACGCGATCGAGGCCCAGGTGGCCGAGCGGGTACGCCTGCGCCAGGCCAAGCAGTGGGCCGAGGCCGATGCGATCCGCGAGCAGCTCGACGCGCAGGGGATCGTGATCATGGACGGACCCGAGGGCTCGAGGTGGCGGGTGCGGCTCGATACACCGGCCGAGACCTAGCCCGATGGGGGGCTAGCACCTCGGCCTTGGTGGTCGTCGGTCTCGGGGCGTGTCGACGCTAGCAGTAATGGACCTCGCCATCGACGACGAGCACGGAGTCGCCGCCGAAGGTGGTCAGCTCGTAGCCGCCGAAGTCCTCGTTGTAGGTGCGCGTATCGTCGGCGAGCATGGCCAGGGCAACCTGCTCGCCCAGGAACAGACCATCGATGCTATCGGAGCGATAGTGCACGCCGGCCGTGTCGCGGGCCAGGCTGATGTTGGCGGCCAGCTTGTCGACCTCACCGCCCAGCGTCAAGGTGGCACCGGTCCATGATTCGAGGGCAGAACCATCGGCGGTGGCCTCGACCGGGTCGGGGAACACGAAGCTCTCGTCGAAGAACGCCTTGAGCACGGTGCAGCAGGCCCCCGCGATGGTGGCGTGCCCGGCCGGATAGGCCGGGTGGGTGGGCGAGCCCTCGGGGAATGCCTGGGGCAGCAGGGCATTGCCGTACTGCGAGAGGATCGCCGCCACCGAAGCACTCCCGGTGATGTCGGCCGGCAGGCCGTAGTCCTTGGCGCCCTCGAGCTGCACGGTGAGCCGACCGCCATAGGCCTCTGGCCGCAGGCGACGATGCGCCGACCACTTCTGGAACCATGCGGCCTTGAGCGCGAGGTTGGCCACCTTGGCCACCATGTCGAGGATCTCGGGCCCCCCGTGGGTCGAGAACCCGCCCTGGGTGGCCGAGCCGAGGTAGGGGTTTTGGGGCGAGAGCGCAGCGGGACCGTAGCCCAGCAGGATCAGGGCGCCGAACAGGTAGGCCTGGTAGGACTGATCGATGTGCACATACTCCCCGAGCGCCCGCCCGTTGGCCAGGTAGCGCGGCTGGGGCTGGTAGGCGATGGGCGACGCCGGGCTCGCTCCGCGCTGGATGTCGAGCCACGACGCAAAGTCGGTCATGAAATCGACGGCGACCGGCACCGGGTAGCGCTGCTCGATGGTGGCCAGACCGAAGGGGACCGGCTTCCATAACAGCTGCGAGACGAAGGGACCGGTCAGGTCGCCGGCCGTCTCTCCCCGCAGGAAGGTCTGCGGCGTGACCAGGCCGCCGTCCTTGGGGCCGACCGGCTGGCTGAAGCCGTTGAGATCATCGACAGCCTGGCCCACCGCCGACGAGATCCCAAAGTCGCGAAAGGGTACCTCGCGAGTCAGGGCCGCCCAGTAGAGCTCGCCCATCTCGGCCGCCGACGTCAGGCTGGTCAGCGAAGGCGCGGGCGGCATGCGGCCAAAGTGCGGATCGAGGCCGGTCATCGCGAAGGACAGGGCCGCCTGGGGATTGGCCAGGCGGCGCTGCGCGGCGGGATCGAGCGGGATCAGCTCGAAATCATCCGGATCTCCGGTCTCCAGCGCGCACCGCAGGGCATGATAGGCGCCCGGATCGACCATGCCGCACTCATCGTGAGGGAGACACTTGGTGAAGCTCCCCCGCGCGTCGGGAAACAGATCGTCATCGTTGGTGAGCTGGGGATCCAGCTGCTTCCACTGCTGACGGTTGTCTCGGGCGGCGTCTTTGCGGATCTTGAACGCATCCCCCCGTCGCTGGGCATTGGACGACGGGGTGATGAGCTCGGCGTGGGCCGAACGAGGCGAGAGCACCGTGGCCGACAGTGCCCCGCCCACGGCCATCACGGCCGGGGCCAGCCCGGTCGTGCGAAGGAGCTCGCGTCGGGACATGCCCGAGGGGTCGGAATCGTGGTGATCAGCAGTGGTGGAATTCGATTGTTCGTTGCTCATGAATTGAACGGCTCTTGTCCCGTGGATGAACAGATCCCCGACCCAGGAGATCGTCGCCAAGCAATTGTCGCGAGTCTGAGTGGCACTAAAGAAGCACTAAAGAACAACTCGCGATCAAAGACCGGTAACTACGGAATAGCAACGTGAGCGACACAGCCGAAAACGCAAGAGCAACTTCAAGAACGATCGAGGATCGATGTTCGAGTCAACGCGATGGTTGCGACCGGTACCGAACTTGAACTCGGGCTTCCTCTGACATCGTTCTCAATTGGGCCATCGATGGCCAAGACCATTCGAAGAAGGACCGGTGAGCCGCCCGCACAACCGGCCAGACGGTCACCCCCTACGAACAGCGTCGAATTCCGGGGCACCGGTCCCCAACGGTGGCAGCTCCGCGCGGTCGTGGGTCAAAATGTCCCCTGTCGAGTCATTGTGCCCGCGGGCCGCAAGCGAAGCTCCATTGCGCCTCGGACTACGGATCCGGTCGCGACACTGGGGCAAAAGATCCC
This sequence comes from Myxococcota bacterium, assembly GCA_039194325.1. Lineage (GTDB taxonomy): Bacteria > Myxococcota_A > Polyangia > Nannocystales > Nannocystaceae > Paraliomyxa. The sequence continues at coordinate 29,924 of JBCCWC010000105.1, forward strand.
AGTACGGTGCTCACGGGCGGCGCCGAGGCATCCCCAGCACACTCGGCTCCTCAAGAAGCAGGCGATACAACGCGGTGCTGCGAGCTGGGCACGCACAGACGCTCGAGCACCCGGGCCAGCGCCGTCATGTCGACGGGCTTGACCAGGTAGTCGTCCATGCCCGCGTCCAGGCAGCGCTGCCGCGCCTCGGCACCGGCGTTGGCGGTCAGCCCCACGATCGGCAGCTCGCGCTGTGAGCCCGCTCGGATCCGACGGGTCGCCGCATACCCATCGAGCACCGGCATCTGCACATCCATCAAGACCGCGTCGTACGCCCGACGCCCGAGCTTTTCCAGGGCCTGCTGGCCATTCTCCGCGCTGTCGCTCTGATAGCCGAGCTTGTCGAGGATCCGCACGATGACCATCAGGTTGATCTGGTTGTCGTCGACCACCAGCAGCCGCCCGTGCCGCACCACCGCAGACGCTGACGAGTCGGGCCGCTCGGAGCGACCGGGGCCGCCCACCAGGGTCTCGCGCAGCAAGACGCGGCTGAGCGGCTTGAACAGCTGCCGCGAGATTCCGGCCTCCTCGATCGCCGGCTGGGCGATCCGACGAGCGATCGCCGACATCAGCAGCCGCCGAGCCGAGGCGATCGCGGGGTCGGCCCCGATCCACCGCGACAGCTCGAGGCCGTCGACGTCGGGCATCTCCATGTCGAGGAGTACGATCTCGAAGGGCTCGGCCTCGGCCGCCGCCTCGCGCAGATGGGCCAGCGCCGGCTCGGCCCCGGCGACCGCGGTCACCCGCATGCCCCAGCTCTCCAGCAGCTGCTCCAGGATCCGACGGCTGGTGGCGTTGTCGTCGACCACGAGCACCCGCGGCGGGTCCGGCCGGACCTCCGCCACCGACCCCGACTCGATGAACGAATCGGCCGCCGGCGCCGCCGCGGTAAACCAAAACTCGCTGCCCTGACCGGCGACGGAGTGAACGCCGGCTTCCCCGTCCATCGTCTCAGCCAGCGAGCGCACGATGGCCAGGCCCAGCCCCGTGCCCCCGTAGTGGCGACTGGTCGATGCATCGCCCTGTGTAAAGGGCATGAACAGCCGCGCCTGCACGTCGGGGGGAATGCCGATCCCCGTGTCGCGCACGGAGATCCGCACCATGCCCTCCTCGCTGCGCGCTCTGATGACGATCTCGCCCTCGTCGGTGAACTTGGCCGCGTTGGAGACGAGGTTGAGCACCATCTGCCGCAGCCGCATCTCATCGCCCAGGATCCGTGTGGGTACCTCGGGCGCGACTTCGACCAGCAGCTCCACTCCCTTGTCCTGGGCCCGTGGAGCCACCAGCTCGGCGACCGACTCGAGGACCAGCGCCAGATCGACGGGGCGCTGCTCCAGCCGTAGACCCCCCGCTTCGATCTTGGAGACATCGAGCAGATCGTTGAGCAGCTCGAGCAACAGCTCCCCCGAGCGGCGCACGGTGGTGGCAAAACGCTGCTGCTCGTTGGTCAGCTCGGAGCGCAGCAGCAGCTGGGTCATGCCCAGGATCCCGGTCATCGGCGTGCGCAGCTCGTGGCTCATGCGGGCCAAGAAGTCGCTCTTGGCCCGATTGGCCGCCAGGGCCTGCTGCTCGGCCTGCCGCCGGCTGTCCACCTCGGCCTCCAGCCGGTCGATCGCCTCCTGGGTCTGGGCCTCGAACCAGGCCTGACTGCGCAAGAACACGATGGCGACGGCGGTCATCGACAGCACCATGCCCAACGTGTTGGTCAGGATCATCGCCGGCGGAAGCTCCACGGGGATCAAATGGGGCAGCGGGATCTCGGCCAGGTAAAGAGCCACGAAGACCAGCAAGGTCGCGCCCGTGACGACACCCCAGAGGATCCCGCTGCGGATCCCCCCGAGCAGGGCAGCCATCAGGGGGAGCACGAGCATCCAGAATACGAACCGGGCCTCGAAGCCTCCCGAAAGGGCAAGCGAAGGGACGAAGCACAGGTAGCCCGCGGCCGTGCCGACATGCGCGGCCCAGAGCGGACGACCGCGTGAGACCATCTGGAGCACGAGCATGCACGAGCCGATGACGAGCAGGTTGAGGACGATGAGCTCGTAGGCGCCAAACACCAGGTAGGGCAGGATGTAGACCGCCGCGATGCCCGCGAGCACGAGCGCCGAGCCAGCGATGAGCCGAGACTGTCGCTGCTCGGCGGGCTCGAGCTCGGGCGGGATCCAGCGCTGGAGGGTCTTTTCTCCGATCATGGGAGTGATCTCGGTGCACCACCCCGGCATGACGCTCGGCGGTCGGAGGGTGGCTGGCCGGCATGCCGACGGTATCGAAGATCCGGGCTCGACGCTGCGCGGGTGCGCGAGCGACGACGAGCACCATGCGCGACATTGGCCCTAAGGGTTCTCTTTACGCTCAGAACGAGCCACTCTGCAAACGACCCACGCTCAGAACGACCCAAGATGGAACGGCTGGGCACGAGGCAGGAGCCCGCTGACCCCCACGCGCCGCCGTCGAGCTCCAGGGGCGTGGCGGGCCGCCGGGGTGGGGATGCTCGGGATCGCGTGTCGCCCCGCCCCGGCCGCACGGGCCGCGTCCTCGGCGACGTCCGAGGCCGAGCCAGCCGACGCAGAGCCAGCCAGACCCAACCTCGACCCCTTCCGCAGTACGACACCATGGTTCAGGATGCCGACGTGACCGTCCCTTCGAGCGCAATCCGCAGCCTCGCCCTCATCGATGTCGGCCCATCGGGGAATCTGTGCCTCGAGCTCTCCCCCCGCCTCAATATCATCGCGGGCGACAACGGTGTCGGGAAGACGTTCGTGCTCGACGTGCTGTGGTGGTGTCTCACCGGGACTTGGTCTGGTCACGCCGCGTGGCCCTCGTTGGACGCGCGTATGCGCGCGCCCACGATCCGGGTCACCGACGCCCAGGGTCGTCACTCGTCTTCGGTCTTCGACCGCGTCAACGAGACGTGGCCTCGACCAACGGACTGGCCTCCGACGCTGGCTCCGGTGCTCTACGTCTGCCTCGATGGCCGCTTTGCGCTGTGGGATCCACTACGCAACCGAGGGGTTGGTGCGCCCCTGACCTACGAGTTCACGACGCCCTGGACACGTCTCTACGACACCTCGGGCACCTTGTTGTGCAACGGTCTAATCGATGACTGGCGGGATTGGGCTCAGCGAGCGGACAGAACCCTCTTTGAACGATTCTTCGAGGTGATCAAGGCACTGATGCCTCCCGAAGACGATCCCCAACCTTCACCGGACTTCGTCAAGCTGAGCAAGCACAGTGCCACCCGCATGCCCCAGCTCCAACTTCGTCACGGGCTCGTACCCATCGAGCACTTGTCTGCCGGTATGAAGCGCGTGCTGGGCATCGCCTACCTGCTCATCTGGGCGTGGGACGAGCACCTCCAGGCTGCTCACCTCAGCGGAACCGCTCCAACGAGCCAGATCGTGCTCCTCATCGACGAGGTCGAGGCCCATCTCCACCCCAAATGGCAGCGTACGTTGCTGCCGGCGCTCTTGCGCGCCGCGACGGGTCTCGGAGATGACGATCTCTCGGTGCAAGTCGTCGCGACCACTCATAGTCCTTTGGTGCTCGCCTCCCTCGAGCCGCACTTCGTTCAAGACACCGACCAGCTACTCCACCTCGGCTACGACGACGACGAGGTCCGCATCGAGGAGATCCCCTGGGCCAACCATGGTAACGCGAGTGCTTGGCTGGAGTCTCCCGTGTTGGATCTCGAGCGCTCTACGTCCCCTGAACTGGAGCGCGTGCTCGAAGAGGCTCACGCGTTCTTGGACGACCCCAGGGACTCCGACACTCGAGCAAAGATCGATGGCAAGTTGCGGCGCTTACTTCCGACGATGGATCCATTCTGGCTTCAATGGGAATCGCCAGTCGACGAGGCCTCACCGTGATCCGCGTCGAACGACAGCGCCCGACGCGACCCTGCCCGAGGCACGCGTGTCCGTCTTTGGCCAGCAACCACGCGCCGCCGGCCATCCACCGCGCACTAGACGCAAGGCGCATCCGAACGTTCCAAGGTAAAGGTAGTCACGCCTCTACAACGGTCGTCTGCTATGGTCCCGCGACATGCGGATCCACCACGCGCTCGCCATCGTCTTGCTCGGCTGCTCTTTGGGGTGTGTGGGCAAGCAACCGCCCAAGTCCGACAAGGCCAAGACGGAGGCCAAGGCCGCGGCCCAGCCCGCCGATGGCCCCCACCCCGGCCTGCTCGATCCCACCAAGGCCACCGAGACCGCGCCCGATCTGTTCAAGGTGAAGTTCGAGACCACCAAGGGTGACGTGGTGCTCGAGATCCACCGCGACTGGGCGCCCAACGGGGCCGACCGGTTCTACAACCTGGTCCGTGTGGGTTTTTTCGAGCACGTGGCGTTCTTCCGGGCCATGAAGGGCTTCATGGTCCAGTTTGGCATGAGCGGCACGCCCGACGTGCAAAAGGCCTGGAACGCGCACCCGCTGCAGGACGACCCGGTCAAGGAGTCCAACAAGCCGGGCTACATCACGTTTGCCAAGAAGGGCACCCCCAACTCGCGCACCACCCAGATGTTCATCAACTACGGCAACAACGCCAACCTCGACGGGATGGGCTTTGCTCCCTTCGGCAAGGTCGTCGAGGGCATGGACGTGGTCAACAATCTCTACACCGGCTACGGCGAGGGCGCGCCCCGGGGCAAGGGCCCCAACCAGATGCTGATCGAGCGCCAGGGCAACACGTACCTCGAAAAAGACTTCCCCGAGCTCGATTGGCTGGAGAAGGCGACGATCCTCGAGGACTGAGCCGTGCGCCTCGCCCTGCTCGCGCTGGCCCTGAGCGTAGGGTCCGGGGGCTGTCGCTCCAACCGCCCCGACCGCCTCACCGACGCCGACGAGGCGGCGATCCGCGCGACGATCGAGCGACAACAAGAAGCATGGAACCGGGGCGACATCGACGGTTTTATGCAGGGCTATCATCGGCGACCTGAGATCGTGTTCACCTCGGCCGGCCAGGTGCGGCGAGGCTTTGACCAAACACTCGACGCCTACCGCCGCAAGTACGTCGATGGCAACGCGATGGGCCACCTGGAGTTCCACGACATCGAGCTCCAGCCGGTGGGCCCCGAGGGCGCGGTGGTCCTGGGGCACTGGGCCCTGACCGACACCCCCCGAGCCGCCGCCGGCGTCTTCTCGCTGGTGTTTACCCGCGATGAGGGCCGCTGGGGGATCGTGCACGACCACAGCTCGGTGCAACAAAGCGAGCCAACGCCCGCCGCCACCAACTCAGAGTGACCCGCATCGACCCCTAGACGAGCGCTCGCCCAAGAGGCATGGTCAATGAGCCATGGAGACTCGGCGAGATCGCTTTCGAAGCCAGCTCGCTCGACTCGATGGTGCGGGTAATCCGCAAGATGCCATCGACGCCGGCTTGTATGTCCCGCGGCCAACGTCCAGCGAGCGCCTGGTCCGGCGGATCGCACTACGTCCCGGTGCTACCCGGGTGATTACCGGGCCTATCGGCAGCGGAAAATCGACCGAATTGTTGGTGCTGGCCGAGGCTCTGGGCGAGGTCTCCGATATCCGGGCATTCGTCGTGGACGTGAGCGAGGTCCACGACCTCAGCGGCCTCAAGGAAGGTTCGTTGGTCGCTGCGGCGGGAGTATGGCTCGACAAGAAGCTCGGACTCGGCAGCGCAGCGTCCAAACTCCGCGCTCTTGCGTACAATCAACCGTCGGTGAGCACCATTCTCATCGACGCCCTCACGAAGAACGTCCGACACAGCGGTCCTCCGTCCGGGGGAGTCCTAACCCCTCCCCAACGCCATACGAGCACAGCCTGGCAACATGCCAATCTACTCCACAAGGCCATCTTCAGCCGAGATGAGATGTCCGGCTGTACCCCGGTGCTGTTGTTCGATTCCCTCGATCGCGTCCGCGATCCGGCCGGCTTTCGGGTGGTGGTCGAAAAAGACGCCCAAGCACTGGTCGCAAGAGGCTTCGGCGTCGTGCTCACGGCCCCGGTCGATACGCTATGGCTAGGTTCGGAGGAGCTCCGCAACCTCACCGATTCTTGGGACACGCTCCCATACGAGGATCCTCGCCACGATGAAGGCGCACGTGACTTCCTCCTAGAGATCCTACGCCGACGCTCCGACGCCACGCTCCTCGACGAGCAGTGCAGCTTAGCCCTCGTTCAGGCATCGGGCGGGGTCCTGCGCGATCTCATCGAGCTGACCCGAACCGCGGTCGAAGAGGCCTATCTCAACGGGCTCGACGCCGTGACCCACACCGAAGTAGAAGCGTCGATCGCCCGCTTCGCGAGGAGTCTCTCCACCGGCCTCGACGATCTGGCAGTCTCGCGCTTAAAAATGGTCCAAGGCCAGCGGAGGATTACCAGATTCGACCAGCTCTCCCTGACCTTGCTCAAAAATCGCCAGCTTCTGGAGCACCGCGACGCGTCCTCCAACTCATACTTTGAACCTCATCCGAGCCTCGAGAACATGCTGGCGCAGTGGGCCGAGGCATCGTGAACAGCGACCGCCTCCTGCTCCAGAGCGTCGCACTTCGACTGCTCGAGTCGCTCGGCACCACCGCATGGTGGGTCGTAGCGGTTCCCGAAGGCACGGAGCGAGCCGCCGCCAACGAATTAGAGCATGAGATCCGGCTCCAGGGCGGCTCCGTAAGCGTGGGGCCCACTCACATAAGCGATGCGAAACCAGACATCACTCTGCTAGTGGTCACGCATGGCGCCGCCGAGTTTCTCCCCGCCTTGCTCGATAGCCTGCGGAGCCGCCTTGCCGAGCATAGGGTCCTGGCGTTCATCGTCTCCGAGTCTCGCGCGGGCCACTTCCTCCACCAGGCTCCCCACGTCGCCAGCTTCGTCGGAAGCCGGCTCGTGTTCACCGCCGTGGAGGACGACGATGCACCGGCCCACTACGCATCACGACGCCTAGAGTCACTACGCCGCCAGTATGGAATGACCGACGATCAGGCTCGCGCCGCGTTCGAGGCCGCTCAGAAAGCCGACGATATCCACCTGCTCGAATGGATGCTCTTGCTGGGCGAAACCTTGACCCCTGGACCAGAGTCATGAACAGCGGCCCGCTCTCTCGACTCCAAGACCAGATCCTCGGCGGCACCGCCCTTATCTTGGTGGGAATGCGAAACGTCAAGGAGGTCAAGCGCTCCATTCGCTCCCGCCTTCTCCGAGGTTTTCGCGAGGGTGTCCTCAAAGCAGACTACACGAACCTCGTCTGGCACAAAAAACAGTGGTTCCCCGAGTACGAGCAAGAACTCATCGCGGTCTTGGGTGGAGTCGAGATAAACCGCCAAAGAGACCCCAGCTTGCCGCACTTCGAACGCGTCGACGGCTCCTGGTTCGATTTCCACATCCACCTGAGACCCTACGACGGTGAGCACAGCGAACATCGGGGCGCACTCGAGCTTTTTGGCTACGGCTACGAGATCCGATTTCCCACAAAGCTCGGGCTCGACCTTCCATGGCTTCGCTTCGATCTCAACCATCCCCGCCACGACAACGAGTTCCGTGCCGTTCGCGCGCACTTCCACCCCGGCGACGAGGACCTTCAGGCCCCGTCTCCGGTTCTTCACCCGGACCAAGCACTCGAGCTGTTGCTGTCGAAGCTACTCCAGCGACCGAGCAAACGCCGACCCCGAGCGACCACAACCTGAGCATCGCTCGCATCGCCGATGCCAGGACGCAATGCTCGAAGACCGATGGCGCCGCCCGGGCAACGCCGTCGAGCTCGATTCAGCGGGCCCTTGCCGACTCAGCTGGCCCGGGCCACGCCGCCGGCGAGCATCCAGTCGAGCGCCTCGACCAGGCGAGCGTGGGCGTCCTTTTCGATGATCTCGCCGTGAGCCATAACCACCCGCTCGAAATCCCAGTCGAGGATCCGCTGGGCCGCGAGGGCGGCCGCCGGGCGATCGCGAACGAGTGACCGCAACAGCCGGCTTTGGCCCAGGCGCTTGTGGGTGCCGGCCAGTCGAAAGACCAGCCCCGCCATCAAGCCGCGATACTCCAGGATGTTGAAGACCAGATCGGTGAGCACGAGGGTCTTGGAGGCCCGATGCAAGAAGACGACCTCGTCGACCTTGGGCATGCCGCCCACCAAGCGCTGATCGAAATCGTCGGCCCAGGCGGCCGGAGCCTGGTCGCCGAGCCGCTCAGCGCCATCCCCGAGCTCGGGGCGCTTGTGCGTGAGGGCGGGCACGATCCAGCGCCGAGCCCGGGGATAGCGCCGAGCGGCGGCGTCGAAGTGCAGGTGATGAAATCCGTTGGGCGCGACCAGGTGCCCCACCTCGCCCAGCGCGGCCAGCTGCTCGGCAAGCCCGTCGTCGATGGGGATCGGCGAGTGTACCCACAGCCGACCATCGCGCAGGCGCGCGACCACCATGCGCCCGCGAAAGTGCACCCGCGGGGGGACATAGAGATCGAACTGGTCATGCCAAAGCCCAGGAGCGATGGATTCGAGCATGAATATAGTCAAGCATGCTTGACTATATCCGCAAGCAAAATCGTCAAGGGCAATTGACGATATCCTCATGCCGCCGCCCTCGTCTCCCGCCCACGCGCCCGTCATGAGTAGCCCCTCCCAGGATTTCCGCGACCAGCTCGAGCGCGCCAAGCGAGCGAGCGTGGCTCAGCTGCTGTTTCGCTGCGCGCGGCTGCTCGACGAGCAGGCGGTGGCCCGCGTCCGCACGCGCTCCGGCGTGTCGATGCGCTCGTCGCATACGTCGCTGTTCCCCCACATCGATCTCGAGGGCACCCGGCTGACGGAGCTGGCCCGACGGATGGGGGTGAGCAAGCAGGCGGTCGGCCAGCTAGTGGGCGACCTGGAGGACTTTGGCGTGGTCGAGCGCGTGCCCGACCCAGACGATGGCCGCGCCAAGCTCATCCGATTCACCCACGCCGGACAGCGCTCGATGCTCGACGGCCTGGCCCTGCTGCGGGAATTCGAGGACGAGATCGAGCAGCACCTGGGCGCACGCCGCATGCGAGCGCTCCACGGCACCCTGCTGGACCTGCTGGCCCTGCTCGAAGCGGACCCGGGCGATCCCGCGAGCTCGTAGCAACAGCGCGCCAGCCCACTCAGGCGTCGACTTCGTGCACCCGAAAGCCAACCACGTCGTGGGCGCGCTCGAGGACCCCCTGCATGAAGCCCTTGTCGCGCTTGGCCACGGCCACCAGCCGCACGTGGGGATCGTCGGGCATCCCCTCAAACCCCACGGCCTTGGCTTCGGCGATGGTCATCACCTGCGCCTGGGTCTCGGAGATCGCCTCCTCGCTGAGGAAATCGTCGCCGTCGCGCGACGGCGCCAGGTGAACCTCGAACACGATGAGCATCCCGGCCAGCATCGCGCCCCGCCGCCTCCACCACAAGAGCACGAACGGGACCCCGGGGGTGCTACCATCGCCTCCGTGGACGACTTCGAGCTGCTGGACCGCTGGCGAAAAGGCGACCCGGCGGCGGGCAATCAGCTGCTCAAGCGGCACTTCGACGCGCTCTATCGCTTCTTCACCAACAAGGTGGCCGACCACGCCGACGATCTGATCCAGGCCACCATGATGGCCTGCGTGCGGGGCCGCGACTCGTTCCGCAAGGAGTGCGGCTTTCGAGCCTACCTGTTCGTGGTAGCGCGCCACGAGTTCTACCGCTTCATCAAGAAGAACCACCGCAGCCGGGAGGTCTTCGACCCCTCGCTGACGTCGGTGGCCGACCTGGCCCCTTCACCCAGCATGGCAGTGGCCAAGCACAAGGAGCAGCGGCTCTTGCTGCTGGCCCTGCGCCGGATCCCCATGGATCTACAGATCGTGCTCGAGCTGCACTACTGGGAGGATCTGAGCACCCGCGAGCTGGCGGAGGTGATGGAGATCCCCCAGGGTACGGTCAAAAGCCGCCTCCGCCGAGCCCGCGAGGCGCTCGAGAAGGCGATGGCCGAGCTGTCGGAGTCGCCGCAAGAGGTGGAGAGCACGATCGACAACCTCGACCGCTGGGTGGCGGGGATCCGCGCCGACATGGGCGACGCACCACCGCCGGGGGAGGAGTGAGCCGGCGGCCTCGCCGACGACGCCGAGGCCGACGACCGACCACCGGGGCCCCAACCACCGGCGACCCAACTACCGGCGCCCCAGCTACCGGCGCCCCAGCTACCGGCGCCCCAGTTTCGCTGTCCCGTCCATGACGGTAGGCCCCCACCGGCGACCCGTTGCCCGACCACCGCCCCAGTGACGAGCATGCGGCCCGGTCGATCGCCCCGGCGTGGCGAGCTTGCTACGGTACCCACCATGCTCATCGCGTGCCCCGAATGTGCGCACGAGGTCTCCGACCGGGCCAAGGCCTGCCCCAAGTGCGGCTTCCCGATCGCCGAGCACGTGGCCGAGGGCCGCGCCACCGCCGAGGCGCAGGCCGAGCGCGAAAGCCGTACGCTCACCGAGCACACGACCGACTGCGAGCCTTGCAAGGGCCGAGGGTTTCGCGTGTTCACGTGGACCGACGACGCGGGCAAAGAGGCCCAGGGCTTCGAGTGGTGCGCATGCTGCCACGAGAAAGGACGACTGCCGGTGGTGCACAGCACGGGGGGCTACTTCGCGGTAGAGGTGGACCACGTCGACGCGTTCGTCGGCGGTACGCTCGCGGTCGATTCGAAGCACGTCACGGCGTTGGGCACCGACCCCCCAGCGCCGCCGTCCTACCCGCCGGCCGGCACCAAGGCCGACTCGAGCACCTCGTAGCGCTCGACCACTCGCATCACACCCTCGGGAAACTCGACCGTCTGCTCCCGACGCACGGGAGTCCCCCGGGCGTCGAGCCACAACGTCGCCTCCCCCGAGGGCTCACCCCCCACCACCAAGCCGAACGTCACCCCATCCCCCTGCGACCCCGGGGACGTCGGGCGGCGATGGTCGACGGTCTGCACCCAATCCTCCACGCCGCCGGCGGCATGATCCGGAGGCGCTCCACCCACCAACATCGCGAGGTTGTGCAAGACCCCCATGCGGGTCCATCCCAAGAGTAGGGCCGGTGCCAACGCCGCCGGTCGAGGGAGGTCGATCTTCGGCGCTTCCCCCGATCCGATCCGCAGGCGATCTCCCTCGGTCCACAGACGAAGCACGTGATCTTTCCCCGCGAATCGGCCACGGGCCCAAAGATCCACCACGGGACCCACCATAAGCTCGCCAACCCACGAAGCCTCCACCACGCCATCGGCGACGACCTCGAAGCGCAGGTGGAGGGGCCCCTCGGCCAAACGCCGCTCCAACTCCAAGAACAATGTTCCGGGATCGTTCGGTGGCGCCATCGCGGGCCTCGACGCGACCGCTGGCGTGGGGGCAGCGACCCCCGCGGATCGCGGCGCGGCCTCCGGCGGTGGGACCGATGGTTGGCTCGCACATCCCCACCACGCCAAACTGACCCAGGCCGTGCATCCAGTCAGGGCGTGAAGCAGGTGGCCCATGATGGAGCGCATCGTAGCAGAGCCCCTGACGCGATCGATCGTTTCGAGGCCGGGCTCCAACGACCGAGTGCAACGACCGACTCCTCGATCGAGCGCGGGGTCCTCTCGACCGATCGGTGGGTCTGCTTGATCCCACACTGTAGGACGAGCTCGCGGGAAATTGGGGACCGTGGACGGCGGCGACATGGACCTGCTCTGCCCATCACCCCATCAGCGCGTCGTCCCGTCACCCCGTTGTCATAGAGCAGAGCCGAACCGGCCCGCAGAGTCATTCCCGTAGAGGATCGCCCTAATGGTATCGTGGGGACGACGGCCGGTGGCGGCAGGGCCCCTTCGAATCTCGATCGGGCGCGACCCTTCCTTGCCACGATGAGTGAACGTGCTGTAACCAAAACCGCAACGATCCGCGCTATTGCCCCCTTCGCCGGAACGCTTCATGAGTCAGACCAGCAAAGCACCCATCACGCCTGTGGATCCCCTCATCGGCCACGCGCTCGGTGGCAAGTATCGGATCAAGAAGCTCATCGGTCGTGGTGGTGTAGGCCTGGTGTACTTGGCCGACCAAGCCGATCGCGACCGCGAGGTGGTGGTCAAGCTGCTCGCCCCGAACTGGGCCGACGACGACGAGGCCCTGGCCCGTTTCGAGCGCGAGGCGAAGCGACTGTCGGGGCTCAAGCACCCCAACATCGTGACGATGTACGACTATGGCAAGGAGGCCCGCCGCGCCTACCTGGTCATGGAATACCTGCGGGGCGAGCCGCTGGCGGAGTACGTCGAGCGCAACCGTCGGCTCACCCTCGAGCAATTCGTCCCGGTGGCGGCCCAGATCCTCAAGGGGATCGGGCACGCCCACTCACGCGAGATGATGGTGCGGGACATCAAGCCGGCCAACATCATGCTCTGTGAGCGCAAGGGTCGGGCGAACTTCGTCAAGATCCTCGACTTTGGGCTGGCCAAGCTCACCAAGGGCGAGCAAGCGATCACCGAGGAGCACGTGATGGGGACGGTGGGCTACCTGTCCCCCGAACAGATCCGCGGCGACGAGATCGACCTGCGGGTCGACGTGTATGCGCTGGGCGTGCTGTTCTACTACATGATCAGCGGTCAGCTCCCCTTCGAGGGGGACAACAACGCGACCGTCTTCTACAAGACGATCAACGAGCCGCCCCCCCGACTGAGCGATCTGCTGCCCGAGGGGCACGACATCCCCGAAGGCCTGGTGGATCTGGTCCACGCCTGCCTGGAAAAGGACCGGGAGGACCGCCCGACCAACGCCGACGAGATCGTCGAGGGGCTCATCGACGTGGTTCCGGCGGCGCTGTTCCGGCTGCCCCGCGCGGAGCCCACGCGCCAGGGCATTCCGCAGCCGATGCCTCCGGGGCACGGCAACACGGGCATGATGGAGCTGCTGGGCACCGAGCACAGCCCCAGCGCGCGCCACCTGCTCGACTCGGGGATCGGCACCCCGCAGATGCAGCGCCAGACCCGACAGGTGAGCGGGCAGACGGTACAAGCCGACAGCCTGGGTAGCGCCCCGATCCCGATGACCGTCCCGGGCAGCGCCCCGGTGCCCTTTGCCACCGGCGAGCACACGGGGCTGCACACCGGCCTGCACGCGGCGCCCCAGCAGCGACCGCTGGTCCTGCTGCTGGCGGGGGCCCTGCTGGTGCTGGGTGGCGGCCTGGCCGCGTGGATGTTCATGGGGGGCAACGAGGACCGGGACAAAGGCGCGGTCGCCGCGCCCTCGAACACGGCGGCCGGTGGTGGCGCGGCGACGGTCCCCGATGTGGATCCCAAGGTCGTCGAGGCCGCGCTGGCCAAGGCCGATGCACTCATCAAGGGGGGCCGCTTCGACACGGCCACCGAGACCCTCGACGAGGTCCGGGGACTGACCCAGGCCCTGCCCACGCTCGCCGGCCGGATCGAGCGCGCCGATCAGAAGATCGCGATCGGCCGGCTGATGGCCGCGGGCAACAAGTTCGAGGCGCAGGACAACAAGAGCGCCGCCACCGAAGCCTATCGCGACGCCCTCGAGCTCGACCCCTCGTACATGCCGGCCCGCGAGGCCCTCGCCCGTCTCGACGTCGACGCGGGCCCCATGCCACAAGGCACCGACGACAGCGTGGTCTTCGGCCAGGTCCAGATCGATTCCAAGCCCAGCTCGGCCAAGATCTACATCGACGGCAGCGCGGCGGGGACCACCCCCTTTTCGGGCAAGCTCAAGGTCGGCGCCCACGAGATCCGCGTCGTGGCCCGGGGCTACTACGTCTACAACGAAGATCTCGAGGTCGCGGCCGAGGACAACCAGCCGCTCCGCGTCACGCTCAAAGGCCGCGGCAAGAGCAAGAGCGGCAAGGGCGGCAAGGGCAACCGCAGCGAGCCCGAGCCGGCGACCTCGTCCCCCGAGCCCGAGCCCAAGCCCAAGCCCCAACCGGAGCCCAAGCCCGAGCCCAAGCCCAAGTCCGACAATTCGAGCCCCTTCTTGCCCACCGGCGATAAAAAGAAGTCAGGCCCCTTCTTGCCCACCAATGAATAGCGAGCCGCCCCATGCTCCTGGATCTCCTGCTAGACATCCGTCGTTCCGTGGTCTGCTCCTCATTGGCCGTGGCCCTGGGCCTGAGCCCCAGCCTGCCCGTGCTCGCGGCCACCGGCACGACGGAGCCCGACGCCAGCGCATCGGCAACCGCAGGCGACCCGAGCGGGGATCCCGAGGCGCTGAGCATGCGCGCGGTGGAGAAATTCCAGGCCAAGGAGTACGACGCGGCGATCGAGCTGTTCGAGCAGGCTTACGCCCTCGATCCTGAGCCCAACTACTTGTTCAACATCGGCCGCGTCTACGAGGAAAAGGGCGATCTGCGCCAAGCGGTCGAGCAGTACCAAACCTTCCTGGGCCAGTCCGGGGTCGACCTCGCGTCGCGACAAGCGGCCACCGAGCGGCTCAAGGTGCTCCGCGAGGCGCTCGCGGCCATGGAAGACGAGCAAGAGCCCGGGCCGGTGGGGACGTCTGCGGACAACCCCACCCCGCCGCCCGACGAACCGCCGCCCGACGAACCACCGCCCGACGACGGCACCGAGCGACGCAAGCGGGCCCTGCGGATCACTGGCTATAGCCTCCTGGGGGCCGGGGGCGCCGGGCTCGTGGTAGGGATCGTCTACGGGAGCCTGGCCTCGGGTACGGTCGACGAGGCCAACGGCGATCCCTATGTCGATCGCAGGGCCGCCCTCAAGAGCCGGGCCCGCCGCCAAGCCCGGGTCGCCGATGCGATGTTCATCACGGGCGGAGTGTTGGCCGTGGCCGGCCTGGCCATGGTGCTCGCCACGCTGGGGGGCGGCAAGAAGCGCCAAGGCGATACGGCCCGACGAACGCGGTGGGAGCCGGTGCTGGGACCCCAGCAGGTGGGTCTGGGGCTGACGCACCGGTTCTAGTTCCAGCGAAGCAGCGGCTCGCCGGTCATCGTGAAGACGTCCCGGCGGACTGGTAGTCACGCCCCAGCGGACTGGACTGCCCCAGCAGACTGGACTGCCCCAGCGGACTGGACTGGTAGTATGATTTTCGCGCGTCGGATCGGTCAGTCCGAGGACGCCCGTGGTTTTTGCGACCACACCGGAGGACGAGCTCATGGCCCCACGATCCACCCCCTCTGTCACGGCCCGTACCCTCCGACACGCCTGGGTCGGTCTCGGCCTGGGCCTGCCATTGGGCGTCGCGTGCAGCCTGGCGCTCGATCTCAACGAGAGTCAGCCCTGCGTCAACAACGACGATTGCATCTACACCACGGGCCAGGGCACCTGCGTGGACGGCTTGTGCCAGCCGCCGGGAGAGGGACAGACCACCGAGATGGCGACCGACCCCACGATGGGGACCGAGGAGCCGACCACGAGCGCCGACACCACCGAGGGATCCACGGGGCCCACGATCTGCGAAGCCAACTCGACGTGCGCCGACGACGAGCGCTGCTCACCCGATGGCCTTTGCGTCAGCCTGCTCTCGGCCGAGTGCACCACGATCCTGTGGCCGGACGACGAGCGCGACGACGTGGAGTTCTTGGGCTCGATCATGCCGGTGAGCCCTCCCTTCGACGCGCTGGTGGAGCCCCTCCAAAACGCCCACCAGCTCGCCGTCTCCGACTTCAACGACCACGCCACCCTGCAAAGTGGCCAAAAGATCGCGTGGGTGGGCTGCGATTCCACCGGCGGGGCCGAAGTAGCCACCCGCGCGGCCGAGCACCTGCGCGACAACGTGGGCGTCCACGCGATCGTCGGGCCGGTGTTCTCCGAAGCGGTCCGCCAGGTCGCCGACGACGTGACCGTGCCGGGCGACATCTTCGTGATCAGCCCCACCGCCAGCGCGCCCTCGCTGTCGAACTTCGACGACGACAACCTCGTGTGGCGCGTGACGCCCAGCGACATCTACCAGGGCAACGCGATCGTCGACCGCTTCACGATCGATCTGGGCATCGACGCCTCCGCCTCGCGAGTGATGGTGCTCAACAAAGACGACGCCTACGGCAACGAGCTTCGCGATCTGGTCGGCCCCGAGCTCGACGGGTACTTCGACAACATCTACTTCGCCAGCTATCCCCCGCCCGAGAACTTCAGCGACCCGATGGATCAGCTCGCCGCGTACGCCGAGGTCCTCGCACAGGCCCTGGGCGAGGACGGAGTCACCAGCCCGGCCGCCTACGCCAACCCCGAGGACCACTACACCCACATCATCATCTTGGGGACCACCGAGGCTGGGGCGTTCATCACCAGCTACCTGAACCTCTGGGAGCAGCAGTACTTCGAGGCGAACGACATGATCCCGCTGCCGCTCATCACCGTCTCCCACGGCGCCGTGCCCCAGATGGAGCAGATCATGCTGGCCGCGAACCAGCTGGACATGCCCGAAGCGAACTCCCGGCTGTTCACCAACCTACGCGGCACCTCGCCCAACATCTTCGATCCGGAGAACTTCATGGAGTTCAACTTCCGCTACCAGGTGTTGTTCCCCGGGGAGGAGGCGATCACCAGCTCGTCACTTTCGTACGACGCCGCCATGGCGGCGATGTTCGCCATGGTGACGATCCCCGAGGGCGAGTCGATCACCGGGGCGGGCATCGCCGCCGGCATGGCCAGCCTCAATGATCCGGCGGGCACCCCGATCTCATTCGGCGACCTGGTGGGGGTGTTCATCCAAGACGCTCGCAACACCCTGGCGGCCGGTAATACCGTCGATCTGCAGGGGGTCAGCGGCGCGCTGGACTGGGATCCCACCAATGGTGAGATCCGCGCCGACGTGCTGGGCTGGAACCTCGCGGGCTCGCAGATGAACCCGAGCATCAACCCCTACTGTATCTATCTGCTCGGCGAAGCGCCGGCCACCGAGGGCATCTGGCTGTCGAATGCCACCATGATGCCGCCCTGCGGCTGAGCGAGGTCTGGATGAACACTGAGGTTTTATTGTAGGCAGTTTCCTACCCGATGCATGGTGTACATGGAGCCGGTGGCCCATTCGGGCGAGCCCCGCGGGGTTCGATCCCGTAGACTCTCGACCATGCGCTTGGACTACGGAAGACACGCTCCCTGGGTGATCGCGAGCCTGCTAGTCGTCGGCTGCCCGGACGACGATCCCCCCACCGGGGAGGGGAACGGCAGCAGCAGCACCGGCACCATGGAGTCGTCCACCGGTGGCTCCAGCGTGATGATGGCCGACAGCACGACCGGCGAACTGGAGGGAGGAGGCAGCAGCAGCGAGGGTAGCTCCAGCACGGGCCTGCCCACCGAGGTGACGCTCCGGGGCAACATCCAAGACTACTTCCCGCCCGCGCAGCCGATCCCCGACGCCGCGATCTCCGTGCTCGGCCAGCCCGGGCTGATGACGGTGAGCGACGAAAACGGTGACTTCGAGATGATGAGCCTGGCCACCGGCACCTTCGATCGCTTCGTCGTGGCCGACAGCGATCAGTTCTGGGGGGCGGTGGTGCCCTTTACCACCGAGTACGAAGACATCGACGAGTTCGAGCTGTCGCAGGTGTCGCTGCAGGTCATCGATATCCAAATAGGGGTGCTCCAAGAGCAAGATCCCACGGTGATGGTGGAGCCCGACACCGCGGTGCTGCTGGTGGCCATCGAGCAGAACACGGCGACCGGCGCGGTGGTAGAGCTCGACCCGCCGCCCGACGACACGACCTTCTATGCGCCCGACGCCAACGGCCAGCCGATCCTCGGGGCCAACGTGGCCCAATGGAGCGCATACCCGGTGGTGGTGTTCTTCAACCTCCCACCGGGCCCCGAGGGCGAGTACGAGATCACAGTGACCCACCCCGAGCGCGAGTGCACCCCGGACGACGCCGAGCCGCCCACCTTCGGGCGACACGTGAACCTGATCCGCGTGGACTGCCCGCCCCCCAACTGAGCCCGTCCGCCACGACCCCCGGCGGTCGAGGGACCGGTCCCGCGCCCGCCGACCCGGGACCCGCCGCGTGCCCAGCCCCGGTGCGCCCCGTGC
>JBCCWC010000106.1:0-47871 GCA_039194325.1 Myxococcota bacterium
CCCGCCGTGACTCAGCTCGCAGGCCCTCGTTCCATTCTCATCGTACTGAATCGAAGCCACTCCACCAAACGCTCCCTGAAAGAATACGCAATTAGCCTCAAGCGCGATGGAACTTGCACCAAGCACCAACAGTGAGCTTTGCGCCTGATTGAAGCCATCATCTACTGTCACTGTATACACCTGAACACCCGCAGGCGAAGCCTCTGGCGTCGCCGAAGTCACATCACTCAAAGTTCCATCCATAGGCGACCAACTGTACGAATAGGGTCCTCCTGTCCCCCCTGAGGCGCTGGCAACCAGCGGCACAGGAACCCCTGCATAGTCAGAACAAGCCGGAGAGGCTGCTACGGCCAATAGCTCATTACATGTCATTGTAGCCGCACTGCAACCAGCCGAGACGCAATCTCCACCAACAACACACGAATCTCCCGGGGAACATGTCATTCCACATACCCCTCCACAGTCGAGATCCGTCTCATCACCATTCTGAACACCGTCATCACATGCGTAACACCCGCCATAATCAAAGGAACAGTCATTATTGCCGCACATCAATATTCCCCCAGCATACCCTTCGCTCTCACAAGTCTCCCCACCCAGATCAATCTCATCACACTCTTCTTCGCCCCCAATCATCCCATCACCGCATATATGACAGCCTACCGTGTCGTAGATACAATCAGGCGAACACCCAAGCACACCACCATCATACCCCACGTCACCACAGCCAACATCTCCGATCTCACCGTCACATTCCTCCCCTTGCTCCACGACATCGTTCCCGCATTCCGTGCAGCCACTAACATCAAACAAACAAGTCGCAGCCAAACACCCAAGCACACCACCATCATACCCCATAGCCTGGCATGACTGACCATTCAAATTCATACCATCACATTCTTCTCCGAGGATCTGATTGATCGTCGAATCTCCACAGAAGGCTGCGGTGCAATCTACATCGCACGTCATCGACTCTCCCATAGTGTCACATTCTTCATCGGCCGACATATTGAAGATACCATCTCCGCACGATGCCAACGTACAATCCAAGTTACAACCGGCCGTCTCCCCACCGCCGTCGCACTCTTCGCCCGCCAACGCATTCATATGGCCGTCGCCACAGCCGACCGACGTGCAATCAGAGTCACATGCCGCAGTCTTGCCTCCCATATCGCATTCCTCACCAGCCGTAGCATTGAAAGTACCATCTCCACACGCGGCTAGAGTGCAATCCACATCGCACCGGGACGTCTCCTGACCGGCATCACAATCTTCGTTGGCAGCCGCATTGGTGTTTCCGTCGCCGCAGAATACAGCAGTGCAGTCATCATCACACGTAGCCGTCTCCCCTCTCTCGTCGCACTCCTCTTCAGCCATCATATTGACGATCCCATCGCCGCAGGCCGACATCGTGCAATCCCAGTTGCAATTCTCCGTCTCTCCGCCCTCATCACATGCCTCACCCGAGACTTCATTAAGGTAGGCATCACCACATTCTGCCAAGGTACAGTCAGCGTCGCAGTTCCTCGAATTCCCGGCGTCGTCGCACTCCTCGGCGCCTTCCACGACGCCATTACCACACTCGGGCGCTCCGAGATCCGAGCTCCCTGCACTGGTGCCAGCCGCCGTCCCGCCCCCCGTGCCTCCGGTCGAGGCATCTTCCATCCCATCGGTAACGAGGCCTCCCGCCCCTGAGCTACCCGAGGCACTCCCTGTCCCATACGCCGCCGGAATAGGCACGTCGGGCCGGCACCCCGCCAGCGGCAGCAGCACCAAGGAACTCACGCCAAGCTTCTGAATCCGTATGTCCATTGCGGCGAGCACAACGGATCCAACGGTTAATTTCAACTCGTCGACATGACCCCGTCGGGCCACCCAGGTCGACAATTGCGGCACCTTCAATCCAGTAAACCGACGCCTACTCTTGGATTGCCGGAATCGACAGACCCACCCGAACATCCGAGATCAAAAACACCACGACATTACCCATTCGGGGCACGTCTCGAATTATTGACGCAGGCATCGACGATCGTACTATCCCCCCGCTTCCCCTTCCCAAGGTAGGTCAACACGATGAGTAGGATCATCGTCCCGCTGCTGGCTGGGCTCATGCTCGCCTCTTTGATGACGTCCCCACCGGCCCGTGCTGCATCGGCGGCAACGGGCCCCGCTGCGACCAACAAGCAGCAACAGAAAAACAAGAAGAGCAAGAAGAACAAGAAGAAAAGAAAGGCCAAGCAAAAGAAGACCAAGCCGCAGAAGCAGGAACAAACGAAGCGCGCCCAAGGGCAGCAGGGACAGGGACAAGCGCAAGCGCAAGCGCCAAAACCCAAGAACAAGAAGAAGCAGCGCCCTAAGTCCTCCTCCGCGCTCCTCGAGCAAGGCGAAGCCCTCCAGGACCAGCAAAAACACAAGGAGGCCGGCGACGCCTACCGGCAAGCCCTCGAGACCCTCTCCCCCGAGAAGCAGCGCGCCAACGAAGGAGCTCGCGCCGCGATGCTGGCCGCCGAGGCCTACCGGCTCGCGTTCGAACGTGACGCCGATCTCTCGCAGCTGAAGACCGCCATCGACCTGCTCGACGGTTGGCTCGCCCAAGCCGACGCGGCCATAGAGGAATCAACCCGGGTGGCCAACGCGAGAACCGACACGGCCGACCAGGCCAACACGGCCAACTCTGCCGACCCGGCCAATCAGGCCGGCAAGACCGGCAAGACCGACAAGAAAGCCGGCAAGACCGGCAAGACCGACAAGAAGGCCGGCAAGACCGGCAAGACCGGAAAAAAGACCGGAAAAAAGACCGGCAAGACCGGCAACAAGACCGGCAAGACCGGCAAAAAGACCGGCAAGACTCGCAAGCTCGGCAACAAGACCTCCAAGCCCAAAGAGCCCAAAAGAGCCACGCTCTACCGCGAGATCGAGCAGATGGCCGCACAGCTCCGCGAGCCCTACGTCCACCTCGAACGAGGCAACGCCGCCCTGGAGGCCCAGGATCTACTCGGCGCCTCCGAACACTACACGCTCGCGCTCAGTGCCCTGGCCACCCAGCAACGCGACTGGGCCAGCGGGGCACGCCTGGCCCTGCGCGTCGCCAACACGCAGCTGACCGTCCACGACCAGCGCGTGACCGCCCTCCCCGACATCGAGTCGAACCGCCCCCGCCTCCAGACCACCAGCAAGACCCTCGCGAGCGCCGACCAGACCCTCGACGGCGTCGACCAGACCCTCACCAAAGCCAAGCGCAACCCCGATGACGCCGCGCAGCTGCTGCCCAGCGCGGACAAGACGCTCGACGACACCGAAGCGCGCTTGACCGACGCGAGCACCCCCTTGCAAGACCTCACCAAGAGGCTCGACACCGCCACCCGGGCCTTCGACCGCGCCCGCAGCGAGCTGCAGGCCACCCAAGACCTCTTGACCCAGTGGTACTCGGGCAAGCCGCCGAGCGACCAGTCACTCGAAGCCGAGGCCACAGTCGAGAGCCTCGATGAGCTCCAGACCCGCATCGACGACCTCGGCCGCCGCCAGGCCGCAGTGGGCGCTCAGCTCGACGAGATCCAGAGCCTCGACGGCAAGCGGCTCGCCGCCCTGCGCCGAGCCGATGAGCTCCAGCAGCGTCTCGACGCCCAAGTCCGCGCCAACACCGAGGCCGAGCGCAAGCGTCGTCGCACGATCTCCGTCGCCCTGCTCTGCACCGGAGCCGTCGCCACCGGCGCCGGCGCTGGCCTGCTGGGTGAGGGCCTCGTGTTCCGCCGCACCGCCGACGAGCTGGGCAACGAGGCCAACACCGAGGCCGACTCCCTGCAGCAGATGCACGGCAGCTCCTACGACCGCTCCGGCTTCGACGCGGATCTCGACGAGTTCCGCGACCAGTCCCGCCGCCGCAACCTCGGCTTGGTCGCCGGCGGCTCGGCGCTGCTCGGTGTGGGCCTGGCCACCGGCATCGTCGGCGTCGTGATGTTCGCCCGCAATCGCCCCGCGCGCGGCACCGCCGGCGAGCGAGCCCGGCTGACCCCGTCCCTTTCCCCTTCCCAGCTGACGCTGACGCTCACCAAGAGGTTCTGATGACCGACGCCTCCGCCACCATCGAACTCCAGGCCGAAGACATCGTCGACGACCGCTACCGGGTGATCAAGCGCCTGGGTCGCGGCGGCATGGGCACCGTGTACAAGGTGCTCCAGCTCAACCTCGGGCGAGAGATCGCCCTCAAGGTCCTACGCCCCGAGTACGCCGAGAACGAAGGCGCGGCCAAGCGCTTCGAACGCGAGGCAAGGGCCGCCTCGTCGATCGACCACCGCAACGTGGTCAAGATCCTCGACTTCGGCAACCTACCCACCGGCGAACTCTTCTACACGATGGAGATGCTCAAGGGTAAGGATCTCTCCGACGTGCTGCGCGAGTCCGGGGCGATGCCCTGGTCCCGCGCGGGGTGGATCCTGCTGCAGACCGTCCGCGCCTTCGCAGCAATCCACGAGCGGGGGATCGTCCACCGCGACATCAAGCCAGCCAACTGCTTCTTGCTCGACCCCAAGCCAGGCGACGAGCCCGACTCGATCAAGATCCTCGACTTCGGGATCGCCAACCTCCAAGACGACAACAAGGGCACCGCACTCACCGGCGCCTCGGACATCCTGGGATCGGTCCCCTATATGGCCCCCGAGCAGGTGGCCTCCGACAAGGTGGACGCTCGCACCGACATCTACTCGTTCGGGATCATGATGTACGAGCTCTTGACCGGACAGGTGCCCTTCCAGGACACCAACGTCTTCCAGGTGATGCTCAAGCACCAAAAGGAGGCGCCGGTACCCCCCCGCGAGCTGGTGCCCGAGCTCCTGCCGGAGGTCGAGGACATCATCATGCGCTGCGTCGCCAAGGTACCCGACGAGCGCTACCAGTCGATGACCGAAATAGAGGATGCCCTGGGCCGGCTGGTCGAGGTGCCAGGCACGATCGAGATGACCACGACGATCGGCACGCGCTTTTTGACCACGGCGCGGATCCGATCCTACTACCGTCGACGCCGCCGCCACTTCAACACGATCATGATCGTCGCGGCCATCTTCACCATCGCGATCTTGCTGACGACGTATCTCAAGAACCGCCCCAAGACGGAGCAACCGGTCGCGGGCACGACCGTGGTCAACCAGACCCAGGTGATCCAGTCCGTCACCCCCGCCGACGCCAAGGCCAAGGCCATGGCCAAGCAGTGGCTGCTGGATGAGCCCCCTCCCGAAAAGCCATACAACCCCTTTGAAGACCCGTTTGGCGCCCAATCGCTCACTGGGCTGACCGCTCCGACCACAGCGGAGAGCATAGAGGGCACCGGTGAGATCCCCCAAGAGGCGGTGCCCCTCGAAACATTGCTCCCGCCCGAGCCATGGAACCTCGACCCAGGCCGCCTGTCGGGACGGATCCGCAATGACAAAGAGCGCCCGATGAAGCGAGCCCGGGTCTGCGCCTGGCTCATCGATCCCCGGGCACCGCCCGAGCTACGACGCCAGCCTCGATGTGCTCAGACCGACGGCCGGGGTCGCTTCACGATCGAAGACGTTCGGCCCGGTTTTTACGACCTCCACGCCTTCTCCAAGAAGTACCTCCCGGCGAGCTACCTCAAGACGAACGGGTCCCCGCTGACCATGCAGCCCAACGGCGACGTGTCGGAGCTCGAGCTGATGCTCGAGCCGGGTGGCGTCGCGGTCAGCGGCACGGTCAAGGAAATGAGCGGCAAGCCCATCAAGGACGCCCAAGTCGCCATCCTCGGACCCGCCCGAGCGCTCGCGTTCACGAACAAGTCGGGCAAGTTCGAGCTATGGACAGCCGAGGGCGAGGTCAGCGTGGTCGCCTGGGCAACCAACTACGCCGATGTCGTCGCCCAGGGACCCGCCACCGAGCCCTTCCGACTCGTGCTCAAGAAACAAGCCGTGCTGTCGGGCAAGGTCGTCGATGCCGTCACCAAGGAGCCGATCGTCAATGCCCGGGTCCGTGCCGGCAACATGGGCGCCGGCGTCGACCCGCGGGTCCAGACCGACCAAGACGGCAAGTTCACCATCAGCAACCTGCCGGAGGGCTCCTACAAGCCGGTCGTCTATACAGACTTCGGCTTCGGTGAGTACGAACAGCCGGTCGAAGTCAGCCAGGGCGCCATTACGAAGGTGCAGATCGAACTACGCCGACCCCCACCACCGGAGATCCTCGCAGAGCTGGCCGGCGGGACCGCCGGCGACACCGGCGGGACCGGCACCGGTACTGGCACCGGCACCGGCACCGGCACCGGCACCACGACCGGCACCGGCACTACGACCGGCACCGGCACCACGACCGGCACCGGCACCACGACCGGCACCGGAACCACGACCGGCACTGGCACCACCGACGCCACCGGGACCGGCGGGACCGGCGGGACCGGCGGGACCAGCGGGTTCGACGACACCGCCGATGACGGCGAGCTCATCCTCGACGAGCCCGAGCCCGAGCCCGAGCTCGTGATCGAGCCCGAGCCCGAGCCCACACCCGAGCCCACGCCCGCGCCGGACCCGCCCGTGGCCGCGGCCACGACCACGACCGAGCCGCCCAAGCCCAAGACCACCAACGCCACACTGCGCGACAAGTTCAAGCGCAGGCTCAAGCGCAAGTGCGGCAAGCTGGGCGACGCAGAGATCGAGATCACGGCCAAGTACGTGCTCGACTCGGGCAAGCTCTTCCAAAGCGAGATCACGATCACCGGCGACGCTGCTCAGGAGCCGACGATCAAGAGCTGCGTCAAGGCCCAGCTGAGCAAGTTCAAGCTGCTCACCCGCAAGGAGCCCTCGACCTTCCCTGCCTTGAAGGTGAAGATCTAGCTCGGTCGAGCGCCGCCGGGCCGTGACCGGCGGCGCTCTTTGGCTAGACCCGCGCCGCCCCGTGCGACACCCCGGTCGCGGCGGCGGCTTCTTCGGCCGCCGCGATCTCGGCCACCGCCTCCTCGTGCACCTCGAGCTCGGCGACCCCCCCGGGGATCACCAGCGACACCACCGGCGTCCCCTCGGGGATCACCTCCCCGTTGCGCCGCGTGATCTCGGGCACCGGGTGGGCCTTCTCGTGCGCGGTTAGCTCTCGCTCGAGGGCCTCTTGCTCCTTCGGCTCGATCACGCTCCAGGCCATCCGCCCGCGACACTTGGGAAACCGTGAGCACCCCAGCCACGGCCCCCGCTTGCCTCGCCGCAGGTTGAGCGGCGCCGCCTCGCACTTGGGGCACTCCAGCTCCGTCACCAAGGGCGGCGGCACCGGATACTTAATGCCCCCCTTCTTGTCGAGGTTGATGACGTAGGTGGTCTGCGGGTAGTCGACCGAGGCCAGGAACGGCCCAAAGCGACCGTTGCGCAGCTCCATCGCCGAGCCGTCCTCGGGGCACGTCACGTCCACCAGCTCGGGCAACAAGGGCCGCCCCCGGCGATCGATCGGCGCCGAGTAGTCACACTCGGGATACGCGGTGCACGACAAGAACCGCCCGTTGCGGCCAAAGCGATACTCGGTCCGCGAGCCACACTTGGGGCACTTGTAGATCGCCGGCTGCGTCTCCGCCTTGGCGTGGGTCATCACCTCGTGCGCGCTCGACAGCGCCTCGGCGAACGGCCCGTAGAACGCGTGGAGCATGGCCACCCAGTCGGCGCTCTGCTCCTCGATCTTGTCGAGTTGCTGCTCCATCGCCCGGGTGTAGCCCACGTCCATCAGCTCGGGGAACGCCTCCTGGAGCTTGTCGGAGACCACCTCGCCCAAGTCGGTGGCATAGAAGCGGCGATCGAGCTGCTCGACGTACTTGCGATCTTGAATGACGCTGATGATCGACGCGTAGGTGGAGGGCCGCCCGATCCCCTCGGACTCGAGGGTCTTGACCAGCGAAGCCTCGGAGTAGCGCGGCGGCGGGCTGGAGAAGCGCTGATCGGCGTCGATCCCAAAGGGCGCGGCCCGCTGGTCATCACCGAGCGCAGGCAGGGTCTGCTCGTCGGAGGCGGTGGGCACCCCGGCCACCCGGTAGAACCCATCGAAGGCCAGCACTCGCCCGGTCACCTTGAGCACCGCCCCCGTCTTGCGATCGTTGCGCTCCCACAGCACGGTGGTCGCGTCCCAGCGGGCGGGCACCATCTGGCTGGCCACGAAGCGCCGCCAGATCAGATCGTAGAGCTTGAGCTGATCGGGGGTCAGCGCCGACGCCACCGCCTGCGGCGTGCGATCGACCGACGTGGGCCGAATGGCCTCGTGCGCCTCCTGGGCGTCCTTGTTGGTCGAGGAGTACACGTTGGGCTTGGGCGGCAGGTACTGCGCCCCCAGCCCCGCGATGTGCTGCCGCGCCGCCCCGATCGCCTCGGGCGCGATGTTGGTGGAATCCGTACGCATGTACGTGATGAGGCCCACCTGCCCCTCGCCCGGCACGTTGACCCCCTCGTACAGCGACTGCGCCGTCCGCATGGTCCGCTGGGCCGAGAAGCCCAGGCGGTTGGCGGCCGCGATCTGGAGGCTCGAGGTGATGAAGGGCGCCGAGGGGCGGCTCTTGGTGCTGCGAGTCTCGATCGACTTGACCGCATAGCGAGCCTGAGGATCGACGGTACCGGTGAGCTCCCGACGCCAGCGGGCCGGGCCGCGCCCCTCGGGATCCTCGGTGCTGGTGACGGTGACGTCGTTGAGCCCCACCGCCTCGGCGACCCGGGTGATCTCGTCGCTCAAGTCGCGGGGTGCGTCGGCCGTGCAGCCCAGTGAGAAACGCTCGCCATCCAGCTCGACCAGCTCGGCTGCGAGCCCCCCGTGCTCGGCAAGCCACGCGTTCTTGCGCTTGAGGGTGGGCCCCTTGCCCTTGTCGTCGACCTCGGCCAGTAGATCGCGCCAGGCCTGACCCAGGGTCGTCGCCGCCGTCTCGTCGAGCGCCAGCTGGGCCGTCACCCGCCAGCTCTCGTCGGGGACGAACGCCCGGATCTCCCGCTCGCGCTCTACCACCAGGCGCACCGCGACCGACTGAACCCGACCCGCCGAGAGCCCACGCGCCACCTTCTTCCATAGAAGCGGCGACGCTTGATACCCCACGATCCGGTCGAGGATCCGCCGCGCCTGTTGCGCGTTGACCTTGGAGATGTCGATCGGCCGTGGGTTGGCAAACGCCCGGTTGACCTCGGTCTTGGTGATCGCATTGAACACCACCCGCTTGCCCGCCTGGGGATCGATGCCCAGCTCCTGGGCCAGGTGCCACGCAATGGCCTCTCCTTCGCGATCGAGGTCGGTCGCAAACCAGACGTCCTTGGCCTGCTTGGCCAGCCGCTTGAGCTCGGCGACGTTCTTGGCCTTGCCGCTGAGCACCGTGTATGTGGGCTTGAAATCGTTGTCGAGATCGACCCCCGGAACGGGCTGCTTGACCCCCTTGGGCGCTTTTTGGGGCAGATCGCGGATATGGCCGACCGACGCCTGTACGATGAAGTCTGACCCCAAGTACTTGTTGATCGTCTTGGCCTTGGCGGGACTCTCGACGATCACCAGCTGACGCCCGACCCCAGACACCGGGGCCTTGGCGCCCTTGGTGGCCGTCTTCTTGGCCGCCGTCTTCTTCGCCGCCGTCTTCTTCGCCGCCTTCTTCTTGGTGGCCGTCTTCTTGGCTGCCGTCTTCTTGGCTGCCGTCTTCTTCGCCGCCGTCTTCTTCGCCGCCGTCTTCTTCGCCGTCTTCTTCGCCGTCTTCTTCGCCGCCGTCTTCTTGGCCGCCGTCTTCTTGGCCGCCGTCTTCTTGGCCGCCCCACTGGACGCACCAGACTTGGCCGCCTTCTTCTTTGTGGTCTTCTTGGTCGAAGCGGCCTTCTTGGCCGACTTGCCAGCTGCCTTCTTGGCCGTCTTCTTCTTGCTAGTGGTCGCCATGAACCGAGTTCCCAGGCGTGCAATGTGCGCAGGCCTGCCAGCGGGGGCGCCCGAATGTAATGGAACCAGGTTGGCCCGGCTACCCGCCCCCCCAGGCTACGCAAACCGCGCCAAGGGCCAGGCACCACAGCATGAGGCCAGAGTTTTGCGCCGCAACCCCAGCAGACGGGACGGACGGCCCAGCGATGGTGGCGCCACCGGGTCGAAGACCCCGAGGTGCCGTCTCGATCGACGATCGGCGACGAAGGGCGAAGATCTCACAGAACCCCTACGCCCCTCGGATCTGTGCGATACAGCGCAACACACGCACCTCCAGGCACCGGCCCTCGCTCACGAGAACGTGACGAATTCGACCCCCTGCCGCCCCCGGATCACGACCTGCCGGGGCGCCCCCTCGCGGGCCCCGCTATGCGGGAGGAGCGCCCCCACCGTTCAGCTGCGTGCAGGCATCGACGAAGGTCGGCAGCTCGGTGGGGCAGGCCTGGGTGGCGTCGAGGGCCATACAAAACCCTCGCTGGTCGGCCACCGACAGCTGCGCGAGGCAGTCGAAGAAGAGATCCATGTCCTCCCCGGCCAGCGCCTGGCAGCCGGACCCATTGGGATCCTGATGCGTGGCGTGGTCGGACGGCCGCCACAGGGTGCGCTCCGCGAGGATATCGTCGCCCGTGACCGGGCGGAACCCGTCGTCGCCAGAGATGCAGTCCGGGGTCTCGAGCGCGACCGTCTGGCAGCACACCCGCGCAACACCGCACACGTCGTCGATCCAGTCCTCGGGCCACGTGGGATTGCAGGGGATCGGGCAATTGAGCGCAAACGGCTCGGCGAGGCCCTGACCGGCGATGTCGTCGACCCGAACACACATGCCCGACCGGCTCCGCCCGTTGTTGTCGCCCGAGAAGTACGGCGTGCTCGCGTTGGTGATGTTCTTGCCCACGTAGGCGGGCTTTTGCCCCTCGGCCGCCGCGGGGTCATCCGAGCAACAAAAGTGGGTGTCGGGGCAATTGTCCTCCTGCCGGGGGTCGCAGCGAAACGCCACCAGCGGATAATCGACACCGATGCACGACGTGGCCACGGCCGCGCCCAGACCGACCGCGGCACCATTGATCAAGACGAATCGTAGGATCTTCTCGGACCGCATTGTTCAAAACGACGGTGGCATGGCCGCGCGCTGATGTAAAGCATCCCTCACGGGGGTGTAGAGTCCTCCAGGAGCAATGACGACCCATCCGCGCGTCGAGATCCCCCGGCGGCGCGCCCGGCTCGCGAGGATCGAACCCGGAGCCACCGGTCATCCCCGGGCGACTGGTCCGCGACCCGCGAGCCACCCATGGGCGGCCCGTCGATGCCCGCGCGCGGGCGGTGACCCGCTCGGGGAATCGGCGGCTGCTTTGGCGCGTAGGCCAGGCACACGCTAGGATCGAACGAGGAGATGGCCGTGAACGAGCGGATGAGGCAAACGCTCGCCCCACCGAGGCGCGAGCGAGCCGCCGCCGGGGCGACCCGGCGTCGGCGGTGGATCCAGCCGAGCCCACCAAGCCGGCGGTGGTGGTGGTTGCAAACAACGGTCGCGCTGGGGGTGACCCTGAGCGTCGGTGCGTGCTCCGGAGCCAAGACCGGTAGCGCCGGCGACGAGCCGGAGGTGGGGCTGGCCGCCGCCGCTCCCGACGATCCTGAAGCCGGTCCGAAGACCGAGCGTTTTCCCACCGAGCAAGAGCTCGGGCCGATCACCAAGAACAGCTTCCGCGAGCACCCGGCCGGCTCGGCCTGGGTCTTCGACCCCGAGCTGGGCGACGAGCCCAAGGCGATCCCCATCGGGGCGGCCGAGGCCCGAGGCTACACCGTCATCGATCTGTCCAACGACTGGACCCCCTACATCTTCAGCAACAAGACGGCCGGGGACGACGACGGCAAGGACAACCTCTACCGCCAAAAGTACATCGGCCTGGCCAACGACCAGGTCGACCACTACGGCGACCCGCTGCGGCCTCACGAGCACAACTACCTCGAGCTCTACGGGATCCCGCCGTCGCTGGCCGTGATCCAACAAGAGTGGGATCGGGTAGACACCGAGGTCAAGCCTTGCCTCGAACAAGCCGGCTTCGATCCGCAAGCCTTCACCCGCTACCGCGGCACGATCGCCTACCGGGGCGGCAGCAAGGGCAAGCAGCTGCGGCGCATCAAGACCGCCCGCTGGGCCAAGACCCAGCTCTTTGCCAAGATGCGCAAGCAGGGGCTTAGCCCCGAGTCACCGGGCGATCTGGCCGCGGCCGCCGAGCACCCCAAGCTCCGCCGGGTCTACGAGCGCTGGCGCAAGGATCAAGACGTCATCGACGTCATCGACCACGCCCAGCGCCGCTTCCGCTGCGAGAAGCTGTTCAACGGCAACGGGGGCGAGGGCAAGTTCACCCCCGGGGTCTACGACTCGCCCACCACCCACGCGCTGGCCAACTTCGAGCGCAAGCACGACGTGATGGGCTGGGGGCACTTCAAGCGCGACAACATGGCCATGCTCGCGCTGCCCCCCGACCAAACGGTGCACCAGCGGCTACTGCGTGCGGTGCAAGAGCGGGTGGTGATGTCGGTGGGCATCGTCGAGGACGGCTCGGCCGCGGCGTGGAAGCCGGACTTCCGCTACAAAGACGCGCAAGGGGGCGAGCACGCGCTGCCCAACCTGGTCGAGGACTACACCGACGCCGTAGTGCAGGCCCTGGGCCTTGCGACCCCCGAGTCGGCCAAGCAGCGACTGGCCGCGCTGTCCGATCTGGCGGGGGACGGGGGCGAGGGGGGCTTTGCGCCGCTGCTGGTCGCGGTGCGCCTACCGCAGCGGCCCGCCTACTACGCCGACGACATGCAGCTATCGGCGCTCATCGACCGCGGCGACGTCTGGTACGACTTCCCCTACGACGAGGAGGGCAACAAGGTAGGTCAGCCGCGCAGGCGCTACCCCCACCTCACCCTCTATGTAGAGTACGAGGGCCAAAAGATCCCGCTGATGCACTGGCGCACCACGATCGGCTCCTGGCGCTCCGAGATGAACGAGGGCGAGGTGATGCTCAAGTACAAGAACTCCGACGTCGGGCCGCGGGTGTGGAAGACGATCATGGCCGCCCCGGTGTGGATCCCCCCGCCCGCCACGCCCGCCAAGGAGCTCATCAAGTCGCGCTGGCGTAAGGGCAAGTTCACGACCGACGTCAATTACTCGGAGACCGGCCCTGGCTACCGCTCGGCCTACGGCCTGGTCGCCGCCTACCACGTCAAGCAGGTCCTGCGCGAAGACGGTACGATCCGGGCCGAACTCGACAACGGAATCCGCACCCACGGCAGCGTCGACTATATGTCGATCCTGCGGCGGTACTCCCACGGCTGCCACCGGCTGTACAATATGGACGCTGTGCGCTTGTTCTCGTTCGTGCTGCGGCACCGCGACTACATCCGCCAGGGCCAACAAGAGGTCGGCGTTCGCCGCAACCTCGAGCTCGACGGCAAGACCTACAACATGAAGCTCGACACCCGCGGCTACAAGTACGAGCTGGCCGAGCCGATCCCCGTGCGGGTCACCGAGGGGCGGGTACGGGGCCGTCGCCAGAGTCCCATCGAGGACTACATTCCCAAGCCGGTCAAGCCCGAGCCCGAAGCCACAGACGACGCGACTGCCGATGACGCATTGGCCGCGGATGCACCGATCGTCGCGCCCACCGGCGCGCAGTGATCTCACGAGATCGCCCGGTGACCCGCGCACCCGCCCGGGCTCGGCACGGCTCGCCCGGTCCGCCACTGCCCGGTCCGCCACTGCCCGGTCCGCCGCTGCCTGCTCCGCCGCTGCCCGCTCCGCCTGACGGGCTGCGACATGCCGGTCGAGCAAAAAGCTGATAAGGTCCCGCGCCGTGCAGGTCAATCAGGTGGGGTTCGAGAGCAGCTTCAAGCAGCACCTCGATGCAGAGCAGCGACGCGCGGTGCTGGAGGCGATCGGCGCTCGCATCAACCCGGACTCGACCCTCGGTGAGGTGCTCGATGCCGCCGAGGCGCTGGGCTGGAGCGAGCAGATGAGCGATCTGTCCCTCGCCGACCTCGCCGAGGCGCTGCTCGCCCCGGAGTCCTCGGACCAGGCCCCCCTCGAAGACTCGCTCGCGGCAGACGCGGACACGAACGAGGAAGAGGAAGAGGAAGAGGACGAGGACGAGGACGAGGACGAGGACGAGGACGAGGACGAGGAAGAAGACGAGGAAGAAGACGAGGACGAGGAAGAGGACGACGACGAGGAAGAGGACGAGGAAGAGGACGACGACGAGGAAGAAGACGACGACGAGGAAGAAGACGACGACGAGGACGACGACTTCATCCTCGAGGTCCAAGAGCCCGATCCTCCCCGCAAACGAGCCACCAAGAAGAAGGCCGCCAAGAAGAAGGCCGCCAAGAAGAAGGCCACCAAAAAGAAGGCCACCAAAAAGAAGGCCACCAAAAAGAAGGCCGCCAAGAAGACCGCCAAGAAGGCCACCAAGAAGAAGGCCGCCAAGAAGGGGCGACGCAAGACCGCCGCGGTGGATGTGGACGAACGGATGAGCCTGGATCAGGCCGCCGATTTCTTCCTGCCCCACGTCGAGACGCTGGGCGAGGCCACCATGCAGGCGCTCGAGGAGCAGACCGGGGTCAGCCGTCGAAAGCTACGCTTTCACATCGGCCAGCTGGTCAAGCACGGATACCTCGAGCGCCACGGGATGGGGCGCGGCACCTTCTACACGCTGGTGTAGGAGCGCCGAAGGCAGGCCGAAGAAAGGCCGAAGGACGTGAGTCGCGGCCGCGCGCGCCCGGCCTCGGGCCACGGCGGTCAGCGTCGAGCTTCGGCGAAGTGCTCGGCCACGATCGACACCGCCTCGGCCACGTGCGGTGGATCGTCGTAGAAATCGAACTGGGTGCCCCCGAGCCACCGGATCTCCTTGGGCCCCGACAACCGAGCATGAAAGCGCCGGGCGCCCTCGGGCACGGCGCCCTGCTCGGAGTGCACGATCA
Organism: Myxococcota bacterium; assembly: GCA_039194325.1. Classification (GTDB taxonomy): domain Bacteria; phylum Myxococcota_A; class Polyangia; order Nannocystales; family Nannocystaceae; genus Paraliomyxa. The sequence goes on from JBCCWC010000106.1 coordinate 14,875, forward strand.
TCACGGGCTGCTCGAGCCGCTCGGCAAAGGGGTGTGGGTCGAACTCCAGCCACTCGGTCCAGGCCATGGTCGCAAAGGCGTTGGGCCACGCATCGATCGCTCCGCGTGCGGGATCAAGGTAGTACTCGAAGGCCCCGAACATGGCCGCCCGCTCGTCCGTGGTGCTGACGGCCGGCACGTACTCGATCTCGCCGGTCTGCGCCAAGCGCTGCAGCGCCGCCTCGGCCCACGCCCGCCGCTTCTGTACCCCCTCGGGGCCGCCGTAGATCGCCTCGACCAGCCCGCGGTCGTGCAGCCACGGCGCCACCAGGGCCACCGACGAGATCTCCGGACTATCGAGCGCAGCTCCGGCGACATAGCCGGCCCCCGCACAGATCCCCAGCGCTCCGACCCCCGCGCCGCTCACCCGAGGATCCCGGGCCAGGAATGCCGCCGCCGCGCGGACGTCTTCGATCTTGGCCGCCGGTGATTCCACGTTGCGCAGGGCTCCGGCGCTCTGCCCGTGGCCGCGTGGATCGAACGCAAGGGCCGCGTAGCCCCGCTGGGCCAGTCGCTGGGCATAGAGCCCGGCCATCTGCTCCTTGACCGTCGTCCATGAGCCGAGCACGACGACCCCCGGCACGGGGCCCCGGGTCGACGAGGGGAGGTACAGGTGCCCGATGATGCGATCTCCCATGCTCGACAGGTGCACGAGCTCGCACGAAAACCCGTCCCCGACGGGGAGCGAACGCATCCGCTCGCCCGCCTGGGCCAGCAGCTGTCGATTGCCCGTCTGGTGATGCGCATCGAGGCGCAAGGAGGTCAGCACCCAACGGTCGTCATGTCGCTCGAAGTGAGCCGTGTACATGCCCGCCACCATCCACTGTTCGCCGTCGGGCAGCCCGTGCGCCACGTGGTCACCACGCACGGGCGCCTCCACGACCGCTCGCTCCCCGTCGATCGCGACGCAGGGCGTGCCGAGCAGGTGCTGCGTCGAGTGAAGCGGCGTCAGCATCCCGCGCCACTGCTCGATGAGGGCGTTGGCGTCGACCAGCTGGGGTGCACCGCCAAAGAGGCTGCGGTAGTCGATCTCCACGTGGTCGCCCAGTTGGCGACGCGCCGCCGCCCAGTCGCGGGTGTCGATGGCATGGAGCAGGCGGGCCAGGGACTGGGCTGGACAGTGGGCCGGGGAGTGCGTGGAATCGGTCGAATCGGGCCGAGCAATGGACATGGGACCTCGTTGCGGGGTTGGGATGAAGCCAGCCTAGGCCCGCGCTTACGTGTAAGAAATCGAACAATCATGAAGGTATCTGTTGCTTTTTTCGACAGATCTCCGCCACCATGCTCGCCGATGGAGCACGTCGGCAAGCTGGTCCTGTTCCGCGACATCGTCGACCAGGGCAGCTTCACCCGGGCCGCGGCCAAGTGGGGTCTGAGCCACTCGACGGTCAGCAAGCACATCCGGACCCTCGAGTCCGCGCTCGGTGTACAGCTACTGCACCGGACCTCGCGCTCGATGAACCTCACCGAGCACGGCCAGCTCGTCTATGGCTACAGCCGGGACGTCGGCGCGTCGGTGGAGCAGCTGATGCTCCACCTCGACGAGGTCCGCGACGAGGTCCGCGGCCAGCTGCGGATCTCCTGCCTACGCCACGTGGGGCGGCACCTCGTGCAGCCTGCGATCGCGCGCTTGATGACCCGGCACCCCCGTATCCGCGTGACGCTCGTGCTCGACGACGGCCCGTTGGCGTTCCACCGTGACGGCTTCGATCTGGCGATCCGCGTGGGCCGGGGCGCCGAGGGCAGCCTCACCGCTCGCAAGCTGCTGGACAACCCGGTGTGCATGGTCGCGTCGCCAGGCCTGCTGGAGCGTCGCGGCTCGCCCGAGCATCCCCGGCAGCTGGCGAGCTACCCCACCGTCGCCTACGTCGCAGGGCCCCTGCAGATCACCGCGTGGACCTACATAGACCAAGGCGAGTACCGGACCGTGCAGGTCGATCCCGGGCTGTGCGTCGACGACGGCAATGGCTTGCTCGATGCGGTCCGCGCCGGGTTGGGGATCGGGTACCTCTCGGCGTTTGCCGTGCGCGAGGATCTCGACCGCGGGACGCTGGTCCGGGTGCTCCCCCGGTTCGAGCTGCCCGCGTACGATCCGATCTACATGCTCTACGCGGGTAGTAAGTACGCCTCGCCCAAGCTCGAGGCGCTCAAGCACGCGCTGGTCGAGGTGGCGCGGACGCTCGACTGAGGCGGGTCGCTCCTGGCTGCCGCTCGAGCAAGACCGAGGCCGAGCGCAACAGTCGTCGCGCCTTCCGAGCCGGCCTCGGCATCGAGAGCTCAGCCGAACAGCGCGTCGATCACCCCCGAGACCTCGCCCATCTGCGCGTCCACGCCCACCGCCCGCATGGCGGAGTTGAGCACGTGACAGGGGTGCATGCCCTCGGCCACCACGTGCTGGCCGGCGCCGAGGCCCCCGGCCCGGCCCGCGAGCAGGCAGCACATGTTCTCGGTGGAGTGGGTCGACAGCTCGTTACCGCTGCCCGGATCGTAGCCGTGGCCGGCCTCGTTGAGGTGGACCATCGCGCAGCGGTCGAGCACCGTGCCCGCGCCCTCGGGCGTGTCACGGAGCTTGGCCGCGAGGTAGGCGAAGTGATCGATGTGCCACGCTCGCACCCGGCTCATGTCCTCGGTGGTGCCTCCGCCGTGCCCCAGCTCGTGCTGGTCGTAGGCAATCCCGGTGATCGGGTGAATGTTCATATGCGACTGGGCCATGGTCATCAGCCAGGCCACCGAGCGGGTCAGATCGCAGGTGAACGCCATGTGGATCAGATCGGCAAAGATCCGCGCCCGGCCGCTCTCGTCGCTCCAGCCCGCGTTGATGTCGTAGTCGCCACCGCCCGCGCTCGAGTTGTCGCCGCCCACCGCGGGATCCGGCCCCGGGTCGGGGAACATCTGGCACTGCGCGCCGGCGTCGGGCGGGGTGGCGGCCAGCCGCATCTCGAGCGCGCGGATCTCATCGAGGTGCCGCTGCATCCGCTGCCGGTCGGCTGCACCCAGCTGGGGCATCAGGGTGTCGATGCTGGCGCCGACCCGGTCGAGCACGGAGCGGCGCTTTTGCAGCTCGTAGAGCAGATCGGCCGCGTCGCCCGGATCGGGGGGAATGAAGCCGGTGAACAGGGCCTGGTAGGCCAGCTGGGGGCTGACCTGGCCCGGGTTGTCGACGATCGTCCCGCCCTCGTCGCGGTACGAGAGGATGTCGCGACCGTAGGGCGCGCTCTGGGTGAGGTACCAGCTGGCCTGCAGCTGATAGGCGAGCGACCGAAAGGTGGTCTCCCCGCCGATCGCGTCGGCCACCAGCTGATCGGCCGAGGGCCCGCCCACCCCGTAGTCGTCGACGGCATTGTTGCGCACCCCGGTCAGCAGGGGCCCCAGGGCCTGAATATGAAAATCCTGCGCCCAGCCGCCCGGCGGGATCGGGCCCGTGCCGTAGGGGACCCGCAGGCCGGAGACCACGGTGACCTCGTCGCGGATGTTGCCGTAGTCGCCCAGCGGCATGGTGGCCGTCTTGAGATCGTAGCCGGGCCCGACCGCGTCGGGGGCGTAGAGGTTGTGCACCGGATCGTTGTCGGCCCCCTGCGCCCCGCCGTCGAAGCTGATCATGAAGCGATGGGGCATGGTCCCCCCGCCCGCGAGCGCGGTGCCGTGATCGTCGAGCATGATCTCGAGCGTGGGCAGGGCCACCGCGACCCCGCCGACGCCGCGCAAGAAGGTTCGTCGTCCTAGTGTGCGTGCCATCGGCTCAGCCCTCCTCCCGGCGGTACAAGAACGCCTCGTCCCCCACCAGCGAGAGCACCAGCGCGTCGAAGCGGTGGCCCTGCTCGCGGAAGCTCGCCTGCAAGTCGTCGACATAGCGCAGGTCGTGCTCGCCGACCTCGTGGCCCATGGCCAGACGGTACAGCTGGCTGACCATGCAGGTGTCGAGCAGCTCGTTGTCGATCACGTGGTCCGACAGGCCCGCCGGGCCCGAGAAAGCCTGGCCGTCGATGCTGCCCTCGCCGGTGATCGTACACTGCGGGTTTTCGGCCTCCACGGTGCGAAAGCGGCCCATCTGGTCGTATTGCTCGAGCCCGAAGCCGATCGGATCGATCTGCTCGTGGCAGCCAAAGCACGCCCCTTCGCTGCGGTGCGCCTCGTAGCGGTCGTACTTGCAGTCGCTTTGGGGCGACTCGGGAGGGTTGTCCACGTCGACGTTCGGAGGGGGCGGCGCGACCTGCTGGCATAGCAGGCGAGTGCGTACCAGCAGGCCGCGCTGCGTGGGGCTGGTGTCGCCGAACTTGGCGGCCACCGAGAGGAACGAGCCGTGCGAGAGCAGCCCCTGACGGCCGCTGCTCCCGTAGTCGACCCAGGTCGGCTGATCGCTGCCGGGGGACGGCAAGCCATAGAGCTCAGCCAAGGTGTCGTCGATGTAGCTGCCCGCCGCGCGGAACACCTCCAGGTAGGACCGCGGCGCGTCGAAGATCACGTCGGCGAGCAGCGAGCGGGTCTCGTCGCGCATGGAGGTGGTCAGCTCCGGCGGATGGGGCAGCGCGTAGTAGCCCAGCCACATGGCGTGGAAGCGGTCGACGCGGTCGAGCGCCCGCGTGTCGGCCAGCATCCACTCCGCGGCCGCGCGCACCTCTTCGGGGGTGGACAGGGCCTCGTCGTCGGCCAGATCGAGCAGCTCGTCGCTGGGCGTGGTGCCCCAGATGAAGTAGGACAACCGGGTGGCCACCTCGTAGTCGTCGAGCCGAAACACGCCCGCGTCCTCGGTGGGGCGGCCCACCTCCACGCGGTAGATGAAGTTGGGGTGCTGGAGCAGCAGCCGCAGCACCGTGTCGACCCCCTCGTAGAAGTCGCTGCGCTGCTCCGCGAACTCCAGCCCCAACGCCGTCCAGGACTCGATCTGTTCGGCGGTCAGCGGACGACGCAGCGCCCGGCGCCCCAGGCTGGTCACAAAGCTCTCCATGCAGCCGGCGTCGGTCGGCCCGCTGGGCTGGCAGCCCACCACCTGGTCGCGACGCGCCGGGTCGGCCAGCAGCCGCTCCGACACGTCCGTGGCCATGGTCTCCAGGCTCTCGATGAGCACCGTGGACACCGCCTGGTGGGTGTAGTCGTTGTCGAAGGGATCGACGACGTCCTCGGGCAAGAACTGCGTGCCCGGCCGGGTCTGGTCGCCCAATAGATCGTGCAGGGTCTCGTCGAGCTCCGCCCGCGAGAGCCGACGAAACCCGACCAGCCCCACGCCGCCGTCGGACGGCGGTGGCTCGACGATCCCGTCGTCGCCCGCGGTACCCGACCAGTCACCGCCCCCTCCCTCGCCGTCGGCTCCGGGGCCCTGGTAGCAGCCGGCAAGCAGCGCGCTCCCGAGCGCCATGGCGGCCACCCATGGATACGTCCTCCACCTCATCGCGAAGACCAAGACGGGGATCGAGGCGACCGGTTCACGAATTTGTTCGAAGATTCTCGCGACGGCTCGAGCCGTAACCGCGCTGACCTCGATGACCCGCCGCCGGCAGGCTCGCGGGGGCCACGGGCCCCACCCGAGCGAGTTCACCCCGAGGTCGACCTCACGTGTCGCAGGCCTTGAAGCCCCCAGGTGAGCGGGCTAAGCCGTGCCCGGGTCGGACGACGCGTCGAGGTCATGGATGACGGATCACGACGCGCGAAGCCGGCCTGCGCGACTGTGCAACACAGTCCCACCCACCAGCGTCGTTCATCATGCGTCTTGACTCCATCGTTCCCCTCGTTTGTTCGCTCCCCCTGCTCGCCAGCGGCTGCGTCGCTGAGCTCGACCCTTCCGACGAAGGCGAGCTCGATCTTGCGGCCGAAGACGAGCGCTCGGCTTTGCCGCCGCTTCCGGGCGAAGACACCCCGCTGGCCTACGGGATGCTGCGTGTCGCCAACGAGCTCGACCACACCGGGCTCGACATCGACGTGGCGCTCAACCTCCGCGCGGCCAACAGCATCATCAACCACCGCGCGGGCGCCGACTTGGTGCTCGGCACGGCCGACGACCAGTACGTCGACAGCATCGCAACGCTCGACTCGCTGTACTGGCTGGGCCCGACCAACCTCGGGAAGATCCAGAGCTACGCGATAGCCGAGGGCTACGTGCCCGCCGCCCTGCCCGCCGCCGCCTGCGATCCCGCGCTGGGCGACGCGATCGAGCAATGCCTGCGCTTTGTCGAGGACGAGGCGACCCCGGTGCCCGGCTGGGGCAACCTGGGCGCGGCCCCCTTCTCGGCCGACCTACGAACTAGCTGCCTCGAGGCCAGCGACGCGACCTACCCCTCGGCCGCGTTCTTCGCCGACGCGGGGCTGCCCGACTACCTCGACGCCACGCTCGGCCACCACGATCTGCTGTGCGGCCCAGACACCGCGTCGCTGTGCGAGCTGGGCGTGGCCGGAATCGCATCGTGGCTGGCGCCCGAGTGCGAAGCCCTCTACGACGTGGACCCCGTGCTCACCGAGTACGTGGCCGATCCGGCCGATGCCGCCGACTGGGCCGCGGCGGTGGCCACCCTCAGCGCCGGCAGCTTCGACAACAGCTACTGGCTGCGCGTGTACGAGTACGCCCCGGGCATGCACCCCACCCTGCTCGGCGACACGATGGGCCACGTGCTCTATAGCGCCCCCATCGAGTACGGCGGCCCCTGGCTGCAGCGCGAGACCAGCGACACGCTGCCGCCCGTGTCCCCGGCCGCTCAGACGGTGCTCGACGACGTCATCGCCGATCTGGGCCTGACCTTGGCCTCGTTCGACGTGGGCAGCGCGGCCGAGGAGATCCCCTGCCCCAACTGCCACACCTTCCACGACAGCTTCGTGCTGCTGTTCCGCGACGATCGGATCGTCGTGGTGCTCGACCGCGAGACCTTCTGGGACTCGTAGTCCAACGGGCGCACGCGCGGGGGCCCGACGCGAAAATCGCGAAAATCGCGCAACGCGTCCGCCAAGGCCTCGACGCCCGAAGATCGACACGATCCGGCACTCGGCCATGATCCGCTCGCCGACTCGGGGCACTCACCGATCGAACCAACCCAACACCGCCGCACGGTCCGCAGCCGTGCCGCGGAGTACCACCCGATCGGACCGCGGCATCATGACAGCAACATTCGGAACGTGTTTCCCGGGCTCGACCTACATCATCGTGGAGAAGATCTACCCGGTCGACCTATCAGCGGTGCCGTGGACCACGTCCCGCCGAAAGGTGATCCGGCAAGTCAGCCGAACTTGCGATGTCCAACAGGCGCTCTACAATGGAGAGATCATCGACGGCAATCCGACCCAGTGGCACTATCTGATGGATGCGCTGCGACTGGCACAGATAAGCTACCAACCAACCGGAGAGTCGAGCATCGTGCTCGTCTATCATGGCTCGGACAACCTGCTGCGCATACTCCCCGCCGAGTTCAATCTCGCGTTCCTCCCCGACAACCTGGACTACTTGTTCGAGGAGCATGCCATACCCGCCATTCGCGGACAGAACCACGGAGAAGATCCGATCCCCGATATACGACTATTCGGTGATCCCACGATCCCCTTCTACTCGATGGGCGGACTCGAGCCCCCGACGGCGGCCGCGGTCTACCACGGCGAGACCGGGCGCCTGGAGCTTGTGCCGCCCAACCAGCTCGACATCATGCTCGAGCAACTCTCGAACGAATGAAGCACGCCCCGCGGGGCACTCGCCCGCCGTCAGCGCGTACCGCCGGGAGCGTCGGGCAGCTTACGAAGCGAGCGCGCCCACGCGTCGAGATCCGGCAGGCTTGGCGTGGATCCATCGCCAGTGGATCCATCGCCACCGGCCATCCCCGCCGCGCTCTCGAGCTGCTCCCGCAAGAGCCCCCGCGCCCGAAACAGCCGCGTCTTGACCGTCCCCTGGGGGATCTCCAGCACCTGCGCAAGCTCAGCGGTCGACAGGCCCTCCCAGTAGTGCAGCTCGAGCAAGATCTGCAGCGCGACCGGCAACCTCCGCAGGGCCAGCAGCAGGTGCTGATCTTGCTGGCTCTTGGCCAGCAGGCGGCTGGGCGAGGCCCCCAGGTCGACGCACGACTGGGTCAGCGGATCAGGCCGGCTAGGCCCGCGATGACCCCGGGCCAGGTGGTCGTAGAGCTTGTTGCGAGCGATCCTAAACAGGTACGCGCGAAAGCTGGCGCCGTCGCGCACCCGGTCGCGGGACTCGACGCACGACAGGAAGGTGCCCTGGATGAGATCCTCGCGCTCGTCGCCGACCTTGGTGCGAAAGAACCGGCTGAGCGCGGAGATGTGGCGCTCGAACAGGGCACGCCCGGCCGCCCCATCGCCAGCCCGCCAGGCCTCGAGCAGCTCCACGTCCGAGCGCATCGACACGGGATCCTACCACTGACTGCGACCCCTGAATGTTATCGTGCCCCCGCATGAGCACCGGGCTGCGCGACGAGGCGCGGATCGAGCCCCGCCGGGGCCCGAGCGTGGCCACGCAGCACGACCTGGCCGAGCTCAACATGCGTCACCGGCTGCGAAGCTCGCTGTTCGGCGAGTCGGCGCCACCGGTGAAGGTCGATCGCTACGTAGTGCTCGAGCCGCTGGGCGAGGGCGGCCTGGGCGTGGTGTATGCGGCCTACGACCCCAAGCTGGACCGACGGGTGGCCCTCAAGCTCATCAATCCCGCCCTCATCACGCCCAATGCCGCGCAGCGCATGCAGCGTGAGGCCCAGGCCATGGCGCAGATCCGTCATCCCAACGTAGCCGTCGTGCACGACACGGGGACCCATGGTGAGGGCACGTTCATCGCGATGGAGCTGGTCGAGGGCGCCACGCTGCTGCCGTGGGTTCGCGCTCGGGCTCGCGGATGGAAACCGATCCGCGACGTGCTGGTGGCGGCGGGCAAAGGCCTGGCCGCCGCCCATCATCAGGGCCTCGTCCACCGCGACTTCAAGCCGACCAACGTGATCGTCGACGCGCATGCGCGACCGCGGGTGCTCGACTTCGGCCTGGCCTGCGCAGCCGACGAGGTGGACGCGCTCACCGGTCACCGCCCCACGAGCCTGCTGGGCGAGGCGCTGACCAAGACCGGCGTGCTGATGGGGACCCCCCAGTACATGGCCCCCGAGCAGTTCGGCGGGCGGGCCGACGCGCGCTCGGATCAGTGGGCGTTCTGCGCCACCGCCTGGGAGTCGCTCTACGGCGTGCGCCCCTTCTCGGCGGCCGACGTGCCGTCGCTGCGGGCGATGATCGACACGGGGGCGATCCACCCACCGCCGCCCGACTCGCCGGTCCCGGGCTGGCTGGAGCGGATACTCCGGCGCGGGCTGTCCCGAGCCCCCAGCGATCGCTTCGAAGGCATGGATGCGCTGCTCACCGCGATGCAGCGCGACAAGCGATCGCGGCGCGTGCAGATCGTGGGGCTAGGCGCCGCGGTGGTGCTCTCCGCGGCGCTGACCGGCACCGCCATGTGGCTGACCCGACCCGAGCCCACGGCCGAGTCGCGCGCCCGGGTGCAGCAGCTCGAACAGGACGCCCGCGCGGCCGCGGCCGAGGGGCACTTCATCTACCCGCCGGCGCAGCAGCCCAACGCCCCCACCGCCTATGCTCGGGTGATCGCGCTCGAGCAGGTCGAGGGCCCGGTAGCCGACGAGGCCCGCCTGCGCGCGTCGCAGCTGCGCGAAGAGCTCGCGCAGCGCCTGGTGAGCCTGGGCGACGCGTACTCCGAGCAAGCGGGCGGTGAGGCGTTCGCCGCCGACTACTACGCCGCGGCGCTGGTGTTCGCGCCCGACGACGCACGCGCCCGCGAGCGCTCGACGCTGACCCCGGGACAGCTGGCGACGCTGCGCCGCAAAGCCGAGACTGCCAAGTTCTCCTCGGCCGAGCTGCAAGGGGCCGAGGTGCTCGCCGCGCTCGCCGAGCCGGACGAGCCCCGGCGCACCAAGAAGGTGGCCGCGATCTATCGCACCAAGGACCGACGACCGGCCGCGAGCACCAGCGTGCTCCTCGAGGAGCTGCTCGGTCGCGAGCCGATGGAGCAGGGCTCGGTGCGCGGACTCGGAGTCGGCTCTGGAGTCGGCCGACCGCCGGAGCGCCCTACCCCCGAGACCGCGGCGGTCGAAGGCGTAAGGACCATCGAGAGCGCCGGCACGGACCCCGACACGACCGACCCCGACACGACCAACGATAGTGCACGCTCCGCCTCATCGTCGGATCGCGCCGATGGGCCGTCGAGCAGCGGCAGTAGCCAGCGGGACGCGGCCACCGAGGCGCGGGCCGGTCGGGCCGCGCGGGCCCGAGGCGACGACCGGACGGCCGAGAAGGCGTTTCATCGGGCGCTCAACAAGGATCGGCGCAACCTCGCCGCGTTGCTCGGGCTCAGCGAGCTCTACTTCGATCGCGGCGCCTACCAAAAGTCGCTGGGGTACGCTCGCAAGGCCATCGGGGTCGCGCCGCGCAGCGGGGACGCGCACATGCAGCTGGGCGATGCATGCTTCAAGGTCCACCGCTACGACGAGGCCCGTCGGGCATACGCCAAGGCAGTGCAGCTAGGACATGGCGGGGCCCAACGAGCACTGAAGCGGCTGGAGCAGCGCATAGGCGACTGACTCCGAGCCCGTTCAGCCGAGTCGGGCCTTCATCGTCGCTCGCATCTCGCGGCGGATCTCCTCGTAGCGCGCATACTGATCCGGGTCGAGCACCTCGCGTAGCTCGGTCTCGGCGCGCGAGCGGATCGCCTGCATCTGGTCTTGACGCGATCGCGCCACGCGGATCTTGGCCGAGCGCTTGGTCTCGGCTGCGATCGCGGTCAGGTGGGGCTCCATCGCGGTGAGCTGCTCGGCGAGGATCTGCCGCACCTGCTCGCGTACCTCCGGCGACAGCTCGAGCTGCGCGTCCACGCGCACGAGCAGTTCCGCCATCGCGGCCTCGGCATCGGCGACCATGCCCGTAGCGGGCTCCGAGGGAGCGCTCGCCCCCTCCGGCTCAGGGTCGGGCTGAGCCTCCGCCGGGGAGGTGGGCGCGGCGTCCTGCGGAGGATCGGACGCGCAGCCAGGGGTCGCCGCGAGCATGAGGGACACGAGCGCGAAAGAACACGAGGGTCGGGACAGCATGCCGATCCGAACAGCCAGATCCATGCCAAGTCCTTCGGCCGTGCGGTCTCGGTACGATACATCGCGCGCGCGATCGAACCCCTGGACTCGCGTCCATGACATTGAGGCTAGTGCGCGGTGAACAGGCAATCGTGTGATGTGCACGACGGTGGATGCAGCGCTCGCCCGGTGACCCACTCGTACCGGCTGGAGCCCCGGCCTAAAGCCCCTCATCGAGGCGCACGAGCCCACGTATACTGAGGGACCGGACGAAGTGGGGACTTCGGGGATGGCCGAAGCCTCGACCGAGACCATCCCCGAGCGAGTGACCGTGACACGCCCTCTGGAGCTGAGCGAGACCCGGGTACTCGCCGATCCACCGTCCCCGAGCGGCCAGACCACGAAGTCAACCCGCTCGCGCCCACTCGCAGACTCGACCGCTGTCGATCCGACGGAGGGAACGGACGACCTCGACAAGCGCTTCGTTCATCGAACCCTGTTGGGTTCGGGTGCGATGGGCTCCGTCTTCCGTGCGTTCGACAAGACTCGCCGGGACGAGATCGCCCTCAAGTACCTCGACGAGGTCGATCCCGACGCGCTCTACCGCTTCAAGCAGGAATTTCGCCTGCTGGTGGGTCTGGTCCATCCCAACGTGGTCATGCTCCACGAACTGGTCAACACCGGAAACACGTGGGCGGTGGCGATGGAGCTGGTCGATCACGCGCGTCCATTCTTGGACTACGTCCGGCCCTATCTACACACCGTGCAAACCCCCGCCGAGCTCCCCGCTTTGCGAGCATACACCTCGGATTCCGAGCGCAATACCCCCGTGGGCCCTCACCTCCGCGACCGTCCGATCCTCGATGAATCGACGCGCGAGCTCCCCCCGATCACCGCGAACGGCTCCACGACCGACTCGGCGACCGCGGTCGTCCCGGCGCCTCACGCCAGCCTCACAACGGAGCGGATCGCCATCCTGGCCGCCGAGTACCGCCAAGAACGGCTTTGCAGCGCCTTGCTACAGCTCGTCGACGGTCTGGAGTTCATCCACCAGCACGGCATCCTCCACCGCGACATCAAGTCGTCCAACGTCTTGGTCGACGGCACGGGTCGAGTCGTCGTATGCGACTTTGGCCTGGTCACCGCGGCCCACGTGGACGAGGGCAACGTGGTGGGAACCCCCGCCTATATGTCTCCCGAGCAGGCCGAGCGGGCCGAGCTCACGGCCGCCAGCGACCTCTACAGCGTCGGGGTCATGCTCTACGAGGCCCTCACCGGGCACCTCCCGGTCGACGCCGCGTCGCTCCGCGAGCTGCTCGCCAGCAAGCGTCAGGCGCACATCCGCCCCCCACGCGCGATCGACCCCACGATCCATCCGCAGCTAGAGGCGCTGTGCCTGGCGCTGTTGGACCGCGAGCCCGAGCGACGCCCCGACACGACGAAGATCCGCGAGATCTTGAGAACGATCCCCGTATCGACCCCCGGCTCGACCCCTTCGGCGTGGGCGAGAGGATCCGACCGGGACCTGTTCATCGGCCGCGAGCAGGAGCGCGCCGACCTCCATCGAGCCTTCGCCGACGCACGCGCCGGTCAGACCGTGGCAGTGCTGATCTCGGGCCCTTCGGGGGTGGGCAAGTCCGCGCTGGTCGCCCAGGCCTGCGAGGAGCTGCATGCTCGACACGACGCGGTGGTATTCCACGGGCGCTGCTATCAGACCGAATCGGTGCCCTTCAAGGCGATCGATGCCGTGGTGGACGCCATCGCCAACCACCTGCTCACGGTGCCCGCCGAACGTGCCGCCGCGCTGCTCCCCAGCGACGACGAGACCGCCGCCCTCGCGGAGCTGTTCGCCGTGCTCCGTCGCGTGACCGCGGTCGCTCACGCTGTCGAGCGGCATGCTCAGCCACTGCCCCCCAACCTCATGCGGCCGACGGCCCAGCTCGCCCTTCAAAAGCTCGTCCACGCGCTGGCCATTCAGCGTCCCGTGGTGATCGCGATCGACGATCTTCAGTGGGGCGACCTCGACAGCGCGCCGATGCTGCGCGGGCTGATCGAAGGACGTGGATCCCCGGGGGTCTTATTGCTGGCCACGTACCGCGACGGCTCCGAGCTCCCCGAGGGCGCCACGCACCCCGAGCTCATCACCGCCCTGAGCGAGCCATCGGCCGACGGTCTGGCGACGCGCCGCGACATCCGCCATCTCGGCCTTGCCCCGCTGACGCGGGAGGATGCCACCGAGCTGGTGCTCGCGATCGCCGGTGAGCGCTGCCCGAAACCACAGGCACTCGACCAGATCCTCGACGACGCCGGAGGCAACCCGATGTTCGTGGCCGAGCTGGCCCACGCCGCGGCCGAGGGTCGACGGGCGGCAGCCTCCGAGGGGCTCGATGCCCTCATCGAGCACCGGATCGAGACCCTCCCCGTCGAGAGCCGCCACCTGCTGGAGGCTGCCGCCACGGCGGCCTGGCCCCAGCCGCTGGCCTTGCTGTCCAGGGCCCTGGACATCGAGCACGAGACGACCGCGTTGACCACCCTGCTCGCGGCCCGCATGGTCCGACTCGTCCGCAGCCCCGATGATGGCCCCGATGATGGTCCCGACCGCAGCCCCAGCAGCGAGCGGTTGACGACCTACCACGATCGCGTACGCCGGGCGGTGCTCGAGTTCATCTCCGAGCCGCGTCGTCGACGGCTCCACACCAGGCTCGCCCGCGCGTTCGAGGCGGCGCCCGAGCCCGACATCGAAGCGCTCGCGCTGCACTGGGCGGGCGCGGGTGACAAGGAGCGGGCCGGTCACTATGCCCTACGAGCGGGCCGGCGCGCCCTCGCGGCTCGGGCCTATCACCGCGCCGCGGCTCACCTGGCGCGCGCCTTGTCGACCGGAGCGCTCGACCACGACACCCGCGACGAGGTGGAGCTCGAACGAGCCGAGGCCCTATCGCTCGCCGGCAGCATGGAACGAGCGGCCGACATCTACTGCGCGCTCGCCCAGCGTGCGCCTCCCGAACGTACGAGCTGGCTGTGGAGCCAGGCCTTTGCGTGCCTGGTCCACGCCAGCAAGATGGAACGCGCCCGAGATCTCATCCGCACGACCGGTCGCGGCCTCGGCGTCAAGATCCCACGAACCCGAGGCGCAGCCTTGCTGTCGATCGCATGGGGACGACTGCTCCTGGCCCTTTGCAAGGCCCGACGGCTCCGTCTACGAGCCGTCGACGCCATCAGCGCGGCCCAGCGCCGCCAGCTCGACATGGCCATGAGCGTGGCCACGGCGCTCAGCCACTCCGACGCCACGATCGGGTTCGCCGTCCACACCCGCTACATCCTCGATGCAATCGGGGCCGGCGATCCGCACCACATCGCCATTTCATTCGGGCAAGAATCCATCATGCGCACGTTCGTGTACGGCGCCCGCAACGACCGCGAGACCCACGAGCTTCTCGCCCGAGCGGCAAGAGCCGCGGAGGCCACCAACAACGCGGCCTACGATAGCTACGTCGACGCATGCCGCGGTATGTGCTGCTATCTCACCATGACGCGGCTGCGCGAGGTGGTCGAGCCCATGCGAGCCGCATGCGACCGAATGGCTCATCAGCCAGAGCTCGTGCGATACACCGACGTGCTCTATATGGCGACGATCAGCGGATCGGGTCTCGCCGGTGCGTTCTCCACCCTCTGCGAGCTGCTCCCGCTCAAGCTCGAGCAACTCCAGGCGTCGGGCAATGAGTACATGGTGGCCAACATCTGTCGACAGACGGGGATCTACCTCTACCTGGCCCATGACCAGCCCGAGCGGGTCCGACACGCCCTCGACTATGCTCGACCCGCGGACACCCCCGGGGTCACGATCGAGAGCTGGGATCACCGGGTTCGCCTCGCAGAGCTCGAGGCCTACGAAGGGCAGTGGGAAGCGGCCACCCAGCAGATCCACCGGCTGTGGACCGATTCGAAGGGCACGTCGCTCGCCATCGCCCCGCTCATCATCTGCACCACGGCCTCGATACTCGGACGTATGAGCGCGACCATGGCGACGCATGATCGTGACGCTCGCCATGGCCACCTCGCACGTGCTCGGGCGATGAAGGGCAAGCTCGACCGGTTGCGGGCGAAGCTGCCTCACTACGCCAGCGGCCACGCGGCGATGGTCGGGGCGGTGATCGCCGCCGCCCAGGGTGACCTCGATGCAACGGCCGTGCACCTGCGGGAGGCGGTCGAGTGCTTCGACACCTGCCAGGTCGGATTGCACGGCGTACCCGCCCGTCTACAGCTCGGCCACCTGCTGGGCGGGGACGAAGGGCGCAGGCTGGAGGACGAAGCCCTCACCTGGATGAAGGCCGAAGGCATCGTCCGTCCCGATCGTTTTGCCCGGTGGCAGTGTCCGATCGACCTGGTGCTCGAGTCGCGCTAGCGGCTCACTGTGCCCGCGGCACGACGGATTGTTCGGGATTGCCGACCGCCGCCCGCCGGCCTCGACGGTCGACCAGGAGCAGACAGACCGCCGTCGAGCGAGGCGATGGTGACGCCGCACATAGTGATACACTATTACACAGCGTGGAAACTCGGCCGCAGCGAGTTCTCCCCCCCGGGATTCCCCTCCCTCGCGAGCCAGGGGAGACCCCCGCGATTTCAATCGGAGCCTCCCTCTGGTCGATCCGCGCGGTGTGCCCTAGCTTGGACGGTGGATGAAAGGTGTTCGATTCAATCTGGTCCTCATGCTCCTCGGCTCCGGCGCATGTGGAACTCCAGTGGAAGGGGAGCTGCGCATCGAGACTCATGAGGGGCGGACGATCCAATACTCGCCCCGACAATGCGCTGACGGGGATCACTTCGGGTACTTCGGGGTCGAGCTGCGGGACGAGGACGATCGGATCCTGGAGTTCTTCCGCGACGGGGACGACCCCCAGCTGGCCTTCTATGCGCCAGGAGATGCTGCGTTCGAGCTCGGTCCCGACGACTGCGAGCAGCTTGCGGGCGAGCTACACCGCGACTCGGTGGTAGGTAGCGACAGCGGAACGGTAAGGGGCCACCTCGAGGTCGACTGCGAGGCACCGAATGGATCGAAGATCCAGGGTTCGGTGTCGTTCGAGCAGTGCGGTGCTCCCGAGGTCGACAAGGACTGCGACGACGATGGGTAGGTCGCTGCCGGCCCAACCCCAACCCACTATGCGCCCCACTACACAACCCACTATGCGCCCCACTATGCGCCCCACTATGCGCCCCACTATGCGCCCCATCACCCAACCCACCATGCAACCCACTCCACGACCCACCATGCGAACTTCCATGCGACCCGTGCTGACCTTCCTGTTCTCCCTGGCCGCGCCCCTTTTGGCGAGCTCGGGGTGCTACGTCGTGACCGAGTCCGAGACCTTCGGTGACACCGGCGACTTCGGCAACCCCGGCAACTGCGAGATCGGCTCCGAGGGGTGCCCCTGCACCACCGGCGGCATGTGCAACGAGCCGTTCACCTGCAACGTCAACCTCAACCTTTGCATCGCCGATACCTGCCCGGTGGGCACCGAGACTTGCGCGTGCACGCCCACGGGGGCCTGCGACGAGGGCCTGACCTGTGCCTCCGACATCTGCGTAGATGCGGGCTGTTCGCCGGGCACCGAGGCATGCCCCTGCACCGAGGGCGGAGGCTGCGATCCCGGGCTCGAGTGTCTGTCGAGCCTGTGCGTCGCTCCGGGCGACGAAGAGACCGATGTCAACGAGTCTGGTGCCGACGAGTCCGGCGACACGAGTGTCGACTCCACCGAGACGGCCGACGAGACCGGAAGCGACACCGACATGCCGCCGGGCACGACGACCGGCGACACGTCGGGCGGGAGCAGCTCGACCGGCTGACCACGAATGGACATCAACAGCTTTTAGTCCCGCGAGCGGGTCATCCCATAGCGCTTGAGCTTTCGAAACAGGGTGGCCGTGCCGATCCCCAGCCGCTGCGCGGCCTCGGCACGGTTGCCCCCCGACGCCTGGAGCACCCGCAGGATGTGCGTCCGCTCGACCGCATCGAGCGTCTGATCCTCGGGCAACTCCGGGTCGTCCGAGGCGCTGGGCTCGTCATCGGCAGCGCCGGGAGCGGGACCGCGGCCCGAGGATTGCCCCGGTCCAACCCGCCCGGCCCGCTCGGCCCGCTCCGACAGCTCCGACAGCTCCGACAGCTCCGACAGCTCCGACAGATCCGACAGCTCGATATAGTCAGACTCGGCCAGCACCACGGCCCGCTCGATGACATTGTGCAGCTGGCGAACGTTGCCCGGCCACGGATACTCGATGAGCCGCCGCGCCACGGCCGGCGACAGCCCCTGCACGGCTCGACCGGTGCGGGCGGCCGTCTCCAGCAGCTTGACCCGCGCCAGGGGCAAGATGTCGTCGGGCCGCTCGCGCAGCGGCGGGATCTCCAGGGTGAGCACGCCCAGCCGGTAGTACAGATCCTCTCGAAACCGACCCGCCTCGACCTCGGACGCCAGGTCACGATGGGTCGCGGCGACCACCCGCACATCCACCGGGCGATCGTGGTTCTCCCCCAGCCGCCGAACCTCGCGCTCTTGCAGCACCCGCAAGAGCCGTACCTGCAGCGCGGGGGGCACTTCGCCGATCTCATCGAGCAACAAGGTCCCCCCGTGCGCCGCCTCGAACAGGCCCGGGCGATCGCGCCGCGCCCCGGTGAACGCCCCCCGGGCATGGCCGAACAGCTCGCTCTCCAGCAGCGTGTCGGGCAGCGCCCCGCAGTTGATCGCCACAAAGGGCCCCGCCGTCCGGCCCGAGCGCGCGTGGATGAATCGGGCGACCCGCTCCTTGCCCACCCCGCTTTGGCCGGTGACCAGCACGGTGCTGTCGACCCCCGCCATACGCCGAGCGAGCTCGAGCACCCGGCGCATGGCCGAGCTGCGCGCCACCATGCCCTCGCAATCGAGCGTGTCGGCCTCGGGCCCCAGCTGGCGCCGACGCGAGCGTAGCTGGCGCTCGAGGTCGCGGATCGAGTCCCGCAGGGTGCGCAGCGACGCGTCGAGACAGTCGCGCTCGTAGAACTGGAGGTGGGGCTCGATCGCCGCGCCCCACTGCTGCTCGGTGCGCGCCACCATGCGGCAGACCTCGTCCCCGCAGCCGCAGCAGCTCTCCTCCACCGCATACACGGGCTGACCGGTCACGTGGCTGAGGTACCCGCTGGCAAAGCCACACAGCGTCCAGCACACCGGCTCGCCTGCCTGGCCGCGATGAAGCACGTGCTGCTCGGCCTCGTACGAGTCCCGCCAGATCGCCTCCGCGAGCACGGGAGGATCCCGTGGCTCGCGGACGGGCTCGAAGCTCACCATCCCCTGCAGGCGATGCAGCCGCCCGCCGGCGATCCGCCACTGTCGAAGATCGTCCCACGCCACCGCATCGCGCAGCGACTCGGCCGCCCGGTGCCCGTGCGAGTACCCCAGCCGGGTCAGCAGCCCCCGCGCCGCGGTAAGGCCGAGCGCCTCGATGAGATGCGTCCGCAAGAGACCGAGCGCGACCGCATCGAGCAGCAAGATCCGATTGCCTCCAAACCGGATGACGCCTCCGGTTGGGTGCATATCGAGGACGTCATCGAGGCGGAGATCAGCAGCACGCACAGTGCCTGATTCTATCAAATTGATGTTTTAATATCAAAATGATTCTATCATTATGATGTCATCGCTCCGCCATCCGCCTTCAACTGCTTGAATTCATTCGTGTCCAATCTGGACCCGATCCTGCTCTATCCCCAAGCACACGACGAACCGAAAGGGACATGACGATGCTGAGCATACGACGGAGCGAAGACCGAGGCGTGGGGGAGCACGGGTGGCTGCACTCGCGACACAGCTTCTCGTTCGCCAACTACTACGACCCCCGCCACATGGGCTACCGCAACCTGCGGGTGATCAACGAGGACCGGGTCGAGGCGGGGCGAGGTTTTGGCAAGCATGGCCACCGGGACATGGAGATCTTGTCCTACGTGCTCGACGGGGCGCTCGAGCACGCCGACAGCATGGGCACCCGCTCGGTGATCCGCCCCGGTGAGGTGCAGCGCATGAGCGCGGGCACCGGGGTGATGCACAGCGAGTTCAACCACTCCTCGAACGACCAGGTGCACTTCTTGCAGATCTGGATCGAGCCGAGCGAGCGCGGGCTGCCCCCGACCTACGAGCAAAAGACCTTCTCAGACGAGGACAAGACCAACGTGCTGCGCCTGGTGGCCTCGGGCGACGGGCGCGATGGCTCGGTGACCGTGCACCAAGACGTCGATCTGCACGCGTCGCTCGTCGAGGCCGGCGCCACCCTGACCTTCGAGCGCCGACCCGATCGCCACGTGTGGCTGCACGTGGCCCGCGGACAGGTGAGGGTCAACGGCCAGACGCTCCAGGCCGGGGACGCGGTGGCCACCGACGACGAGACCACCCTGCAGATCGAGGGTGTCGAGAAGGCCGAGCTGCTGCTGTTCGACCTGGCCTGAGCGCCCGCCGAGGCGGGCCCGACCCGGTCCCGCCACCGCTCCCTCGACGTCTTGTTCATCGACGTCTTGTTCACCGATCTCCTCCTTCGACGTCCGTGCTCGCCCCGGCGATCACGGCGCCATGACTCGACGTGCCTTCGACACAGGAACCAACCATGAGCCAAAACCCGAAACACGACCTCATCACCCCACAAAACTCCGCGATCGCGTTCATCGACTACCAGCCGCAGATGTTCTTCGGCGTGGCCAACAATGATCGCCAGACGGTCCTCAACAACATGGTGGGGCTGGCCAAGGCGGCCCGCGCCTTCGAGGTGCCCACGATCCTCTCCACGGTGGAGACCAAGGGCTTCTCGGGCAACATGACCCCCCAGCTGCTCGACGTGTTCCCCGAGCACCCGCTCATCGAGCGCACCAGCATGAACTCGTGGGAAGACGAGGGCTTCCGCAAGGCGGTGGAGGCCACCGGGCGCAAGAAACTCATCCTCACCGCGCTGTGGACCGAGGTCTGCCTGACCTTCCCCGCCGTCGAGGCGGTCCGCGACGGCTACGACGTCTACTTCGTCACCGACGCCTCGGGGGGCACCTCGCCGGCGGCCCACGACCAGGCGATCCAGCGGATGATCCAGGCCGGAGCTACGCCGCTGACGTGGATCCAGCTGGCCCTGGAGTGGCAGCGCGACTGGGCCCGCAAGGAGCACTACGACGAGGTGATGGCCATCATGCGAGCCCACGGCGGCGCCTACGGCCAGGGCATCGAGTACGCGTACACCATGGTCCACGGGGCGCCGGCCAGCCGGGGGAAGGGCCGCTGAGCCGATGAGGAACTCCGACCAGCCAAAGGCCGATCTCGTGCTCCGCCACGGGCGCCTGACCACCCTCGATCCGGCCCGCCCGGCCGCGACGGCCGTGGCGATCCGGGGCAGCCGGTTCGTGCGGGTGGGCAGCGAACGCGACGTGGAGCCGCTCGTGGGCCCGAACACCCGGGTGATCGACCTGGGGGGCCGCCGGGTGATCCCGGGCCTGAACGACTCGCATACCCACGTGATCCGCGGCGGCCTGACGTACAACGCCGAGCTGCGGTGGGAGGGGGTCCCCTCGATAGGGGAGGCGCTGGAGCGGCTGCGCGAGCAAGCTCGGCGCACGCCAGCGCCCCAGTGGGTGCGGGTGGTCGGCGGCTGGTCGGAGTTCCAATTTGCCGAGCGGCGCATGCCCACGCTCGACGAGATCAACGAGGCGGCACCGGACACGCCGGTGTTCATCTTGCACCTCTATGCGCGAGCCCTGCTCAACCGCGCCGCCCTGCGGGCGCTGGGGTACGACCAGGATCCGCCGACGTTCGACCGAGGCGAGATCCAGCGCGACGAGCACGGGCGCCCCACCGGGATGCTGATCGCCAAGCCCAGCGCGCTGATCCTCTACAAGTCGCTGTCCCAGGCGCCGCGGCTGGCCCCCACCGACCAGGAGAACTCCACCCGGCAGTTCATGCGCGAGCTCAACCGCTTGGGGGTCACCAGCGTGATCGATGCCGGGGGTGGCGGGCAGAACTACCCCGACGACTACGGGATCGTGCAAAAAGTCCGCGACGCGGATCAGGCGACGCTGCGGATCGCCTACAACCTGTTCGCGCAGGGCCCCGGGACCGAGTACGACGACTACGCCCGCTGGGTGGAGATGACCCGCCCCGGGGCAGGCGACGACATGCTGAGGGTGCTCGGTGCGGGCGAGAACCTGGTGTGGTCGGCGGCCGACTTCGAGAATTTCTTGGAGCCGCGACCCGACCTGGCGCAGACGATGGAGCCGGATCTGGAGCGGATCGTTCGCCTGCTGGCCGAGCGGCGCTGGCCGTGGCGGATCCACGCGACCTATGAGGAATCGATCTCCCGCTTCTTGGACGTGTTCGAGCGAGTGGGCCGCGACGTGCCTCTGCACGGCCTGCGCTGGGTGATCGACCACGCCGAGACGATCTCGGAGCGCAGCATCGAGCGAGTGCGGGACCTGGGCGGGGGGATCGCGATCCAGCACCGCATGGCCTTTCAGGGCGAGTACTTCATCGATCGCTATGGCAAGGACGCAGTCGCACAGACCCCGCCGGTCCGGCGGATGCTGGAGCTGGGCGTGCCGGTGGGCGCGGGCACCGATGCCACCCGCGTGGCCAGCTACAACCCCTGGGTCGCGCTCTACTGGCTGACCACGGGCCGCACGATCGGCGGCACGCCGATGTATGGCGACGACAACATCCTCGAGCGAGAGGAGGCGCTGCGGCTGTGGACGCAGGGCAGCGCGTGGGTGTCCTCGGAGGAGCACCACAAGGGCACGATCGCCCCGGGCCGGCTGGCGGATCTGAGCGTGCTCTCGGGCGACTACATGGCGGTACCCGACGAGCAGATCAAGGGGATCGAGTCGCTGCTGACGGTGGTCGATGGTCGGGTGGTCTACGCGGCCGAAGACTTCACCCCGCACGGGCCCGGACCGCTGCCGGCGAGCCCGGACTGGTCGCCAACCGCCACGCACGGTGGTCACGCGATGTCGTCGGCCTCGGCGATGTCTTCTTCGGGAGCCGCCGCGCACCGTTGTGAACACGGCCACGG
Organism: Myxococcota bacterium; assembly: GCA_039194325.1. Classification (GTDB taxonomy): domain Bacteria; phylum Myxococcota_A; class Polyangia; order Nannocystales; family Nannocystaceae; genus Paraliomyxa. Next base: position 36,999 of record JBCCWC010000106.1, read on the forward strand.
CCACGCGCACCATTGTGACCATCACCACGGCCACGATCACGGACCGGGCCACGCCCACGAGCTGGGGGTCTTCCACGAGGTGCTGGCCCGAGGTCAGCGCTGGCTGGACAGTCCCTTCGGCGAGGGGCTCGGCTGTGACTGTTTTGCATTCTGAGGGGACTTCGATGATCCACGTCGCGATCACCCGCACTGTGCGGTCGGGCCAACAAGAAGAGTTCGAGCGCCGGGTGGCGGAGTTCTTCGCCGAGGCCCAAGACGACCCGGGGGTCGAGGGCGCGTACCTGCTGCGCCCGGTCGAGCCCGGCGGCCGACAGTATGGCGTGGTCCGTACATTTTCCGACGAGGCGGCCCGCGAGCGTTTTTATGCCTCGGCGCTCTACCAGCGCTTTGGCGAGTCGGTGGGGCCGCTGGTCGAAGGAGGGCCCCGCAAGCGGGAGATCCACGGGCTGGAGGGGCTGTTCGTGACCCCGGCTCGAGGAGGTCCCCCCGCCTGGAAGATGGCGATCGTCACGTGGCTCGCGGTCAACCCGGCGGTGTTCGTGTTTGCCCACTCGGTCCCGGAGGTCGCGGAGGCCCTGCCCCCCTTGGTGGAGCTGTTGGTGGTCAACGCCTTTGTGGTCGCCAGCTTGACCTGGCTGCTGATGCCCGCGCTCACGCGGATCTTGCGGGGCTGGCTGGCGGCGCCCGCCGAAGGGAGGCAAGCGCCATGAGCACGCTGTCGCGCGGGTTGCTGGCCTTCGCCGCCGGCTTCGTGGACACGGCCACCTTCGTGCACCTGGGGGGCCTGTTCGCCGCCCACGTCACCGGAAACTTCGTGGTCTTCGCCGCGGCGCTGTCTCGTGGGCTGGTCGCCGAGGACTTCCTCAAGCTGGTCACCTTCCCCGTGTTCGTGATCGCGGTGCTGCTGGGCGCGGCGATCCACGAGCGGCGGCGCCGGCGGGACCATGACCACGACGGGGCTCGGGGCCAGGGCCGGGGCAAGGACGGGGACGGCGGTCACCTGACGATCCTGGGCGCCGAGGGGCTGCTGTTGCTGGGCGCGGGGGGCGTGGCGCTGACGGCCTCGCTGCGCGGCGGCTCGATTGATCTAGAGGGGCTCGACGTGGCGGTGGCCATGGCCATGGTCGTGGCCATGGGCCTGCAAAACAGCGTGCACCGGATCGTGCCGGGCCCCATGACCACGGTGATGACGGGCAACGTCACCCAGTTCACCACGCTCATCGGCCACGCGGTGTTCGGGCGCAAGCAGGCGCCGAGCAAGCAAGAGCCGAGCAAGGCGCCGATCCGCTGGGCGCCCTCGATCGCGCTGCTGCTCGGGTTCGGCCTGGGCTGCCTGGCCTCGGCGCTCAGCACCCGGGCGCTGGGCCTGTGCACCGCGCTGGCCGCGGGCGTGGTGGTCTCGCTGGTCGTCGGACTCGAAGTGCGCCGTCGCGCCCACGGAGCGTCGTGATCCGGTCCGGCTTCATCCCGCACCGTGGGCTGGTCGCGCGGCTGCTCGTGTCGCTGTGGGTGGTCGGCTGGCTACTGACGCCCCGCGCCGCCCAAGCCGAGCGGCCGTCCGAGCGGCCGTCCGAGCGACCGTCCGAGCGGCCGTCCTATCGTATGGTTCGCTGGGTCGAGGACTGGTCGAGCTTCGAGCGAGATCCCCAGGATCCTGACCCCATCGATCCGATCAAGAACATCCGGCTGGGCTCGGTCACCTCACTGTCGGTGGGCGGCCAGCTAAGGCTGCGGCACGAGAGCCACCAAAACCCGGACTTCGGGCTCTCCCCCGAGGTGGTCCACGACGTGGGGCTGCTTCGAGGGCTGCTCCACTTCGACCTGCGCAGCCGAGGAGGGTTTCGCACGTTCGTCGAGCTGGGCACCGCGCTCGCGGCCGGAGGCGAGCGTCCCGAGCGTGCGATCGACGAGAACCGGTTGTCGGTGCGGCAGGCGTTCGGGGAAGCCGCGGGGCTCGGAAGGCACGGGCGACTACGGCTGCGGGTGGGACGGCAGGAGCTGCCCCTGGGATCGGGCCGACTGGTGGCCCTGCGCGACGGACCCAACGTGCGGCTGAGCTTCGACGGCGTGCGGCTGACCCTGATGCACGAGCGCGGCACCGTCGATGCCCTCGGCGTGACCGGGGTCGCGATCAAGCCGGGGGTATTCGACGACTTCGCCGACCCGGGCGAGGCGCTGTGGGGCCTTTACTCCACCACGACGGTGCTCGGCGACGGGCGGCTGTCGATCGATGCCTACTACCTGGGCCAGCGCCGAGAGCGAGCGTCCTTTGGCACAGACACCGGCCCAGAGCACCGCCACTCGGTGGGCACACGGCTGTTCGGAGCACGCGGGCCCTACGACTACAACATGGAGCTCATCGGGCAAACGGGTGCCTTTGCCGGCCGCCCGATCGCGGCGTGGACGGTGGCCACCGACCAGGGACTGTCGCTTCGCCGCGCGGGGATCACCTCGCGAGCGGGGTTGCGCGCCAACGTGACCAGCGGTGGCGCGACGGGCTCGCGATGGCTCCACACCTTCAACGCGCTCTATCCCAACTTGGCGTACTTTAGCCAGTTTGCGCTGTTCTCTCCGGCCAACCACGTCGATCTTCACCCGCGGGTTACGGTCGACGTGCTGGGCAAGCTCGAGCTGGAGGTGGCCAGCGACTGGTTTTGGCGCACGTCCCTACAAGACTCGGTCTATGCCCCGCCCGGGGTTCCGATCGCCGCGCCCGAGGACCTGAGCGGGCACTTTTTGGGGCATGAGCTGACCACCTCGGCTTCGCTGAGTCTAGGGCGCCATGCGACCCTCACCGGCTATTACTCGCGGTTTTGGGTGGGCCCGGTGATCCGCTCATTGGGCGGCACCAACGTCGACTTCTTGGCGTTTTGGCTGTCGGTCCGATGGTAGATCACTCCGCGAAGGGGGCCCCCCGGATCTGCCTGGCGAAACCCAGCCGCCACATGCCCGTCAGCGGCGAGCCGGGGTTTTCGATCTCCGGCTGCACATCTTCGATGATCGACTCCTTGAAGCTCAGGCGAGGCCATTGCTCGAGGATCACATCGACGGTGGGGCGCGAGATCTCCTCGAAGCGAAGCCCAAACACGTCGACGCCCGCGCCCAGGTGCACGTAGAGGCTCTCGGGCTCTCGGTCGGTGATCCCCAGCGAGGTGTGCAGCGCGATCGCTTCGTGGACCCGATCGGCGCGCTCGGTGGGCATCCCGTGCTCGCAACACCACGCGCGCGCGGCCCGGGCCCCCCGCAACTCGAAGGGCGCCGGGCCACGATGGGCCTCGGTGAGCCCCAGGTCGTGCAGCAAGCTGGCCACGTAGAGCAGCTCGGCGTCGTAGCGGCGGCCGTGCTGGGCGGCCAACGCCACGCCAAAGGCCCACGTGCGCTGGCAGTGATGGAGTAGATGCGGAGACGAGAGCTCCCGCGCAAGCTCGGTGGCCTGCACCGCCAGCCGGCTGTCGGGGACCGCAAAGCGCCCCGTGGGCAGGTGGGGCGGCCGTATCCAACCCAGAAGACGGCGCAACCGGCGCCCTGTGCGCCGTAGCTCCTCTCCCATCAGGAGGGCCACCAGCGGGGCCGTCCCCGGACAGTGCAGTCGTTCGGTCAACTCCATGGGCTGAGCATGCGCTCGATTCCCGATGGCAGAAATGACAAATAACCATCGATTTCTGACATTCGGTCGGCCATACTCTCGGTCATGAGCTCGCGAACCGCCGACCGACGCGTCGTCCTGTTGGCCCTGCCGGGGGTCGAGCCGCTCGATCTGTTCGGGCCGATGGGGGTCTTCGACGCCACGACCACCTGGATGCGGCAGCAGGGCGACGATCGCCCCGGATATCGCCCGGTGCTCGTGGGGCCGCAGCGCGAGCTGACCATGGGCAACGGGGTCACGGTGTTGAGCGAGCCCATGGCCTCGCTCCGCGGACCGATCGATACCCTCATGGTGGGCGGCGCGCTCACGTTCATCGAGCAGACCTTCGATCCCGAGATCCTGGGATGGCTGCGGCGGCGGGCGGCCCGAGCTCGGCGCGTGGCGTCGGTCTGCACCGGCGCGTTCGTGCTCGCGCAGGCTGGGCTGCTCGAGGGCCGTCGAGCCACCACCCACTGGGTGGCCACCGAGCGGCTGCGAGCGCGCCATCCCGGGACCACGGTCGAGGACGACGCGCTCTACGTAGAAGACGGGCCGGTCTACACCTCGGCGGGAGTCACCGCGGGGATCGATCTGGCGCTGGCGCTGGTCGAGCGCGACCTCGGGCACGAGACCGCGCTGGCCGTGGCGCGGCTTTTGGTGATCTTCTTGCACCGCCCCGGGGGGCAATCCCAGTTCAGCGCCGCGCTCGAGCAGCCGGTGCCCGAGCACGATCTGCTGCGCCGGGTGCAGGCGCGGGTGCTCGAGCGACCGGCCGAGGATCACCGGGTGCAGCAGCTGGCGCGCCGGGCCGGGATGAGCCCCCGCCACTTTGCGCGGGTGTTCACCGAGCAAACCGGGCAGACGCCCGCTCGCTTCGTGCAGCGGGTTCGGGTGGAACGAGCGCGGGGGCTGCTGGAACACGACGGGCTGGCCGTCGACGTGGTCGCCGAGCAGGTGGGCTTTGGGAGCGCGGAGACCATGCGTCGGGCCTTCGTACGAACGCTGGGCGTGGGGCCGAGCGCCTACCGGGCCCGCTTTCGAGCGAGCTGACCGGGCGGCGGCGATGATCTACCCGGCCGGGGGCGGCACGGTCTCGGCGCAACCCCAGGCTTCGATCCGCAGCTCCCAGTCGAAGCGGTTGGGCCATACCAATTGCTCCGACTTGCGAACGGTCCACCAAACCCCGTGGGTCATCTCCATCATGCTATCGGTACTGATGATCTGCTGGGCGTTCATGAGGTGATCGTCACCCTCGAACGCCAGGGCCGAGCCCAGCAAGGTCGCCACACCGCCGACCCCGGTGAAGATCCAGCCGGCCTTCCCCGGGATCCCCCCCAGGCCCGCGGCGGCCTCGCCCAACGATTCGAGGAACGCCTCGTACTCCGCGGTACTATCCTGCTCGATGCAGTTGTACGTGAGGATCAGGTTGCCTTCGGGGAACTTCACACTCTCGTCTTGGCCCCAAAATACGCCCTCGGAGAGGGCCAAGGCATGAGTTTCGCCGGCTCCCAGCCCGGGGGTGGGGGCCATGACACGGAGCTCGGCGCCGCTCATGGCCTCGGCCGCCACGAGGCAGTAGATCCGATCCTTGCCCAGCAATGTCTCCGGATCGTGGACGGTGACCTGCGAGACGCGCATGCGCAGTTGAGGGGGCCCGCACGTACCCGCCGCCGCGGGGCGCTCGGGGTCGGCTAGATCGGCCGCGCGGGGCGTGGGGGGATGCGTGTCCCGATAGTCTTCCAGTGGTTCGAGGCCGATCTGAGCCAGCGCTTTTCGTACCCGCTGGGCCTGCATGGGATGCTGCTCGAAGACGGCCCGTAGCTGCTCCACCTGAGGCGGTTGTCCCGGATACGGTGGAGTCAGCGCGGCCACGATCACCCGGAGGTTGGGATCGTCCTGGTCGACGGCCATGGTGAGGACGGCGGCCGCGGTGGAGCTCGCCGGGGATGCGGTGTCCTCACCCATGGGGGGGGCGCCGATGTCCAAAGAGTCCATGTGCGTCTCGATGACCCCGGGAATGACGGCGCCCTCGCAAATGGGTGCCTGACCGCAGGGTTCACAGACCCCGCAATCGACCTCGCAGTTGAGGCAGTTCTCGCTGGGGCCGCAGACCACGTCGCCGCAGTAGGACTCGCCCCCGGTGCCCTCCCCCTCGTCAGCACCCGGTGATTCAGACTCGGAGGCCCCGGTCGAGTCTTCGCCCTCGGTGGCGCTCATCTGCCCCGGGCTGGTCGGATCCGCGAACGGGGAGTCTGGATCTCCATTGTCCGGACACCCCGCAACGAGTAACCCGAGCCCGATCCCGCAAAGCGCAAGCGCCCGGCGAGCCTTCGGCACCTCGGGCCGCGGGGGCTCGGGCTTCAATGGGATGTTCATGCACCACGAAATCGACGACGACACGCCACCAAGGTAGCCGACGCGATGAAAGCGACAATCGGTCGGAAGACCGTTTTATCTGCACGATCGTCATCGGTTGAACGACCGAGCGCTGTCGAGCGACTCGTGAGCATCATCGCCGATGAACCGGCGCCCCCAACAAGGCCGGTAGGCGCGAGCGGAATCGATACTACGAGCGAACAGGAGGGCTCATCTGCCGAGGGAGGACCGGTGACGATCCCAGCGAGCACTGCATTCAATTAAGTCAAGAAAGACCAGGTCAGATCAGAAAGACCAGGTTCGAAAGACCAGGTTCGGCTCGCCGAGCACCGCCTGCCGTAGCCGTGGGAGCCGTGGGAGCCGAGGAGGCTGCACGCACTTTGCCCGTACAGCCGCCTCGAATCGAGAGAAGAGGCAGGAGATGTCAGCTCTTGATATCAGCGATACACTCGATGTACGCGTTGGTGAAGGTGGCATCGAAGGCGTTGCTCATCGCCTCGCAGGTCTCGGACGGGAAGTCGACAACACACTGCAACTCAGCCTCTTCTTCTTCGCTGACTTCGCAGCTCGCGACATCCTCGTCTGCGTTCACCTCGACCTCTAGGCCGCATTCGTCTACGAGGATCTCCGCAGACATATCGCACAGCGACCTCGAATCGTTCGCGCCATTGGAGTCGTCATCGCCTACACAACCGACACTGACAAGACCGCACGCAGCCAATGAGGAGGATATAAGGATCCGAATGATGAAATTGGGCTTCATGATGATGGCATATCCTACGCCGACCGCCCCCTTGGAGGGGTGCATCCCGGCGGCATCGAGACGACACGCACGACGAGTCACTCATGCTCGCAACCGGCGTTCGACTCCTAGCTGGCAGGGTCAACAACAATGTGTGCTGTCCAGCCCCGCCCTCTACTCTAACAGTGACGGTCACGAGCACGGTTGTTTCAACAGGCTCGATGAAAAAGACGGAGCTCGGGTCCGACGCGGTCGCGCTGCGATTGTCGTAGATCCGACCATGCTGTGGATCGGGACGACCGACCATTTGGGGTCAGGAGCACCCATCCCATCGCCACCGAGGGCGGCTTGGTCTCCAAGCGTTGCAGATCCAAAGCTCAGCGAAGCCCTGGTGCCTCGTGCCGTCCGCAGTCGCGGCACCAGGAGCAGGCGGCCGGGTTCGACTTCGCGCGCGCTGGCCCCATGAGGTGGTGGATCTTCCCGACGAGCGCGCACTAGAACCGCCCACGCAGCACCGCCCCCCAGGGCCCCATCCCGAGAGCCGCGCTCGTCCGACGCTTGCCCGCCCCCGAACGCATGCCCACCACCAGCCCGATCCCGGTGGCCAGCAGCACCCCGCCCACCACGGTGACCGCGATCCCGGCCTCCCCGGTCGCGTAGAGGTACTTGCAGTTCCCCTGCGGATCGACGTTGGCCCCCGAGCAGCGCACGCGATTTTCTCGCCCGTCGATCGCGAGCAGCGGCACCCCGGTCGCGACCCCGGCCACGCCGACGCCCAGCGCGACCCAGCCGAGCACCCGCAGTCGCTCGCGTCGGTCGGGCCGCGGCACCGGCTCGAGCTCGAAGCCCACCGTCGCCCGCACCCCGGCCACCGCCTCCACGGTGCGCTGCTCGGAGACGTACCCGGACTTGTCCGCCCGCACCTGGTGCGACCCGGGCTCGACCACGCGTTCGAAGGGGGTCTGCCCGACCACTTGCTCGTCCACCCGGATCACCGCGCCCGGCGGTACGCTGTCGAAGACCAGCACCGGCGGCTCCAAGGCCAGCGCCTCGAGCCGAGCAACGATCGCCGCCGCCTGGCTGTCGACGACCTGCGCGACCTCGGTGAAGCCACACACCTCGCAGCGCTCGGCGGTCTGGGCGACCGGCGCGTCCCCTCCCTCAGCGTCGACCACGTCGATCGTGATGGAGTAGTCACGGCGCTCGACCACGACCCGCATCGACACCGCATACTCGGCCCCGACCCCCCGCGCCACCTGGGCCTGGCAGGGCCCGGTGGTACACGACCGAAGCTCGGCGGGCGGGGACACCAGCGTAAAGCCTCCGCGCCCCAGGCCCGTCTCCAGCGCGGCGCGTAGCTCGATCCGGCGCGTGTCGGGGAGCTGACCCTGGACGGTTATCGGGAGCACGACCACCGGGGTTCGGGATCCGGCGACCGCCTCCGCACCCGTAGCCACGGTGGCCCCGCCGACCCCGAGCAGCACGACGCATAGCGCCCCACGGATTGCGGCGGGTCGCCACGCCGAGGCTCGACGAACGCGCAGACTCATACTCCCCGCACGAGCCTACCGGCCGGGCCCGGAAACCCCAAACCCCAGGGAGACCCGCCGCGCGCTCAGGAGCGTCGCCGCCGTCGGAGCCCCAGCAGCACCAGGCTCCACCACGCGGCCTCGGCCGTCCCGGTACCCCGACTCTGGCACCCACACCCGCTCGGCGCCTCGTCGGACTGGTTCCCGGTGATCACCCCACCGTTGGGACCGCCATAGGTGTCTCCGGTCGTGCCGTCGCACCACGCCGAGACGGGCGAGCGCGGCGGTCCGTGCTCGGCGTTCCACGCCTCGAGCAGCGAGTCGATGAGCGGCCGGTGGTCCACCTCGACGACCGGCGCGCCGGCGGCCGGGAGATACTCGACGGTCTGCGCCCAGGGCATCTGGTCGGGCGCGATCTCGGGCCACGCCCCAAAGCCGTCCATCGCCACCAGGCGACCGTCGGGCAGGCTGAAGCTCACGTCGCCGTCACAAAACGAGTTGCGGGCGCCTAGCTGGGTGAGCACCGGCTGCTCGGGCTGCTCGGGGACGGGATGAAACATCGGATCCATCGTCATCTCGTGGGGCGAGAGCGTGGTGTATAGGCGCGTGAGCACGGGCCAGGTGTCGAGCAGCTCGTTGGCGCGCAGGCCCGGGTCGACGATCCGCTCCTGCATCTGGGCGGCGAACTGCAGGCCGTCCCACGCCATGGGATCGACCGCGTCGACGAAGCTCCCGAGCTTCTCGCACAGCATCGACAGCGGAACCTCCTCGGGGGTCGGCAGGAATTGGGCGACCATGCCCTCGACCAGCGGGTGCAGCCCAGCGCACTCGCCTGCGGGGTCGTAGCCGACCAGTCCCTGCTCGAGCAGTAGATCGGCCACCTCGCCGAGGCCCTGGGCCTGCGCAAACGCGTTCGGATCCCACCGCGGGTCGAGCAGCCCCTGGCGCATGACCACATCGCTGGGGCCCGCATACTCGGTGACGAAGGCGTGGCCATCGGCTCCGGGCTCGTCGACCGCCCGCGAGACCAGCTCGCGATAGTTCGCACCCGAGGCCAGCCAGTCGAGCCGCAGGGGATTGAGCGTCACGTGGCGATAGTTGGACGAGGCCACCCGGCTGTCGCCCAGAAACAAGGCCCGGATCTCCATGTCTTCTCGGGCCGCTATCCGGGTCAGCCGGATCGGCACGCAGGGCTCGTCGCCGGCGAAGCGCAGGGTGATCGGGTGGATCTCGGACGCCTCCGCACGGGTCGCCAGCCGAAAGGCGGCAAACAGGTGCCCCTCGTCGAGGTACTCTTGGAGGATCGGCTCGGCCGTTTGGTCCTGGGCAAAGCCGTTGTCCCCCAGCCACTGCATTACGCCCTGCACCGTGCCGCCGTCGAGCACGAACACCTCGAAGGCCCCGACCGTCTTGGCCACCAGCACCTCGGGAAGCTCGGGATCTTCACCGGGCAGACCAAGGTCGAGCCGAAACGAGTCGCCGTCGTCCCCGCTATCGTCGCACCCGTCGTCCCAGTCCCCGTCGGAGTCCCAGGCGCAGGGCTCGTTCCATCGGGTGGAGCCGTAGGCGGGCACGGATCCATCGAGGAGATTGGTGAACAGCGGCTGAGAACCCACGGAGAACTCAGGCAGCGCGGTTACCGGGACCACCCAGGCGAACTGCTGGGCGCCGCTATCGGGATCGTACTGGATCTGGATGTGGGCCTCGACATGGCCCTGGTCGATCACGAAGAGGATCGTCTCCCCCGTCTGATCGACGGGCATGGGGTTGGCCCCGCCGTCGCAAAACGTGCCTCCGCACGCGTGCGCTGGCCGGGAGACCGCAGTGCTGGCCAGGGCCAGCGATAGGCCCAGGGTCGTCACCACGCATGCTCGTTGGATCACCGCATTCGCCACGCATCATCAGACGGCACCGCCCGCGGAGATCGGCTCACGAAATCCCACCGGGTCGCTCGTCGCTCGTCCCTCTCAGCAGGCGGCCTGGTACCCGCCGTCGCAGGCGCGCTGCTTGTACTCCTTGGCTTTCTTGCCGCTGCGCTTGCCCCCCACGCCCTTGCTCCAGGCCAGGCTCATGAAGTAGCAGCCGCTGGCGTCACCCGCCTCGCAGGCGGCGCTGAAGATCTCGCGCGCCTTCTTGGGCTCCTTGTTGCCCCCCTCACCCAGCATGGCCATGCGCCCCACCGAGACGCAGCCGACCTGGTTGCCGCCGTCGCAGATCTTCTGATAGAGCGCGCGGGCCTTGGCCTTGTCGGGCTCGCCGGCCGTCCCCCCTTCGAGGAGGATCGCGGCGTTGAGGCAAGACTCGGGGATCTGCCCCTCGCAGACCTTGGTGTGCAGCTCGAGCGCCCGCACCGGATCGGGCGCGCCTCCTTGATCGGTCTCGAGCAGCAGCGCGAGATTGAAACAGCCGATCTCGTGGCCGCCGTCGCAGCCCTTGCCGTAGTACTCGCGGGCCTTGGCGTGATCTTGGGGGCCTTCTTGGCCATTGGCCCACATGCCCGCCAAGGAGGTGCAAAGCTCAGCCTTGCCTTTCTCGTCGCAGTCGCGGGTCTGGAGGGTGCGCTGGTCCTCGGGCTCGGGCTCGGGCTCGGGCTCGGGCTCG
>JBCCWC010000107.1:0-47624 GCA_039194325.1 Myxococcota bacterium
GATGTTGGTCTGGGGTATTGGCTTGTTGGTTTTCTCGTGGGTTTGGGGTGTTGGGTTGGGGGGTGTTGGGTGGGGGGTGGGGGGGAGTGAGGAGTGGGGAGTGGGGAGTTGGGGAATCAAGCAGAGTCGAGGCAATTGAACGGTCGAAGCGCAGGCCGAGGCGGCTCACATCGAGCCGGAACACGACAGACACCCGAGGTACTTCTCACAAACACTCGAAGTGGTTCATCGCGGCCGACTGCGCCCGCCCGTCACTGGACCGCGGGAGCCTCCTCGGTGTCGGTGTCGACCTCGGCGGTCGTCGAGTCGCCGCACCATACCGAGACGGTAGTCGGCGAATATACGAGGCCGCCGAGCGCGAGGTAGCGGACCAGACCGTTGACGAACGTGGTTTTCTCTTCTACGAAGGCGTCGCCTCCCGGGCACTGACCTTCGACATCGACCTCGTTCTTGCCGACCAGCCCTACCAGATAGTGGTTGTTCCACTGCTAGAGATCGGGCTCTGCGGTCTTGGTAGCCCCCGATCCGACCACGTATTCGTGTCGCATGCAGCCGGTCGAGACCAGGACCAGGGGAAACGCGAGTATCAAGGCTCTCATCGTCGTTGTTCTCCGAAATGTGGTGTTGATGGCATGTGGTGGTGATGCACCACGGACACGGGGAACGACCTCGAAACGGTGGTCACCAAAGACATCCCTCGATGTCTTCGCTCGACCGCTCGGGGGTGACCCCTCACCCAGTGGAGGACCCGACGGGCACTCTCTTGCAGAAAAAAACGCAAACTAATAAAGCTAACCTCAACCGCTCCGGAGAGGGGAGTGCAGACATCGCGGGAGGCCGCCGTCCGTTCAAGGCGCGTCGAACGCGACCACCAAGTGTTCGAGCAGCGCGCGGACCCGTCGGCTCGGGGCCACGCCGCCCGCGTAGATCACCTGGAGCGCAGCATCGCTTCGTGGGGCGAACTGTTCGAGCAGCTCGACCAGAGTGCCGCGATCGAGCTGTTGGCGGATGTCCCACTCGGACTTGAGGGCGATTCCCAGGCCATCGAGACACCAGCGGCGAACGAGCGCGCCGCTGCTCGCCGAGCGATTGCCCGAGACCTCAACGCGCCGCCGCCGTCCGCGAATGACGAAGGGCCAGTGTCGATCGACCCGGCCGCCGAAGGTCATCACCAGACAATTGTGGGCCGCGAGCTCGTCGGGATGCTGCGGCGTGCCGTGGCACTCGAGGTAGGCCGGTGAGGCGCAGACGATCCGACGATTGTCGCCGAGCTTCCGCGCACGCAGGCCGCTGTCGGGCAGGGCGCCGAACCGAACGGCGAGATCGATCCCCAAGGCGACCAGGTCGACATAGCCATCCGAGAGGATGAGATCGACGTGGACCTCCGGATGCTGGGCCAAGAATTCGTCGATCGCCGGAGCGACCCGGTGCATGCCGAGGTCATGGGGCGCGCTGAGCCGGATAGGGCCACTGAGCCGCTCGATCCCCAGCCGGATCCGGGCGTCGAGGTCACGCGCGTCGTCGATCAGCCGCCGCGCCCCGTCGAGGAGCACGCGCCCCTCCTCGGTGAGGCTGAGCGACCGCGTCGTGCGATGTAAAAGCCGCGCGTCATAGTGGGCCTCGAGGGCCGCCAAGCGCTCCGTGGCGGTGGCCGGCGAGAACCCGAACTCGTGCCCGGCCGCCGCGATCCCGCGCTTCTCGACGATCCGAACGAAGAACGCCAGGGACTCGAGGTGGTCCATTCTTCGATTATTCCGAAGAATGAATTCGAAAGATAGCCGATTCATTCGAGCGCGCAACAGGGCTATCCCTCTTGTCGAGACCCGAGGAGACCCGATGTCCACGCTCACCATCGTCGCCAACATCCACGCCAAGCCCGAGCACACCGAGCGCGTCCGCGCCGAGCTCGTCAAGCTCATCCCGATCACCCGAGCGGAGGCCGGCTGCCTTCAGTACGACCTGCACCAAGACAACGACGACCCGGCGCACTTCACCTTCTACGAGAACTGGGAATCGCGGGAGCTGTGGCAGACCCACATGAACGCGCCCCACCTGGCCGCCTATATGAAGGCGACCGAGGGGGCCGTGGACAACTTCACCCTCAGCGAGATGACGAAGATCGGCTGAGCGTCGAAGGCGGCCACCGGGGCACCGAGGGCCCGGGTGGCACGGCTGTTCGATCCGCTCGCGCACGATCGGTGAGTCTTGCGATGTCGACCCTCACGTCGACCCTCACGATGGTGCCGGCGCTTGGTACCCTCGCGTAGTGGTCGAGGACCCGTCCCTATTGAGCTCCGAAGAGGGGTCGAACCTCGAAGAGGGGTCGATCCCGCGGGCTCCGTTGGGCTCCCGCCCCGATGCGCTGGACTCGATCGACATGGAGCGGATCCGGGTGGCGATGGCCAAGAACCTGTTCGGGCGCACGCTACCGCCGGTGTGCATCGATCGCTTCGAGATCCGCACGAGCCTGGGCCGCGGGAGCATGGGCCGGGTGTTCTCGGCCTGGGATCCCCGCTTGCAACGCACGGTCGCGCTCAAGCTCGTCGCCGCGGAGCCCGATGGGTCCGACGCCGCCGGGCAAACGCGGAGGCTCCGCGAGGCGCGGGCCCTGGCCACGGTCGCTCACCCAAACGTGGTCGACGTGTTCGAGGTGGGCACATGGCGCACCGACGTATTCCTGGCGATGGAGCACGTGGACGGCACGAGCCTGCGCCAATGGCTCGAGGCCTCGGCACGCGAGCCGGCGCAGATCGTCGAGATCTTCGCTCAGGTCGCACAAGGACTGGGTGCGATCCATCGGGCGGGGCTGGTCCACCGCGACGTAAAGCCCGACAACGCGATGGTCGATGCGGAGGGCCGGGCACGGGTCGTGGATCTAGGGCTGGCCCGGGCCCCACCGGGGGGCGAGCCGACCGATCCGGTGACGAACGGGTCGACCCAGTCGTCGACCGTACCGGGGAGTACGGCGGGGACCCCCGCCTATATGGCCCCGGAGCAGCGGCGCGGCGAGTTTGGGCCTGCCTCCGATCAGTACTCCCTATGCATTGCGCTGGTCGAGGCGCTCACGGGCTCGCGGCCTGTCCCTGCGCTCGAGACCACGCAGGTCATGCCGAAGGTGCCGCCGATTGCGGGAGTCTCGGCGCGGTGTCGGCGGGCGATCCTCCGCGGCCTCGCGCCCGATCCCGCCCGACGCTTCGCCACCATGGACGGGCTGGCCCAGGCGCTGCGCCCCCGGCCTCGCCCCTATCGCGCCGCCGGCTGGCTCGCGGCGGTGGGGCTTTCGGCGGCCGGAGGGCTGTGGGTCTGGCCGTCCTCTTCGGCTCCCTCGCCGTCGTGCGAAGGTGCGGCTCAGATCGAGCCCCTGTGGAATGCCGATCGCGATGCGGCGATCGAAGCACGCCTTCTCGAGGCGGCGCCCAGCTTCGGGGCCGAGGCCGGGCGAGCATCGACCGATGCGCTCCACGACTACACGCGGGCTTGGGTGGCGGCCTACGACGCGACCTGCCTCGAACCGCCGGGACCGGCTGCCGACGCCACCCGAGATTGCCTGCGCGCCCGCCTGGCGGCGCTGCGTGAGGCGGTCGATCTGCTGCAGAGCGGCGATGCGTCGGTGCTGTCGCGCGCGCCCAAGATCGTGGCGAACTTGCCCGATTTCAGCTCGTGCGGAGAGGTCGACCGTACCCTGCCCCTCCCTCACGATCGGGAGCAGGCGCGCCAGATCGAGGCGCAGCGGCAGCAGCTACTCCGGGTCGGGGTGCTGCTCGACGCGGGGGTTCCCGAGCGAGCCGAGGCAATCGTCGACGAGGTCCTGCGCGAGGCCCGAGCCCTCGACTACCGCCCGCTGGAGGCCGAAGCGCTCGAGCGCCTGGGCACAGCCCTGGACCGGGCCGGCCATGTCGAGCAGGCGGCCTCGACCTTCGAGGCGGGTTACCTGGCCGCCCAGGCGGCAGGGGCCGACGAGACCGCGGCCCGCTGTGCCGTACAGCTGATCGAGGTGGCCGTCGATCGGGCGACGTTCGATCAGGCCGACACCTGGGCCCGACACGCGAGGTCGCTGCTCGACCGGTTCTCGGGCGCTACGCGGCTGGAGGCCAACTTGTACCGGGCCCTGGGGTTTGTCGAGCAAAGCCGCGGCGATCCACAGGTCGCGGTTGCCCACTACGAGCGCGCCCAGCAGATCGAACAGCAGGTGCTGCCGGCCGGGGCCTACGGACACGGAGTGACCTGGGCCAACCTCGCCGTCGCCCAGGAATCGGCCGGACTTCGCGACGAGGCTCGGCGAAGCCACGCGCGCGCGCTCGAGGTCTTCGAGGCACACTATGGCCCGCGGCACCCCCCAGCCACTGCGGTGCGAGGCAACCTCGGCGCCTCAGCCCTGGAGGCCGGCCACACCGACGAAGCCGCCGCGATCTTCACCACCTGCGTCGAGGACTTCACCGCCGCCTTCGGCCCCGAGCATCCGGCAGTCCTGACCGGGTTGTTGAACCTGGGTTTCGCGAACCTCGGGCGCTCGCGCTGGGACGAGGCCCGCGAACAACTCGAACGGGTCCTGCGGGTCCGCGAGCAGCAGCTCGGACCCGAGCACCCCGACCTGGTCTCCCCGCTGTTGGGTCTGGCGAAGGTCGCCGAAGTCTCTGGCCGGGCCCCGCGCGCGCTTGAGTACATGGAACGCGGCTTGCGGATCCGAGAGGCCGCCCTCGGCGAGGAGCATCCCGCCGTCGCCGAGGTGCTCGGCCACATGACGGCGATACTGCTCGGCGAGGAGCGCAACGCCGAAGCGCTGTCGCTGGCCACCCGCGCCGTCGAGATCGCCGCCCACACCGAGGGGATCAGGCCGCATATGCAGGCCAGCCTGCTCGACCGATACGCCCTCGCCCTTGCCCGCAACGAGAGGTGGGACGAGGCCCGCGAGCGCTACCGTGAGGCCCGCGAGTGGCTGGCCGCGCTGGGTAACCCCGAGCACCCGACATTGGCCGAGATTGCGCTGCACGAAGCCGAAGGGCTGCTTCGCCACGGGGAGCACGTCGCAGGGATCGAGGGACTGGAGGATGCGCTGACCCGGTCGGAGGGCGTGCCCTCGATCGTTCAGCAGCAGATCCGATTTTCGTTGGCAGCGGCCCTGTGGGATCACACCGATCAGCATGCGCGCGCCGAGGCGCTGGCCCGTACCGCCCTCGCTGCGCTGCAGGCCGAAGATCTGCTCCCCGAACTCCAAGCGGAGCTCCAGCAGTGGCTAGACCAGCATCCGTTTGCGGACCCGGAGTGATCTCGTTCTGTCCGATTCCTCGAGAGCCGAGGGTACGCCCGTGACCATAGGCGAGCGTGCCAAGGGGAACTCGACGCACCAGATGCTCGGCGGGCCGTGCGGGGCGGTCGTCGAGCGACGGGCGCGCCGTCTCCGGTTGCGCTACGATGGTCCTGCTCATGGATCCCAAACCCCCGTCCGGTGAGGTCCGGCTCGCTCCTGCGGCCTCTGGCTCCGCAGCGATGCAGCTTCCCGGTAAACAGGACACGCCTTACATCGATGAGCGCTTGGTCGAGCCCGAGACCCGGCAAGAGATCGTCCGGGGTCGCCAGATCCACGCTGCGCCCGCCAACGCCGAGCATGGTGACGAGCATACGGAGGTCACCACCGTCGTCCGGCTTCATGCAGCACCTGGGTATACCGTATCCACGGATCTGCTCACACGCGCTGGGCCCCGGTCGGACTTCGCGACCGATACCTGCGTACGCCGCTCGGGAATCGACCCCGACACCGGCTCGCGCTACCTCGAAGAGCTGGCCTTCGAGGTGGTCAATGAGCAGTCGGACAAGTACATGCTCGAGCGAGCGCAAGAGCTCACCGCTTGTGGGGTTCGTCGTTTGATCGCGGTGTTCGTCAAGAGGGGCGAGATCTGCGAGTGGTCGACTAAAGACGACCGGTGGATTGCTCTGGATCTCGACGGGTCGTTGCGAGATCCGACGCTCGTTCGTCCTTTTCCTCTGCGTGCTCTATTCGACGCGGCCGTGGCCGATGATTCCCTGGTGGATGCGCTCGCCGCCAAGAACAACCGTCGGCTAGCGCAACGGGAACGACAGCGGAAGCAGCAAGGGCTCGAGCAAGGGCTGGTCAAGGCGGTCGAGACGTTGTGCCGGGTGCTCGAGATCCCGCTGGGCCCGCATGAGCGGGCGCAGATGAGCGATCTCGACGCAGCTGGCCTCGAGTCGCTGCTCTCACGCATCGAGAGCGAGCGCTGCTGGCCAAGCCCGCGCTGAAATGGTCGATGGGCGGTGGGCATGCTCGCAGTGTCCAAGGCCACGGCTCCGGGCCACGACGCGCGCTGGATGGCGTTGGTCAAGGCGCGGCTCTTTGGCGCGGGCTCGGCCACCCAAGTGTCGTGATCTGGACGACCGAAGCTCCGGCGAGGGGATGTCCTGTTGACGCTGCGGGCAAAGTCATCGCTGTCGCTGGGGCGGGGAACGTATGGCCGGGCTGTGTGCCCAACCTCGTCGAGGCGCTGGTCGATGTTCCTGAACGCATCGCAGCTGCTGGATAAGCACGGCTTCCATTGCAACGCGCCGCGGGATGTTGCCGGTCATCGCATCGGGCAACGGCATGGGCGCCTCCCATCCTCGCCATCACCACATTGGGGCCATCGTGCTACAGTAGTCGCCGATCATGTCCCGGGCAGAGATCCTCGCAGCGGCACTGACGCTAGAGCCGGACGAACGCATCGCCCTCTCCGTTGAGCTCCTCGAGAGTGTGCACGCCGTCGAGGACGACGTGCAACATGCCTGGACGACCGAGATCGATAGGCGAGTCGAGGAACTCGAGCGTGGTGCAGCCGAGACCACTGCGGCCGAGGATGTATTCGCTCGCTACGGTCGAGTCTTCTAGCGGATGACCAAGGTCCGGTTTCACCGAGCGGCCCAGGCAGAACTCGACCGCTCCTACGCGTGGTACGAGGAGCGCAATCCCGAGGCAGCCGATCGTTTCCTCGACGAGGTGCTCGCGAAGACCAGACTCGTCGCTGAAGCTCCGAAACGGTGGCCAGTGATACGCGGCAGGACGCGGGCGCTGAACCTGGATCACTTTCCGTTTACGCTCGTCTATCGTCATCGCGCGGTCCAAGACTGGTGTGGATCGTTGCCGTGGCCCACCAGCGACGCCGGCCGGGCTATTGGCACGGCCGATAGCCTGGACTTCGACATTCGGTATTGCCCGCGGCGGCTCGTCGCGCGGAGGGTAGGTAAGCCTGGCGGGGCAGGGTCTCTCAGATCAGAGCCTCCGCCACCCGCTGCGCCTGCGACTCCACCCCGAGGATCTCCAGCAACGCGTCGACGAAGAAGTGCGCCGCCCCCAGTTTCAGGATGAACGGCCCGCTGTGGGACGAGCCGTTCCTCGAGGACGTCGACCTTCGCGTTCCCTGCCCTTCCCTACCCCGCCTCAGAGATCTTCCAGCGCAATGGCGCTGCACTCGACCGGAGCGGTGACCGGATTGCAGCGAGCCGGGTTGCCGTCGGCGAACTCGAGCCAGTAGTCGCGCTCGGGGACCGGGGCCGGGAAGTCGTCCTTGAGCATGTGGATCCCGGCGTCCATGGCCTGCTGCCGCTGGGCGAAGCAGTCGTCGTCGCTCTCGTCCGCGCCGCAGACGTTGGTGGCGATGATCATGTTGCCCGCATGAGCGGCCGCGATCGCCTCGGCATCGCCCGCGCCGAGCTTGGCGATGGCGGCCCACGGTAGCTCGAGCTGATCGGCGTCGGCTCGCACGAACATCGGCCGCCCCGCCAGGGTGGTGTAGCCGTCGGTGTAGATCTCGGCGGGCTCGTCGGTGTCGAGGATCGTCACCAGCACCCGCCCGCGCAGCTCACCCAGGGTGGGCCACCCTTCGGCCAACAATCGCGCGCGAAGCGTAGGGTACTCACCCTGAACGTCGTCGGGGGTGAGCAGCTGCTCCGGCCCGAAGACGCCGGTGACCACATCGTCGATGACCAAGAGCTGCTCGTCCGAGCTCAGCGACAGGCCGCCGGTGTCGTCCTTGATCTCCATCCAGACCACCACGGGCAGGTGGCCAGGGTTGAGATCGGACCAGGCCTTGATCTGCATGAGGCAGATCTCGAGGGTGTCGCAGGTGGTCTGCTGGTCGATGGCCAGGATGTGGTAGACGGAGATCGTCCCGTCCAGATCACGGTGTACGTCGAGTTCGAACGCCCGCACGCCCTGGGACTCGAGCTGCTCAGGCAGCGGCGCGTGGCTGTACTCGTGACTAGCGTCGAAGGGCAGCAGGGGCTCGAGGTGGTAGCTGTTGTGGGTGCCCTTGACCTGAGCATGGTGCAGGCGCAGCACGTCGTCGAGATCGATGGGCTCGCCGGTGCTGGTCCCCGACGGATCCGTATCCGTATCCGTGCCCGTGACGGACCCGCTCGATCCCGGGATCCCCGTCGACGCGGTCGCCCCGGTCGAGTCGGCGCTCGGCATCCCTGCGTCGGTCGAGGACGCGGCCGGGGGCGGCCCGCTGCTGGAGCCAGTGCTCGCCCCAGCGTCGCCGCCCGTCGGACCACCGCCACAGCCGACGACGAGCAGCAGCGGCCCCCACCCTCGTGATCCTCGTGATCCTCGTGATCCCCGTGATCCCCGTGATCCCCGTGCTCCTCGACTCGTATCGATCCCCACCCTTCGCATGGTAGCGCGACCGCAGGCTTGGCCCGATCTACGCCCCCAAGTCGGCCGTTTCGGCCAGCCACGGCCGAGACAAATACCGGTCCATTCCATCGGGCAACAACGCAACCACGGGCTCGTCACCGTCGAGCCGCTCGGCCACCCGCAGCGCAGCCACCACCGCCGCCCCCGCCGAGCCGCCTACGAACAGCCCCTCCTCTCGGATCAGCCGCCGAGCCATGGCGAAGGTCTCCGCGTCGGAGACCACCTCGGCCGAGTGCAGCACGTCGCGGTCGAGGTTGCCCGGGGGCGTACTCCCTCCGATCCCCTCCACCGCGTAGCTGCCGTCCGTCCCGAGCTCGCCGGTCTGCACCCACTGGGCGAGCGCCGAGCCCTCAGGATCGGCAAGCACGACCTGCGCCGCCACGCCCTGGGCGGCCAAGCACCGCCCCACCCCGGTCAGGGTGCCTCCGGTGCCCGCGCCGGTGACGAAGGCGGCCAAGCGCCCATCGGTCTGCCGCAGCAGCTCGGGCCCGGTGCCGTGCTGATGGGCGGCGATGTTGGCCGGGTTCTCGAACTGATCGGTCAGAAACCAGCCGCGCTCTTGGGCCAGCGCGCGGGCCACATTCTGGAAGTTGCGGGGATCCGAGGGCGGGGCGTTGTCGGTGACGATCACCTCGGCTCCCATTGCGGTGAGCATGTGCCGCTTGTCGACCGACATCTTGCGGGGCATCACGCACACGAGGCGATAGCCATAGTGCGCAGCGACCATGGCGAGCCCCACGCCGGTATTGCCGGCCGTGGCCTCCACCAGGGTCGCGCCGGGGGTCAACCGACCGCGAGCTCGAGCGTCCTCGACGATCGAGACCGCAATCCGATCCTTGACGCTCCCGGCGGGGTTGAGGTGCTCGCACTTGACGAGCACCGGGGCACCCCGGCGCGGGATCTTCCGCAGCGGCAGCAGCGGGGTGTTCCCGACCGCATCGAGCAGGCCCATGCCGGGTGAGTCTATCCGATCGGCGCCTCGGCACCATCGCTCGGCGGCCCTTCTCCTTCCCTTCGAGCCCCCGTCTGCTCCCGTTCCACGCTCGACGAGGCGAGAGGCTATCCTGCCGCGGATGACCGACGACGCTCCGCCTCCCGAGGGTCGCATCGTCACGCGGACCGAAGGGCACGTGCTGACGATCGCGATCGATCGCCCCACCAAGTACAACGGCTTCACCCCCGAGATGATCCAGCAGCTGGGCCAGGCCTACACGGCCTATGAAGAGGACGACCAGCTGTGGTGCGCGGTGCTCTGCGCGGAGGGTCCGCACTTTACCGCTGGGCTTCAGCTCGATCGTTTCACGATCACCGATCGTTTCGTCCCGGAGGGCCTGGTCGACCCGCTGGGCCTGCTGCCGCCGCTGCGTCGCAAGCCGGTGGTGTCTGCGGTGCACGGGATCTGCTTTACGATCGGCATCGAGTTGATGCTGGCCACCGACGTGGCGATCGCGGCCCCCGACACCCGCTTTGCTCAGCTCGAGGTCCGTCGGGGTCTATTGCCCTTTGGCGGGGCCACCATGCGCATGGTGGAGCGAGCCGGCTGGGGCAACGCGATGCGCTGGCTGTTGACCGGCGGAGAGTTCGACGGGACCGAGGCCTACCGGGTAGGCTTCGTGCAGGAGCTGCACCCTGCCGACCAGGTGCGAGCGCGGGCCCACGCGCTCGCCCACGAGATCGCCGAGCAGGGGCCGCTGGCGGTGGCGGAGACCCGAGCCTCGGCCCAGCGCTACGCCGACGCGGGCGAGGCCGCCGCGGTGGCCGACTTCCCCGACCAGCT
This sequence comes from Myxococcota bacterium, assembly GCA_039194325.1. Lineage (GTDB taxonomy): Bacteria > Myxococcota_A > Polyangia > Nannocystales > Nannocystaceae > Paraliomyxa. Next base: position 10,461 of record JBCCWC010000107.1, read on the forward strand.
GCGACGGATCGCCCAGAGCGAGGATTTCGCCGAGGGCGTGCGTTCGTTCGTGGAGCGCCGCAAGGCGGTCTTCAAGGGCAAGTGATGCCTTACCGCAACCCCGTGCCCACCGTGGACGTGATCGTCCACCGCCCCGACGACAAGCGCCAGGTGTTGTTGGTCGAGCGCAAGAACCCTCCCCCTGGCTGGGCACTCCCCGGGGGATTCTTGGACTACGGCGAGTTCGCCAGCGACGGGGCGATCCGCGAGGTTCGCGAGGAGACCGGCCTCGACGTCTCCTCGCGGCTATACCGCTTGTTCCACGCCTACTCCGATCCGGCCCGGGACCCCCGCCAGCACACGCTCACCCTGGTATTCCTGGCCGACTCCGCCGGCACCCCTACGGCTTCCGACGACGCTGCCGACGCCCGCTTCTACTCCCTGGACGCCCTGCCTCCTCTCGCCTTCGATCACGCCCAGATCCTCGTCGACTACGACGCCTTCCTCCGCGGCACGACCCCTCCCCCCCGCCGCTAATAATTTCCCCCCCGATCACAACCCACCAAGATCATTGACATTAGACTCACCGCTCCGCCCTAACGCTCACCAAGCCCACATCACCCTTGGGACCCGATCCCCAAACGGCCCCAAGGGGCGGAGGGGCGGGAGAGGCTGGTGCGGGCGGTGACTTGGCCCGCGTAGCGGGGAGGGGACCCGACGACGCGCAGACGGCGACTACCCGACGCTTCAAGCACTCCGATCTTCATCGCCGGCGAGCATCGGCGGGGAGGAGTCCGCGCGTTAAACAGGGCCAAGTCGCCGCCCGCACCAGCCTCTCCCGCTCCTCCGTCCCGTCTCCGCCAAACAAAGCTCTGGGCCGATCTCAGCGAAGCACCCCTCCCATACGCCGCTCCGTACGACGCCGCCGAGCATCGGCCCGGAGCGCCGAGACCCCCAGCGCATAGATCGCCCAAAACCCGATCCCGACCACCATACCCTTCAACGCCCCGCTGATCACCGGCGCTTCCGCCTGGATCGAGCGCAGCTCCCCCGCCGCTCGAACCGCGGTAAACAGGAAAAATAGGAAGAGGATCGTCAGCCCGATCGATCGCAGCACGCTGACCCCCGAGATCCGCTGCGACCGGTTGATCCCGGGCCGCCCCCACTCCATGGCCTCGAGCAACAGCCGCATCCAGGCTCCGAACATGGGAAACACCAACGATCCCGTGATTCCCGCGAGTCCAGGCACGGCCAGCCGCAGCTGCTCGATGGGCAGCACGACATCTCCGGGCAACAAGGCCAGCAAGGCGGGCATGGACGAGGCAGCGTAGCCGGAATCACCGCCCCGCGACAAACCCCGCCTACGGCGGTTCTGCGGTGATTTCGCGGTATTTTCGTCATTCGCGGCCCTTGAGACGCTCAGGGCAATCCTTACCGCCCTTGGCGCCCGAAACTCCGATCCCCGAGCGTCTGCCTTCGTCGGATCATCGTGATCCGTCTTCCCGATCGAGACCTTTCCCCGATCGAGATCATTTATCGATTGTCCATCATGACCGATTGTCGCTAGGATCGGGCGTGGTGTTTGGATTCACGAGTACCCTACGCTCTTCTCTACTGGCTTTCGGTTCGGCTTTCGGTTTGACCCTCGGTGCGGGAGCCCTTACCTCGTGCACTGATTCGCCGGTCCCCAGTCAGCCGGACGGCACGACCACCGGATCGCCCTCGACCGGCACCGGCACCGGCACCGCGTGCATGCCCGGCGAGATGGAGCCTTGCACGTGCCTGGATGGCAACGACGGCAACCGGATCTGTGGGCCCGACGAGCTGTTCGGGGCATGTGAGTGCGAGGGAGACACCATCGAGAGTGGAATGGACACCAGCGGAGGGACCGACGATTCCACGTCGAGCGGCGACGACGACTCTACGTCGACGACTGGGCCCCAGCCGTGCACCGAAGACGCCGATTGTGCCGACGCGGTCACCGGCGACTGTGAAATAGGGATCTGCGGACCCGACGGGATCTGCGGGGCCGAGCCGGCGCCCTTCGACACACCGTGCGGCAGCGCGGTCGACGACGAGTGCACCGCACCGGACACCTGCAACAACAACGCAGAGTGCGTACCCAACAACGTAGACGACGGCTTGGTCTGCACCACCTGCGTCTCGGGCCAGTGCACCTGCACCGCCGGCGCCTGCGGCGAGTGCAACGTGTTTGCCCCCACCAACAACTTCATCACCACCCGCTCGATCGAGGGCTGGGATCTGACCGGAAGCTGGGGCCTGTACCGTCAGACCCCCTCCACCCAGCTCGCCGGCGCCTCCGAGTTCCCCGGCCAGGTGCTGGGCAGCAACGGCAACCGGGTGGCGCCCTTCCCCGGCGCCGAGGTCGAGACCAGCTACGCGCGCACCCGGCCCTCCCCCTTGCCGGACACCATCATCTTCCTGTCGTGGAACGTGGACGAGGGCGGCGGCGTGTCCGACAACAAGACGGTACGCGTCTCGGTAGACGGAGGCGCCACGTGGGACACCCTGGCCGACTGCGCCGTCGACCCCTCGTGGGCATTCTGCACGCCCAACATGGAGCAGGACCCGGCCGTATTCAACCTCGTGCAGATCCCGGTGCCGCCGGCCATGGCGGGCATGGAAGGGATCGTCGAGTTCGGCTACGACACCGGCGACGAATGTTGTGACTTCGAAAAGGGCTGGTACATCGACTCGCTGAACATGGCCACCGAGTGCTTGTGCCAACAAGACTCCGACTGCGCCGGCTACACCGACGAGTGTGGGGCGGGCGTATGCTCGATCGCGGGCGAGTGTGCCCTGATGCCGATGCCCGCCGATACCGCCTGTGGCGACGCCTTCGACAACGACTGCAATGGGGCCGACACCTGCGACGGCGTGGGCTATTGCCGCTCCAACGAGCAGCCCAACGGCCTGGCGCTGTGCGGCGACTGCCCGGGGGGCGGCCCGTGCTCGTTCTGCGAAGCGGGCCAATGCCTCGACTGCATGAGCTTCTCCGACTTTGGCGACTTCAACGACCCGGGCTCGGTCGCCGAGTGGGTGGTCACCGACGTCAGCGGGGGCGGCGCTGACTGGCGGATCTACAACGAGGCTCCGGCCAACACCACCTCGGGCCCGATCCCCTTCCCCAACGCCCCGGTCTATGGCACCGACGGGAACCGCCAAGAGCCCTATCCCGGCGCCGAGGCCGAGACCTCCAACGTGGTCACCGGCGAAGGCACGGTGCCCATGGCCTTCACCTTCATCTCGTGGAACGTAGACGAGGGCGGCTCGTTCTACGACAACAAGATCATCGAGCTCACCGTCGATGGCGGGGTCACCTGGAACACGCTGGTCAACTGCGAGATGGGGATCGACGCGATCCAGCCATTTTGCACGAACGTAGGCGACGGCCGGCTCGGCACCGATTGGGACATGATCAGCATCGATACGGCGATGTGGGAGGGCATGACCGGGCAGATCCGCTTCACCTACGATACCCAGGACAGCTGCTGTAGCTTCGAGCGCGGCTGGTTCATCGACGACCTCAACGCGTTCTCGATCTCCTGCAACGACGTGCCTTTTCAACCGTAAGGGGGCCCTCACAGGGAACTAGCGGGGCCCTGGCGAGCTCGCCCTGGTCCACCGATCGTGGCTCACCAACCCTGACGAGTTGGTGAGCCAGACCGGCAAGTTGGCAAGCCGGACCGAGCACGTTGATGAGCCAGGCGGAGCAAGTGGGCCTGGGCCCCGGACCCCGACCATCCGCGAACCACCCGTGAACCGGCCGGGCGACGCCGTTTGGGCGTCGTGTCCCGGACGGGCTTGCGTTGCGCGGCCTGGGAATCGACCATGTCTCGAAATGATCCGCCCGTCGGCCATCATCGTCCTCTTGTGCGCCACCGCGTGCTCCGAAACCGAGACCACCCCTCTCATCCTCGACGCTTCGCGCGGCCAGGGAGCCTGCGGCTCGGTGGTCGAGGGCACGACCCCGGATCAGGTGGAGTGCCCCGTCGAGTGCCCGATTGCCGTTCGCGCCTACCGCGTGGCCAACCCCGCCGCCTGCACGCGCTCGGCCGCTCGCTATGTCGCCTGCATCAGCGCCGGTGAGGGAGGAGGGGACGGACAGCCTGGCGCCGCGGTGCTCGACACCGAGGACGGACCGCTCTTCATCGACGATCCGGCTCTAGATTGTAGCGGCGACGACGGGTGCGCCTCGGTCAACACGATCACCACCAGTCGCTGGGAGACCTGCGCGGAGGCCGAGGCCCCCGGGTGCGAGTGCGTGTGCACCGATGGCGCGTGCTCCTATGAGCGCTTCGTCGAAGAGATCAACGGCTGCAACCTACCCACCCCTTGCGAGCCGCTTACCGGGGGCGAGGAGCCCACTATTGAGCAGCTCCAGTGCTACATGGACCAGATGGCGGGCAACGATCCCCTGAAGATCGAGATCGACGGACCCTTGACCAACGACCAGACCGGAGAGCAAGGGGTGGGCCGCACGATCCTCGCTGTGGGAGGACGAAGCGCGGTGCGGCTGCAGGAGCTGTCCTTCGACGGTCCCGCGAGCGTCTGCGACCTACAGGACAAGACCTTCTTCCTCAGCTGTGATCCGGAGGATCCCTACGACGTCAACGTGGACAACGAAGACGGGCTGGTCGAGCGGATCCCCTGCACCGATCCTCGAGGGTGGATCGCCAACTGCCGGCTCGGCGAGCCGGTCTGCCCGGGCTGACGTCCATCAGGGCCCAAGCAAGCACCCAGGTGACGGCAGGGAGCTCGGCTCCGCCGACCGAGGCCGACACCACGAAACGCTCCACGCGAGCGGACAGCGTGGTCACGGCGACTCCTGGTGGCAGGCAATCTGCGCCGGGTAGGATTCCATCACGTTGCACTGGTCGTTCGTGCACCCGGCGGCCGCACAGGCGGCGGCGGCCGAGTCGTAGCAGCAGCCACCGTGCTCGTAGCCACAGCCCTCGAGCTTGCCGTTCCACAGGCGCCCTCCCTCGGCGCATGCGCCCGGCTCTGCGGATGGCGGCGCGGTCTCAGGCGGCGGCAGCTCGTCGGATCCTTCGGTCTCGGGCGCCTTGGTCTCGCCCGGCGACGACGACGCGGGCGATGGCGGCGACGCGGCCTTACGCGAACAACCGGCGGTCAGCGCCAACGCGAGCACTACGAGCAACAAGCGCATCACGGGCTTCATGATAACGCCGGCGATCCCTCGTAATTTCAACCACATGAACGTCGGACCAGGTACCGGAGCTCCCTGGGGCCCCCGGGCCATGAACGTTGGACTGGATACCGGAGATCCCCGGGTTTCCGGGCGCCGATTGGGGGGATCCACCTGACGACAAACCCTCGATCCCACGCCACCATCGCCCGACGTGGTCTGTGGACGTCCAGCCACGTCTGCGCTGCTGGGTGGGTGGCTAGCCCTGTCGGCCCCGCTATCGGCTCATGCGGCTGCCCCCGAGATCGGTCCTCCCGGGCCCGAGCCCGAGCCCAGCGCCGAGGAGGAGGACGCGGGTGACGAGCCCGACGAGGATCGTGCATCAGCTCCCCGTTCACCCTATGGCGAGGACGCCGACGTTGGGGCAGCCGACGGGGACACCCGGTTGGTACGGGTTGGTTCGCGACGACCCGAGCGCACGCAGCCCGATCGCGCGGGCTCGGTCGTCACGCGGGAGGAGCTCGAGCAGCGACTGCCCCGCTCCGCCCCCGATGCACTCCAAGGGGAGCCCGGCGTGTACATCCAGCAGACAGCCCACGGGCAAGGCTCGCCCTATCTGCGCGGGCTCACCGGTCAACAGACGGTGATGTTCTTCGACGATGTGCGGATCAACAACGCCACCTTCCGCCAGGGTCCCAACCAATACTTCTTTACGATCGACGCCAGCTCGATCCAACAGCTGGAGGTAGTCCGGGGCAGCGCGTCCACTCGCTACGGATCCGATGCCCTGGGCGGGGCGCTGCTGGCCGAGCCGCAGGAGCCGACGATGAGGATCGTCCCGGGGCGGCGATGGATGGTCCACCCGAGGGTGACCGCGAAGATGACCACGGCCGACGCGGAGAAGAACGGCCGAGCTCGGGTGGATCTGTCGTACCGCGGCAAGCTGGGCATCCTGGTGGGGGTGGGCTATCGGGACGTGGGCCAGCTGCGCTCGGGCGGGCGAGTGATCGCTCCGGCTACCGGGCTGACTCAGAAGGTACCTCCCCTGTTCGAGGCCGACGACAAGACCCAGCGCGGCACCGGCTTTCGCGAGCTGACCCCGCATGCGCGGGTGGTCTGGCAGCCGCGCACCAAGACCCGGTTTACCCTGGGCTACTACGACTACCGGCAGTTCGACGTGCCTCGCACCGACAAGTGCCCGCCGCCGACCGCCCCCGAGAACGAGTGCCTGCTGTACCTCCAGCAGTTTCGCACGCTGGCCTACGGCGCCTTCGACGGGATCGACCTGCACCCGGCAGCGGACCGGGTCCGCCTGACGCTGAGCTACCAAAACCAGCACGAGCGACGTCGCCTGAACCGCGGGGCCTCGGCGACCGAGGTGCACGGCGACGACGACGTGCACAGCCTGGGCACGAACCTCAAGATTGCCACTGACGAGTTCGACCTGGCCCCGTGGGTCTCGCTGCAAGGGCGCTATGGCACCGACGCGTACCTCGACTTGATCGACAGCCAGGGATGGATCTACTTCGACGACGTACAGATCCGCGCCGATCTGACCCGCGGGCAGTATCTCGACGCGGGCCGCTACCTCAGCTCGGGGGTGTGGGGCGAGGCGATGGCCACCTTCTTCGACGTGCTGCGGCTGCGGGGCGGCGGCCGCGGGGCGCTGGTCTACGCCCAAGCCGAGGGCGATCCCGACACCCAGTCGGCTCCGGTCGACCGCACGTGGGCCACGGTGGTGGGCAACGCGGGCCTGAGCGTCCAGGCGGTGCCGTGGCTGTCGTTCCACGCCAACCTGGACCAGGGCTTTCGCGCCCCTAACATGGACGATCTGACGTCGCGGCAGCAGACCGGCCCCGGCTTTCAGTTCGAGAATTCCAACCTCGATCCCGAGCGCTCGCTGTCGACCGAGGCGGGCATGAAGATCGATCACCCCTTCATCGAGCTGGCGGGCTGGGTGTACCAAAACAGGATCCGCGATCTGATCGGCCGTGCGCCTCGAACGGTCGAGCAGTGCCCCATGGGCGAGGTGGGCTGCGGCTCGTCGCAGACCCGCTTCCAGCTCGTCAACCTCGACGGCTTCGCCTACGTGCGCGGGGCCGAGGCGGATCTGCGCGTGTACCTCCCGCTGGACTTTCGCCTGCGCGGCACGGTCTCCTACGCCTGGGGCGAGGGGCCCAACCCGGTGGCGGCGCAGAGCCCCGACCAGCCGCCGCGGCTACCGCTGTCGCGGATCCCCCCGCTCAACGGGCTGGCGGAGATCGGGTGGCGCGGCGGTCAGACCGGGCTCTACGTCTTCGGCGTGCTGCGCTGGGCGAGGGCCCAGACCCGCCTGGCCCTCGCGGACCGGAGCGACGCTCGGATCCCCGAGGGGGGCACGCCCGGCTACGTGGTGGTCGACGTACGGGCGGGCTACCGGCTCGCTCCCTACATGCTGGCGGCGCTGGTGTTCGAGAACGTGGGCGATGCGGCCTACCGCAACCACGGCTCGAGCGTGAACGGGCCGGGGCGGGGGTTGTCGCTGCTGCTGGAATTCGGGTTCTGAGCGGGATTGCTCGGCGCTCGGGAAAGGGCGAGCCCGAGCACACGCGGGCGCGCCGAGGGTCTATGCTGCGCGGCATGGCTTCCTTCGCTCGTCCGATCTTCGCCGGGTCGGGTCCGCTGTCCCTCGTGCTGACCCCCACGCTGGTCCTCGTGCCGGCCTCCGTGCTGACGGGCTGCTTTGCCGATCCTCCCATGGTGGTCGAGGACGACATCACCGACCCGACCCAGGGCACTGAGAGTCCGGGGACGACCGTGGGCCTCACCACGGGTGCAGGCCCCACCACGGCTACGCCGACCGCCGACGATTCCACCGGGCCCGAGCCCACGAGCACCGGGTCGACCACCGGACCCGACGATTCGGGGTCGAGCAGCACCGGGCCGGATCCGATGGAGTGCGAGGCGCCCGACGGCCAGCCCGATCCGGTGTGCCCGCTGGCGACCCCGTTCTGCGTGGGGGGCTCGTGCGCCCCGTGCAGCGCTGGGGGCGACTGCGCCGCGATCGATCCCACGACCCCGGTGTGCGGGCCCGGCGATGTCTGCCTGCCCTGCGTGGCCCACTCCGAGTGCCCGGGGAACGCCGCCTGTCACTTGTTCGAGGGCTCGTGCCTGCCCAGCGATCGCGTTTATTACGTGGATCCCGATGCCAACTGCGGCCCAGGCGACGCGACCGAGATGATGCCCGCGTGCAGCATACAGGAGGCCTTCGGGGCGGCGTCGGGCGAGCCCCAGGTCACGATCCGGCTGGACGAAGACGTCTACTTCGAAGACATAACCATCTCGGCCGGTCGGGTGATCGCGATCCTCGGGACGGGCATGACCACGATCGCGACCATCGGCGGCCCGCCCACGGTGAGCGTACAGGGCACCGCCTACCTGAATTCGGTGGACATCCAGAACTTCGAAGACCTCGCCACCGGGATCTTGTCGTCGGGCGACCTGTGGCTGGACGATTCGATGGTGCGCAACAACGAGATCGGCCTGAGCTCGACCGCGGGCCGGGTGGTGCTCCGCCGCAGCCGAGTGCTCGACAGCGGCGGGGTGGGGGTGCGGCTGGCCGGCGGGGAGACGGCGCGCTTCATCAATACGATCGTGGCGAACAATGGGGATCCCTTCGAGCCGGTCTCGGGGGGGATCGTGTCCACGGCGTCGGCGACGATCGACGTGCTCTACTCGACGGTCGTGCAGAACACGGGGGCCAGCGGGGGGGCGATCGACTGCAACCTGGGTACCACCACCGTGCGTAACTCGATCATCGCGTCGCAGACCATGAGCAACGCGATCGATTGCCTGGGCGCCAACACGGTCACGTACTCGGTGGTCGCGGATTCCGAGTACGACGGCGAGCCCACCAACGTGGCGCTGATGAACTACGCCGCGCTCAACCTCGACGGGGACTACGAGCTAGCGGGGGGGAGTGTGGCCAACGACGCGGCGCAGTGGGAGCTGGGGGATCCGACCACCGACATCAACGGCGCCCCGCGGCCGGCGGTGCCGGGGACGGCGGACTACGCGGGGGCGGATCTGCCGAACTAGGTCGTGGGCGTGTCTTGCCCTCGAACGGGCGTCCGACTGCCGACGCACCGCCTTACTCCGACTCCCATGTTTGCCAGGTTCGATCTTGCGTGAGATCCTCAGCGCCCGAGGCGATGGTGCAAACGCCGAGACCCGAAGGCGGGCCTGTCTCAGAGACGCTCGCGATCACTAGCGGGCGCCTGGGGCCTCTGGGTCCCGGGCAGCTCGACATCCGCCCTCTGACCGTTTTGATCGGCCGACAAGGGACCGGTAAGTCGCTGGTCGCTCAGATGCTCTACCTATTTCGCGGTCTACCGAGCCTGGTTCACTTCGATGCGGCCACTCGACGCTCCGATGAGCCTCAGGCAACAGACGCAGCGATGGTGCTCCAACGTGTCGTCGACGGGCTACGTAGCACCCGGCGGAGCTTTGCCAGCCTGACCGACCCGAATGCGACGATCGAGTGGTCATGGGAGACCACGAGGTTCTCGTTCGAATCACGACACGATACCCGTCAGATCCAACCCAACGAGGCCATGAAGGCCGAGGTCAACTCGATCCTCAAGGAACGCCGACCGCTATCGAGCGCCTTGTTCATCCCGACCGAGCGACTCTTTTATACCCTGGCGCTGAGTCCGACGAGCATGACGGTCATCGGGGCCACGAACATCCTCGAGCTATTTGCCCTCTTCATGGAAGACGCGGGCCGGATCCAGGCCAACTGGGCCGACGCGAAGCCCGACACCGAGGATGGATGCTGGATCCGGGACCGGCTGCGATCGGAACTCGGCGGCGAAGCTCTGCGTCGAGGACGGTCATGGCGCTGGTCATTCCTCGCAGGCGATCAGCAAAAGGAGATCGATCTGGATATGGCGTCGTCGGGTCAACGCGCCAACTGGCCGCTGATGCTGCTGCCTCAGGTCCTGTTCTCGATGCGAGCCGCCGGCGAGCTCACCGAGCACTTCACCCTCTACGTCGAGGAGCCGGAGATCCACCTCCACCCCACCGCCGAGCGCGCCGTCGTGCAGGTGCTGGCGTACCTGGTCAACGCAGGTTTTCGGGTCGTGGTCACGACTCACTCGCTGACCGTGCTCTACGTGCTCAACAACCTCATGCTCGCCTCGTCCTTGGAGCAGAGCACGCTCGACCAGGAGATCCCCATCGAGCTTCGGCTCCACCCGGAGAAGGTCTCTGCGTATCTGTTGCATGAACGAGGAGAGATCGAAGAGCTCATCGACCGGGGCGAGGGCATGATGGACGAGCAAGCTCTTGGCGCCGTCGCCGACGACATCGCTGGTCAGATGAATCGCATGGCGGGGGCGGATCTGCCGAACTAGGTGGTGGGCGTGGGGCGTAGGGATGCGGCCCAGGCGGCGTCTCGTTCGAGTTCGGCTTCGAGGCCCTTGGCGTCGATGCCTCGGACGAGCCGACGCCAGCGCTGGTCGTGGGCGGCCGCCGCGTCGTCGTGGCCGAGGGCTCGTTCCGCCGCGGCCAGGGCAACGAGCGCGGCCGGTTCGTAGAGGCGTGTGCCACAGTCACGGAGCAGATCGAGCGCTTGGACCGCGTGTTCACGGGCCCGCTGTGCCTGTCCACGCCCGAGGGCGATCATCGCAAGCTCGGTGCGATCGCGGGCCTCACGAGGTCGGGCGCCCTCACGAACGTGCCAGGCGAGCCCTTCTTCGACTCGGGCGGTCGCCTCCTCGAGCGCACCGCTCAGGCGATCGATTCGGGCGAGCCGTCGCTCTACTTCGCTGAGGTACAATAGGCCCTCCATCATGCGATAGCGATCGGCGGCATCTTGAAGATGCCGTCGCGCATCCTCATCCAACGACGCCCCAAGACCACGAACATAGGTCAATTCAGCCGCAGGAATCGGCGCCTCCCAGCCGCGCTGCCGCTCTTCCTCTTCGCGGATCACGACACCAACCGACAAAGGGCCATTGAGGATCGACAGAGCTTCCGCCTCGACCGTGGCCATTTCCCTCACGGTGGCGGACTGGCTGCCCCGGTGAGCGCGTGCCGCCCGAACGAGCTCCAAGCAACGACGAGGACGAGCAACTTCCAGCGACGCCCGAGCGAGCTGCACGATCACCGTGGCCAGCAAGCGACTTCCTCGGTGCTCCAGGAACCGCAACGACACCATCAGCAATTCGAGAGCTCTGGGCAGCTCGCCTACAATCAAGGACAACGAGGCATCGACGTGTGAATCCATGGACGGCGGCTTCGCCTCTTCGTGAGCGTCCACGATGGTCGAGTCGCTCTCCAAATAGCGCCTGAACAGGAGATTGCCGGGATGGGCCTTGGCCACCTCGTCCACGATCCGTGCAAAGCCACCAGGCAAGACCCCCTTGCGCGCGTCCATCATCACTTCCGCCCAGAAATCTAGGGCACTACGAAAAGGGGGAACTCGCGAGCGAGGAGCACCCACGGTCTTCAGGATCGCGCTCGCCGATTCCTCGTCGACCAAGACCTCGGCGATCTCGCGAACGATCTCTTCGTCTTGCTCGTCGAACCCCTCCAGCTGTACCAGCTTCGACGGCAGAGGGTTCGTGCCCGCATGACGACGCGCCGCCCCGAGCATCCCGAGCCACGCCTCACCAATTGCAAGGTTCGCGAACACCAAGTCATCGCTTGCGCCCAATTCAGCGCATCGCTCGGTGGATTCCAGCGCTCTACGAGGCTTGCCCAGATGGAAATATGTACGACTGCGAGCGGTCAATAGCAACTTCTCATCGAATTCGTCACTGTCTCCCAGCGACTCCAGCTCCCGAAGGGAATCACCGGGGCGCCCTTGATTGCAGAGAATATAAGCACGCAAAGTAGCCGCGTGGCTTCGCAACAAGCCGTGGTGTTCCCCCACACTTCGAGACGCCTCTGACAAGGCTTGCTCGGCTCGCGCATCGAGCCCTTGAGGGAGCGCTTGTCCGGCCAACTGGATCAGCGCCTGGGCGACCTGCTGACCACCGAGGCTCCGAGCCCATGCAAGCCTCTGCTCGACCGCCCGCAACCCCTGCTCACCGCTCTCGCCCTCCAGCTCGATCTGCGCGGCGGCTCGGCGAGCCTCCTCGACCAGATCGTCCCAGTCCATGAACTCGAAGCGCTGTACATACCGGTCGAAGTCTGCTGCCTCTCGCGACCAACGATCGGCAGCCGACGAAGACAGGATGAAAACGAAAGCCTCTCCCGATCGCTCGAATCCCTCACGGTGCAAGTTGAGCCACGACAAGAGCCCATCTCCCGACTCTTCGTCGAGCACCAATGAGACACCGCTGAGGATCGTCGTACGAAAACTATCCTCAGGTGGCGGCGCATCGAGCATTCGCTGTAGCGAATCGCGAGGGTCCACATACGTACAAAGGCGCAGGACCTGCACTCGACCGAGCCGGCCCCGGAGCTCTCCTACGACCTCCCCGCCGAGCCGCTCGCTGCTCGCCACCACCATCGCCCACGCCGTCCCTCCTGCATCCCTCGCCGCCTCGAGATAGGCGACGAGTCCGTCCAGCGCGTCTTCGTGCCAGGGGTCATTCACTAGGATGACCCGGGCTTCCAGCGATCCAGCGTGGGACGCAATAGCGGGTTGACGTCACACCAACGCTCGCTGTTGCGGTACTCCACCAGATGCAAGAAGTGCAGCAACGCCAGCGTCGCCTCGTCGGCCGAGGCCTGCTTGGTCGCGTGTACCTCGTGCAAGATGCCGATGTCCCGACGCTCGAGACCCCGCTCGAGCTCGGCACGCAGATCGGCGCCCGCCTCGCGCACCTCAGCGAGCGACAGCCGGGTCATCGTGCGCCCTACCGCCTTGGTGCAGGCCTTCTGCATCAGCCGCTGCATCTGCTGGAACAACCCGCCGCCCATCTCGACGGCCGCCGCAAGCGCGTCTTCGTCGACCAAGCCCTTGTCCATGCGCTGCTCGACGAACGCGCACATGGTATCAATGCCCTTGTCGTAGGCTCGCCCGCCATCCTCGTGACTGACGAGGCGCACATTGGGCACCAGCACACTCTGACCGAAGCGCCCGGCGATCTGGGCAAAGGTCTTCGAGTAGTGCAGCGCGATCGGCACCGTATAGACGATCCGCACCGGCGGTTGCACCAGGTAGGGCCCGGTGTCGGAGAACAAGTTCTCGGCCTTGCGAACATCGGGGAGCTTGTCGAGATCCTCGATGAGCAAGAGCAACCGCTTGCCCTTGTGCTGATCGAGCGCAACCTGAGCGTCGAGGAAGAAGTCGCTCACATGGCCGAGGAACTCGCCGATACGAGGCTTGATGACCTGCCGCGCGACCTCTCGGGTCGTCCGCTCGTAGCGCAGACGAACGCCAAACTTACCAAAGAAACCACGGAGCCCCTGCCCATCCCCGCCCACGGCAAGATCGGCCCCCGCCCCCTTGGCGACCTCTTCCATGCGCTCGACCACACGCGACCGCCAGCCGTCGAGGGCCGCGACCGTATGCGCCTTCAGATCGAGCGGTGCGTCGTCCGACGACAGCGCATCGTAGGTTCTGGCCACCATCGCGAACAGAAGATCGACATGATCCACGTCGGTGAGCTCGAGCGAATCCTTGACCGAGAAATCGACGATCTCATACCGCTGCTGGATCTCCGGATCCGCCGAGAGCCGATTGAGCTCGGTGCTCTTCCCCGTGCCCCGATGCCCGGCTAGCAGCGTCTTTTCTGTGCCGGTCGGCGCGCTGAGCAGGCGCACACGCAGCTCCCCGAGCGGGTCATCGGGGCGCTGTACATAGAAGGACTCGTTTTGGCTACCCACCCCAAACTCGATCGGCTGCGGCGAAAAGCGATGGATCGCCTCGACGAGAGTGGTGGCCTTGTCCACAACCACGACGCTATGAGGCGCGCTCGCGCAGTGTCAAGCCAACACCCACCGGGCCTCGAACACGCACCCCATCGGGCACCTGGGTCATTTTGAACCCTCTAGAGGAACTCCACCCGATGCGTCCCCAGCACCGCCGCCGCCGGCTCGTCGAGCACGCGGGGATCCCCTTCGAGCACCACGTACCCTTCGGGCAGCGCCCGTCGCTCGATCGCCCACCGCGTCTGCTCGACACCACCCACCTCGCGGCGCCGAGCCTCAGTGGCTCGCGGCAAAGCCCCGGTGCAGCTGGGCACACCAGAACCACCCAGCCCGCACACAAACTCCACCCGGTGGACCTCGGACTCCTGCTCGCGCCCATCCTTGGTGATCGCCCAGCGGGTCTCCACCTCCAGCACGATCTGCGGCGCGCCTCCCGAGAACAGCGCTTCGGCTCGACCCACCAACCCAGTGGCGCGCTCGCTGGTCCCGGGCATCCCCCGAGCCTAGGTGGCCACGTCGGGAAGCACGAACCAGCCCGCGTCGGTCTGCATCGCGGCATGAAAGCGCACCGTATAGGCGTTGGGGCGAACCTCCACGAAGCGCAGGCCCTTCCACGGCGCGAGCAACCGTCGCGAGGACGGCAGCTGCACCGCGGCGCCCCCCAAGCCCTTGGCCGCATCGGGCAGGCAGGCGAACGAATCGGCGTGCGCCTGGTCGCGCTGACTGGCGGTAAGCCGCCGCTCTTCTTGGCACAGATCACCCAAGCTCGCGTAGGGCCCTTGCAGCCGCCGAACCTCGGGGCCAAACGCATAGCGCGAGCCCCCCTCGAGCCCGCTCAGGTGACGATAGACCGACGGGTGGGGCCGCAGCCGAAGCGACCGCTGGTAGGCATCGATGGCAGCGGCGTCCTGCCCCCGCGCCTCGGCCACGCGGCCCAGGTTGTAGAGGATCGAAGCATGCAGCCGAGGCTCGTCGCCCACGCCGGCCTCCGCTCGGCGCAGCGCCGACTCGGCGTGGTCGAGCCGGCCGGCGAAGAGCATGGCCCACCCCTGCTCGCTGAGCGTGCGCGGGTCGTCGGGCCGCAGATCCAAGGCCCGGGCATACGCCTCGATCGCCCCCTCGAAATCCCGCTGTCCGTGGAGCCGCCGCCCCTCGGCCACCGCCGCCTGGAAGCGATGGCGCTCTTCGGCCGACAGGGCCTCGGGCGAGGCCGGCACCTGGGTGGACGCCGGCACAGCGTCGTCGGTTGCCCTCGCGGGCTCACCCTCGCGAGCCGGCTGACTCTGTTCGCTCCGCTCGCTCCGCTGCACCGACTCGCCCGAAGCCGGTCGCGCTTCACGAGGGGCCGCAGGCTCGCACGCGATCGTCAGGCCCGCGCTCAGGCCCGCGCTCAGCCCCACGCCCAGCCTCAAACTCGGCAGCAGCGAGACACGCGACCGGCAGCACCGCGAACGAGGACCCATGCGCGCCCCCTTCGTTTCACGATCGATCGCCAGACGCAAGCCCTGTGGACCCACCCACGCCTCCACTCGGTACTCGACGCCAAACCCACGGGACGGTGCCGTTTACAGGTAGCATCGCCGACATGGC
Source organism: Myxococcota bacterium (assembly GCA_039194325.1). Lineage (GTDB taxonomy): Bacteria > Myxococcota_A > Polyangia > Nannocystales > Nannocystaceae > Paraliomyxa. The sequence goes on from JBCCWC010000107.1 coordinate 26,065, forward strand.
CACCCCACCGCGGTCCGAGCCCACGGTGCCCACCCTGGGCGCTTGGGGTCGCTCGAACCTGCTGTGGCTGGCCGTATCGATCAGCATGCTGGGCCTGGTGGCGGCGGCCGCCTGGGTGGTGGTGTCCGACACCGGGCAGCCGCTGCCCCCGTTCCTCGACCCCAACGGGGCCACGGCGACCGCTCCGCTCCCCCCGTCCTCCCCGACCGCCGGGCTCCGGCTCGCTGGCTCCGGCTCCAACCTGCCGCTCACCCGAGCCCTGAGCGCCGCCTTCCCCCGCGATCGCGATAGGGATCCCCACCCCGTGGTGCACGCAAGCATCGGCTCGGGCGGCGGGGTCCGGGCGCTGCTCGACGGGGTGATCGACGTCGCCCTCGTCTCCCGCCCGCTACGCGAGGGAGAGCGCGAGCAGGGCCTGGTGGTGATCCCCTATGCACGAGTGCCCGTGGTGGTGGCCGCCCACGACAGCGTGCCCGAGCGCGCCCTCACGTCGGAGCAGCTGATCTCGCTCTATGCGGGCACCCGGTCCACGTGGTCCGACGGCTCGCGGGTGGTGGTGCTCCAGCGCGAGCGTGGCGACTCCTCGCACGCGGCGGTCGACAAGGTCTTGCCCGGCTTTGCCGAGGCCAACGAGGCCGCCTACCAGCACTCGCGATGGCGCGTGCTCTACCGCGACGAAGCCATGCGTGAGGCCCTAGCCGACACCCACGGGGCGATCGGTCTGTTCGGCCAGGGCGCGGTCCCAGCGAGCCTCCCGGTGCGGCCGTTGCCGATCGACGGAGTGAACCCCGATCGCGCGTCGGTCCGTCGCGGGACCTATCCCTTCACCAAGGACTTCGCGTTCGTGACCCGCGGGGCGCCCACCGGCCAGGCCCGCGCGTTCATCGACTTCTCGCTGTCGCCTGCCGGCCGTCGGATCATCGAGCAGGCCGGCGGGATCCCGCTGGACGGACGCCCACTCGCCTCCCCGGAGGATCGCTAACGTGCTCCCCGAGACTGCATCGGGGGCATCGCCCGGGGGATCCTCGGCAACGATACCCGCCACGGCCGGCGCCCGGCTGCGCCTGCGAGGCTACCTGGGCTCCCGTCTCGGTCCGCTGGCCCTGCTGCTGATCGCCGTCGTGGCGATCTCGGCTCCCGTCGCCTTCTACGCGCTGGGGCTACGCACGGCTCGGGTGCAAGCCCGGGCCACGGCCGAGCAATTCGCCGCCGTCGTCCGCCGCGAGGCCGAGCAGCGCCCGCTATTGTGGAAATACGACTCCCCCAAGATGCTGGCCCACCTGCACACCTATATCGACGCTCAAGCCCACATCGAGCACATCGCGGTGGTCGACGCCCAGGGCAACAGCATCGACCGCCGCGGTGAGGCCGACTACCTCGCCTTGGCCGAGCGTCCCATGGTGTGGGAATCGGCGGCCGTCATCGTCAACAACGACCAAGTCGCCGCGATCTGGGTGGCGGCCTCGACCGCCGAGGTACGCGAGGGGGCCCTACGGATGCTGCTGCTGTTCGGCCTGCTGGGTACCGGCCTGGCCGGGCTGATGTACTGGCTGCCGCTACGCGCGATGGGCCGGATCGAAGAAGAGATCGAAGCCCTGCTCGACCAGCTCCGCGAGTCGCGAGCCGCCCTCGGCACCCTGGCCGAGAACCTCGAGCAGCAGGTGGAGGCGCGCTCCTCCGATCTCTCGCGCGCCCTGGCCGAGCTCAAGGACAAGGAGCAGAACCTGCGCGAGCTGTCCACGCGAGCGGTGAGCATGCAAGAGGCCGAGCGGCGCGCGATCGCCCGCGAGCTGCACGATTCGGCCGGGCAATCACTCACCGCGATCCGGATCCACCTCCAGCTGCTCGAGGGGCTGTCGGCCGGCCACGCCAAGGCCACCGAGCTCGCCGGTCGCACCGCGGTCATGGTCGACGAGACGCTCGAGGAGATCCGCCGGGCCGTCAACACGCTGGGCCCCGCCGTGCTCGACGACGTGGGCCTGGCCGCGGCGATCGAGCGCGCGTGCCTCGATCTCTCCGAGCGCTTGGCGATCGAGGTGGACTACGACGTCGAGCTCCCCTCCGAGGGGCTGGCGCCCGCCATCGAGACCTCCTGTTACCGCGTGGTCCAGGAGACGCTCACCAACATCACCCGCCACGCCCAGCCCAGCCAGGTCTCGGTGCGCCTGCGGGTGGAGGACGGAACCGCGATCGTACGGGTCCGCGACGACGGCCGCGGTTTCGACCCCGAGGCCGCGCTCCGGGCCGGCCGTAGCCGCGGCCTGGTGGGCATGCGCGAGCGGGCCGAGCTGCTCGGCGGCGAGCTGACGATCGACAGCGCCCCGGGCGAGGGCACCATGGTCACCGCAGTGATCCCCGTGGGCTGACCGAACGCCGCCCCGATCGAGTGAAAACCCTCGGGCGACATCGAGGGAAACCCCCGCTGTTGCGGCGTTGGCGTGCTAATCTTGCCTCCGACCATGACCGACCCCGTGCGCGTAGTCCTGGCCGAGGACCACACCATCGTTCGCGAGGGCCTGCGGGCCCTGCTCGACGACCGCGACGACGTCACGGTCGTCGCCGAGGCCGACAACGGCTCGGACGGGGTGGCCGCCGCCAAGCAACATCGCCCCGACGTGGTGGTCATGGATCTCAACATGCCAGGCCTCAACGGGGTCGACGCCACCAAGGCGATCCGCGAGGCCCTGCCCGACACCCACGTGCTGATCCTGTCGATGTACTCCACCGAAGAGCACGTGCGCCCCGCGATCCGGGCCGGGGCCGAGGGCTACCTGCTCAAGGGCTCGGGGCTGTCGGATCTGGTGGCAGCCATCAAGGCGGTCGCCTCCGGCAACGCCTTCTTCAGCCCTCAGGTGGCCAAGATCGTCCTCGACGACTCCCGACGGGCCGCCAAGACCGGGGTCAATGAACGGGCCGGCACCGAGCTGACCCCGCGCGAGCGGCAGGTGCTCAAGCTGGTGGCCGAAGGCCGCAGCAGCCCCGAGATCGCCCGCGACCTCGACCTCAGCGTCAAGACGATCGAGGGCCACCGCGGTCGGATCATGGCCAAGCTCGACACGCGCAATGTGGCTGGGCTGGTCCGCCACGCAATCCGGCTAGGGCTGGTGAGCGCCGATATGTGAGCCAGAGTGAGCATTCGCGCAAATTTTGCGCGAATGCACCGTAGAGTCACCAAGGAGCCACCAGAGGCCATCGAGAGCCCTTTTCATGGGGCAATCGAGGGGATCCCCCTGATCGACCCCCGGGTAGGTCCTCGTGCCACCTACCGGGGCTGCCCGCTACCGCCAGGGCGTTACTCCGGTGATCGTGACGCCCATGATGCGGTCAATGCGGTCATGGACATACGTAATTCCCCTGATGCTGGCGCTCACGGGCTGCGCCGACGATGACGTGGGAGGCAACGAGACCGGCGACTCCCCCGATCCCACCGGCGGCGGCGAGTGCACCGAGATGATCGACATCGGACCGGCCGACGAGAGCGCATGCGCGCCAGCGGCCTCGGACTACCAACCCCAAGCCAACGCCGAAGGCGACCCCTGGCCCGCGTGTGCCCCCGACGATGGTTCCTACCCGCTGATCGCAGACACCCCCAGCTCGATCGCCCGCGTAGAGGCTTTTGAGGAGGTGATGACCCTCTTGGCCGGCACGCCCGACTCCACCGCGTTCACCGAGGCCCGCGCCGCATACTCGGTGGACGAAGGGCTCGAGTCTCGCGTGGTCCGCCGCGAAGATCTCCACTATCCCGAGATCCCCGAGGCCGACTGGGATCCCGGCGTCGATCCCGACAAGCAATGCTCGGTGGAGGCCAACGTCACCAAGTATCCGGAGCGATGCGCCGGGCCGGCGCGGATCGGCCCGATCGTCACCGAGGCTTTCGCGGCCGGACAAACCGGCGAGGGTGTGCCCGAGATCCACACCGCCCGGATCGAGGCGGCCCTGCTGTGGTTCCTGCACCTGTCGGTCTACAAGGAGGCCAACACCTGCCTGCTCACAGAGAAGGACTGCGACTCCAGCTGGGCCTACTACACGGGCGGCTTCGACCGGAACGGCGGGATCGGCCTGGCCGAGGAGATCCGTCGACTCACCGAGATGGGCCACAACCGGATCTGGGATGGTTTCGCCGCCGCCCGCTGCTGGCGCGAGCTCTATCCCATCGAGGACTACCCCACCTACGACGATGTCCCGGCCGAGGGCCAGATGCTGCTCGACAACGCCTACGCCCAGCTCGACACTGCGCTGTGGTACGGGTGGTCTCGCGTGATCCGGGAACGGATCGAGCGGCAAGGCGGCCTATGTGGCGTCGAGTCCGAGGCCAACATCGCCTTCTTGAAGATCGCCGGCCCCGTGCTCAGCGAGCAGGCCGAGCGCATGGATCCCGCCGCCGCCGCTCCGCTGGCCGACCTATGGGCCGCCGATGCGCCCACCGCCGACCAACTGCAAGCGGCGGTCGACACGATCGACGCCATGTTCGGCTGCCCGTAGGCGCAGGCCCGTAGGCACAGGCCCGTAGGCACAGATAGAGCCCGCGGATCCCCGGGCCGGCCTCGGCGTTACAACGCCTCAGCCGCCCGGGCAAGCGACCGCTGCCGCCACGGCGTCATTATCGGCCTCGTCGCACTCGGACACAGCGGCCCCCTCGTCGACCACTACATAGTAGTCCTGGGGCTCGTTGCCGGGGTTGGGCTCGATCCATGTCACGGTCGTCTGCGCCCCCGGGGGCAGCCCGGCCGCGGTGGCCTGGGTGCTCACCGGCGTGCCCGTCGCGTCGAGTCCTCGGTAGAGCGTCACGCTCACGCCCGCCGGAGCACCCAGATCGCCGGCGTTGCGGATCGTCGCGATCACCTCGAGCCCCTCTTGCGCGCAGCCAGCCACGTCTACCGCGAGGCCAACCTGTAGATCCGGCACACCGAACCCGGCCTCGGCCCGGAAGTTCTGTCGATAATCGTTGAGTACCGGGTCGTCCCAGCTGTTGCTCTCGACCGGCGGGGTCAGCCCAGTCGAGGTGGCGTTGGTGACGTGGTAGCTGTGCGAGCTCCACACCTGGCGGGTCCGCGCCCATCGGTCTTCGGCATCGCGGTAGGCGAACACCCCCTGGCGAGGCACATAGCCCGGATCGGTGCAGGCCGAGTCCCACTCGTCGTCGCTGGCCACTACCAACAGCTCGGTGTTCCCGTCATCGTCGATGTCGGCCACCGTGGAGTATTCGCGGAACGTGGGGCTGGGGTTTTCCACCTCGAAGAGCACGGCACCGTCGGCACCGTCGAGGATCCGCAGGTAGCACTCGTCCCCGGTGATCACCTCGGACGCCCCGTCGCCGTCAAGATCGTAGGCGGCCGAGCCGGTATTGCCGCTCGGGTCGTCTTGGATCGTCGATTCCCAGCGCACATAGAGCGCCCCGGGCAAGGGCGGCGGATCACCCATCGGCTGCACCACGACCTCCCCCATGCGATTGAGGTCGTAGACCGCGTAGCGCACCGCCCCGGCGACGCCGATCTCGGGACGACCATCACCGTCGAAATCGGCCACCACCGGCGCTCCGCCGCGCCCGCCGCCCAGCATGGGGGCCGAACCCCGAAGGAGTATGGGCTGGGTACGCAGCGCATCGTTGCCCATGCACATGACGCCGGTCGGATCGATCCCGCACCACAGCTCGCCGGTGAGCCCATCGAGCACCTGGAGCTGCCCGTCCTCGAACCCGGGCCCAGCGCCGTCCGGATCGTTGTAGGGCTCAGGATCGCCGACCAGGATCACCTCGGGCGTGCCGTTGCCGTCGAGATCGGCCACCGCGGTCTGACCATCGCCGCCCGGATACTCCCACAGCAAGCTGAGCTGTACATCGGGCGTGCCCATCATCGACGGGTCCCAGGTGACCGTCCAGGCCTGTCGCCCCGAGATGATCTCCGGGTATCCGTCACCGGTGAGATCGGCCACCGTCGAGATCCCTCCAAGGAACGAGCCGTTGCTCCCGAACACGCCCCCTCCTCGAGACCACTCGTTGTCTTGATCGAAGACCACGGTCCCGTCGTTGTCGAGCACGGTCGTCCCGAAGACGATCTCGGAGGCGTCGTCGGCGTCGAGGTTGACGAACACCGGAGCCCCGTAGCGTATGTAGATGAAGTAGTCCGAGCCATCGGGGGCGTGGCTGGACCAAAGCAAATTGCCCGTACCATCCACCGCGTGGACGAGGGACGAGTTGTTGGCGAAGGGCGCAATGTTGACCTGGGGTCGCCCCGGATAGACGATGTCGGCGACGTCGTTGCCGTCGACATCCGCAACGCCGATCGTCGATCGTGCGTACGACCCGAACGAGCCCGCACCGGGATCTTGCTGCACCCGGAACTGCTCGGTTCCGTCGACGCCGTCGAGCACCACGATCTCCCCGAAGAAGATCGTGCTAACCCCGCTGGGATCGGTCGCGTTGATGGTATTGACGATCACCTCCGGCTGCTGATCGCCGTCGATATCGGCCACCATGGGCACCGACGTGACCTCCTCGGACTCCCACGACCACTGCAAGACCACGCTCGCCGGATCGAAGCCCGGAGGGATCTCGCAGCCGGGAGGCTCGGGCAGCGGCAGGCACTGATCGAGCACGGGATCGCACTGCTCGGCTGGAGCGCAGTCATAGGTGTCGACACAGCTGCCCGTGGGCAGCACGCAGCTGTCACCCAGGCAGACTTCCCCGGCGGCACAGCAGATCTCGGCGTTGGCCCCGCAGCGGATCTCGGTCGCGCACACGGCTACGCACTGTGCGTCGATGCACTCCTCGTCGGCCGGGCAACACACTCCACCGCATAGGATCGTGTCGCAGACCTCACCGGTCCCGCTCCCTACGCCCATCGTAGTCCCCGTGCCGGAGGTACCGGAGCTCCCCGTGTCGCCGCTGCTGCTGCTCGCGCCGGGGACCATGGTCGTCGTGTCATCGACCGCGGTCCCTTGCGTGGTGTCGAGCGGCAGCCCCGGACCGGTCGTGGTCCCCGTGGTCCCCGTGGTTCCCGAAGTTCCCGAACCCGCCGTCGTGCCGAGCGTATCGTCACCGCAGGCGGCAAGAAGCATGAACATGGAACAACTAACAGATCTCTTAACTGTCATGACTAAGTCCTTGATGTCCCTTGTCCGACTAGCTCGACGGGTGAAGGGCGAAACTCAGCGCCCATCGAGCCCCTCGGCCCAATGGGCGCTCGACCCTACAGTACCGTCACCGTAGACGATGCGCTATCGGCTCGTCTCATTCGCCGCCGGGCTCGAGCGCGGGATCGAGCGATCCCCAGAAGTCCCGTAGTGCTCGCTCGAAGGCCTCTGGGACCTCGAGGTTGGCAAAGTGCCCGGCCCCCGCCAGCTCCACACACTGGGCCGTGGGGCGAGCGTCGACCACCGCCAGGGTGGACGCGAGCGCGGCGTTGATGCTGCTATCCTTCTCCCCGCGTAGCAAGAGGTAGGGCACGGTGCTCTGCCGTAGCGTCGGTCGGTAGTCATAGGTCGCGATCGCCCGGCTCAGCCGTAGGTACGTATCCAGCGATAGCCCCCGGATCATCGCCGCGACCCGTCGGGCCACGACTCGGTCGGGCGAGGCGCTACGGGCCGCGAGCGCCGCCATGCCGCGGATCCCGAGCAGTCGGGCGAACCGCTGCAGCAGCCACCAAGTGACCCGCCCCGTGTGCAGCTGGGCCGTAGTGCCGAAGGTGACCAGCGAACGAACCACCTCGGATCGGCGAGCCAGCAGCTCATAGCCGACGAGTCCGCCCAACGAATTGCCCACCACGTGCACGGAAGCGAGCCCGAGGTGATCGATGAGCGCCAGCGTATCGTGGGCCAGGACCTCCACGGCCCCCGGCTCGTCGGGAAAGACCCCCGACGACTTGCCGTGGCCACGCAAGCAGAACGCTACCGTGGCCATCCGATCCGCCAGGGCTTGTTGCTCGCGCTCGAACTGCGTGAAATCAGCCCCCAGGCCGTGGATGAACAGGACGGCGGGCGCATGCTCGGGCCCCGTGCGGCACACGGCCAGCACGGCCCCCGTGCCCACGTCTACGTTGGTCGGCTTGCTGCTCATCGAGTCACCCACGGACGAGCCCAAGATTGGAGGCACTCCTTCGACCCCCTGCCTGCTTCAATACGACCCTCGACGTCCCGGCGAGCATCAGGGCCCACCCGCACCGTCCGCGACCCCACCGGTCTGGCGGCAGAACTCCGCGACCGCGCGATAGCTCGCCGCGCAAAACTTCTTGTGGCTGCGCTTGGCGTAGCGCCCCTCGACCGGCTCGCGCATGCGCTCGCACTCCGCGTAGCCGAAGTGGGTGCTCGCGACCGTCTCGCCCAGGGCCGTGCAAGTCTGCTGGCGATCCTGGCTGCTCAGGCACTCGCGGGTGAGCCGGGGCGCCTCGTTCGAACACCAGCTCTCCACGCCCGGGCACTCCATGGCCCAGTCCACCGTGAACGCCACGCATTGTTCGACGGTCATCGGCGCTTGAGTCCAAGGCAGCGCCTTTTGCTCGAGCGTTGCCGTGCGGTACTCCTGGAACTGCGTCTTTTGGCGGATCACCGTCACCCCGAAGATCACGCACAGCACCACCACCGCGCCGATGATGACGAGCACGATCCGACGGGTTGCGGGGCGTCGAGGGGGCGCGGGGGCGTCCACGCGCGCAGTCTAGCCGATCATTCCCAGCGTGGCCGGCGGCCGTCGTCCCGCCCCGAACTTCGTCGTACCCGCTCGTACCCGCCCAAGCTCTACGGTGGGCGATGACGGTGGGATATGACGGTGGGCGATGAAAATCTCGCCGAGATCGGGTTGCTCAAACGCCGGGCAGTGGGGACCATGGACCGATGTCCGGCTCCCCTGGTGCGTCATCCCGAGTCGCCACGACCTCGCTCGCGATCGTCACCGCGATGGGCCTCGTGCTCGCGCCACTCCTTCCGGCACAGGCCCGAGCGACCGCTCGGACACCCAACGCGGAGCAACTCGGACCCGCCGAGACTCCGCCACCACAGACCGCGCCAGCACCGGCCCCCACGCCCGCCCCCGCTCCGGCTCCTTCCGCCACGCCATCCCCGGCCCCCGCTCCAGCTCCGGCCCCGGCCCCTGCCCCGGCCCCTGCCCCGGCCCCCGCTCAGGATCCAACCGCCGAGCCCCCCGGGCCCGACCCCACCGAGACCTGGGCAACGCCCGAGCCCGAGCCTGCCGAGGCCACGCTACCTCCGGCTCAGCCCGCCGAAGATCCCGCTGAGGCCATGGCCTCGCTCGAGACCGAGCGTCCGGACTACGGCGATGATGATGACGATGATGACGACGATGATGACGACGATGACGACGACGCCCCCAGCAACGGGCTCGCCTTCCTGATCACCGGAGGAGCCATAACCGCGGCGGTGGGGCTGCCACTGACCATCGTCGGAACCCGGTGGTACATCCGCGCTCGCAATAACCCCAGCTTCTTCAGCGATATCGACCAGACGATGGCCACGGTGACGCTGGGCTTCGGCGTCGCCGGGCTTGTCGCGGGCGCCGCACTGCTGACGGTCGGAGGCATCAAGCGCAGCCGCTACAACGCCTGGAAGTACCAACGCGCGGTCCGCCTGGCCCCCGCGACCGGACGCACGGCGCGAGGAACTCAGACGATCGGGGTACGCGTCCGCTTCTGACGGGAGCCAGTCGACGATCGTTGGCGTCGCCGGGTCGACTCGCGTAGCGCGACCCGGAGCCGAACCCCGGGCCGCGCTCGTCTTGGACGCGCTCATCCCTTGAAGGTCAGCAGCGGACGTAACCTCGCCACCCGTGAGACCACCCCGGCCTGCACCTGCACGTCGACCACCGGCGTGATCGGCTTATAGGCCGCGGGCGCCTCTTCGATCATACGTTCGGCCTTCAGGGTAATGCACTCCACGCCATCCAGGCCCAGATCGCGCGACCCCTTGCGTCCCACCTCGAAGCGGCTGAGGGCCCGCCCGGCCCCATGGGACGCCGAACGAAGGTAGCGGGCGCTGCCCTGGCCCACGCACAGATACGAGGAATGCCCCATCGACCCGGGGATCAGCACCGGTTGCCCTGCGTGCGCCGGGGTGGCGCCCTTGCGATGGATGAAGCGGTCACCCTCGCGCAGCACGATGTTGTGCGGCACGTCGAAGACCAGCGGGGCCTCGAGATCGGGCCGGTACACCTCACGCATCCGCAGGCGCACCAGCTCGGCCAGCAGCAGGCGATTGACGAAGGCGTAGTTGGCCGCGGTGTGCACCGCTTCGAGGTACTCCGCCGCATCGTCCCCGTGCAGCGCAAAGATCCCCGCCGCCGGGTGGCGCACCCCCGTCGGCCAGCGCCGCCGAGCGCGGTCGATCCAGCTGTTGCCCACGTGGCGGCCCACGCCGCGCGAGCCGGTGTGGACCATGAACGCCACCTGCCCCGGCCGCACCCCCCACTCGAACGCGAGGCGAGGGTCGAGGATCTCGTCGACCACTTGCAGCTCGAGGAAGTGATTGCCGCCCCCCAGGGTGGCCAGGGTGGGATCGCGCAGCCAGTCGCGCGCCGGATCGGTCAGGGATGATGGCGCGTGACGAGCGTCGCCCACGAAGCTGCCCGACTCGTAGACCCGGGAGAGCTCCGACCACAGCTGCGCCATGGTGCTGCGCGCGAGCGCTCCGCCCGGTCGGCGAGCCACCGCTTCGAGCCAGCCCATGCTGCCCTCGCCGAACATCGCGGCCATCGACTGCGGAGTCATCGGCAGATCACGGGTGCCCAGCAGCAGGTCACCGCGCAGGCGCTCGACCAGCGCCTCCTTGCCGGCCGCGAACGCATCCACGCTCAGGTCGGTCACATGCAGGCGCATGCCGCAATTGATGTCGGTGCCGATCGCCTGAGGCACGACCAGGTCGAGCGTGGTGGCCACCACGGCACCCACCGGCACCCGATGCCCGGCGTGAAAGTCCGGCGTGGCGCATACGCGGCACACCTGACCCCCGGCCGGGTGACGGACCCCGGCAAAGTCCATCAGCTGGTGCAGAGCCTTGGCTTGCAAGGGGAACGCCGACGGCATCAGCAGCTCGGCGGCGGGGATGTCGTCACGACCCGCGCGGCGAATTCGGTAGCCGTGCGCGGTGGACTGGAGCTCGAGGCCCTCGCGGGCCAGGGCCGCAAAGACGCGGCGAAGACGAGTGGACATGTGGTTGCTGCCTTGGGCGAGGCCGTGACCAAGGACGGTCCGAACCTCACCCCGCTCGGGATTACGAGGAGGAGGAGCACACCCGCGTCACCGACCTGATGCAGGAACAGCGTCGCTTCGCGACGCCCGCGCCAGGCGAGGCGGATGCGGTATTCCGCGAGCGAGGGTCAGCAGCCAGCAATCCCTCGCGAGTGCGCAGTATGACGGGGATGGAGCGCGATGCAATCAGATCTTCGATGTGAGGGATCTCGGAGGACGGTCCAAGCGCCGCACTCTGCGCGCGTTCTGCTACGATCGGCTCGCTTTCGTGTACCTCGACCACATCCACATCCGTCACCTCAAGCTGCTGCGGGACTTTAGGCTCGAGCTGACCCAGCCCAACGATACACCGCGGATGTGGACGGTCATCATCGGCCGTAACGGCACCGCGAAGACAAGCATCCTGCAGGCGATCGCGCTTGCCGCCGCCGGCTCGCGACAAGTCAACGTGCTCGCCAGATCGGTCGTTGCTCACCTGGTCGACCGGCGAGCTCGTCAACCCATGGAGATCGACGCGGTCTTTCGCTTCTCTCCCGGTTGTGTCGAACGAGCCGATCTGCACCCCACCCTCGGCCGAGCACCGGGTGATGACGCTCGACTGCACTCGATACTCTCGCTCAAATACGGACAAAGCACCCTCGCGGGCCGCTCAACGTATACCGATGTATCCGGGGAAATGGAGCTGATCGGACCGATCCAGCTGACGGAGTCTGGATTCGATCCGCTCGACGAGGCACGAGCCGACGATCGAAAGCTATGGTTCGTCGCCGGCTACGGTGTAGGGAGGTTCCTGCCCGCCCCGCAGTCGAGACCCCCCCTGGTGCAGCCGTCGATCGAGCGACTCGAGCCGCTGTTCAGCAACACCACCGCCCTGACCTCACTGAGGTTCTTGGACAACCTTACCAAAGAAAAGGCCCGAAGATTCACCAAGGCACTCCGAGACACGCTCATTCAGGTCGAGGACCTCATCCCCGATCTCGTGGGAATCGAGCTCACCGGCCCAGGTGGTGTTACCAAATCCAGGACCCTCATCGACAAGGACCGCTTTACCCTCAAGGTGGGAGCACACGAGCACAAATTTCCCGCCGTGGCTCTCTCCCATGGCTACCAGTCCACCCTCGCTTGGCTGGCCGATCTCATCGGGCACGTCATGTGGGAAGCTGACGAGGCGATCGAGGCCAAAGACATCGAAGGGCTCGTCTTGATCGACGAGATCGATCTCTACCTACACCCCACTTGGCAGGCCAGCCTCATCCCGGCGCTGCGTCGTACCTTCCCCAAGGTGCAGTTCATCGCCACGACCCACTCTCCCGCCGTGCTCTCCTCGCTCTCCCCGGACGAGATCGTCGTCGTCGATCAACACGAAGAAACCGGAGATGTCGAGCAGTTCTTTCACGATCCCGAGACCGGCGAGCTCGTCCCAGGCAGTGCACTCGAGGAAAAGAGTCACGCTCCAGATCCCCGCTCGATGACCGGTACCGATGTCTATCGAACATGGTTCGGCCTGGACCGGCTCACCCTCAACCCTCACGGTGCTCGGCTACGTATGTATCTTCAGCTCGCTACCGATCCGTTCCGTAGCGACGAAGAGAACGACGAGCTCCAGAAAATCATCCAGTCCTTTGAGCGCGACGGGATCTCGCGCCCACGGGAGCCCGTCGAGAGAGAACGATCGTGATCCGGATCCGTCGCGGGAACGAGCCTTCCGAGCTCACCGATGAACGAACTACACGCCTGGTCGATGCTCGACATCTTGCGCGACAGCACGACAGCCCTGCATGCGCTCAAGCTACCATCTCCCGCCCGTCCTTGATGCAACGTAGACGCGACACACACACAGGGCCCCGGTGGCCCCTGCTCGGTGGCCATGCTCTACGGCATCACCGAACCGCTCCCGTGCGCTCGCCTGGATCACCCCTGGCGCATCACCGATCCATGTCGATCTCCGCGTCGATCTCCGCGTCGACCTCCGACGGAAAGTGCTCCAGCAAGAAGTCCCGGAACAAGCGCACACGCAGCGGCACGTGCCGCGCCGAGGGATAGATCAGGTAGAGCGGGCTCGCCGTGAGGGCGTAGTCGGGCAATACGGGCGCCAGCAGGTCGCGACGCACCGCGCTCTCACCGGTCGGCTCGGGCAACAGCGCGATCCCAGCTCCCGCGATCGCCGCGCGGCGCACGAAGGGTAGACCGTTGCTACCCAGCCGCCCCCGTACGATCACCTCTACATCGCCATCGGGTCCCGTCAGCCTCCAGCAACACCGCCCCTGGCGCCCACGAAACAACACGCAGTCGTGCGTCGCGAGATCCTCGGGTCGCCCGGGCGAGCCCGCCCGGGACAGATAGCCGGGCGCGGCGTAGAGGCGAAGCGGGATGTTTCGAAGCTTGCGCACCACGAGCGAAGAGTCGGGCTGTGGCCCCCCTCGAATGGCGAGATCGAAGCCGCTCTCCACCGGATTCGGCGCGCTCGCCGACAAGTCGACCTCTACCGCCACCTCGTCGTACCGAGCGACGAAGCGAGTCACCAGCTCGGGCAGCGCCTCCGAACCCACCCCAGGCGGGGCCGTGATCCGCACCGTACCCCGCGGCACGCGTCGCGAGGTCGCCGCCTCCGATGCATCGAGGATGGCGGTGAGCGCCCCACCGACCTGCTCGAAGTAGGCCTGCCCGGCGTCCGTGGGGACCGTGGCGCGGGGGGTTCGCTGGAGCAGCCGGGTCTCCAGCCGCTCCTCCAGGCGAGCGACGCAGCGACTCACGGAGGACTTGGCCATGTGCAGCGAACGCGCGGCCGCGCTGAAGCTGCCCGTCTGGACCACACGCACGAACACGGACACGTCGTTGAGATCGAGCTCGCTCACCTTTGGGAGTGTAGGAGGATCGTCGCGGCGGCTCACTGCGCATGGCCTTACTGCGCATGGCCTTACTGCGCATGACCTTACTGCGCATGAAAGATACAGCGAGTGATCGGCTGGAAGTAGTCCCGGCTGACGTAGAGGTAATAACGCTCCCCGGCGACAAGAGCCTCCGGCTGCCCCTGGCCCGGGTAGTGCTGGATCCGCTCCGCAGGAACCTCGCCATAGCGCACCGATCCCGAAGTCAAGGGCTCACCCCAGTGCGGCACGTCGAGCCGCCAGAGGGTCCCGGCAGGAGTGTCCTGATCCGGCGGCACGGTGGGGTTTTCGCTCCCCTCGGCCAACACATAGATGTAGCGCGCCGGTCCCCCGCCCCAGTGGACGACCCCATCCGCGTCGACCCCCTCGCCTCCATCGCACGGCGATGGCTCGTACGCCGCCTGCTCCAGCAACAGCCCGCCCGTGGGAGGCGCATCCGCGAACTCCTCGGGGTCTCGTCCCCGATGCGACAGCTCGGCCAAGAAGAACGCTCGCATCCGCTCGTTGTCGGTCGACGGGATCCCGAAGGTGCGCTCGAAGCCATTGTTGTGCTCCGGTGGGAAGCGGCCGAACATGCTGGTGTCGATGAGGCCGGCAACGGCGGCGAGATCGTAGTCGCCGAAGCTGTTGACCCAGTTGCCCGGCATGTCCGTGGACCAGCGCGCGGGTCCTTGCGGGGCGTCGACCGAGTGACAGCACGAGCACCCGGTCGCGTCGATCTGCGCCTTGACCCAGTCCACCTCGGCCCGGTAGGCCGGATCGGAGAGCCGGGGGTCTGGCTGCGGCTGGCTCGTGTTCGGCGGCAGCGGGTAGTACGGCCGCTGAGTACGAACCACGTCACAGTCCGCGTACTCATAGAACCGGCGGCCCTCCTCGGTCGCACCGGCGATCGATTGCCAGGTGCATACCTGTCCATCGTCGGACTGCCCCTCGGGCTCCCCGCTGCGCGGCGCTCGACACTCGAGCGTGGGCGGCACGAACACCGGAAAATCGAGCCCCGGGGGCGGGCCCATGTCCGTGTCCGTGTCCGTGTCTGTGTCCGTGTCCGCGGCCATCGTATCCGAGCCGCCGCAAGCAGCAACCGGGACGACGGACACACTCACCACCAAGAGCAATGCTCTAGGATCCATGGTCTCACTCCTCGATATTTACGGTCTACGGCCTACGATCCGCAGGAGGGCGGCCCGGCTCCTTCACAGGATAGGAGACGAACGCAGGATCCAGCACAGCCCGATCCGTCAACATAGCGTTCCACCACCGGAACGAGGCCGGGTACACCTAGCCGACCGTCCATCCCTTACCCCCCCCCACGACGTGGGGCGTTTCGCCACGCGAACTCCCCCTCCGCGCGGCCCACCAATGCTAGGCTGACCAAGGCAATCGATGACCATCGAAGCGGCTCTCGAGCGGATCCCCCTGTTCAGCTCCCTCCCGGCCTCGACGCTCGCAGAGCTAGCCCGCGCGGGAAAGATGCTCTCGTTTGAAATGGGGCACGTCATCTTCCGAGCGGGGGACGCTGCGGAGGTGATGTACGTCATCCTGGAAGGGAAAGTCTGCGTCTACAAGGAGGACGAAAACAACAACCGCGTCGAGCTCTCGCTGCTGGAGGCCGGAGAGTTCTTCGGTGAGCTGGCGCTGATCGACCGCGAGCCCCGCTCCGCGAGCGTGTTGTGTGCCACGCCGTGCCGATTCTTCGCGCTCGACCGGCCCGTATTCCTGAGCCTGCTGTCCCGCACCGACACCCAGACCGTGTCGTTCTCGATCCTCGCCTCCGTCGTCGATCACGTCCGTGTGCTCACGGAGAAGTACGTTCGGGAAGAACTCCAGCAACGAGTGCTGTCCGCCGAGATCGAGGCGGAGCAGCACCGCTCCCTGGCCCACCTGGTGGCCGGCGTCGCCCATGAGCTGAACACCCCGCTCGGCGTCGCCAACACCGCCATCGACATGGTGCACCGCTGGACGACCCACGACGCGCTGCACGACGCGCTGCCCGACGACGGTCCCGCGGCCGAGATCTTGGAGCAGATGCAGGAAGCAGCCCACCTCGCGCTACGCAACATCGGCCGCGCTCACGAGCTGGTCGAGAACTTCAAGAAGGTCTCGGTCAGCCAGCTCGACGAGCAGCAAGAGCCGGTGGATCTACGGCAGGTGGTGCGCGAGAGCCTGGAGCTGTTCGAGCTCAACGCCCGACATGCCAAGCTCGAGATCGCGATCACCAACGACATCCCCGCCGAGCACGTCGTGTGGCTGGGCTACCGCGGCCAGCTGAGCCAGGTGCTGACCAATCTGCTGTTCAACATCGATCGCCACGCCTACCCCGAGCGCAAGGGCGGCGACGTGGAGATCGCCATGCGTACTCGGGTGCTCCAAGGAATCCCCCATTTCGTGCTGGCGATTCGAGACTTCGGCCGGGGCATCATCGCCGAGAACCTCCCCAAGATCTTCACCCCCTTCTTCACCACTGGCCGCAGCCGAGGCGGCACCGGGCTGGGGCTATCCATCGTCCGCAACATCGTGGTCGACGCACTCAAGGGTACGATCGACGTCGAGTCGACCGTAGGCGAAGGGACTACGTTCACCATCACCTTCCCCCAGGATCTCTCGCAGCCCGCTCCCCTCCCGGGCTGCGAACCTCGCTAGAGCCAACAGACGAGCCACCGCGGTCGGCTCGCCCGACTGGTACGCGGTGAAGGAGGTCTGCACGCTGCGCCAGCGGGAGGTCGCCGTGTGCGGCTGAACGCCGCGCTTAGCGCTTGGCTGTAGAACCGACGCACATCACCGCATCGACGGGTGACGGGAGGGTATGCTCGCTCGACGATGACGGCGCCACCTCCCTCCTCCCCGACCGGAGATCGGAGCGATGAACGCCTGCCCGAGAACACGGCTACATTCCCGCCGAAACTGCGCGCCGATAGCGAACCACCGAGCGACCCCGCTCCGCTCCGCTCCCACGACTACGGCCCCAAGGAGTCGGAGCTCGAGTGGCTGCTGGCATCGACGCGGGCCCGACTGTTCGGTCGGCCCGCGGGACCCAAGACCATCGGTCGCTATCGCGTGCTCGAGCGGATCGGCGCCGGGGGCATGGGCGTGGTCTACCGGTGCCACGACGACGCGCTCGACCGCCACGTCGCGGTGAAGATCCTGCGCGAAGACCCTGCCGGCCGCGCCAACAAGCAGTCGGGGCACGAACGCCTCCTGCGCGAGGCTCGAACCATGGCGAAGCTGTCGCATCCCAACGTCGTACACGTGTACGAGGTTGGTCTGCACGACGAGGCGGTCTTCATCTCCATGGAGTACATCCGCGGCGATACGCTCACGCTCTGGTCCTCGCATGAGCACTCGCCGCAGCAGACCATCGCCATGCACGGTCAGGCCGGCCGCGGCCTCGCGGCCGCGCACGCGGTCGGGCTCGTCCATCGCGACTACAAGCCCGGCAACGTCCTGGTGGGTGAGTCGGGTCGACCGTGCGTGCTCGACTTCGGCTTGGCCCGCTCCCAGGGGATCGTAGAGCGTGAGCGCACCGGCAGCGACTTGGCCTACGACAGACCACTAGACGACGCTCTCACCGAAACGGGCACCATCCTGGGAACACCCGCCTATATGTCGCCCGAGCAGTTCGAAGGACACCCCGCCACCGCCAAGTCCGACCAATATTCGTTCTGCGTGACCCTGTTCGAGGCTCTTTATGGGCATCGACCCTTCGTGGGCAAGACCGTCGCCGCCCTGCGGTCGGCCGTGGTCGAAGGCCGCATGCGTGCCGAAGACCCGTCCCGAGCCGGCGTGCCCCGCCACGTGCACGAAGCCATCGTTCGGGGACTCGCGCTCGATCCACGCGAGCGCCACGAGTCGATGGACGCCTTGCTCGATGTGCTCACCTCCGGCGACGCCTCGGCCACCACGCGGCGTCGACTCTTCGGGAACGCATGGTGGGGACTATCGCTGGTCGGCATGCTCGGCGCGGCCCTCACGATTGCCCGACTGGGCGGACAACTGGGCGGACGGCTGGGCGGACCGAGTGCGCAGCCCACTGAGCGCTCCGCGGGCGTCGAGCCCGCTGCCGACCTACGCGACCCTGCGGGCAACGAGCTCCCCGCGCCGCTCCCCGACGACCCCTACCAGGTCACGGTCCATCACCTCGACAATGGGTTGACCGTCTACCTCGTGCCCGACCGCAGCACGCCCAAGCTCGAGACGGTCCTCGTCGTACGCGCCGGCTACATCGACGATCCGCCGGGATCGACCGGAGCGGCGAACCTCTTGATGAGCACCCTGGAGGGCGGGACCGCCCGGCTGGGCGCGCTCGACCCCGACAGCGAAGGCCCGCTGCTAGACCAACGCAACGCGCTCATCGAGCAACTCGAGCAGAGCGAGGATCCAACCCAGCGTAGTGATCTGCTCGAACAGATCGGCGCGCTGTCACGCAAGGCCGCCGCCCACGGCGCGCCGAGCGAGTATGGCAACCTGCTCAAGACGATCGGCGCGACCAACCGCAACACGGCCTCCGCCCAACTGTCTACGAGCTCGTTCGCCGAGATCCCGCGCTCCCGGCTGGAGAGCTGGGCGACCCTCGAGGCCGAGCGACTAAAGTGGCCGATCTATCGCAACTTCTTCGCGGAGCTTGGCGCGATCGGCCAGCAGTTCGGCTGGCAGGTCGGCCGAGGCAAGAACATCGACCTCCAGATCCTCGACACCTTGTTCCCGGGCACGCCCTACGCCAACGACCAGTTCGGCCGTGAGCCAGACATCATGCGCCCACCGTTCTCGAGCGTGGTCGACCTTCACCACGCGCGCTACGTCCCCAACAACATGGCCATCGTGCTCGTGGGTGACGTAGATCCCGCGACCACCGTGCCGGTGATCGAGCGCACCTTCGGTCACTGGGAGACCCGCCCGGTGCCCACGCGACCGCCGTTTCCTGGCTCGTCGCTCTCGGAGCCGGTTCATCTGTTCTCCGAGACCAAGAGCGTCACGCCCATGCTCAGCTGGTCGTTCCCGGCCGGCTCCCAAGGCGAGGACCTCATCCGCTTCGATACGCTGGCGCCGCTGCTCGAGCAAGAGCTGTCCGACCGACTGGCGGGCCGCGGGGTGAGCACGCGGGTGACGGTGAGGCGCCGCGGCTACCAGGTTCGGATCGAGATCCACCGGGCACCCGACGTCAGCGAGCAACGCGCCGAGCAGTCGTTGCTCGAAGCGCTCGAAGACCTACGAGTCCGCGGCGCTCAGCCGCAGAACATCGAGCGAGCCGAAGCCTCGCGAGCGCTCCGCACCATCAAAGAGGGTCGGTCTCGGTATGGGCGAGCCCAGGACATCGTCCAGAGCTACGGCCTTGGCCTGTCCTGGGAGCACCGGACCCAGCTGCGCAATGCGTCCCTCGATCCGCAGCAAGTTACGACCTGGGCAGACTACCTACGCACGTCTGCCTTCGTCTCAACCTATGCGCGAGAGTCGACGCGCCCGGTGCACAAGCCCCGCGTTCCCTCCATCGGGACGATCGACTACCCAGTAGACACGCGCAGTGACTTCGCCGAGAGTATCGCGCAATCGCTGGCCCCGACCATCGAGCCCAAGTTCATCATGGAGGGTCGTCACTACGAGCAAAGCGACGACACGCTCGAGATCCGCAGTCGCGTCGAGGACGGGCTGGTCACCCTGATGCTGGAGTACCCGCGGCTCGCGCTCGACGACGGCACGACGTGCCAAGCGGCGAGGTTGTGGAGCATGGTCGGGACTCGAAGCCTAGCGTATGAGCGCCTCCAGCAAGCACGCGCGACCGCGGGAATGTCGATCGCCGTCTACTGCTCGACCTCGATGGTGCGGATCACCATCGAGTGCCTCGACGCTCCCCTCGCGCGGGTGTGGCCGTTGGTCGACATGTGGTTCTCTTCACCGGTCATTCGCGCCGAAGACATCGAGCGGTTCACCACAGACCACCTCGCGCGCCGCCGTGCCCTGCGTCGAAACGACCAGAGCATCTCGGCGGCGCTGGGGACGTACGCGCTCTATGGAGAGAAAAGCCCCATCCTCGCCGACGCGCGTGTGGCTCGAGACTGGTCCCAACGACCCCTGGAGCAGCTCTCGGAGCAGCTCACCATGTTCCGAGCTCGACGACCCCGCGTGCTCTACTCGGGGCCCCTGCCCCGTCCCGAGCTCGGGGCGCTGCCCCCCGTCCAATCGAGGTCACGCTCGCTCGGGCCCGTCTCGCTCCCGGCCCTCGACCGGCCGCGCTTGCTGGTCCTCGACGATCCCAGCGAGGGCAACGCTCAGGTCGACATCCTCCTCACGCGCGAGCCGGTCGAGCAAGCCCAGCGAGCCTACGCCCAGATGCTCGATTTCTACCTGAGCCGCGATCACGCCGGCGTCCTCGACGACGCGCTACGATACCAGTCACCGCTGGGGCACGTGTTCGGTGCGGAGACGGTGCCCTTCAGGGCGCTCCCGGGCGATGAAGTCCTGCGGATAAGCGGCACTATAGGCGAGCACGAGCAGGTCGTGGACATGCTAGAGCTGTCACAGTCGATCCTGCATCAGGCCGTCGACCAAGAGCACTTCGAGCGGTCGCGCACCGCGGTCGAATCGCGCTACCGAAGCCGTCGGCTCGAGCCATGGAACGTCCCCGCACGGGTCTCGTGGTGGCATCAGCAGCAGATCGAGGGCGATCTGCTCATGAGTAAGTGGTCGACGCTGTCGACCGCCTCGCGGGCCGAGCTCGACGCGATGCGTCAGTCCTTCGTCGAGCGACCGGCCATCGTCACGATCCGTGGAGACCTCCGCCGCATCGACCACAACGAGCTAGAACACATAGGAGCCGTTCGCGTCGTTACCCTCGACGAGATCTTCGGTCGCGACTGACGCAATCGCTCGACCGTCGCGCACACAATTTCATGGTTTCCGAGTCGATCCGCCCCTCCAACGTCGACCTTGGGGGTATGCTCACTCGACGATGGCGGCGGCACCTCCCTCCTCCCCGGCTGGAGATCGGAGCAGTACGCGCAGCCTCGACAACACGACCACGCTCATGCCGAGCGCGAGAGCCGATAGCGAACTCGACGACTACGGCCCCGAGGAGTCGGAGCTCGAGTGGCTGCTGGCATCAACGCGGGCCCGACTGTTCGGTCGGCCCGAGGGACCCAAGACCATCGGTCGCTATCGCGTGCTCGAGCGGATCGGCGCCGGCGGCATGGGCGTGGTCTACCGGTGCCACGACGACGCGCTCGACCGCCACGTCGCGGTGAAGATCCTGCGCGAAGATCCTGCCGGCCGCGCCAACAAGCAGTCGGGGCACGAACGCCTCCTGCGCGAGGCCCGAACCATGGCGAAGCTGTCGCACCCCAACGTCGTGCATGTGTACGAGGTTGGTCTGCACGACGAGGCGGTCTTCATCTCCATGGAGTACATCCGCGGCGATACGCTCACGCTCTGGTCCTCGCATGAGCACTCGCCGCAGCAGACCATCGCCATGCACGGTCAGGCCGGCCGCGGC
>JBCCWC010000108.1:0-47325 GCA_039194325.1 Myxococcota bacterium
ATCCACCGCTCCACTCTACCGCTCCACACCCCCCCGCCCCCCCCCCCCCCCCCCCCAACCCCGGCCCCCCCCACGCCCCCCCCCCCCCGCCCACCACCCCCCCCCACCCCCCGCCCGCGCCCCCCCCCCCCCGCCCCCCCCCGGCCGCCCCGTGGCGCCGGCGCGGGACGTCGCGGTCGCCGCGGGAGTCGGCACCTGGCTCCCCAACGGCAAGCTGGGGCTGCTGTCCGCGATGGGGTTCACGTTCATCGCCCTGCAAGGGTTCGATCTCATCGCCGCGATCGGGGGCGAGGTGAAGCGACCGCGCGTCGTGATCCCTCGCGCGATGTTCCTGTCGCTGGGGGCGGCCCTGGTGATCTACATCCCGCTCCTGTTCGTGACGGCGACCGTCGGCCACGACCCGAGCGTGTCGATCTCCGAGATGGCGGAGCGACACCCCGAGACGCTCATGCCGGACTCGGTCCGCACGTACCTGGGGACGCCCGGCTACTGGCTGGTGATGGTCGCGGCCGTGCTCTCGACGCTGTCGGCGCTGGCGGCCAACCTGCTCGCTGCGTCTCGAGTGGCGCTGTCGATGGCCCGCGACCGCACGCTGCCGGGCGCTCTGGCTCGACTCTCGGCCCGCCGGCAGACCCCGGCGGTCGCCGTCTTCGCCAGCTCGCTCACCCTCCTGGCGATCCTCTTCATGCTGCCCGATCTGGCCACGGCCGGCGCGGCGGCGAGCCTGATCTTCCTGCTGACGTTCACGCTCGTCCACGTCATGGCCTACCTGGCGCGGACGCGTGGCGGCGGCGAGGCGGACTACTTCCGGACCCCCTGGTTCCCCCTCGTTCCCGTCACCGGCATGCTCGCCTGCGTCGCGCTGGCCGTGTTCCAGGCCCTCGAGGTGCCCCGTGCCGGGGAGATCATCGGTCTGTGGCTCGGCCTGGGGGGCCTGCTCTACTACGCGGTGTTCTCGTCGGGGGCCGAGGCGGCAGACGCCTACTTCGAGGGCGCCGACCCCGGTCTGGCCAAGCTGCGCGGTCGCACTCCCCTGGTGTTGGTGCCGGTGTCCAACCCCGCCACCGCGGCGTCCATGGTGCGGATCGCGACCGCGCTGGCCCCCCCGAGCTTCGGCCGGGTCATGCTGCTATCGGTCCTGCGGCGTGACGCCGCCATCGAGGCGGCCGTCGATCCCAACGCGTCGATGGTGGGCAAGCAGATAAGCCGGGGCCTGGCCGCGTCGTTCCAAGAGGGGCAGGAGCCCGAGACGCTGATCACGGTGGCGGATCGCCCGTGGCCGGAGATCACCCGGGTGGCCAAGGAGCACGAGTGCGCGAGCGTGCTGCTGGGCCTGCCTCGCTTGGACGAGCGTGACGACGGCGGTCCCCTGGCCGCGGACCTCGAGCGGCTCCTCGTCGAGATCGGACGGGACGTCGTCATCGTTCGCTCTCCGACGGAGTTCCAGCTGAGCGACGTGAAGCGGATCCTGGTCCCGATGGGCAAGATGCTCAAGCACGACGCCCTGCGTACTCGGTTTCTCGGATCTCTGTTTCGAACGGCGCCGCGCGATGTGGAGTTCATGCGCGTCCTTCCCTCGACCACGTCACAGGACGAACAGCGCCGGACCGAGGCGGAGCTGCTTCGGCTCGCGGCAGAGGAGACCTCCCGCGAGCGCGGCACGGCCAAGGTCGTGGTGAGCGATGACGTCATCGGCGCGATCGTCGAGGCGGCGGAGCAGACCGACCTGCTGCTGCTCGGCCTGTCTCGGCACCAGGGCCGCCGCCTGTTTCGCGAGACCGCCCTGCGGGTCGCGGCCCGTACCCAGACCGCCACGATCCTGGTCAGTCACCACGGCTCCGTAGGGATCGTCGAGGGACTCAGAAACGCCCGCTGAGCACCACGTCGGCTCCGAGCGCGACCAAGTTCGACAAGGGCTTGATGGAGGTCCTTACCGGGTCGCTGTCTATCGAGGTGCGGCATGACGTCGCAGCGACGCCGCCACCGCGCCGACGAACCGTGATGTGATGACGAGCCGTGATGTGATAACGCAGCGGTGACATGGCCGATCCGACGGAGGCTCGAACCCCTCGGGTGCTCAGCGTGTATGGCTTGGTCTTCGGTTCCGGCGCGGCGGGTCTGGCCTACGAGGTGTCTTGGGCTCGGCAGCTCGGGCTCGTGTTCGGTCAAACCGCGCGCGCGGCCGCGGTCGTCCTCGCCGCCTACTTCCTGGGTATGGCGCTGGGCTACGCGCTGGCCGGGCGGCTCAGTAGCCGCTCGCGTCGTCCTTTGCTGGGCTTCGCGGTCGCAGAGTGGGTGGCCGGCGCGTGGGCCTTCGTGATGCCGGCGTGCCTCGCGGTCATGCCCAGCTCGATTTCCACGGGACCGGCTCGTTTCGTCGTGGTCTTGCTGGTCCTGCTGCCGGGGACGACCGCTCTAGGGGCCAGCCTTCCTTTCGTCGCCCAGGCGGTGGCCTCGGGCTCGGGCGGCAGCAAGCGGATCGCTCGCGTGTACGCGGCGAATCTGGGGGGCGCGGTCGTCGGGGTCGTCGTCTCGAGCCTCTGGCTGCTGGCCCCGCTGGGGGTGGTCGCGACCAGTTGGGCGGCGGCATCGCTGTCGATCACCGTCGGCCTAGTGGCCTGGCTGATGCGGGGGAGGTTCGTCCAACTCGGGGGCGAACCGAGTGCCTCCGCACATGCGGATCCCGAGCGTACGTGGACGTGGGTCACCGCGGCGGCGATCTCCGGACTCGGCACCCTTGCGGCGCAAGTCCTCTACGTTCGGCTGTTCGCGCTCGTGTTCCACAACAGCACGTACACCTTCGCGGCGATCCTGCTGGTGGTCTTGTTCGCCCTGGCGATGGCCTCGCTGGTGGGCTCCTTGCTCGTGCGCCGGGGCGACTCCCGGGTGCTCGTGGTCGGCGCGGCGCTGGTGGTGGCTGTCACCCTGCCGTTGTCCGTGCGTCTGCTCGTCGAGCTCCAGGGGCTGCGCTACTTCTCGGCGGGGACGACGTTCTTGTCCTACATCACGGGGGCGACGCTGCTGGTCGCCTCGGTGGTCCTCGTGCCGATGTTGGCGATGGGAATCATTCTGCCGCTTTCGTGGAGTCTCGCGGGGGCCGACGTGACGCCGGGGCGCGTCGTCGGCCGACTCACCACCGCCAATACGCTGGCCGCCGCCGGGGGGGCGCTCTTGGCCAGCTTCGTCCTGTTGCCGGCAGTGGGCTTGTGGTGGTCGTTTGCCGTCATCGCGTCCGCCTACCTCTTGCTCGCGGTGCTCGTCTCGATCCGCCTCGAACGACGGCGAGGGATCTGCGGGGTCGCGATCGTGCTGTCTGCCGCGCTCGTGTGGGGGCTGAGCCTAGCCTCCGCTCGGGTGGAGGGAGTGCGACCAGGCGAGATCCTCGTCGAGCGATTCGCCGGCGCCTACGGCTGGACTGATGTCACCCGCGAAGAAGACCGGGACAACCTCCACATGCGGCAGAACATCCACTACGCGTTGGGCTCGAAGGCCTCGGGCGTGATGGAGCTGCGCCAGGGGCACTTTGCGCTCCTGCTGCACGATGAGCCCCGACGCGTCGCGTTCATCGGGCTGGCCACGGGCGTCACCGCCAGCGCCGCGCTGGACTATCCGGAGATTGAGACCATCACGGTGATGGAGCTGGTGCCGGAAGTCGTGGACGCTGCTCGCTACTTCTCGGAGGACAACGCGGGACTGCTCCATGACCCGCGCGTGCGGCTTGTCGTTGATGACGGTCGTCGAGTTCTCGGCAGCGCACAAGACCGGTACGAAGTCATCATCTCCGATCTGTTCGTGCCCTGGGAGAGCAAGACCGGCTATCTGTACACCGTCGAACACTTTGAGGCGGTCCGCGCGCGACTGTCCGAGGGCGGTGTGTTCTGTCTTTGGCTCGCCGGTTGGCAGTTGGGGCCCCGTGAGTTCGAGATCATCGCCCAGAGCATGGACGCGGTGTTCGAGCACGTCGCGGTCTGGCAGCTCTCTCGCCACTCGCGACGGCCGCTCTTTGCGCTCGTCGGGGTTGACCGGGAGCATCGGCTCTCTCGCGCACAGCTCGAGGCAAGGATGAAGCAGCGTCGACCTCCGCCTGTCGGCCGGGACTATGTCTTGCGTCATGCCGATGATGTCGTCGCGTGGTACATCGGAGACTGGACCCCGCTTGTGCGAACACCTCTGAACACCGATGAGCATCCGATCATCGAGTTCTCCGCGCCCAAGAGCCACAAGAGCCGGGGGGTGCGGCTCAAGAGCGGGTCGCTTCATCGCTTCTACGAGGAGCGGCTGTCGGGCTTGTCCCGCGGGTCGTTCATCTTCGAGCCCCCCGTCTCACCGAAGGAGCGCCGACTGCCCCGTTGATGCGACCACGGGGACCGAGCGCCGTCGCTTTGCTGGCGCGACGCGTTCGTTTCGGTCAAGAGCGCCACGGGTCTGGTTGGCCCGTCAACTCGAAATCGGCGCTCGAGTCGTCGGTGTCGACTGGCTGCCCGTCGCTGCGGCGACGCAGCACCGCCTCGCCCGTGTAGGTCCCCGTCGCGAAGGTGAACCCCTGATCGATGGTCGAGGGGAGTCGCTTGAACCCGCCGCTTTGGGCGTCCATGACGATGTCGACGCCGTCGACGACGGCCGCCGCGGGAAGCTGGATGAGCGTCCACCCCTCGTGGTCGAACTCGTCGAGGTCCTCATCTTCTTCGAGGGATGCGATCACTACGCTTGGACCGAAGACGGTGATGAGCCAGTCGAATCCCGCGTTGTAGTGCAGCAATTCGAGGTTGTCGACCGTGGGGTAGTCTTCGTCGTTGCCGCTGTCGGCCACGTAGGTCTCGAAGTCCGCGCCGCTGAGATCAACGGTTGAAAACGGGCTGTGGTTGGTCCCGTCCTGTGCGATCACCAAGCGCTCACCGGGCTCGATGATCACGTCTTGTGGCGCGCCCGGGATCCGCCACAGGTTTCGCATATACACGTGCTCTTCGTCGTCGGCGAGCCCGTGGGGCGTGTCACCGGGGTTGATCTCGCCAGCGGGACCAAAGACGTCGCCGACAACGAGACCTCCGGCGGCGACCGGCTCGCTGCTGATGTTGTAGATCGCGATGAACTGGTCCGAGAAGTAATGGTCTACCCCCCCGAAGGGCGGACTCCCGGTGAAGTAGACCTCATCGACGACGAGGTTCCCGTGGGGGGAGAGGATGATGGAATCGCCGCTGTCGCCGTCGCTGCTGCTGTCGCCGTCGCTGCCGCTGCCACCGTCGGTCTCGCCGTCGCTCCCTCCGTCGCTCCCCTCAGTAGTGTCGGTGCCGCTTTGGTCGTCCCCAGCCACCGTCGTGTCAGCGGTGGTGGCGTCATCCGTGCTGGTCGGCTCCTCGCCGCACGCCGGCATCACGCCGCAAACGAGCAGCGCTGAAGCGAATTTGAGATGCGCCCTGGATATGCAATCACGTTGCATGAGCAACGCGTTTCCAATACTCTCGGTCGCATGTCAAGCGGACCTCCCGCCGCGCAAGCTCGCAGCCGTATGCCGCTTTCGCTGTTGCTGGTGTGCCTTGGCTGTGACTCGGGGGACGACGCGCCCCCGATGAGCTCGATGAGCTCGATGAGCTCGATGAGCTCGATGAGCTCGATGACCTCGATGACCTCGACGACCTCGACCCCCTCCGATGCTTCCACGCACGCCACGGAGGCCGCGGTCGAGCTCGGTACCGGTCTCACTCGCTGGCAGACGCTCGCCGAGGGAGATCCGATCGAGCTGGTCGCGGGCCCTCAGGGCGGCTGGCATGTCGACGTCAGCGTGCGTGGTGAGGGCCTCGATCCGGACGGTCTGTGGCTCTACTACGAGGCGGTCGACCCCCAAGACAATGCTACGCTGAGCTTCGTCACCACCTCACTGCTCAGCAAGAACAGTGTCTTGCATGTGGATGAGAGCTGGCTGCGCCTCGGTGACCGTGTGGTCTTCGACATTGACGGGCCCGAGCAGGTGGTCGGGACCGAAGTCTGCCTTGTCGTCACCGTCAGCGGGATGAGCTGGGAGGGCGAGGACCAACGCTGCGTGACGGTTGTTGACGAGCTGCCGTAGCTTGCCGTAGCTTGCCGTAGCTGGGCGAGCACGTCGCGGACGACGGTCAGTAACCGTTGCACGTGTCCGCCGCAGAATGGGGCCCGCTCACGCAGCAGTCGCTCGTTGTTCTCGAAGATCCGTGCGATCGGGATCCGACGTCGAACCACCTCGCATAGCGCCGCAATCCCGGGCTCGAAGTTCTGCATCGAGCCCCGCTCGCTGACCTGGATCGCGGGCAGCACGTCGAGTCAGACGGAGTTGGCATCAATGGGTCGGGGAGATGCGGTAACGTGTCCCTGATGAAGACTTTCCCTTCGAATGGCCCATATGCCCCCCTGCTCGATGTCATCGGGACTTTGGACAATGGATGCCATGACCGATCCAAAGAAAGATAGAACTCGCCGAAACGATCGCCGCACTCGCTAAAAAAGAGTCCCGCTCATCCCAAGAAAGGGCGGGAAACGGGTGACGGAAACGCATCGTTTACCGCGACCAGGATGGCATCAGAAAGTTCGCTCGGTCTCACGCGACCAAGCACGCGTCGATTGGCGTTGGTATGTCAATGGCATGGTTGACACCGACGGGCCTGAGCCATGGAACAAACGATCAGCCTGCCCGACTCAACGGGATCGGGCCCGGATGGCTCATCACCTCTCGCCGCAGGGTCGTCTTGAGAGGGAGTTGTGATATGTATAAGTATACGTGGTTAAATGTGGTCAGCGGACGCCTGTTCTTGTAATAGGTCTGGATGTATGTAAAAGGGGGATCTTGACATAGAAGGAAAATGGAACTTGAATGGCACGGACGTGCACTTGAACGCCTTGGGTTTTACATCCTATACTCGATGATGTTCGAAGATTCCTCACGGGGCTAAAACGCAGTCCCGTGACCCACAGTTGCATTGCTCGTCGGTTTCGTATCGCAACCGACCCTCCCCGCCTTGCCCCAAGCCTCACTGACGACGTTCTAGCGCCGCGACGAGTCTTCTGATACAGCTCAGTGAGACGTTATCATGGGTCAAGAGGAAACAGTAATGCCAAACTCAAGGATAAAGAAAGATTATAGTGGTGCTATCGTCAAGAGCCTGGCTAGCGTTGTTATACTAACTCTAGTAGTTTTACTAGCTGTCACCATACTGCAAAAGCCTTCAGGTGCTAAGTTTGACGCTGAGAAATGGGCAGACCCTAAACTGGTTGAACATAAACCATATATCCGCCTGTCGATGATTGCCGATCTCACGGAGAACTACATCACTCGGGGGCAGGGGAAAGCTGAAGTGCTCGAGCTTCTTGGTGAGCCTACTGATACAGAGTACTTCGCCGATCATGATCTCATCTACTGGCTTGGTCCACATCAGACGATGTTTACGAGTGTTGACTCTGTATGGCTTGTCATCGATTTCGGTGAGGCTGATGAAGTCATCGACTATCAGGTGATCAGTGACTAACGCCATCGTTCACCACCAACCCAACCAAAAGGAAGCGAAGCGAGATGGATCCTATCTATCCGATTCAAGGGATCGTTACTGGGCTGACTCCCTCTGAAAAGTGGTTCCTGTTGACCCATCCACATCTGATTTTTACGATCAAAGAAAACGCAGATGTCGCTAGCGCTGAAGCGGCCCGGCGTTATCGAGGTTCGGGCTTGCACAACGGGCAGGGGGATGCGTTTCGACATTGCTACTGGTCAGCTTTGTTGGCTCGTGATATCGGCGCTGAAAACGCAGAGGCATTCACCAGTGCTCACGAGGCTTGGGCTGGCAACCCGCAAGGTGAGAAAGCGATGGATATTCACAACAATCGAGTCGGAATTGCCATAGGTCGAACAAATCCCGGCATCTCGAATCATGCTCTCGCCGATCGGTGCGCACGAGCATTGACAGTAGGGCGGCTTCAAACTTCTCCGGGTAGTTGAAGACATCGACTAACTCGAACAAGAGCGCTGCTCGATGCTCCCGAGCTGCCTTGGCGGTCTAGCCCTGACCTGAATCAAGCGCGAAAAAGCGCCTGATGGCGGGATTTCGCTCGTAGTGCCGCGTGTTGACACGTCTGCGTCAACCAGAGCGCACACGAGCGATCTGCTCTCAGGTGAATCGGATGGGACAATTCCAACAACGGCTACAACAAGAGAAACGGAAGATTGGGCGGCGTCTCGACCGAGCACTGGGCGGCATGGTGCCCTGTGCACAAGTCGCGCCAGGGATCATGGTGGATTCACGTCGCCGGCAAATTCACGCGGGTTGAGACCGGCGTTTACAGGTAGCACCGACGAAGGCCGGGGGCCGGGGGTGTGACCCGGCTTACTCTTTGCGCGCGCTCCTACCTGCTATCGACTTCGAGGAGGTTCCTCGAGTTCTTCGGCGAGTCTCACTCCTGTGGGAGCACTGGTACATTTCGGATCACTCCAAGGACCTGGCGCATCGAGTCAATGGCTCGCCCGGGTCACTCGAGATGCTCGGACACCGGCCCCGCGAGGTCATGCGCGAGTTCCCGATTCGCGCGCAGATTCCTGCGGGTTCAAGTCGGCGTCGACAAAGGGATTGGCGATGGCGATCGTCCCGACCTGCACGTAGTACGCGTCCTCATCGCTGGACGATCTTGCCTTGCATCGATGGGATCCCGAGCGGCCGTTGCGGTCACCCGCTTCGGTGCTCGGGAGGTCCGGCGACCACCGGCAGCTCACGGACCGCAGCCGTCGTCGCCGCTCAGACCACCCGCCCCGGTCGTCGCAAGAACGCGTCGATGGGCAGCAGCACCAACGCAAGCAGCACCAGCCACGGCCACAGCCGCTGCACGTGGGTGGTGACGCTGCGCTGGGGCTGGGGCGAGAGGCTCGCGGGCTCACGCTGCCCGCCGGTCTGGGTGGTGAGGCTCTCGAGCCAGGCGGCGTCCACGGTGCGATGGCGACGCTCGGGTGAGGGAGGCGGCGCAAAGGTGTCCTCGGCCAGCACCGCACCCTTGTCGTCCAGCACCTGCACCTTGTAGGTACGATCGGATCGGGTGCGGATCTGCGAGGTCCACATCCCCGGCTCGCCCGAGCGCAAGGCGACCTCGGTGACGTCGGTGCCGTCGTCGACCCGGGCTCGCAGCCCGCCCTCGTCGAGGGTCAGCCCGTCCTTGCCGCGCCGGGCCACCCGCAGCTGGGCCCGGCCGCCGGCGAAGTCGACCTCCACCGCCGTCTCGTCGCCCTCGCGGCTGCGCAGGGCCCAGCGCGCCAGCTGGGTCCACTGCTTGCCGTAGCCCTCCCAGGTCAGCCAGTCCTCGGACCAGCGGGGGCCCGAGTCGCTCGACCAGGTGGCCACCTGACCCAAACCGTAACGCCAGGTGGTCAGCAGCGGATCGCCGTTGGGCCCCGACAGCACCACCTGCGCGGTGCTGCGGGCCTCCATCTCCTGGTAGCCCCGCAGCTGCGGGCCCGACTCGTAGGCGATCCCGGCCACCGCGGGGTGGGCTATCTTGACGGTGGGGCGGAACTTTATCTCATGCAGCGAGGAGTCGACCAGGCGCTCGGTCTCCTCCACGAACAGCCCCCGTAGCTTGGCCGCGTCGTTGGTCAGGTAGAAGCGCCCGCCGCCCGCCTTGGCCAGATCCTTGAGGAACTGGGTGTCCGAGTCGTACTCCTCGCCGATCCCGATCACCGAGGTGGTGATCCCGTCGTCGTGCATCTGCCGGGCGAGCTGCTCGCAGGTGGGGCCGGTGCCGTAGGTGCCGAACGCCACCCCCTTGATCTTCTCTTCGGAGTCGGCCGCGTCAGAAAAGAGGATCACGTGGCGCAGCGGGGTGTCGGTCTTCTTCATGACCTCGCGCGCGGCCTCCAGGCTCGTATACACGTAGATCCCGCCGCCGCCGGCCCGCACGCTGAGGATCTTGTTCTCGATCGCCTTGGGGCTGTGGACGGTCTGCAGCGGGACGTCCCAGAACACCTCCTCGGTGACGGACATGACCGCGATCCGATCGAAGGGGCGCAATAGCCGGACCGAGGCGGCGGCGCCCTCGTCGGCCAGCTCCATCTTGGTCTTGGACAGGCCGGCGTAGGCCCCCATGCTGCCCGACTTGTCGAGGATGATGACGATCGTAGCGGCCGACTCGATCTCGGGGTCGACTTGGTCCAGGCGCACAGGCAGCACGCGGGCCAGATCGGTGTAGTTGTAGCCGCCCATGTCGTAGGCCATGGGCCCGCCGAGGACCACCAGGCCGCCGCCGGCGTCGACGTAGCGTCCGAGGCTGTCGATGAGCGCCTTGTTCATCGCCTTGCCGCCCCGGGCGGCGGTGGCGGGAGCGTTGGCCAGCACCACCAGGTCGACCTCGGAGAAGTCGGCGTGGCTTGGGTCGAGGCCCTCGACGGGGACGATCTCCACGTCCATGCGCTCGGCCCGTAGCGCGCGCGACAGCGACTCGGCGTCGGCCTCCGAGCCCGCGATCATGCGGATCTTGGGCGGCTCGCCCACCACCAGGGTGGCCACGCCTTGGTTGTTGCTCGGGTCGGGGTCGGCCTCGCCCTGCTCGGGCACGAAGGTGGCCTCGACGGTGGTGGTGCCCGGCTCGGTACGGGCGGGTAGCTGGTGGGCGAAGGGCACCTGCAGGGTCTGCTCGGCCCCGAGCTCCACCCGCTGGCGGGCGATCACCTCGTCGCCGAGCTTGATCTCCACCGTGCCCGTGCTGGCTTGGGCCGAGCCGTCGAGCTCGACCTTGCCCTCGACGGTGGCGCCGGGCCGGGCTTCGCGCTGGTCGAGGACCACGGCGGTGACCGCCGGATCGCCGCGGTGGGGGGCCAGCTCGATCGTGTGCACCACGATCCCTCGCTCGGTCGCGCCACGGACCGCCGCGAGGGTCGAGCCGAGGGTCGACCCGGTGATGGCCCGGCCGGTGATGGCCCGGCCGGTGATGGCCCGGCCGGCGGTGGCCCGACCATCGGACATCAGCACGATCTCGCCCCCCTCGTCGGCGGGGATCAGGCCCAGGGCCAGCTGCAGGGCTTCGTCGATGTCGCTGACCTCGACCGGCTCCTCGCGCAGCGGTGAGGGAGGGGACCAGGTGTCGCCGGGGAACACGGCGACCTCGGGGTCGTCGTCGAAGAGCACCAGGCCCACCAGGACGCGCTCGTCGAGTTCGGCCCGCAGGGTGTCGACCCGGGACATGGCGTCGGTCAGCGCGTCGTCGGGGATCGAGGCGGAGCGGTCGACCACGAAGATCACGTGAGCGACCGGGTCGTTGCGGGACCATCGGGGGTCGGCGAGCGCGGCGGCGAGCGCGGCGAGCATCAGCATGCGCACCAGGGCGCCGCCCAGGCGGCGCGCAACGTGGGCCTGGCCCCACTTGCGGATCGAGTCCCAGACAACCAGCGGCAACAGCCCGGGGATCAGCCACAGCCACTGCGGCGAGTCGAACAACCGGTGCAGCAACTCGCTCACGAGGTCTTCCTCCCGTTGCGACGGCGTGAGCTCGAGCCCCGGCCCGCTTTACGGCCCGAGCCCCGGCCCCAACCCAGTCGGGCCCACAGTCCGCTGACCCCGGCGGCGGCGGCCGGCAGCAGCCACTCGAGCGCGAGCACGGCCCCGACCAGCCAGGCCAGCAGCCGCCACAGGGCCAGGCGGGTACGCACGGGCCCGGAGAATTCGCCGCGGGTGGTGCCCGAGATCTGGGGGGGCGGATCGATGTGCGACTCGACCGAGGGCAGCGCAAAGGCCTCGGCCGGCTCGCCCTCGGGCGCGGCCCGGGGCGGAGCCGCCCATTCCACGAGGTTGGCCACCAGGTTCACAAAGCCGACCCGCAGCACGAAGTCGGACTCATGGGGGACGAAGCCGAAGGCGATCCGTTCCTGGCCCTCCATGCGTCCAGCCACCGCCAGCGGGCCCTGGTCGCTGTCGATGAGCGAGGTCTGGCCCTCGTCCACGGCGAGGATCGAGGCCTTGGGCACCTGGACCTCGTCGAAGCTGACGAAGCGGAACAGGGGGCTGTCGAAGCTCCAGCGCACGATTTCGGCGCCATCCGCCGCCTTTGTCACCGCGAACCCCAGGCTTTGGGCCGGGGCACCCAGGGCGACCACGTGGGTGGCCGTGGGCAGGGCGGCCGCGTTGCGCTCGGCCTCCAGCACGACCAGATCGAAGGCGTCGGCCGGGGTCTGGTCGTTGGGGCCGATCACCGACAGGTCGACCCGCGGGTGCAGGCGCAAGGCCTCGGCGGTGAAGCTCAGGCGGGTGTCGGTGACCAGCAAGGCTCGCACTCGGCCGCCGATCCGGCGGGGGGCCCACGCCCGATCGTCGGCGGCTAGCACGTCGTGCTCCACCCCGCGCAGCTTGGCGGTCACCTGCTTGCCGGGCGGTAGGGGTACGCGGAGCAGGCGCTTGACCTCGCCCTCCGCAGGAAGATCCAGCGGCACCACCTCGCGCAGCTGATCATCGAGGTAGAGCTCGACCTCGGGCTTGGACGAGGGCTCGTCGAGATCGGCGGTGACCGACAGGTAGATCTCGGCCAGGCCCAGGGCGTCGGCCTCGCGCACCGACAACGCGCTGATCCCTACATTGGGTCCCAGGCGCCCCACCGGCACGTGCTCGATCGCGCAGCGGGTGCTGGGGGCAGAGACGCCGACGCCGTCCGACAGCAGCACCACCGCGGCATGATCGTTGGCGCGGCACATGGCGTCGGCGATCCGCAGCGCGGAGGACGATCCTTCGCTGGTACCCGCGGGAGTCTGCTCGCGGGCCACCTCGAGCACGCGTGTGTGGTCCTCGGTCAGCCCCACCACCACCGTGGCTCGATCTGCGGCGATCAGCAGGGCCACGCGATCTTGCTGACCGAGCCGTCCCATGGCCTCCTCGAGCCGCTGCACGGCGTGCTCGAGCCGGGTCTGGTCGTCGCCCCGCGCCACGGTGCCCATGCTGGCTGAGGTGTCCAAGACCACGATGTAGTTGCGCGGCTGCTCGCCCTCCCGCCGCAGGTCGACCAGCGCGGTGACCAGGCCGGCCAGGGCCAGCAGGACCAGCAGCAGCGAAAGCAGGTGCCGGGGCTTGGCCATCGACCGGGCCTTGGGGGTGGCCTGCCCGGCGATCACCCGAAAGAGGATCGCGCTGGGGACTTGCAGCGGCGTCTTGCGCTTTTGGTGGAAGTAGGCCGCGATGACCGGCAGCGCCAGGGCGGCCAGCGCCAGGGCCCATGGGGTCGCGGGGCTCATGCCCCTCCAAAGGCGTGCTCGACCACGTGGGCCCGACGCAGCTCGTTGTTGAACAGATCGGGGACCGCCTGGTCGGTCTTGGCTTGGACGTAGCGGATCCCCAGGCCGCGGCAGCGCTGCTCGATGGCCCCAAGCCACGCCTCCAGGCCCGCCTGGTAGTCGCGCTGGGCTGCTCCGTCGTCGCGGATCACGAACTCCTCTCCGGTCTCGGCGTCGACGACCTTGGCCACGTTGGAGAAGTCCGGCGAAAGCTCCGCGTCGGACAGCACGTGCAGCACCACCGGGTAGCGGCTGCTGGCCGCGACCAGCCGGAGCAGGGCATCGCGGGCGTCCTGCTCGAGCAGCAGATCGGTGACCAGCACGATCCGATCGGAGCGGCCCTGGCCCAGCTGCCGGATGATCTGGGCGTGGGCGTCGCCGCGGCCCCCGGGCTCGACCCGCTCGAGCACGTGGAGGATCTCGGCCAGGCCATCGAGGTTGGTGGCCTTGGTCTGGGCCAGCTGTCGATCGCCCCCGTAGAAGCACAGGCCCACCGGGTCGCGGTGGGTCAGCGACACCAGCGACAGCGCGGCGGCGAGCTGAGCGGCGTGGTCGGCCTTGCGGGGCTGCCCGAAGGCCATGGATTCGCTGACGTCGACGCACAGCTTCATCGCGAGGCTGCGCTCCTCGTTGAACTGCCGCACCACGGCCAGGCCCAGGCGCAGGTACACGTTCCAGTCGACCAGGCGGACGTCGTCGCCGGGGTCGTAGGGCCGGTAGTCGGCAAACTCCACCCCGCGGCCCCGAAAGGGCGAGCGCCGGTCGCCCTGCTGCAATGCGGTGGCCGCCCCGGGCGACGCCAGGCGCAAGCTGGACAGGGGCGTGAGGTTGCCGCGGTCGACGAGCATGAGCGAGAAGCGAACGAGGAGCGAACGAGGAGCGAACGAGGAGCGGAACGGTAGGGCCGGTGCCGCAGGTCCTCAGCCGGCCGCGCGGACCTGCTGGGCCGCGGTGGCCAGGAGCTGATCGACCAGGTCGTTGTTGGTCACGTTCTCCAGCTTGGCGTCGAAGCTGGGGATCATGCGGTGGCGCAGTACGGGGTGGGCCACCTGGTGGATGTCTTCTTCGCTCATCCACGCGCGCCCGCACAAGAGGGCGTGGGCCCGGCCGGCGAGGATCAGCGACTGCATGGCGCGGGGGCTGGCCCCGTAGCGCACGTACTTGCGGATCGGCTCGGGGGCGTCGGGGGCGTCGGGGTGGGTGGCCAGGGTCAGCCGGGCGGCGTGCTCGGCCACGTGGGGGGCCACCGCGATCTCACGGACGAGCTCTTGCAGCGCGATCAAGGTGTCGCGATCCATCACCATCTGGGTGGCGATCTCGTCCTTGCCCGTGGTGTGCAGGCCGATGTCCCGCAGGGTCTCGAACGAGTGGAAGGCCACCTCGAGCTTGAGCAGGAAGCGATCGAGCTGGGCCTCGGGCAGGGGATAGGTGCCCTCCATCTCGATCGGGTTTTGGGTGGCGATGACCATGAAGGGGGCGGGCAGGGGCCGTCGCCCGCCGCCCACGGTGACCGATTGCTCCTGCATGGCCTCGAGCAGGGCGGACTGGGTCTTGGGGGTGGCGCGGTTGATCTCGTCGGCCAGTACGATGTTGGCGAACACCGGGCCGGGCCGAAACTCCAGGCTGGCCCGGCCGTGCTCGTCGTGGACCAGGCTCTGCGAGCCGGTGATGTCGGCGGGCATCAGGTCGGGGGTGAACTGGATCCGCGAGAATTCGAGGTGAAGCGCCTCGGACATCACGCGGACCAAGAGGGTCTTGCCCAGGCCGGGCTGGCCCTCGATGAGCACGTTGCCGCGGGCGAGCAGGCCGATGATCGCCTGCACGACCAGGGCGTCCTGTCCGTAGAGGCGCCGCTCGATCTCGGCCTTGAGGCGCCCCAGGGACTCCTGCGCGGCCATCAGGCGCTGCTCGGTGATCGGCATGCCGCCGACGGGCATCGGCTGGCCCGCGGGGGGCGCGGCCGGGGTCTGGGAGGGGATTACGGTCTGCATGACGAGACGGCCTTCGAGCGTCGATTGGGCGTGGCCCGGCTACTTACTGGAGTCTCACTGGGGCCTCACCGCCCGGAAGTAGTCCTGGATGTAGTCCCGGCGGGTCAGCGGGATGTCTTCGCGGCGCACGGCGGCCTCGGCCACCGCGGAGTACTCGTGGTGGATGTCGGCGTACTCCTTGGTGTCGCGGCCGGGGCCCGACGCGGCGCGCTCGATGATCCGCACCGCGCCCTTGGGCGGGCCTCCCGAGGGCACGTCGACCCGCTCGCCGGGGGCGAACGCTCCGGGAGGCAGCACGCCCATGCCGTAGGGGGTGCGGCCGATCCCGCCGCCCGGCCCGGGCTTGCCGCTGGGCGGACCGTCGCCGTCGCTTCCGCCGGGCTTGCCCTCGCCGGGCTTGCCCTCGCCGGGACCCTTGCCCTTGCCCTCGCCGGGGCCCTTGCCCTTACCTTCGCCCGGGCCTTCGCCGGGGCCCTTGCCCATGCCGGGGCGCTTGCCCTCGCCGGGCTTGCCCATGCCGGGGCTCTTGCCCTCACCGGGCTTGCTGCCTCCGCGCTCGCGGCCGAGCTCGTCGAGGTGGCGCCGGCGGGCCCCGTGGATCTCCTCGAGGGTCTCGTCGAGCGAGCGCCCCATGCTCCCGTTGCCCCGATCGGCTTCTTCGGACAGTTCCTCGGCCAGGCGTCGCATCTCCGATGACGACAGCCCCGACTCACCGCGTTCCATGTCGCGCGCCATGTCCTTGAGAGCCTTGCGCCAGCGCTCGCGCCGCTCCTCGGCGGTCTCGCGCTTGCCTTCGCCGGACTCGCCGGGCTTCTTTTCACCGGACTCGCCGGGCTTCTTGTCACCGGACTCGCCGGGCTTCTTGTCACCGGACTCGCCGGGCTTCTTGTCGCCGGACTC
This sequence comes from Myxococcota bacterium, assembly GCA_039194325.1. Classification (GTDB taxonomy): domain Bacteria; phylum Myxococcota_A; class Polyangia; order Nannocystales; family Nannocystaceae; genus Paraliomyxa. The sequence goes on from JBCCWC010000108.1 coordinate 16,147, forward strand.
GCCGGGCTTCTTGTCGCCGGACGCTCTCGGATCGCGTCCGGGCGGCTTGGGGCTCGTGGTGGGGGGGAAGCGCCGACGGAAGGCCTCGGCCATGCGACGCAGCTCGGGCTCTGAGGCGCTCTCCATGCGTCGGGCTAGCTCTTGGCCCATCTCGGCGGCCGTGTCGTGCTGGCCCTGCTGCATGGCCTGGCTCATGGCCTCGGTGAGCTCCTCGTTGCTCATCTTCGACAGCTCTTGCTTGTCGAACAGGCCCTGGCGTCGCGCTTCCTTGGCCAGCTGGCGCAGGGCCTGCTCGGCGCGCGACAGCGAGGCCGCGGCCTGCTTGGGATCGTCGATCGCTCGCTGCAGGTGCTCGCGGGCGGCCGCCAGCTGTTCCCGGGCCTCACGGCGCAGGCCCGGGTTGCGCTCGTACTCTTCCAATTGCGCGATCGCCTTGTCGACCCGCTCCTTGGTCTGCTCGTCGAGCGGGGCCACCGGATCGTCCCCGTCGTTGGCGTCGGCGTCGTCCTGGGCGGCGACCGCGTCGGAGATCGTCAGGGCGACCAGGTCGTCGAGCCAAAGGGGCAGGGCGATCGCGGCCGCGGTCAGCACCCCGGCGCCGGCGAGTACCCGGCCCGGGGCGGCGAAGCGGGGCAGCGGGCGCTGGACGGCGGCCACGGTCGACTGGGCCCGTTGGTGGACCACCTGCTGGACGTCTTCGCTGCCGGCCACGGTGCCCTCGGCCACGGCCAGGGCGGTGGCGACTAGATCTTGGGTGCCCTGCTGCTGGTCGATCCGCCGAGCCATGCCCAAGGGGTCGATCCGGCGGCGAAGGACTCGCACGACGCAGCGGATCACCACCAGCGTCAGCGTCAAGCCGCCCAGGCCGTAGGCGATCCAGGCCATCGTCGGCTCGGTGGGGAGCCACTGCGGCCACTGGATCCGGAAGCGGCCCAGCACGTAGGGCAGCCGGTGCAGGGCCAGCGCGACGACCCCAGCGATGGCGAGCCAGCCGAGCGCCCGGAGCAATTCCTCGAAGAAGACGCGGCGATTGGTGCTGCGGGTCCAGCGCGAGACGAGGGCGGGCAGATCGATGGGCATGAGCGGCGCTGCGGGGACGAGTGTGGACTGGACCGAGGGGCGGCGTCAGGGGGAAGGACCACCGGGCGAGCGGTTTGTTCGCGCGGTTCGTTCGCGCGGTTTGTTCGGGTCGGAGGCGGCAACGCGCACTCCGCTGGGTCGATCTGTGCGCGCGACGGACGCTCCCCCAACGGAGGCCCCGGGGTCGCTATTCCCTTGGACGCAGGACGATCGCGGGGGTGTAGTGCCAACTTTTTCCCTAAGTGGTTGAAATTGCTTGTTCGACTACCCCGAACTGCGGAAGTTGGGCTAGGCCCAAGGCCATCGAGCGCCATGGACGTAGAAGCCGACTGGCGTCGAAGGCCATCGATGGTCGCCCGTGGAGGTGTTGACCCGCGCGGAGGGCCATCGATGGCCGTGTTTAGAGGTGTCGACCAGCGCGGAGGGCCATCGATGGCCGTGTTTGGAGGTGTTGCCCCGCGCGGAGGGCCATCGATGGCCGTGTTTGGAGGTGTGGACCCGCGCGGAGGGGCATCGATGGCTGTGCTTGGAGGTGTTGACCCGCGCGGAGGGGCATCGATGGCCGTGTTTGGAGGTGTGGACCCGCGCGGAGGGCCATCGATGGTTGTGTTTGGAGGTGTGGACCCGCGTGGAGGGCCATCGATGGTTGCCTCGTGGAGGTCCGGACCAGCGTCGAAGGCCATCGATGGCCGTCGCTGGAGGTCCCGATTCGCGCGGAGGGCCGCCGACGGTGGTCAGTGGAGGTGTGGACCAGCACGGAGGGCCATCGATGGCCTCTCGCGGTCGCCGCCGATCTGGACCCGCGGCGGCTGCGCAACGTGGTGCAGCGCGAAGTAGCGGCGGTCAGCGACGTCGAGTTCGGCCAGGGACGACGGGGATGGAGCCCTTCATCGGGAGCGGCCGGGCTTGGTCATCGCGATCGGTGGCTCACGCCTCGGTTGCGCCGAGCCGGGTCAGGTGTTCGAGCAACTCCTGGGTCTTGGTCTCCATCAGGCTCTGATCGCCGCGGCTCTCCACGTTCAGGCGCAAGAGCGGCTCGGTATTGGAGCGCCGCAGGTTGAAGCGCCAGTGCTCGAGCTCCATGCTCAGGCCGTCGATCTCCTCTACGGTGACCGCCTGCTCGGCATAGGCTGTGCGCACCGAGGCCATCGCGGCCCCTGGATCCTCGATCCGCCGGTTGATCTCTCCGCTGACCGGGTAGGCGGCCATGCGCTCGGCGAGGATCTCCGACAGCGGCTGCCCGCGCCGGGACAATAGCTCCACCACGAGCAGCCACGGGATCATGCCGCTGTCGCAGTAGGCGAAGTCGCGGAAGTAGTGGTGGGCGCTCATCTCTCCGCCGTACACCGCGTCCTCGGCCCGCATGCGCTCCTTGATGAAGGCGTGGCCGGTCTTGGAGCACACGGGGTTGCCTCCCGCGCCCCGCACGATGTCGATGGTGTTCCAGGTCAGCCGTGGGTCGTGGACGATCGTGGCGCCGGCGTGCTTGGCCAGGAATGCCTCGGCGAGCAGGCCCACGATGTAGTAGCCCTCGATGAAGCCGCCCGTCTCGTCGAAGAGGAAGCAACGGTCGAAGTCGCCGTCCCAGGCCACGCCCAGATCGGCCCCGCTTTGCTTGACCGCCTCGGCGGTCGCGGTCCGGTTTTGAGGCAGCAGCGGGTTGGGCACCCCGTGGGGGAAGGTGCCGTCGGGCTCGTGGTGGACCTTGACGAACGAAAGCGGCAGGTGGGGCTCGAGGGCGTCGATGACCAGCCCCGCCCCGCCGTTGCCGGCGTTGACGACCACCTTCAGCGGGCGCAACGGTTGCTCGCGATCGATGTAGCCCAGCAGGTGCTCCACGTAGGCGTCGCCGACGGGCGTGGGCCGGATCTGGCCGGGCGAGTCCCGATCCTCGAAGGCGCCGGCCTCGGCCCGGGCGCGGATCTGGTGCAGGCCCGAGTCGCCGCTTATCGGCCGCGATCCCTCCCGCACCAGCTTCATCCCGTTGTAGTCGGGCGGGTTGTGGCTGGCGGTAACCATGATCCCGCCGTCGGCTTGCAGGTGCTGGGTGGCGAAGTAGACGCTCTCGGTGCCGCACAGGCCGATGTCGAGCACGTCGGCCCCGCCCTCGCACAGCCCGCGCGACAGGGCGGCGGCCAGCGACTCGCTGGACAGCCGGATGTCGCGGCCCACCACCACCGTGCGAGGGCGGAGCTCGTCGGCGAAGGCGCGGCCTACTCGCCACGCGACGTCTTCGTCGAGCTGGTCGGGCAGGCGACCGCGGATGTCATAAGCCTTGAAGCAGGTCAGGGTCTTGTGCATGGGTGCTCCTTGAAACCGTGATCAGGAGGCGGAGGTGGCGGCGGGCGGCAGGTCGATCGCCACCACCGACAGGCCGGGGCCCTCGTCGCCCGCGAGGTAGTAACGAGTCCCGGCGGGGAGCTGCACGCTGTCGCCGGCGGTCAGCGGCTGCGGCTTGGGAGTGCTCGGGTCGTCTCCCTCATTGTCTCCCTCAGAGGCCAGGTAAAGCTGCCCGGCGCCGGCGGTGACCACCAGCCGACGATCCCACGCGGCGTGTTGCTCGGGCGGGGTCCGTTGCCCGCCGCCCACGGTGATGTGCCACAGGGCGCGCCCGTCGAGATCCTCCACGTGGCGATAGGTGCCCCACTGGGCGATCTGAGCGCGGTGACCGGTGGCTTCGGGGCGTCCGTCCGCTTTGAGCTGCTGGACGATCGTCTTGACGTCTTGGCTGCGATCGCGGGGCACCACCAGCACCGCGTCTTCGGTCTCCACCACCACCGTGTCGCGCAGGCCGGCGGCGGTGACCAGGCGGTGGCTCGACTGGATCAGGCACTGCTCGCAGTCGACCGCGACCACGTCGCCGCCGAAGGTGTTGCCGCGATCGTCGTGGGGCCGCACGTCGTGCAGCGCCGCCCACGAGCCCACGTCGTTCCAGCCCACGTCCATCGGCACGACCATGCCGTCCTCGGTCTTCTCCATCACCGCGTAGTCGATCGAGTCCGACGGGCACGCCTCGAAGCTTTGGCGGTCCACGTGGACCACGGGGCCGTGCACCAGGGCCCTTTGCAGCGCTTGCTCGCAGGCCTGCACCATCGCGGGCACGAAGCGCCGTAGCTCTTGTACGTAGCGCCGGGCCGACAGCAGGAACATGCCGCTGTTCCAGTAGTAGTCCCCCGCTTCGAGGTAGCCTTGGGCGGTGGCACGATCGGGCTTCTCCACGAATTGCGCGATCGCGGCCACCGGATCGCGGCTGGCCGCTCGGATATAGCCGTAGCCGGTCTCGGGCCGGTCGGGGACCACGCCGAAGGTGACCAGCTTGCCCTCGCCAGCGGCGGGCCGGCCTCGGTCGATCGCCGCCCGAAAGGCGGCGGGGTCGAGGATCACGTGGTCGGCGGGCAGCACCAGCAGGAGTGGATCATCATCCTCGGACGCAGCCTCTTGCATGTGCAAGGCGGCCAGAGCCACCGCCGGGGCCGTGTTGCGCCCCACCGGCTCGAGGATGACCGCTTGGGCGGGGCCCTGCGCGTGCAGCTGCGCCTGCACGAGCGCCAGGTGACGCGCATTACAGACGACGATCGGCGCAGCGAGGGCGTCGAGTCCCTCGAGGCGGTCGACCGTCTGCTGCAGCATCGTCCGCTCGGACGACAGCGGCAGCAATTGTTTGGGGTGGAGCGGGCGGGAGAGCGGCCACAGGCGAGTGCCGGAGCCGCCGGACAAGACGAGGGGAACGAGCATGAGCGGGTCGCAAGCATCATCGCGCGATGCCCTTGCGGGCAAAAGGCCGTCGATGGACCCCTCGGTGGGGGGAGGTAGGTATGAATCCGCATGCGGCTACGCTCCGGGTGAGCGGGTGCGGACGCATCGCGAGGCGGGGAGGGCGAGCGGGAGGATGGGGGGGCGAGCGGGAGGATGGGGGGGCGACAATGACGGGGAAGCGCCGAGGTAGAGTGTCCCGTGATGCAACGTCGACCGTGGATCTGGGCGGTGGTGAGTGGGTTCTTCGTGGCGTGTCCCGCACCGGACCCGGACCCGGCGACCTCGGGTGATGGGTCGAGTTCCGTCGGTGCGCCCGGCCCATCGTCGACGGGATCGGTGGATCCCACGACCACCAGCGCCCCGGATGGCTCGGCTAACGGTGCCACCACGCTCACCACGCCCACCACGTCCGCCGGATCTGAGGGGACCACCGAGGCGATGACCGGGTCGTCCACGGGCCCCGAGGCGCGGTGCGGCAATGATGTGCTCGAGGGCGAAGAGGTTTGCGACGGCGTCGAGCTCGCGGGGGAGGATTGCATCAGCCAGGGCTTCGATGGCGGTGAGCTGATCTGCGCCCGGGATTGCTCGGGGTATGATCCGGCCGGCTGCATCGTCTTCACCTGCGGCAACGGGATCCAGGAGGGCCCGGAGGTGTGCGACGGCGGCGATCTGGCGGGGGCCACCTGTGTCAGCGAGGGGTTCGACAGCGGCCAGCTCTCGTGTGCGATCGATTGTCTGAGCGTCGATCTGGCGGGCTGTGGGACCTGCGGCAACGTGATCGTCGACGGCGACGAGGCCTGCGACGGCATCGCGCTCTTTGGGCAGACCTGCGAGTCCCAAGGGTTCGACAGCGGGGAGCTGTTGTGCGGGGCCGACTGCTTGGGCTTCGACACGACCGGCTGCGGGACCTGTGGCAACGGGGTGATCGACGGCTCCGAGAGCTGCGACGGCATGATGCTAGGCGGCGAGACCTGCTTGTCGCTGGGCCTGGACGACGGAGATCTCGCGTGCAATTTGGTCTGCGACTTCAACCTCGCGGGGTGTGGCGATGTGCGGCTGTTCTTTAGCCAGGACAACAACGTCAATGGCCTGTACGAGCTGAGCATCTTCGATGGCTCGGCGGTTGCCGTGGGCCCTTCGGGGGTGGGGGCAGGGACCGTGGGGCTGACCTACAACGGGACGACCGGCAACCTGCTGGGCACCGAGCCCTTCGAGTTGCTCGAGATCCAGGTCGACGGCACGGGGTTCGTGTCGCTGGGCGTCGTGACGGCCGAGGGCTTGGGCTACGATCCGGTCGGCGGGGCCCTCTACGGGGCGCTCAACGGCTCGTTCTTCCAGCTCGATCCGACCAACGGCATGAACCTGGCCAACCTGCCCGCGCCGGGTTACGACATGGAAGGGCTGGCGGTTGATCCCAACAACGGGATCGTCTATGGGGTTGGTGATTCCACCTTGTTGTCGGCCTACGACATCGCGGCGGGATCGTGGGCCGTGGTCGGGGACACGGGTCTCGATTGGGACTCGGGTGGCCTGGCGTACAACCCGGCGCTCAACGTGCTCTACGCGGTGGCCAGCGCTCAAGGAACCGGTCTTTACACCATCGATCCGGCTACGGCCGTGCCGACGTTGGTGGGCAACAACGGGCTGGGCATCACGTTGGCGGGGGGGCTAGCGACGATCTATTGATCGCGCGCGTGGCTCACGACCGCGGGCCGCGGGCGTGCGGCCGGGCTTTGGGGCCCGGGCCGGCGGTCGGTCTGTCTGTCTGTCTGTCTGTCTGTCTGTCTGATAGTGGGGTCGGCGCGGGGCTTGAGGGCGGTGTGGACCTGCGAGTACCGTAGTGTGCGTGGGCCCGCTACGGTGGGTCGCATTCTCACCTCGCGTTCTCATCTCGCTCTTGGGGGTCGTGTCCATGTTCTCGGTCATCATTGCTGCTCACGACCAGTCGGACGTCATCGAGCGGTGTCTGCGGTCGATCCTCGCCGGGGCCGAGCCCGACGAGATGGAGGTCATCGTGGTGGCCCACGCTTGCCGAGACGACACGGCCACGCGGGCGCGGGCGTTCGGCGAGCCGGTGCGGGTGCTCGAGGTAGACAGTCGCTCCAAGGCCGAGGCGCTCAACCGCGGGGACGAGGACGCCAGCTGCTTTCCACGCATGTACATCGATCCGGACATCATCGTGGAGATCGAGGCCCTGCGCCGGGTGGCGGCGATCCTGGCCGATGGTTCAGCCGTGCTGGCCGCGGCGCCGGAGGCCGAGTTCGACTATGCGGGGCGATCGCCGGTGGTGCAGTCGTTCTACAAGGTCTGGTCGAGCCTGCCCTTCTTCACCGAGAACCTGATCGGCGCCGGGTTCTACGCGATGAGCCGCCAGGGGCGGGCGCGCTTTGGCAAGTTCCCCGAGCTCATCGGCGAGGACGCGTTCGTCCGCCTGACGGTGGCTCCCCACGAGCGCCGCTCGGCGCGGGGGTCGAGCTTTCGGATCACGCCCCCCCGGAGCCTGCGAGGGGTCGTCGAGCGGATGACCAAGGTTCGGGCGGGCAAGGCCGAGCTGCACGCCAAGTTTCCCGAGCTGCTCAAGAACGAGACCACCCGGCCGCGTCGCTCGCTGCGGATCATCGCCGAGCGGCCCGATCTTTGGGTGCACGCGCCGGTGTATCTGGGGGTGATGGGGCTGGCCAAGCTCGCCGCCGGGCTGCGGCGGGTGTCGGGAGCGGGTCGGTAGGCCTCGACGCGCTCTTTGGAGGGCCGCTTGCGCGGGCCCGGCGGGCCCGCTGGGTGTGGTCGGCGACATGGTGTCGTACGCCACACCGCGTCGTGCTCGTGCTTGCGAGGGCAGTGGGCGAGCCGCATGCTTCAACATGCTCAGGTATGGCGCCCCCTTGATGGCTGCGGCCTTCGTGCTCGTAGCGGTGAGCGCGACGGGCTGTAACGAGGTCACCCTCGAGGACGGATCCACCCCGCCATCACTGCAGTCCTCGTCATTCATACAAAACTGTCTGATCTCGACCGACGAGGACTGTTTCCGAGAGCAAGCCAACCAGGCCGCCACGGAGGCCAAGCTTGAGGAGCTTCGTCGCGAGGAGATCCGGACGCGCGGGGTCATGCACGATCAAGCCGAGCAGCAGCGTCGGGCGACCATGCGCGCCGCGGGTCTCGACCCCGACACCGGCACAGGCTTTTGGTGCTTCGAGGGCACCATGGCCGGGCGCCCGCTCGGCGAGTGTCGCCGTAGTCAAGACGCGTGCATCGATCGTCTGATGTTTCGCGAGCGCAACGGCTTGGAGGTCGGGGATCGCCGCTGCACGCGGCACGCCCAGGCGGCGTGCTTTCGCCTCACTCGCACGCTGGAGGAAGGCGAGCGCGTGATGTGCTTCGACCAGGTGTCCACGTGCGAGCGGCTGCACGGCTCGGTCGATCCGGAGGGCTTCATGGCCCCGCCGACCGAGTGTGAAGTCGCGGACTGAATGTTCGTGAGCCAAGGCTGGCTGAGGATGCGCGACGGCTATCGCGCCTGGCCTCGGTCTTTGCCCGAGCGGCACCTGGGACGACATCGGGGTTGGGGATGCGCGACGGCTGTCGCACCTGGCCGCGGTCTTGGCTCGTAGGCCGGCCGGTCCACGCGAAACGCGGCCGGCCGGTCTGTTCGTGTCAGGGAAACGCTGACCCTTGATGGCTCCTCCGTGGGTCGTCAAAAAAGGAGCCATTGTCTTGTTCATGGTGCGAATTGACTTGGCTCCTCATGGGACTTCACGGCCGAGGCGATGGCACGGACGCTCGCGGGCTGGGTGATGTCACATCCGCGGGCGGCGTTCCTCAATCATCGCCAAGGAGATGATCCCATGGCGACCTGCCCCCATTCATCGTGTACCCCTTGTGTTGTCCTGCTCGGTGCCCTCGCGGCGTCGATCGGCCTTTCGGCGTGTGCTGTCGAGTCCCAGACCGATCCCGCGCTCGAGATCGACGTCGAGGATCTCGCTCCGCCCGACGAGGCGACCTTGGATGGCCGCATGCCGATCGTGGTGTCCGACGAGCCGCTCACCGAGGCTCCGGTTCGCGCGCGCGACTTCGACGGCAATGATGATGCCGAGCTCTTGTCCTTTGTGGCTGGCCTGCCTGGGACGGTGCGCTGGCAGGAGGTTCGAGACAGCGAATCGCGCGAGGACGCCCTGCTGCGCTTGGCCATCGACCGAGGTGACCCCGAGGAGGACTTCTCCTATGTGGGCATGGTGACCGCGGAAGGCCACTACCTCGTCGAGGTCGAGCGGGAGGCGGTCACCGTGGTGCGCGAGCAGCTGGAGATGGTCGCCGAGGGAGGGATCGCGGGGCCCGACCACCAAGAGCCCCTGCCGGCGGACGACGAGGAGCTCGATTTTCGCGGGTGGAGCAACGGCTACGACAGCCGCGTGCGCCTGACCGGCAACTCGATCCCCGCCATGGTCGGCCGGGTGTCCGCGTGGGGCGGCCAGTGCTCCGGTGCCTTGATCGGGCGACGGCTCGTGCGGACCGCCGCCCACTGCGTCATCCTGCACACCCCCGCGGGCGGCACCGCGGCCGGCTCGGTGACCTTTGACTATCGCCGCGATGCGGGCAGTGTCCCCGTCTCGGTCAACACCTCCAGCTACTTCTACGGGGGGAACTACCTGCCCAGCAACTGCGGGCAGAGCCTGGGGGTCGATAGCGCGTTTGGCTATCGCAACAACTTTGGCGCGTGCACATGGGCCGACTGGGCGATCCTCATCTTGCCGAGCAACTGGAACGGCAACACCTGGCACAGCTGGTTTGGCTACAAGGGTCTGGTCGGCGGGAACATCAACATGGAGCTCCACAGCGGCGGCTATCCGGGCTGCGGCCGGCCCGATAGCCCGTCGGGCTGCGTCAACCAGGGCTACTATCGCGACACCTCGTCGCCCTGCGCGGTCTCGGCGTGGACCAGCGGCACCTCCAAGTTCCGCAGCGGCTGCGATATCTCGCCCGGGAACTCGGGTGGACCGGTATGGGAGGAGGGCACGGCCTACCTCATCGGCCACGCGCAGTGGCAAGATTGCGGCACCTGCCCGGCGGGCTCCACCAACCGCTCGGCTCCCAATCACTACCTTGGCCACGACGACTGGCTGTTCAATTTCCAGAACAGCCTGCGCAACTCGTACCCGTAGCGTTTGGAGGAGAAAAAACTCTCAACGAAGTTTAGGGGTTCATCTGTTGCGTATTGCCCATTCGGGCGGTGCCGAGTGGATCCAGCAAGTCCAACCCCCCCGGCTGCGGGGGTAGGGCTTTCTGGCGGCCGTTGGGAGCGACCCGAAGCGCGCGACGAAGGTCACGGATCGGCTCGTTTCATCCGATCCAGCGTCCGAATAGGAGGTTAGCGCTCCTGCACTGAAGGCAGTCGTGGGCGGTTGCTCGGTGTTCGATCGGCGTCGAACCTCGCGCTCGGGGCGGTGACCGTCTGCGGGACGGCCTACCGATGCGCAGCGGAAATCCGCTGGAATCTCGGGGGCAAAGCCCTTGGATCCAGGCGATGCAGCGGAAACGGTCGGCGCCCTTCATTGGAATTGATCGCACGATGTATTGAGTCGTTCACGAGGCGGAATCTCGATGGTCGAGCGCACCAAGAGGTCACTTGCTCCCTCCCGGATCATGCCGTCTCTTGAGCGCGTCTCATGAACAACTCCACGATTCTTAACATCACGTCCTCGCTGTGCCTGACCCTCGCCGTATTCTCCGCGGCGTGTGACACCGAATCGCAGGGGCGCGACTCTAGTGTCCAGGATCGTATCGTCGGTGGGGTCGACACGAACATCGAGGAGGTCCCCTGGCAGGTCTCGCTGCAGACTCCCGGTGGCTTTCCCTTCTGCGGCGGGTCGATCATCGACGACGAGTGGATCCTGACCGCGGCGCACTGCATCGACGGCCAGTCGCCCTCGGGTGTTCGGGTGGTCGCCGGGATTACGCGACAAAGCGACACCAATACCCAAGGGCAGATCCGCAGCGTCGCGCAGATCATCGAGTTTCCCGGCTACCAGACGCCGACGCAGGGCAAGGACATCGCCTTGCTGCGCCTGAGCTCGGGCCTGGACCTGAGCGGCAACCGGGCCAGCGCGATCGAGATCGCGACCCCGGCCGATCTGGGCCTGACCGAGGCGGGGACCGATGCGTTGGTCAGCGGCTGGGGAACGCTGTCGTCGGGCGGCTCGCAGCCCAACACGCTGCAATCGGTGATCGTCCCGATCATCTCCGACGAAGATGCCGACGCGGCGTACGCCGACGTCGCGATCACCCCCGACCAGATCGGCGCCGGCTTCCTCGGCGTGGGCGGCAGGGACTCGTGCCAGGGCGACAGCGGCGGCCCGCTGGTGGTCAACTCGCCCGACGGCCCCCTGTTGGCCGGGGTGGTCAGCTGGGGCTTCGGCTGCGCCGACCGTCGCTTCCCCGGCATGTATGCCCGAGTCACCAGCTTCGCCGACTGGATCTTCGACAACGCCGAGCTCGACGCTGGGCCCGTGGAGCCGCCCGTGGAGCCGCCGCCGGTAGATTCGCCGCTCTCGTGCGAGAGCAACTGCGGCGGCCAGGCCCCCGGGGGTTGCTGGTGTGATGCTCAGTGCACGGGCTTCGGCGACTGCTGCGGCGACTTTGCCAACGCGTGCTGAGATGGTGATGCCGAGGCCGGCTCGGGATGCACGACGGCGGTCGCGCCCGGCCTCGGTCTTGGGATCGATGCCGAGGCCGCCTCGGAATGCGCGACTGCATCGCGCCCGGCCTCGGTCCTGGTGCTGAGTGTGGCTCCGTGAGCGTGAGGGAGATCTCATCTAGGATGGCTCTGCGCTCGATCGGCGCTACGCTGCCTGGCACTACCCGAGTATGTTTGTACTTAGACTAGGAATGATGGGGCTGGTCGCGGCCGCGGTCTACGCGATCCCGGCTCCGCGAGCGTCGGCGTGCAGCTATACGCTCGAGCTGAGGCCGGCGCAGCCTTTGCCCCAGGGCGGCACGTTGACCGACGTGCCGGCCAATCGTCTGTTCGTGACCCCCAGCCACGTCGAGCCGCTGGAGTACTGGGGCGACTGGGGCGATGGCGAGCCGCCTCGATTCGAGGTAGACGACGCGGTCGATGCACTGTTCGACCGGGGTCTGGAGTACCCCGAAGCAGCCGATCTGGAGGTCGTCTATCGCCTGGTCGACCCCGAGGCATTCGTGGGGCGGCAGGTAGAGGTCGAGGGCTGCGCGACCCAGGCCGAGCCGTGCACGTTCACCGTGGGCGACTCGGACGGCGTAGCCCCGGCGGCCCCTCGGGTCTCCGATCTGGAGGTCGAGCTCCATGCCGACTACGGGGGAGGTCCCGTCGATTGTCCAAACATCGAGAGCATGCGCTTTGACGTGGAGGCCAGCGACGACCGGACGGCGGGCGCCGATCTGCGGCTGGCGGCCTACATCGCGGCCGACGAAGAGGCGCTGGCGGTTGCCACCGAGCCCGCCGTGGTCTGGCAGCCCTGGAACGACTACGAGATGCCACCGGAGATCTACATCCCGCTGGGTGAGGGGGGAGAGCACGTTCGGGACGGTCATCACTTTCGTCGGGCCGGGCGTTACTGCTTCTCGCTCACCGCGATCGACATGGCGGGCAACGAGAGCGAGCGCTCGGCCCCGGAGTGCATCGACACGACCGACGAAGGCGACGCTCGGGTGAATCTGGCGCGTGGGTGCGAGTGCGCGGCGGGGCGATCGAGCGCAGGGGCGTGGCCGTGGTTGCTCGCCCCGTGGGTCGTGGCCTGGCGTCGACGTCGACGGCGATGAGCCTCGGCTCGGATGATCCGTCGGTGGCCTTGGGCCCACGATGATCGGCAAGGATCACGGGCTCGAATTTTTTCACTGCTTGTTCGGGCTCTTCTCCACCTCTTTGGGCAGAGGAGATCGGCCCGCTCGTGGTGGTCGCTCGCTGTAGGGCACAGCGAGCGTCCATCACGAGCGGAGCTAGGGGGAAGGGCACCATGGGGAAGAATCAAGACGCATCGATGCTATTGGCTAGCCGGCTCGGGGGGCTCACCCTCGCATCGGGCTTGTTGCTGACCGCGATGGGCTGCGAGGCCGAGCCCGAGTTCGACTCGGTCGAGCGGGCGCTGGCGCTCGAGGGAGAATGCGAGGCCGTGAGCGAGTGCGAGTCGTCATATCCTGGGCTGGACGTCGCCGCGTGCAATCCCACCAATGGGGTCTGTCGTTGCTGGGATCCCCCGGGCAGCAACACGAAGGTGCGGTGCGGCGATCTGGAGCCAGCCGATACCGGGCCGGTGCGGCTGCTCAATCGCTCCAGCGGCCAGTGGCTCCAGGCCCAGGGCGCCGCGGATGGCAGCAGTAGCGCCGGTTGCGGCGGGAATTCGGCCACCAACGTTCGAGGGATCGGGGTGGGGGCGACGGGTGATTTCACCAAGTGGATCCTCGAGCCGGCGGGCGATGCGTTCCACATTGTCTCGGTCGGCAACGACCGATTGCTCGCGATGGCCGACGAGCCAGATCCGACCAACGCCAGCCATCGAGTCGCGCGGCTCGTGGACCGGCAGCAGTGCGCTGGCGATTCGAGCACGCGGTGGCGCACCGTCGCCGCCGGCGACGGGTACGTCTACCTGGATAACGTCGCGCACGACTATCGGCTGCAGCTCAGTAGTGCGGTCGACGTGGACTCCGGCAGCGGGCTCCAGCTGCGCGCGGTCCCGATCTCGAATCAGGGCAATCTCGTGCAGTGGTCGTTGCCACCAGCCGACGGTGGTGGTGGTGATGATGGTGGTGGTGGTGGTGGTGGTGGCGGAGGCGGCAGCGTGCATCGTTACGCGCATGCCCCCAATCCCGGGGCGTACCCCGACGGGCTCGACAAGAGCACCCGCTATCGGGTGATGGTCAAGCTGGCGTCGGATGGATCGGGGTGGAACGCCGGTGCCCACTCGACCGCGGTCTACGACGCCTGGCCCGACTACGATCACGTGCCCGGCGATCTGGTCGACAATCATGTCCACATCGCGCAGTTCGACACCAGCGCGAGGGTACGGGTACGGGTGGAGGTGCTACAGGGATCGCTCAATAGCGTCGTGCTCAAGCCTCAGCGCTACGGGATGCAAGCGACGCAGCAGGCGGGGAACGACTGGGTCGAGTTCGAGCTCGATCCGAGCGATCTGACCCGGCACGTGCTGGTGGAGCTCAACGATCCCAACGGGAGCAAGCTGCTCAACCATGGCCTGATGATCTTCTCGAATCCTCCCGCCGAGATCCCGGCGGGGAACGTGATGGTCTTGCCCTCGGGGGTGGTCAATCAGTCCAGCCCGTTCGTGGACTCGCACGACCGGATCTATATCCCGCCCAATAGCCCCTACGACGCGATCTATATCCCCGAGGACACGATCGTGGACGGGCGGATCCACGTCGACAAGGTCGGGGTTACCGTGGCGGGGCGCGGCATGGTGGTCGGCTCGCGATGGGCCTGGGCCAAGTCGGACCCCAACTGGACCAATCACTACCCGATCACCCCCGACGGAGAGCGGGTCAAGGGGCTCATCGAGTCCGACAAGGCAGACACCGTGTTCGATGGGGTGATGACGGTCCACCCTTATCACTTCAACTTCGTGGGGGGAGATCTCACCCAGAACGTCAAGGCGTTCGGGTGGCGTCACTCGAGCGATGGGATCCACGGCGTCGACATCGTGCGAGGAGTGTTCACGCGGGTCAACGATGATCACATCTATTTCCCGTCTCGGGTGATCGAGGACTCGACCTTCTGGGGCCTGACCAACGGCTCGATCTTCCAGGGAGGGTGGGGAGGTCCCGGCAGCAACGGGGGCTCTCGCCAGGGGGGTCACGCCCGGCGCTGCAATGTGGTGCGCGGCGAGTGGAACGGCGATGGTGGTGCCCGGCAGAACAACGGGATCTTCGGGAGCGTCGATCTGTCGGACAGCGACGTCTCCGACTTCGATTTCACCGATATCATCGTCGAAGGTAAGCAGTGTCGTATGCTCAACTTCGCCATGGCGTGCAGCGGCGGCTGCAACAGCGGGGTGTGGCAGGACATCACGTTCAAGAACATCCGCTTTGAACACGCGCTCGAGTGCCCCAACGGAGGGAGCCTCGACAATTTCTTTGCGACCGACGGATCGCTGCAAGATATTCGATTCGAGAACGTTCGGATCGACGCCCAGCTCGTCGACGGATGGAACGACCTCGCCCCGCTCCAGAAGAAGAACGTCTCGGGGGTCGTGTTCGCCCCGTAGTCGGGCGTGGTGAGTTGACGCATCGGCGCGGCGCGGCGCGGTCGAGGGCCCAGTCGTGGTCGCCCCGGGGGGCGAGGTCGCGTGGCCCGCCACGATCGAGGAGCGCAAGTGAACGTGGGCCCGGCTACGGTCTGGTCGGTGGCGGTGGCGGTGGACAGGAGATGGGGGGGCCTTCGATGGTGTTGCTTGACGTACAGTAGGATGGACGGTTTTCGAGCACATGAGAGGGCGGGCCGTGACGATCGGATGGACGAAGGCAATCGGACTAGTGCCGAGCACGCTGGTGCTGATGAGCTGCGGCCCGACCGTCGAGCCGCCCCCCGAGGAGCTTTCGTCCAGCGTCGGGACCACCGAGGGACAGACGAGTTCGGCGAGCAGCGATGGGACCGATGGGGCAAGCGGCGGGATCGACGGTACGGGCGGCGGGGTCGACGGTACGAGTGATGGCACTACGCTGCCGTCCTCGACGACCGAGCCCGAGCCGAGCCTCTGGACGTCGCCCGATCAGACATACACTCAGGTGAGCTGTAGCGGTGACGTTGGTGAACCACTGTTGTTCATCGAGGCGATCGCACCACAGTACGAGTCCGAGGGGCAGTGCATACCGCCGGTCAGCATCGACTTCGAGCCATGGAGCCTGGTGCTGTTCCACGTCATGCCCTGGGACGGGCAGGCCGGGACGTACGTGGTGGGCGATGGCGTGGCCCAGGCATCGATCGACAGGATCGAGACCGAACCACCCGTGGGTGAGTTCAGCGTCGAGGTGTCCGAGCCGTGGGTTCCGACGACGCTAATGTTCACCCTCGATGGGGTGGATGGGGTGCTGGATCTATCGTCGTGCCAGAGCGTGAGCGACGATGTGCCCTGCGGCGGTCGGTGAGTCGAGCGGAGCGCCGGTCGGATGGTGGAGTCCGGGCGCTCGCGTCATTGAGCGTGGGCTGGCGCCGACGTCGATGAGCGCAACGCAGCCGGCTGCCTCAGTAGCCGGCTACCTTAGTCGCTGGCCATCTCAGTCGCCGGCCATCTCGATAGCCGGCCATCTCGATAGCCGGTCGCACGAGTCCAAGAGATTCACGACGCATATTCGATGATGTGTAAATGATGCGTGCGTGAACGATGCGTGGGGTCTCATACTTCTATGACATCACCCATTCGAAACGCGCGTTCGCATGACCTCCAACATCGTGAACCCCCTCACGCCAAAAAGACGTCCCCGATCCCTCCGTCGGTCGCTACCCCTGAGCGTTGACTCCGTCTCCCGTTCGACGATGGAGCGCACATTGCTTGGATTGGATCGCCGCTTTTGCCGACCTCTGACCGCGGCGCCCCGCTGGCTGCTGGCTGCGGCCACCTTGGTGGCCGTGGGCTGCCAGGGCGACCAGGGGCGCCCGCTGGGCGACGACAATCGCAATACGCCCTGCGAGGGCATGTGCGACGCGGCCGACGCTGGAATCGCGTCCCTGCCCACGGCGGTGCAGTCGATCTCGTGGGACGGTCAGCTCGTGATCGGCCCTGCCGGCGAGGACGGCCAGTGCCGGGTGATGGCCGTCCGGCCGCAGCAGATCCAGACCACCGCAAACTCGGTGACGCTGCCCTCCGGGGTGTTCTCCCCGGGCGTGGCCTGCCCCTCGGCGTTGTCGGCCCACGCGCTGGTGCCCGAGGATCTGCCGGCCAACCCCTCGCTAGAGGACGGCCAGGCGACCTACCGGATGTTCGTTTACGCGAGCACGGACGACGAGACGATGCCCGAGCTGACGGTCCGCTCGGCCGAGGTGGTGGTGGCGCAGCCGCAGACCACGGATGCCGAGGTGGTGAGCATGACGTGGCTGGGCGGGGCGCAGACCCTGGTGGGCGCCAACGGCCTGCCGCTGCACGGGGTGGCGCCCACGGTCACGAACGATGGTCGGCTGCTGGTCTTCCAGGGGCGCCCGGGCGATGCCACGGACGCCGAGGGCCGCCTGCTTACCGATACCCTGGTCTATGCGCGCCTGGCCGATCCCGAGGCGGGCTTGGGCCTGGGCTGGACCACGCCTCGCTCGCTGACCGAGCTGGTGACCGAGCGCGACGTGCTGGTCGACGGCGTGCCGCTGGCCGAGCGCGCGCCGCTGGCGGCGGCTGCGCTGCGGGTCCCCGACGGTCGCAGCTACCCCGCGGGCTTCCTGTTCTTTGGGGAGCACCCGTGGCTGAGCCGCGACGGGACCGAGCTGTTCTACACGGCGGCCGAGGCCGGCCCGGCCGACGCGGAGGGGCGCGTGCGGCGCGTGGGGGCGCTGTCGGTGGTCGGCGAGGACACCGGCTACGCGATCCGCTTGATCGACGGCGCGGCCAACCCCTCGCGTGAGGCCATGGACGGCCCGGCGGCCCTTCGCCGCCAGGTGATCTCGCCGGGCCGCACCCCGGGCTTTTGGACCCCGATCGCCGGCGTCGACGCCGGGATCCCGCTGACCGAGGGCCCGGCGTACGCCCTGCTGAGCACGGCCGGCGACGAGGACTCGCCGCTGGGCGCGTACAACGAAGTGGGCTTTTCGCCCTATACCGATCGCGACTACACCCTGTACCTGCCGATGAACGAGTCGCTGGTGCCCGCGAGCGATGGCTCGCTGCACCACGACCCCAACCAGACCCCCGATCTGTCGGGCGACCACCACTCGGGCCTGCTCGAGCAGGGCGCTCAGTTCGCCGTGGAATACTTCGGTCGGGACGCGCAGGGCCTCGCGGTGCAGGACGAGAACACCGGCGCGCGCGGTCGGGCGATCTACTTCCCAGAATCGGGCCGCGTCCGGATCCCGCTCAACTGGGAGTTCCAGTCCGCGGGCCCCACCTTCACGGTGCAGTTGTTCGCGCAGCGCCTCGAGGATCTCGCCGGTGGTGACGGCGACCGCGCTCGGGTTTTGCTGACCTGGCCGGGCGTGGCCGAGATCTGGCTGCACGAGGACGGCCGAGTGGAGACGATCGTCTTCGCGGGCGGGCAGCCACGGAGCTCCGGCCCGGTGGGCCAGCCCCTGGCCCTCGAGGCCTGGACCCACGTGGCCTTCACCTACGAGGCGGCCACCGGCACCTTGCGGACCTTCGTGGACGGGCAGGTCCAGGGCGAGGCGGCCTTCGAGCCCGCCCTGACCGACGCGGCCACCGGCGATCTGCGGATCGGCCCCGACGGTCGCGGCGAAGGCCTGGAGCTGCCCGACGACGTGGCGATCGTGGCGCTGGACGAGGTCGCGATCTCCCGCGTGCTACGCACCGACGACGAGATCGCCCGCGCCGCCGGGACCTTCGTGCCGCAAGAGCCCACCTGGAGTAACGACAGCCTGCTGGCATTGGTCGACTTCCCGGTGGGCCTGGACCCCGAGCAGCTGCGGGTCCCCGAGGACAACGCGGTCACCGAGGGCGCCGTGGATCTGGGTCGCATGCTCTTCTTCGACCCGCGGCTGTCGGCCAACGGTGAGATCTCCTGCGCCACCTGCCACGATCCCGCGCTGGGGTGGTCCGATGGCCTGCCCACCGGCTTTGGGATCGACGACCAGGCGCTCACGCGCAACTCGCCCACGATCATCAACATCGCGCTGTCGACCGAGCAGTTTTGGGATGGCCGCTCGGCCACGGCCGAGGAGCAGGCGCTGGGCCCGATCATCTCCCCGGTGGAGATGGGCAACACCCCGCAGCAGGTGTTTGCGTTCCTGGAAGGAGAGCCCGGGTACCTCCAGGCCTTCATGGATGTCTACGGCGAGGGGCCCAACCCGGACAACCTGGCTCGGGCGATCGCCAGCTTCGAGCGCACGGTGCTCTCGGGCAACAGCCCCGTCGATCAGTTCGAGGCGGGGCAGGCCGATGCGCTGACCGAGGCGGAGATCCGCGGGCGGCAGCTGTTCCACGGCAAGGCCCGCTGCGTGGCTTGCCACTCGGGCAGCAACTACACGGACGAGGACTACCACTTCATCGGCCTGGTGCCGCTCTCCGGCGACGTGGGTCGGCTGGCCGCGACGGGGCGCACCCGGGATCTCAACGCCTTCAAGACCCCGACCCTGCGCAACATCGCCGACAGCGGGCCCTACTTCCACGACGGCAGCGGGGCCACGCTGGCCGAGGTGGTGGAGCTCTATAGCGACGGCTCGACCCTGCCCGGGCACGACCGAGAGATCCGCCCGCTGGGGCTCAGCGAGCAGGAGCAGGCCGACCTGGTCGCGTTCCTCGAGGCGCTCAGCGACCCCGACGCGCTGGTGGTGGAGGTGCCAACGCTGCCCGGCATGGAGTAAGCCCGTCCGGTCACTGGCAACCGCGAGCCCGCTACGGCGGGCTCGTGTCGTGGTTGGCCGGGTCCGATACCCTTACTGGTCTCGGCCAAATCGGCTACTTAGTCTCGGCCGAATCGGCGCCGCAGCGAACGGCTGAATAGCGCGGCCGCAAAGGGCAGGTCGTGCACCAGGTAGCGCTTGGCGAGCCGCTTGGGGTCTTGGGTGATCCGATACATCCACTCCGTCCCCGTGTCTTGCATCCACTCGGGGGCGCGCTGGATCTCGCCGCTGACGAAGTCGAAGGCCGCGCCCACCCCGATCCACCAGGCTTGGGGCCGCGCGTGGCGGATCCGCTCGATGAGGCGCTCGCCCTTGGGAAAGCTCAGGGCCACGAACACGATGTCGGGCTCGGCCTGCTGGATCAGCCGCTCCATCGTGTCGAATTGGGCGGGATCCTTCTCGAAGCCAAAGGGCGGCGAGTAGCTCCCCACGATCTTCAGGCCCGGGTTGCGCGCGGTGAGGATCCGGCCGGTTTGCTCGCCGGTGTCGTCCTTACCCCCGAGCATGTAGAGCGAAAGCCCAGCCCGTGCAGCCGCCTCAGGAATGCTGTGAATGAGGTCGGATCCGCAGATCCGCCCCCGCAGCGGGGTCTTTTGCACGTGGCTGGCCCAGACTAGCGGCATGCCGTCGGCCACCAAGACGTCGGCGCGGCCCACCAACGTGTGGATCTGGGGATCTTCGTGGCACAGCCGCAAGATGTCGGTGTTGGGCGTGATCACCCAACCCCCGCGCCCGGCCCGACCTTCGTCGACGAGCAGCTCCACGAAGCGCGGCTCGTCGACGTTGAGGAAGGTCAGGCCATGCAGCTCAATCGTCGGGACGCCAAAGCGCTCCGAGGTAGACGAGGCGGTGCTCATCGCGGGTCTTGGGCGGGCCTCAGGCCAGGCCTACCGCCTCCAGATCGGCGCGCATCATCAGCTCGACGAGGCCCTCGAACTTGACCTCGGGGACCCAGCCCAGCTTCTCCTTGGCCTTGGTGGGATCGCCCAGCAGCTGGTCGACCTCGGCGGGGCGGTAGAAGCGGGGGTCGATCTCCACGATCGTGTTGCCCGTCTTCTTGTCGCGCCCGATCTCGTCGGTGCCCTCGCCCTCCCACTCGATCTCGAAGCCGGCCACCTCACTGGCGCGCTCGACGAACTCGCGCACGGTGTGCATCTCGCCGGTGGCCACCACGTAGTCGTCGGGCTCGGGCTGCTGGAGCATCATCCACAACATCTCGACGTAGTCCTTGGCGTAGCCCCAGTCGCGCTTGGCCTCCATGTTGCCCAGCCGCAGCGTCTTTTGCTGGCCGGCCTTGATGCGGGCCAGCGACAGCGTGATCTTGCGGGTGACGAAGTTCTCGCCTCGCCGCGGCGACTCGTGATTGAACAGGATCCCGTTGGACGCGTGCATCCCGTAGCTCTCGCGGTAGTTCTTGACCACGCAAAAGCCGTAGAGCTTGGCCACCCCGTAGGGCGAGCGCGGGTAGAACGGAGTGGTCTCGGTCTGCGGGACCTCTTGAACCTTGCCGTAGAGCTCGGAGGTGGACGCCTGGTAAAAGCGTGCCTGCGGGAGCTTGTTGATCCGCAGGGCCTCCAGAAGGCGCAGCACGCCGGTGCCGGTGACGTCGGCGGTGTACTCGGGCTGCTCGAAGGAGATCCCCACGTGGGACTGGGCGGCGAGGTTGTAGACCTCGTCGGGCCGCACGATCGAGACCACCCGGTTGAGGCTGCTGCTGTCGCCCAGGTCGCCGTAGTGCAGCTCGAAGACCTTGCCCTCGGTCTTGGCCCGGAGCTCTTCGATCCGGCCGCGGTTGAACATCGAGGTGCGCCGGGTGATGCCGTGGACGTCGTAGCCCTTCTCGAGCAAGACCTCGGCCAAGTACGACCCGTCTTGACCCGTGACACCGGTGATCAATGCGACTTTGTTGCCCATGAAGACGCGTGCTCTCTTACGGCGATGGTGGGCGGCAATCGGGGCTTGCGTATAGTGCGCGCAGCGCCAATGGCCGTGGACCGAGGGTCACACAAGCGGACCGTGGGAACAAGGCACTCGACGGGCCGCGAGCGCACATGGGGCGGGTCCGCGCCGAGGCCTGGCCGAGACTGGTCCGCGATTGGTCCGAGGCCAGGCCGCGCCTGGTCCGAGGCTGGGCCGCGCCTGGTCCGAGGCTGGTCCGCGCCTGGTCCGAGGCTGGGCCGAGGCTGGTCCGAGATTGGGCCGTTCGCCGCCCCAGCGGTGTTGCGTTACGGCGGTGGCACCTTCACCGGTCGAGGTTCACCATCACCGGGTCGCCCGGCATGAGATCCGCCTTGCTCAGCCCGTGCCAGGCGGGGTGGTCCGCTTCGTAGCGCTCGGCGCGGAACGTCGACGAGCCCACCGTGAACGACCACTGGATCTGGCCGGTGTCCGTGACCTCGAACAGGCTCCCCGCCGGGCCGTTGCAGATGAGGGTGCGTCCGTCGGCGAGACGGTCGGCACCCGAGATGAACGCGGCGTAGAAGTTGGGGGGATCTTCGTAGACCCACGCGGGATCGAGCGGATCGAAGGACGCGCCGCGCAGCGGGTAGGTGCCGTCGGGCTGGACGGGAGTCTCGATCTCGATCACCCGCGACCAGGGGCGCAGCACGTCGTCGCCGTTGTCGAACACGAGCAGGTGGCCCCCGCCGGGCTTGTCCGCGGGGATCCAGCGGGGGTTGTGCTGGAAGTAGAGCTGGCGGTCGAGTGTGTCGCCGGCGTCGTAGGTGGCGGGGTTGCCCCAGCGATACAGCAGATCACCCCCCCGCCCGGCGTTGCCTCCCGTGCTCGAGGCCGCCTGCGCGGTGGTGGTGGAGTGATCGATGATCCAGATCTCGGAGAAGGTGCGGGGGCTGAGGACGATCTGATCGAGCGACTCGTCGTAGGCGACGGCGTTGATGTGGGTCCAGTCGGGGCGGGCCGACGTACCGGGCCGGAGCCAGTTGATGTCGATCCGCTCGGGGTGGTCGCCGATCGCCCCGTAGTGGTCGGCCATGGGATCGTAGTCTTGGACAAGGTGATCCCACACATGCCACTCCCAGACGATCGTGTCGGTGGTCGGATCGACCTCGACCAGGGTGTCGGCCCACAGCCCGTCGGGGGACACGGTGGCCGGATCGCGACCGGCCGCGACCGCTTGTTCGAACGTGAACATCTCGTAGGCGATGATGAGCACGTGCCCGTTGGGCATCCACTCGATGTCGTGGTGCGCGATGATGCTGGGGCCTACGTGGTCGTACTGCCACACGAGATTGCCCTGCCAGTCGTACTCTTGGACGATCCCTCCAACGCCGCTGACGAGATCGACCGTGGACTCGGGCGCTCGTGACACCCGGAGCATGTGGCCGTTGGGGAGCATGTAGGCGGAGTTGGCGGGTAAGGTCTCGCTCTCCCATCGGTTGATCTCGAGCCCATCGGCGTCCATCAGGTAGGTGAAGCGGGAGGCCAGCGGGGCGAACAGGGTGTAGCCGCGCGGATCGGCCACGGTGGGCTCGCCCGTGCTGCTGCCCGAGTTCTCGTCGTCGCCGGTCGTGGTCGGCGACGAGCCGCTCGAAGTGTCGCTGCTCGCCCCAGTGTCGCCGCTGGTCGAGATGCTGCCGCCCGTCCCGGTGGCGGCTGGCGAGGACGACGCGTCCGTCGTGGAGGACGAAGGCGCGGATGCGTCGGTGCTCGACCCCGGGGCCGCGGGGCCGAGGTCGTCGCCGCAGCCGACGAGCATGGCCAGGACGAGCCCGGCCAACCACGTCGAGGTGCATGGCAGGGAAGTCGTGGGTGGCGTCCCTGGGCTCACTGGGCTCACCGGGCTTACTGTCCTTTGCACTCGACGTTGAGGATCGCGTCGGTCTCCGAGCAGGGGTAGGGAAACATGGCCGGGTCGTGCCACTCGGCGAACTCTTCGCAGGTCAGGGTGCCCAGGCACGCGGAGACGCCGGCCCAGGCGTCGCGACAGAACGGGGAGAACTCGTAGGCCTTCTCCAGGTTGGCTTCGCACCACGTCACGCACTCTTGCTCGCTGGTCCACTCGGTGCCGCATGAGAACTCGACGGCGCATCCCTGTGCACAGGCCTGCTCGATGCCCGCGGTGGTGGTGGAGCCCTCGGTGGTGGAGCCCTCGGTGGTGGTGCCCTCGGTGGTGCTCTGGGTCGATTCGGGAGGCTCGCCGGTGGTGCTTGCCGTGGAGACGACGGCCGACGTGGCCGAGTCGGTAGGGTAGGCCGAGTCGTCTGAGTCGGTCGGCGCGGTCGGAGCGGTCGAAGCGGTCGGGTCGGTCGAGTTCGCTCCGGCGTCGGTCCCGCTGGTCGATGCTGTGGACCCGGTGGTCGTTGGGGGGTCGAGCCCTCCATCGCCGCCGCACCCACCGGCGAGGGGCGCGCCGAGCACGAGTCCAATGCTCAATCCAAGCCTCATGGCCGTAGTTTGCCGTATCATCGCGTCCGTGCCGAGCCAGCGCGCCACCAGGGGAGCGGAGCATGTGGATGCGCGGGTCCCGATGGTGCTCCTATGGATCGGGCTGATGGTGGGGTGCCGCGCCGACGATCGGCCGCCCGCCTCCGGATCCACCGGGCGCGCGGATTCCTCCACCGGAGGGTCGCAGCCCGCCTCGACCACGGCGCTCGACAGTAGCGGGAGCGACCCGAGCACCGGCGAGTCCGGCAGCGATTGGGAGTTGGGTCTAGAAGTTGGGGACGACGTGGGTGCGTTCTTCAGCGTGTGGGGTTCGCAGCCCGACCGGCTCTACGCGGTCGCGAGCCAGCCGACCGGCGGCGGTCTGAGCCTCGGGTCGATCCAGCGCTGGGATGGCAACGCATGGAGCGCGCATCCGGTGCCCGCGCGGATCCCTGGCCTGAACTGGGTGTTTGGGGTCGGCGACCGGCGCTTCGTGGTGGGGGAGCTCGGCGTGATCTTGGTGCGTGACGGCGACGAGGGCGAGTGGACGCAGTATGGCTGCGAGACGGTCCTGCCGCTTTGGGGCGTGTGGGCGGCGGCGGTTGACGATGCGTGGGCCGTGGGGGGTGACGGGTTCAACCGCGATCCGGTGGCTTGCCACTTCGACGGGCAGTCGTGGACCCCGTGGCCGTTGCCCGAGCCTTCGTTCGAGTCCCATGCGCTCTACAAGATCTGGGGTACGGCCACCGACGACGTGTGGGCGGTGGGTGACGCGGGCCTGGTGATGCACTGGGGCGGTGAGGCCGAGGGGTGGACCGAGGTGCCCTCGGGGACGGATTTCGATCTGATCTCGCTATGGGGGACGGGCCCGGACGAGATCCTCGCGGTGGGGGGGCGTGCCACCGGGGTGCTCTCACGCTGGGACGGTCGCCAGTGGACGGCGCAGCAGATCCCCGAGTTGCCGGGCCTCAACGGGGTGTGGATGGCATCCGACGGCACCGCGGTGGTGGTGGGTCCCCGCGGCGGAGCGGGTGTGGTGGCCCCTGGGGCGCTGGTGGTGCAGCTTCAGGACAGCGGCACCGGGTTGGCCCTACACGGCGTGTACGGTTTCGCGAGCGGGGAGCGGTGGGCGGTGGGGGGTAGCCTCGACATGGCGCCGCCCTATGTGGGGGTCATCGTGCACCAGATCCCTTGAGGTGCGACCCCGAGCGATCGTTGCGGATCGCCGCGCGCGGCAACAAAACGAGGGTTTGGGTAGAACTGTCCCGTCAGACCGTGCGACCCTCCCCCAGAGGTGCCCCACCACAACCACGACCCCGGCGCGTCGGGAATTGCGCCCGTCTCCTTCGGGCACAGCGGGATCGTGCCCGAGGGGGGGGCCTCGGGGTTCTGGGGGGCGGCCGGCTTCGAGGAGTCGGCCGTGTTCGAGATCCCGCCGCCACGCTCGCGGCGAGTGCCGACCCAGGTGTCGGCCCCGGTGCCGGTGGAGCGCCCGCGTCGGTTTCGGCTGCGATCGTTGCGTTGGCGCTTCGGGTTGCCCGTGCTGGCGTTCTCGCTCGGGGTGATCGGCTTCTTGTCCGGGGTCGACGTGACCGAGCGGAGCATGATCGGCACCGACTTGCTGACCAAGGTCTACTACACGCTGGGCCTGTTCCTGTTTGGGGGCCTGGATCTCGGGACGCCGGCCGGGGGTCCCTTGTGGGGGCGGACGCTGCTGTGGACCGCTTACTTCGTGGCCCCGGCGATCACCGCGTCGGCGGTCATCGACGCGGCCCTGCGGGTGCTGGCGCCCGAGCGCCGGCTCAAGCGGCTGCGGGATCACGTGGTGGTGGCCGGATCGGGGCAGCTGACCTCGCTATACCTTCAGCGGCTGCGGCAGGCCGATCCGCGCAGCGCCGTGGTGGTGGTGGTGCCGCCTGGGGAGCGGACCGGTGAGCTGCGGGAGGCCTACCGGGTCCGCGTGGTGGCGGGCGACGTGGCCAACGCGGCGGTGCTGGCCCGGCTCAACCTGGAGTACGCCCGCCGGGTGCTGCTGCTGACCGACGACGATTTCACCAACCTCGACGCGGCCACCCAGATCCTGGCCCTGGCCCCTCACCTGGGGCCCGACGTGGTGGTGCATGTCTCCGACCTGCGGTTCCTCCACTCGATGGCGGGGACCCGGCTGGCGCGACGCTGCCAGATCTTCAACGGCCATCAGATCGCGGCGTCACACCTGGTCCAGACCAGCGTGCTCGATCACTTCCGCCGCACCGAGCCGCGCGACTTGGTGATCTTGGCCGGCTTTGGTCGCTTTGGGGAGACGGTGCTCGGGGAGCTCCAGCGGGGGGCGGCGGGCAGCTTCGATCACGTGGTGATCATCGACGTGGACGCGGATCGTCGGGCCATGGTGTTCGACGAGCAGATCGGCTTCACCAACGACTACCGGCGCGACGTTCTTTCGGGCGATCTGCGCGACCCGGGGCTTTGGCGGACGCTGGCCGAGCAGGTCGAGCTGCACACCACCGAGCCCGTGTTCGTGCTGGGCTCGGGGGTCGACCGCACCAACTTGCGTACGGCGATGTGGCTCGCGCAGAAGTACCCGCGGGCCTTCGTGATGGCCCGCAGCGAGGCGCGCTGGAGCTTTGCCGAGGAGGTCTCGCGCGAGGCGGGGATCCATACCTTCAGCGTGGCCGAGCTGGTCACCCAGAGCATGCCCGTGGAGTGGTTCGAGAGCGCGTGAACGCGTTAGAGCCTTCGTTGACCGGGGATGACCGCGTCCGGCCCCAGGTCGGGTCGCGCTCATCGCCCGTTTGGTGCACCCCCCAGTCTCGAGGTGAGCGTTCATGCCGGCCTTCTCGCTGACTGAGATCCTCGCGCGTGCGGCCGACCTGGTGTGGTCCTACCCCGTGGTGGGCCTTTGCTTGTTGTCCGCGCTCTACTTCACGGTGCGCCTGGGCTTCGTGCAGCTGCGGGTGTTGCCGCACGCCTTGGCCCTGCTGACGGGGCGCTACGACGATCCCGACGAGACCGGGGCGATCTCGCATCTGCAGGCGCTGGCGGCTGCGCTTTCGGGGACGATCGGGATCGGAAACATCGCCGGAGTCGCGATCGCGATCTCGGTGGGTGGGCCGGGGGCCGTGCTGTGGATGTGGGTCGCAGGCCTGCTGGGCATGGCCACCAAGTTCGTCGAGTGCACCCTGGGCACGACGTACCGCAAGGTCGAGCCCGACGGATCGGTCCGCGGCGGCCCCATGTACTACATCGTGGCGGGGCTCGGGCCGCGCTGGCGCCCGGTGGCGTGGTTCTACGCGATGACGATCGCCCTGGCCGGCCTGGGCTTTACGTGCATGTTCCAGAGCAACCAGGCGGCCAATGCCCTGTCGACGAGCTTTGCTGTGCCGACCTGGGTCACGGGGCTGGTGCTCGCGGTGCTCACCGCCGCGGTCATCTTGGGCGGCATCGAGGCGATCGGGCGCTGGGCGGCGCGGATCGTGCCGTTGGTCTGCTTGACCTACGTGCTGGGCGCGCTGGGCATCGCGCTTTGGCATTATGAGCTGTTGCCTCAGGTGCTGGTCTTGATCGTTCGGGACGGCCTGAGCGGTGAGGCGGCGGCGGGGGGGACCTTGGGTGCGGTCATCACCTGGGGGATCCGGCGGGCCGTGTTCTCCAACGAGGCGGGGCTAGGCTCGGCTGCGATCGCCCACGCTGCGGTCAAGACCGACGAGCCGGTTCGCGAAGGCGTGGTGGCTTCGCTGGGTCCGCTCATCGACACCATCATCGTCTCCGGGGCGACCGCAGTGGTGATCGTGCTGGCGGGCAATTACGGGGACGCGCGTCTTCAGCCGCTGGCCGGGGTCGAGCCCGTGGTGCAGGTCGAGGGGGCCTGGACGTCGACGCTCGCGAGATCCGAGCCGGTGGCGGGGCGGCCGGTATTGCGCCACGAGGGCGGCGGTGCCGAAGGGATCGTGCGCGTGACCCTGCCCCCGGCGACCGAGGAGCAGTTCGGCGTTCGCTTTGCCTATCGCGGGGGTGACCGGCGAGCGGGGGTTCGGATCCTCGGGGGGATGGCCGGGCCGGAGCCGCTGGCCGCGGTCGAGCTCACGGAGTCCAGCGCGTGTCCGCCCAGCCCAACGTGGCGCCTTTGTGCGATCGAGTTGGCGTCCCCGGCCAAGCAGGCGCTCGCCGAAGGGGGGGTGCTGGAGCTTCGAGCCGGCGACGAGCCCTTGGAGACGACCACGCCGGTGCCGGTGCGCGAGCTGACAGGGATCTCGCTGACCTCGGCTTCCTTCGATCATTTCGTTCGAGGGTTCGGCACGATCTTCATCACGATCGCGGGGTTCTTCTTCGCGTTGTCGACGATGATCACCTGGTCGTACTATGGAGAGACCGCCAGCGAGTGGCTCTTGGGGCGCCGGGCGATCCTGCCCTATCGCATTGTGTTCATCGGGACGGTCTTCTTGGGGGCGATCTACCGCCTGGGCTTGGTCATCAGCCTCTCGGATCTGCTGGTGGGCCTTTTGGTCGTACCCAACGTGGTCGCCATCGTGGCGCTCAGCCCCCGGGTGGTTCGCGACACCCGTGACTATCTGCGTCGACTGAAGGCGGGGCAATTCGACCGTTGACCGCCCGTGGAGTCCAACAATGATCGACGATTGCCAACGAGGATCCAACCGCCGCTGTCGCCGTGAGCGTCGCATCGTAATGCCCGATGGGGCGACCATGGTCGCCGTAACCGTCGTGACTGGAGCGTGGGCATGAGCGCGGCCCGATGGGGCGATCGGATCACCCCCAAGCAAGGGGCGGCCCTCGTGCGACGGATCCTCGAGCACGGGCATATGCATGGGGCCGACGCGGTGCTGCTACACGATCTTGATCGCATGCGAGGCCGCATCGCGGCCCTACGGGTGGCGTTCCCCTCGGGGACCCAGCATGCGGTCGCGGTCAAGGCCAACCCCGTCCTGGGGGTGCTGCGGGCCTGTGTCGACGCGGGGGCGGGGCTCGAGTGCGCCTCGTGGCCCGAGGTGGCCTGTTCGCTGGCCGCGGGGTGCTCGCCCGAGGCGATCATCTTCGACTCGCCGGCCAAGACGCGCGCCGAGCTGCGCGAGGGGCTCGATCGCGGTATCCACCTCAACGCCGACAACTTCGACGAGCTCGATCGGATCGCGGCGCGGGTGGCCCAGGCGCCGACGACCTCGGTGATCGGGCTGCGGGTCAATCCGCAGGTCGGACCGGGATCGATCGCCACGACCTCCGTGGCTCATCAGTTGTCGAAGATGGGGGTACCCCTGGGGTCGGATCGGGCAGCGATCCTCGAGCGCTATGTTGCCCATGAGTGGCTCACCGGGATCCACGTGCATGTGGGCTCGCAGGGGGTCGCGCTGGAGCAGTTGGTTACGGCCGCGCGTCGGGTCGTCGAGCTTGCGCAGCAGATCGAAGACGTTGCGCCCGGGCGTCTACGCCACCTCGACCTGGGCGGCGGTCTGCCGGTGGCCTATCGGTCGACGGATGCTCCGATCTCGCTCGATGCCTACGTGGCGGCGCTGCGAGAGGCGGTCCCCGAGCTATGGGCGGGCCCGTGGCGGCTCTATACCGAGTTTGGTCGCGCGGTGCAGGCCGGCTGCGGGCTTGCGGTCAGTCGGGTGGAGTACGTCAAGCCGGCCGGTGACGCGCAGCTGGCGGTGATCCATCTCGGGGCCGATCTGTTGATGCGGCCGGTCTATCACCCGGGCGACTGGGTTCACGAGTTCGTGGCCCTCGATGCGAACGGCGTGCTCAAGACCGGGGCGACGATTCCGACCGACGTGGGTGGCCCCTTGTGCTTTGGGGGGGATCTGGTCGCGCGTCGGATCGGGTTGCCCGCGTTGGTCCCCGGCGACCTGCTGGTCGTTCGCGACACCGGGGCCTATACCCTCAGCATGTGGTCGCGGCACTGCAGCCGCACCCAGCCGGCGGTGCTGGGCCTGGACGAAGGCGTGCTACGGGTGCTGCGGCCGGCGGAGACGCCGGCCGATCTGGTGCGGTACTGGGGGGGCTGAGCCTACGGCCGGGCACGAGCAGCGAGCTTCAAGGATGTCGAAGTGTAGACTTGGATCCTGAGTCATGAGAATGGCCGTCGAATTCACTTGAGATCCGCTCTCGGCGGTCGCCTCCAGATAAAAGAGGGAGCGAAACCCTGGATTGCTATGCGCAATCCTTCGGTGATGTCGACAAACGCGGAATCTAGATCCATCCATGTAGTAACGGGCTTTGCGTTTCGGGGGAGCGCTTGAAGTCTTGCTAACGGGGACTGATCAAAGGCCACTGGTCGTAGTATAACAGGGATGGCCAGAGCCTCACCTGCTTCATGTCGCTCGATGGCACGGGTCAACTCCCGTTCGTAGCAGTATTTTGAATTCATGAAATCAGCGCTGAGCAACAACAGGATTACGTCTGCTTCTTCAAGGTGCTCGTCGATTTGCTCTTTCCAGTCGCTCCCAGCGGTGATTCGTCGATCGTGCCATGAACAGATTATTCCCTGGCGCTCCAGTACAGATAGATGAGCTCCTAAAGCCTGCCGAAGTGCCTCGTCTTTGTGAGAGTATGACAAGAAAACACAAACGGGCCGACCGCAGGTCTGCTTGAGATTGGCCAGCAAGCGTATGCGATGATCTTGAAGTGCGACCAGGCGAACTCGTAACTCGGATTCGAGAGCCGGGTTGGTATCATCTCCAAACGATGCGAGTCTTCGCTCTATCTGATCACGCTCATGCTCGAGCAGGCGCACTTCTTCGGCGATCGTTCGCCTTGCCTTGATGGCTGGTGTTTCAGTATGCTTCTTTGTGCTAGGTTTGTTTCTGTTTGGTGACGTGGTGGGCAGTTGTGTCTTTTTTGCAAATTCCTCGAAGAACCGGATGTAGTCAAGAGGCTGCATTGATCCAAACCGATCAAATAGATAAAGATGGATATCGATACGACTCGCACATTCGTTAATGTGCATAGCTATGCAATTCGCCATCTCTTCAGCAACTTTCTCCGGGGAGAACTGAGCGAGGCCCGTGCCAATGGCAGGGAATGCGATCGATGACAAGCTCAATGTCTCCAGAAGATGCAGGCAGCGACGCGTGGCTCCAGCGACCACTTCTCGCTGCTTCTCGACTTCAGGAGGTAGGTCTGAGAAATCCAAGAAATCCTCGCCTATGGTGATAGCATGGAATATATGCCTGGCGTCAAGAGCTCCCGCTGTCGTAACAACTACATCGCCGAGTTTGACGGGAATGTTCTTCACTGCGTCTAGTATAATAGCAGGTCCGCCTGCTCGTAGTATTGCTGCCGAGACCCCTCCGCTCATCGTCAGCATCGAGTCGTCAGACTCGGGTTTCGCCATTTTGGTCGCCGTCGCGTGATTATCGCCACCCAGAAATCGCGGCGATTGGTTATTGATAAGCGTGGAAGTTATCTGCGCC